>NZ_JBBPCL010000001.1:5411800-6023601 GCF_038039215.1 Pseudonocardia sp. T1-2H
CGAGCTGGAGGCCGCCCTGCGCCGGGCCGTCCTGGACTCGGACGACGTGGACCTGCTGCACACCTTCGGCGCCCATCCGCTCGGCCGGGACGACCTCGAGGTGCACGAGCGGCTGGCGGACCTGCTGCCCGCCGGGGACCCGAGACGGTCGGTCGCCGAGTCCCGGGTCGCGCGGCTGCTCGCCGAGTAGGTCAGGCCGGTGCCGGGACGGCTTCCCGGTAGATGCCGCGGTGGACGTCCGCCGAGTTCTCCCAGGTGAAGCGGCCCGCGGTCAGGCGTCCGGCCGTTGCCAGCCGCGCGCGGAGCTCCGCGTCGGTGACCATCCGGCGGAGCGCCGCGGCGAGCGCGTGGTCGTCCCCGACGGCAGGGAGCAGCGCGTCGACGTCGTCCATCAGGTGCTCGCGGAACACGGGCAGGTCGCTGGCGACGACCGGCAGCCCGAGCCCCATCGCCTCGATCGCGACCAGCCCGAAGCCCTCCGCCGTCGACGGGTAGCAGAGCGCGTCCGCGGCCTCGTACCAGCCGCCCAGCTCGGCGTCGGAGACCGTGCCGAGCTCGACGACGTCGCGGCCGAGCTCGAGCCCCAGGCCCGCGAGCTCGGCGAGCGCGGCGTCCCGGTACGGCGCGAAGTCCTGGAACGAGTGCCCGCCGACGATCGCGAGCACCGGGTCGAGCCCCTCGGAGCGCAGGTGCGCGAGCGCCCGGAACGCGTGGACCGTCCCCTTGCGGGGCTCGATCCCGCCCACCGCGAGCAGCAGGAACCGCTCCCGGGCGCCGACGCGCTCCCGTAGCGCGTGCGTCGCCTCCGGGGCGGCCGGTGGGAAGCGGCCGGTGTCGACGCCGTTGGGCACGATCGTCGTCGACACCCCGAAGTCCGCGGCGAGGATCCGCCGCCACTGTTCGCTCACGACGAGGACGCGGTCCGGCTCGGTGATGGCACGGCGCTGGCAGTCGACCAGGACCGGGGTGGTGAAGTCGTCCACGTGGTGGGCGGTGCGCAGCACCGTGACCGGCGCGCCGGTGCGGGCGCGGGCAGCCAGCGCGGCGCGCGCGGCGATGCAGTCCTGGGCGTGCAGGACGTCGAACTCCCCGATCCGCTCGGCGAGCCCGGCGGCGAGCAGCTCGATCCCGGCGAGGGTCCGTTCGGTGAGCGTCGTGCCCGCCCGCGCGGGCCCGCGGACGACCGTGTGCGGCACGTCGACCGGCCGGTAGAGGCCCTTCGCGGGGTCTCCCAGCGCGACGAGGTGGACGCGGTCACCGGCCCGGTGCAGGGCCTCGGCCAGCCCGATCGTGTGCACGTGGCCGCCACGGGGGGTCGTCGAATGGCTGATCAGGGCCACTCGCGGGCCGGGGTGTGACACATCCGCTCCGTTCACCATGTTGCATCCTCGTCCACCATAGTTGACTATCGGACATCTCCTATAGGAGACGGACGCCTCCTATCCGAGTACGTGCGAGGAGAATCATCGGATGACCGTGCTCGACCGGACTCCTGCCGGCACCTCGGCCCATGTGGCCGAGCTGATCATGGATCTGCAGAGCGTCGGCCTGCGGATCGAGACCACCCTGGAGACCTCCCGCACAGGCGGCGCGGGCCCCTCGGACTCGGGGATGCTGTGGATCGAGGGCGTGCCCGTCACCGTCCCACCGAGCGCTACCTCGCCGTACTCGCTGCGCGCCGAGGACGACGGCCAGGGCATCTTCCGGGACGGCGTGAAGGTCGCCTCGGTGGCCGGGACGCGACGGCCGCGGTTCTACGACCTCGCGACCGCCGACGGCGTCCCGTACCACCAGATCGCGCTGCTGCACCTGGACTCGCTGGCGTCCACGGTCGTGCAGGCCTGCAACTACTGGGGCAACTCGGACCAGTGCGGCTTCTGCGGGATCGGCGTCTCGCTCGCCGCCGGGAACACGATCGCGAAGAAGACCCCCGAGATGCTCGCCGAGGTGGCCGTCGCCGCCCGGGACCTCGACGGCGCCGTCGACGCCACCCTGACCACCGGCTCGTCGGTGGCGCCGGACCGCGGCGCGTTGTACGTCGCGCGCTGCGGGCAGGCCGTGAAGGAGGCCGCGGGGCTGCCCGTCGAGGTGCAGTTCGAGCCGCCGCGGGACCTCTCGGTGCTGGACCAGGTGCACGACATGGGCGTCGACTCGGTGGGGGTGCACGTCGAGTCCTTCGACCCGGCGGTGCTCGCGCGGGTCGCGCCGGGCAAGTTCCGGACCGGGATCGACGCCTACTTCCGCACGTGGGAGCGGGCGGTGCAGCTCTTCGGCGAGGGCCGCGTCTCGACGTACGTGATCCTCGGGATGGGCGAGGACCCGGACCTGACCGTGGAGATGTGCCGGCGCGCCGTCGACATCGGGGTGTACCCGTTCGTCGTCCCGCTGCGGCCCGTCGCGGGGTCGCTGATGGAGGACGTGCCGGCGCCGTCGCGGGAGTACACGGAGCCGATCTACCGCAAGGTCGCCGGGTTCCTCGCCGAGCGCGGGCTGGGCGCGGACACCGCGGTCGCGGGTTGCGCGCGCTGCCAGGCGTGCTCGTCGCTCAACCTCGTGCAACAGTCCGGCCAGGGGGATCAGCGCGGCGGCACGCCCTGCGGCACCGGCGCGCCCGGCGCCGCCCCGCTCCTGCAGATCGGAAGGCGCCCCGACGCATGACCCCGCGCCCCACACGCCTCCGCACCGCAGGAACGGCACTCTCGTGCGGACCTCGCGCACGAAAGTGCCGTTCGTGCAGGTCAGGAGGAGCTCGGTGACCGCTGCACCGGCGGAGCGGGTCCGACCCGTGCGGGCGTCGAACGTGCTGGTCGGGGTGGATCCGGTCGCCTGCCGGCCCACCGGCGGCCCCGACGCCCGGGCCTGGCACCACCGCATCCGGCACGCGGTGTTCGTCGAGGAGCAGGCCGTGTTCGACGGCTCGGACATCGACGCGCACGACGCCCGGGACGACGTCGTCCACGTCCTCGCGACGCACGACGGCCGCCCCGCCGGCACCGTCCGCCTCTATCCGACGGGGGTGCCCGGGGAGTGGCTCGGCGACCGGCTGGCGGTGCTCCCGGAGTTCCGGACCGCGGGGATCGGCGGCCCGCTCGTGCGGTTCGCGGTGGAGACGGCCGGGGCCCGGGACGGGATCCGGATGCTCGCGCACGTCCAGCTGCCCAACGAGCGCTTCTTCCACCGGCTCGGCTGGCGGACGGCGGGCCCGGTGGAGACCTACGTCGGGCACCCGCACGTCCCGATGGCGACCGCCCTGACCGGCCCGATGACCGAATGGCTGGCCGGCCCCCGCCGTGGAGCCACGACGCGCACCTGAGTGCCGACCATCCGGCTCATGGAGCCACGACGCGCTGCACCGGCCCCGTTCCTCGCGTTGTGGAGCCACGACGCGCTCGCACGAAGCTGTTCCGCGCGTCGTGGCTCCACGGTGCGGTCACTCGACGGTGACGGACTTCGCCAGGTTCCTCGGGCGGTCGACGTCGCGGTCCAGGGCCACGGCCGCGTGGTAGGCCAGGAGCTGCAGCGGGACCGACATCAGGATGGGGTCCAGCTCCGGCTCGTTCCGCGGGACCACGATCGTGCGGTCCGCGAGGTCCGTCGAGAGCTCCCGGTGGGCGAGCGCGACGACGGGGCCCTTGCGCGCCCGGATCTCGGCGAGCGTCGAGACGTTCTTCTCGAAGAGATCGTCGTCCGGGACGCAGGCGACGGTCGGCAGCTCGGGGCTGACGAGTGCGAGCGGGCCGTGCTTGAGCTCGGCGGACGCGTAGGCCTCGGCGTGCACGTACGAGACCTCCTTGAACTTCTGCGCGCCCTCCTTGGCGACCGGCCAGCCCCGCCTGCGCCCGATGAACAGCACGCTGGAGCGCTGGGCGACCTCGGCCGCGGTCTCGGCGATGAGCCCCGTCCGCTTCTCCTCGTCCAGGATCTGCTCGATCTGGGCCGGGAGCTGGTTGAGGCCGTCGATGATCCGGCGGCCCTCCGTGGGCGCGAGGTCCCGGACCCGGCCGAGGTGCAGCGCGAGGAGCGCGAACGCGATGAGGGTCGAGGTGAAGGACTTCGTCGCGGCCACGGACATCTCGGGGCCGGCGTGGATGTAGATGCCGCCGTCGACCTGCCGCGCGATCGTCGACCCGACCACGTTGATGATCCCGATGACCCGGCCGCCCTTGCGCTGCAGCTCCTGCACCGCGGCGAGGGTGTCCACGGTCTCGCCGGACTGGCTGACCGCGACGTAGAGCGTGTCCGGCTCGACGACCGGGTTGCGGTAGCGGAACTCCGACGCGGACTCCGACGTCGCGGGCACGCGGGCCAGGTCCTCGATCAGCTGGGCCCCGAGCTCGCCCGCGTAGCAGGCCGAGCCGCAGCCGAGGATCTTGACGCGCTTGAACTCGCGGGCCTCGCGGATCGTGAGGTTGAGCCCGCCGAGGTGCGCGGTGGAGAACCGCTCGTCGAGCCGGCCGCGCAGCGCCCGCTCGATCGAGCGCGGCTGCTCGGCGATCTCCTTGACCAGGTAGTGGGCGTGGTCCCCGATCTCGGCGCCGACGACGTCCCAGTCCACCTCGGACGGCTGCTTGGCGGTCGAGCGGTCGTCGAGGGTGAAGGTGCGGTAGCCGGTGGCGGTGATCGTGGCCAGCTCGCCGTCGTCCAGGTAGACGACCTGGCGGGTGTAGCCGACGAGCGCGGAGACGTCGCTCGCGACGAACATCTCCCGCTCCCCGACGCCGAGCAGCACCGGGGACCCGTTGCGCGCGACGACGATCCGGTCCGGGTGCTCGGAGTCCAGCACGGCGATCCCGTACGCGCCGACGACCTGCTTCAGCGCGGTCCGGACGGCCTGCTCGAGGTCCGCGGCGCCGTTCGCGAACGCGGCCGCGACCAGGTGCGCGACGGTCTCGGTGTCCGTCTGCGAGGTGAACTCGACGCCGTCCGCGGTCAGCTTGGCCCGCAGCTCGTCCGCGTTCTCGATGATGCCGTTGTGGACCACCGCGATCCGCTCGGACATGTCCGTGTGCGGGTGCGCGTTGGCCACGCTCGGCTCGCCGTGGGTGGCCCAGCGGGTGTGCCCGATGCCGGGCGCGCCCTTGAACCGGGCGGGCAGATCGGCGGCGAGGTCCGCGACCCGGCCGCTGGCCTTGCGCACCTTCAGCGTCGCCGGGCCCTTACCCGTGCGGTGCACCACGGCGACGCCCGCCGAGTCGTACCCGCGGTACTCCAGCCTCCCGAGACCCTCCAGGAGGATCGGTGCGGCGTCCTGCGCGCCGACGTATCCCACGATCCCGCACACTCAGGCGTCTCCTTCTCGTTTCTGGATCATCCGTAGACGATCCGGCGCAGCTGACGGGCGGACAGCTCCGGTGGAGCGACCCGCCGGGCGGCCAGTTCGGCGCCCAGCCGCGCGAAGATCCGGTCGTTGGTGAGGCCGCGCCCCTGCAGCTCGGAGTGCCGGCGGCGGACGAAGGCCTCGGTCTGCTCGCCGAAGTACGCGAGTACCTCGCCGACCACCCGTAACGCCTCGCCCCGGCTCAGCGATGTGCTCTGGACCAGATGCGCGACCAGGTCCTCGTGCTGCACGGCGCCCACAGCGGGAGCTTGCCCGAACGAGGAGGCCAGAAGCAAATTCCTGCCCGAATTCGGGCAGGAATACTTCAAAACTCCCGCCGCGGCGGCACTATGTCACAAATCGATACTCGTGCCCGCCGGAACCCGCGCTTCCGCGATCGGCCGATTCAGGCCGAACGGGCCGCCGAGACGTCCTCCTCGGCGACCTCCGCGGCGGGTTCCAGTTCACCGGCCCGCCAGAGCGCGGCATATCGCCCTCCGGCCGCGACGAGCTCGGCGTGCGGCCCCTCCTCGACGATCCGTCCGCCGTCCAGCACGACGATCCGGTCCGAGCGCGCGGCCGTCGCCAGCCGGTGCGCGACGACGAACGACGTGCGCTTCGACGTCAGCCGGTCCCCTGCCTCGAGCACGGCGGCCTCGGTGGCGGGATCGAGCGCCGCGGTGGCCTCGTCGAAGATCAGCAGATCCGGGTCCACGAGCTCGGCCCGGGCCAGCGCGATGAGCTGGCGCTGCCCCGCCGACAGCCCCTGGCCGCGCTCCCCGACCCGATGGCGGAACCCGCCCGGGAGCGAGCGCACCAGGCCCAGCGCGCCGACGGCCCGGGCCGCCGACTCGATCTCCGCGGGGCTCGCGTCCGGCCGGCCGTAGGCGATGTTGGCCGCGACGTCCCCGGTGAACAGGTGCGGCTCCTGCGGCACGAACCCGAGCCGCTGCCGGTAGCGCTGCAGCGGGTAGCGCCGCACGTCCACGCCGTCGACGAGCAGTGCCCCTTCGCCGACGTCGTAGAACCGGGCGATCAGCTTGGCCATGGTGGACTTGCCCGCCCCGGTGGCGCCGACCAGCGCGACCGTCTCCCCCGCCGCGACGCGGAGCCGGACGTCGGAGAGCGCGGGCTCGTCCGTGCCCGCGTAGGTGAAGCCGACGTCCCGCAGCTCGACCTCCCCGCGCAGCCGCTCCGGCACGGCGATCTCCTCCGCGGCCGGGACCTGCGAGAGCGACGTCGGCGTGCGCAGCAGGTCCGAGATCCGGCGCAGGCCCACGCGGGCCTGCTGGTAGCCGTCGAAGACCTGGGAGAGCTGCTGCACGGGGGTGAAGAACAGGCCCAGGTAGAGCAGGAATGCCGTCAGGATCCCCGGGGTGAGCCCGCCCGAGGCGACCCGCGCCGCCCCGACGCCGAGCACCGCGGCCTGCGCGATGTCCGACATGAACGCGACGGCCGGGAAGTACCCGGCGATGTAGCGCTGCGCGCGCATCCGGGAGCGGCGGTAGGCGTCGCTGCGCTCGGAGAACGCCTCGGCGCTGCGCTCCTCGCGGACGTAGGCCTGGGCGACGCGGACCCCGGACACGTTCTCCTGCATGTCCGCGTTCACCACGCTGACCTTCTCCCGGGCCTCGGTGTAGGCCCGCGAGGACAGCCGGCGGAACACGACCGTCACCACGACCAGGATCGGCACCACGGCCAGCGCCACCAGGGCGAGCGCGAGGTCCGTGACCAGCAGCGCGACCGCGACCCCGCCGACCGTGAGGAGGCTGACGACGGCCTGCGCGAGCCCGGTCTGCAGGAACGTGGACAGCGCGTCGACGTCCGTGGTCATCCGGGTCATGATCCGGCCGGAGAGCTCGCGCTCGTAGTAGTCCAGCCCGAGCCGCTGCAGGTGGGCGTAGCTGCGGACCCGCAGCAGGTAGAGCAGGCTCTCCCCGGCCCGGGACGTGGTAACCGTCTGCGCGGCGACGACGAACGCGTCCGCCGCGACCACCCCGATCCCGATCAGTGCCGCGATCGCCAGCACCCGGCCGGACCCGGCGGTGATGCCGCCGTCCACCGCGTACCGCGCGATGCTGGGCAGCGCGAGCGTGGCCGTCGCATCCAGGGCCACGAACGCCATTCCGGCCGCGAGCAGCCAGCGGACCGGCCGCATCAGCCTGCCCAGCCGGAACGTCGGGTCGGGCGCGGCGGGGTCCTCCCCGCCGAGGCGGGGATCATCGGTGGCGGGAGGCAACGCGGCGACGGCCGCGAGCAGTTCCGGGGTGGCGGCGATGCCGCCGGCCATGGCCGTCACCCCGCCGCCGCCGCGGCCCGCCGGACCGCCGCCGTGCCCCGCGGCCGCGCTCCGCAGCGCGGTGTCCGAGCCGGTGTCCCGGACCGTCCCCGGGTCCGGCCACAACGACGCGGTGACGCCGTCGACCGCCGCCTCCGGCACCACGGGCGCGACCCGTCCCGCGTCGTCCTCGGCGGTGCTCGCCGCGAGGAGCTCGCGGAACAGCGGGCTGCGGGCCCGCAGCTCCGCCTCCGTGCCGACGTCGACGACCCGGCCCTCGTCCAGCACGGCCACCCGGTCCGCGAGCGCGAGCGTGGAGCGCCGGTGCGCGACCAGCAACGTGGTGCGGCCCTGCATGAGCGTGCGCAGGGTGGCGTGGATGGCGGCCTCGGTGGTGGTGTCCACCGCGGACGTCGCGTCGTCCAGCACGAGGACGCGGGGGTCCGTGAGCATCGCCCGGGCCAGCGCGATCCGCTGCCGCTGCCCGCCGGAGAGCGTGAGCCCGCGCTCGCCCACCTCGGTGTCGTAGCCCTTCGGCAGGGAGTCGACGAACAGGCCGATCTGCGCGGCCTCGGCCGCGGCCCGGATCTCCTCGTCGCTCGCGTCCGGTCGCCCGTACGCGATGTTCGCGCGGATCGTGTCCGAGAAGAGGAAGGCCTCCTCGAAGACGATGCCGAGCTCCTGGCGCAGGTCACGGAGCCGCAGGTCCCGCAGGTCCACGCCGCCGAGCCGGAGCGCGCCCGACTGCGGCTCGTAGAAGCGGGGCAGCAGCAGCGCGACGGTCGATTTGCCCGAGCCCGCGGTGCCGACCAGCGCGAGCGTCTCGCCCGGCTCCACCCGCAGGGACACGCCGTCGAGCACCGGTTCGCGGCTCGTGTAGCCGAAGCGCACCGCGTCGAGCTCGACGGACAGCGGCCCGTCCGGCAGGGCCGCCGGCCGTTCCGGGTCCGTCACCTCGGGCATCGAGTCCACCAGGTCGTACACCCGCTCGACGCCCGCCCGGGCCAGCTGCGCGCTCACGACCAGCGAGCCGACCAGCCGGGCCGGCCCGACGAGCTGCGCGACGTAGGTGGTGAAGGCCAGGAACGTGCCGAGGGAGATCGAGCCGTTCAGCGCCATCCAGCCACCGAAGCCGATCACCGCGACCTGGCCGAGGCTCGGCAGGGCCAGCAGCATCGGGTTGAGTCGCGCGGTCATCCGGGCCGCGCGCATCCGCTCCGCGAACAGCTTCCGGGCCAGCCCCTCCAGGGTCCCGACCTCGCGGGACTCCTGCCCGAACCCCTTGACGACGCGGACGCCGGTGACCGTCTCCTCCACCTGCTGCGCCACGTCCGCGGCCCGCTGCTGCGCCGACCAGGTGGCCGGGAACAGCGAGCGCCGGGTGCGCTGGGTGATGTACGCGGCGAGCGGCAGCATGATCAGCGAGATGACCGTGAGCAGCGGCGACAGGTAGAGCATCGCCGCCACCGACGCGACGACGAGCGCGATCGTGCCCGCCGTCAACGGGACCATCGACAGCAGCGACTGGACGAGCTGCAGGTCCGTGATCGAGCGCGAGACGACCTGGCCGGTGCGCAGCGCGTCCTGTTTCTCCCCGTCCAGGCGCTGCACGGAGGCGAACACCTGGCGGCGGAGGTCGTGCTGGACGTCCAGGGCCACCCGGCCGGCGAGGTAGCGGCGGGCGAAGGACGCGGCGAAGCGGACGACGGCCAGCCCGAGGATCGCCAGCACGATCGGGAGCAGCACGTCCGTGACGCCGCGGACCGCGTCGTCGACCGCGACGCGGGTGAGCAGCGGGCCGAGGGCGTCCAGGCTGACGCCGAACACCGACGCCAGCAGCGCGCCGACGGTGACGCCGCGGTGGGCGAAGCAGGCGCGGGCCAGCCGTCGGATCCAGCCCGTTCCCTTCGACTGCTCGGGCGCTGAGGGGAGCGAGGACATCTGTGAAGGTTATGCCCGGCCGTCGACACTTTCCCCCGGCGCGGTGAGCCCGGCCACCGGCGGGAAGCCGGACGCCGGAGCGCGGGTTGGGCGGATCATGAGCAACGTTCCCGGTATCACCCTGTCCGGCGGGGTCGAGATCCCGCAGCTCGGCTTCGGCGTCTTCCTCGTGCCGCCGGGTGAGACCGAGGCGTCGGTGAGCACCGCGCTGGAGATCGGCTACCGGCACATCGACACCGCCCGGATCTACGAGAACGAGGGCGAGGTCGGCGCCGCGATCGCGAGGTCCGGCGTCGCGCGCGGCGACCTCTTCGTCGCCACCAAGCTGTGGAACTCCGACCAGGGCCGGGACGCCGCCCTGAAGGCGTTCGACGCCAGCCTCGACCGGCTGGGCCTCGACTTCGTCGACCTCTACCTCATCCACTGGCCCGCGCCCGGCGCGGACCGCTACGTCGACAGCTGGCGCGCGCTGCAGGAGATCCGGGCGTCGGGCCGGGCCCGCGCGGTCGGCGTCTCCAACTTCGGGGTGCCGCACCTGCAGCGGCTGCACGACGAGACCGGCGTGACGCCCGCGATCAACCAGATCGAACTGCACCCGAACCTGCCGCAGGCCGAGCTGCGCGCCTTCCACGCCCAGCACGGCATCGTCACCGAGGCGTGGAGCCCGCTGGCCCGCGGCGGCCTGCTGGAGGACCCGGCGGTCGCGAAGCTCGCGGCGAAGCACGGGAAGACCCCGGCGCAGGTGATCCTGCGCTGGCACCTGCAGCTCGGCAACGTCGTCATCCCGAAGTCCGTGACACCGTCGCGGATCGCCGAGAACTTCGACGTCTTCGGCTTCGAGCTCGACGCCGACGACCTCGACGTGATCGACACCCTGGACAACGGCGGCCGCATCGGCCCGGACCCGGACACCATGAACGCGGGCGTCTGAGACTCCGCAGCCGGAGGGCTCAGGTGACGTCGCGGCGGTCCCCCACCACCCAGGCCGTCGCGACGCCCGCCCCCGCCCAGAGCGCGAGGACGATCAGGCACGCCCAGCCGGGCGGCGGCGACGCCACCCCCGCCAGGCTCTCGACGGCCTGGGTGCCGTAGCGCGGGCCCGCGAGCTCGACGGCCGGGATGTCGTAGAGCGCGACGTCCGCGGCGTTCCCGGGCAGGTACGAGGTGATCCGGGCGATCGCCGGAGGGCCGGTGCCGAGGCCGGGGTCGGCCCCCGACCGCAGGATCAGCGACAGCACGTTCTCGATCGCCAGGACGTAGACGAGCAGCAGCACGACCGCGCCGGCCTGGTTCGTCACGAGCGTCCCGACGGCCACCCCGAGCACGGCCCACAAGGCGCAGACGGCGATCCCGGTGCCGATCAGCCCGAACAGCGGCCCGGGCGACGGGAACGTCGCGCTGCCCTGTCCCAACAGGCCCGCCACCAGCCCGAACGCGATGGTCCCCAGCGCGTAGACGGCGCCGACGGCCGCGCCGACCGCGCAGCGGGCCAGCAGCACGGGGACGCGCCCGCCGGTGAGGTACGTGGTGGTGATCGTCCGGTGCCGGAACTCCCCCGTCGCCTGCACCGCCCCGTGCACGGCGGCGAACACGCTGCCGAGCGAGAGGGAGTAGGCCAGCGACGCGAGCAGGACCCCGGGCGTCTCCCCGCCCAGCCCCGAGAGCGACGAGCTGAAGACGCCGCCGAACACGTTGATCGACAGCGCCAGCAGGACGACCGGGATGAGCAGCGCCCACCACATGCGGACCGAGGTCGTCCGCCGGAGCTCGGCCCGCAGCATCCGGGACGCGACCGGCGCGGTCATCCGGGGACACCCCCGGTGAGCTGCAGGAACAGCTGTTCCAGATCCACCTGCTCCTCCACCAGCCCGTACACCGCGACTCCCGCCGCCAGCGCGGTGTCCCCGACCAGCACCGCGTCCGCACCCCCCACCGCGAGCCGTCCGTCCGGCAGCGTGTCCACCTCCATCAGTCCCTTCGCGACCAGCGCCTGCGCGAGCGTCACCGGCTCCGCGCAGCGCACGAGCACCCGCCCCCGGCGGCCGCCGCCGAGCCCCGCCAGCTCGCCCTGGTACACGCACGCGCCGCGGTGGATCACCACGACCCGGTCCGCGCTCTGCCCGATCTCGGCGAGCTGGTGGCTGGACACGAGCACGCTGCGGCCGCTGCGGGCGAACCCGCGCAGGAAGTCCCGCAGCCAGGCGATGCCGGCCGGGTCCAGGCCGTTGCCCGGCTCGTCGAGGACGAGGATCCGGGGGTCGCCGAGCAGCGCGGTCGCGAGCGCGAGGCGCTGCTTCATGCCGAGGGAGTAGCCGCCGACCCGGCGGTCGGCGTCCGCGGCGAGCCCGACCAGGCCGAGCACCTCGTCGACGCGCCGGTCCGGCACGCCGATCGCGGCCGCGCAGACCAGCAGATGACGGCGCGCGGTGCGGGAGGGGTGGAAGCCCTGCGCCTCGAGCACGGCGCCGAGGACGCGGCCGGGCGAGCCGAGCGTCTCGAACGGGACGCCCTCGACGAGCGCGGTCCCGGACGTCGGCACGACCAGCCCGAGGATCATCCGCAGGGTCGTGGTCTTGCCGGAGCCGTTGGGCCCGAGGAACCCGGTGACCAGTCCCGGCTCGACGGCGAACCCGAGGTCGCGGACCGCCTCGACGGTGCCGAACCGCTTGCTCAGGCCGTCGACGGCGATCCGCCCGGAGTGGTCCTGCACGCGTCGTTCCCCCCGATCGTCGATGCGGCTCCATCCTGCCCACCACCGCGCGAGTCGGCGCGTCCGGGGCGGCCGACCTGCCGGATTCGTCCTGTTCCGAGGGGTGTGCCGGACGCTACGATCCGCCCCGATCGTGTGGCCCCGACCACACCCCGCCGTCGAGGAGTCCCCCATGACCGACGTGTCGCTGATCTCCGACCTGCTCCCCCACTGGACGGCCGCGCGGCCCGACGCCGAGGTCCTGCGGTTCGGCGACCTCACCCGGACCTGGACGGAGCTCGACGAGCGGGTGCGCCGCCTCGCGGGCGCGCTGCGCGCCGCGGGGATCGGCCCCGGGGACCGGGTCGCGGTGCTCGACCTCAACCACCCGTCCTGCATCGAGCTGACGCTCGCGTGCGCGCGGATCGGCGCCGCCAATGCCGTCGTCAACTTCCGGCTGGCGCCGCCGGAGATCGTCTACGTGATCGACGACGCCGCGGCGCGGCTGCTCTTCGTCGGGCCCGAGTTCGCGCCGGCGGTGGAGCAGGTGCGGGAGAAGCTGGCGGCGGTCGAGCGGGTCGTGCGGGTCGGCGGCGGGGACGACGAGTTCGAGGCCTGGCTGAGCTTCCCACGAGCCGGACCCGGACCTGCACCCCGCGGCGCCGGACGACTGCGTCGTGCAGCTCTACACCTCGGGCACCACCGGCTTCCCCAAGGGCGCGATGCTGACCCACCGCGGCCTGCTCGAGCACGCCCGCAACAGCGCGGCGGAGTTCGGGATGACCGCCGACGCGTCGGTGCAGGTCGCGATGCCGCTGTTCCACGTCGGCGGCACGAGCTACGCGCTGGTCGCGCTCACCCACGGCGCGCGGATCGTGCTGCAGCGCGTCCCGGACCCCGCCGCCGTGCTGGAGGTGCTGGAGCGGGAGCGGATCACGCACACGTTCCTCGTCCCCGCGCTGATGGCGGCGATGGCCCAGGTGCCCGGCGCGGCGGACCGGGACTACTCGGCCCTGCAGGTCCTCTCCTACGGCGCGTCGCCGATGCCGCTGCCGGTGATGCGGGCGAGCCTCGCCCTGTTCCCGGGCACCCTCGCGCAGGTCTACGGGATGACGGAGGCCTGCGGCGTGGTGAGCACGCTGCCGACCGCCGACCATGAGGACCCGGCCGTCGCGCACCGGCTGGTGTCCGCCGGGACGCCCATCCACGGCGTCGAGATCGAGATCCGGGACCCCGCGAGCGGGGAGCCGGTCCCGACCGGCGAGCCCGGCGAGATCTGGGTCCGCACCCCGCAGCTGATGAGCGGCTACTGGCGCAAGCCCGAGGCGACCGCGGCCGCCGTCACCCCGGACGGCTGGCTGCGGTCCGGCGACGGCGGGCACGTCGACGCCGACGGCTACGTCTACGTCACGGACCGGATCAAGGACATGATCATCAGCGGCGGCGAGAACATCTACCCCGCCGAGATCGAGCGGGTGCTGGCCGAGCACCCGGCCGTCGCGGACGTCGCGGTGATCGGCGTGCCGCACGAGCGGTGGGGCGAGGTGCCGAAGGCGATCGTGGTCGCGATGCCGGGCGCACAGGTGGACCGGGAGGAGATCCTGGCGTACTGCCGCGCGCAGCTCGCGTCGTTCAAGTGCCCCGCGAGCGTCGACGTGGTGGACGAGCTCCCGCGCAACCCCACCGGCAAGATCCTCAAGAAGGACCTCCGGGCGCCCTACTGGGCGGGCCGGGAGCGGACCGTCGTGTAGGAGTTGACTCGCCGGTAACCTTCGTCGGATGAAGCTCTCGACGCAGCTGCAGTACGGCGACGACCCGGTCGCGAACGCCGAGTCCGTGGTCGGCCTGGAGAAGGCCGGCCTCGACGTCGTCTGGGTCGCGGAGGCCTACAGCTACGACGCCGTCTCCCTGATGGGGTACCTCGCGGCGCGCACCGAGCGGGTCGAGATCGGCTCCGGGATCCTGCCGATCTACAGCCGGACCCCCACGCTCACCGCGATGTCCGCGGCCGGCCTGGACGCGCTGTCGAACGGCCGCGCCATCCTCGGTCTCGGCGCGTCCGGGCCGCAGGTCATCGAGGGCTTCCACGGCGTCCCCTACGACAAGCCGATCACCCGCACCCGGGAGATCATCGACATCTGCCGCAAGGTCTGGCGCCGCGAGCGGCTGGAGCACGACGGCCTCTACCCGATCCCGCTCCCCGAGGGCCGGGGCACCGGGCTCGGCAAGCCGCTCAAGCTGATCAACCACCCGAAGCGCGCGAACATCCCGATCTGGGTCGCGGCGCTGGGGGACAAGAACGTCGAGATGACCGCGGAGCTCGCCGAGGGCTGGCTGCCGCACGTGCTCGTCCCCGAGAAGATCCGCGACGTGTTCGGCCCGGCGCTCGACGCCGGGTTCGCGAAGCGCGCCCCGAGCTCGGCCCGCTGCAGATCACCGGCGGCGGCATCCTCGCGCTCGAGCCGGAGATGTGGGAGCCGGCGCGGCAGCTCGCCCGTGGGATGTACGCGCTGTACATCGGCGGCATGGGCGCGCGGGGCAAGAACTTCTACAACACGGTCATGCGGCGGCAGGGCTGGGCCGACGCCGCGCAGGAGGTGCAGGACCTCTATCTCGACGGGAAGAAGGAGGAGGCCGCCGCCGCGCTGCCGGACGAGTTCATCGAGAAGGCGACGCTCATCGGCGAGCCCGCGTTCGTCCGCGAGCGGATCGCCGCGCTGCAGGAGGCCGGCGTCACGCATCTGCACGTCAATGCGGTCACGGCGGACGCCCCGAAGATCTTCGGTCAGGTCAAGGAGTGGATCTCCTGAGAGGTGGGCACACCCGCGGGTGATTCGCGGGGCGGGGGTGGTGTGACGGGCCGTGCCGGGCTCGTTCCACAATGTATGGGCCGACCCGTCCCGTTCACCGACCCGCGGGAGCAACCTGGTGCCCGTCCCGTTCGTCCGTACCGCAGACGAGCCGCTCACAGCGGAGCAGTACCGGTATATCGCTACCCACGCGTGGTGGATGGGTACGTTCGCCACCGCGGAGGCGATCCACGTCCATCTCTCGGAGCACCTGATCCAGCAGTGGACGCCGGTGGACCGGGACGCGGACTGGCTGCTCGATCGCGAGCTCACCGGCCGCGTCACCTGGCTCGTCGGCTCCGGGGACGACGCCGTCTCCGAGGGGTTCGACCTGAACGACCACTGGCCCAGCGGTCGGTTCCGGGCGCCCTACGGGGACTTCTACGCCGAGCTCAACGAGACCTCGCCGCGCCGCCCGGCGGGTGGCTGGGCGGCACCCACCCCGGAGTTCCTCGCGCTGCTGCCGCGGGACCCGGACGCGCTGATCGCCCGCCTGCGCGAGGACGTGCCGCAGCGCACCTACACCGGCCCGTTCCGGGCGGCGGTGGACACGCTGCGCACCTGCACCGTCCCGGCGGACCTGCGCGAGGCCCTCTTCGCCGCGCTGCTGCTGCTGCCGGCGGTGACGGTCGTCGACGAGGTGAAGGACCTCGACGGCAACCTGTGCGCCGCCCTCGTGCACGACGACGGGCCCACCCGCACCGAACTCCTCGTCGATCCCGTCGACGGGCAGTACGCCGGCGAGCGGGACACCCTGCGCCGGGACTCCTCCTGCGGGCTGGCGACGGGCACCGTGATCGCCGAGACGGCGGTCCGGACCGCGGTCGTACCGGGCATCGGCGCGCTGCCCGTCTTCTGACCCGGCGTGCGCCGGGGCCCTCACCGGGGTTTGTGTGATCCCCCTGGCGCGGTACCCCGTGATCCGACGCGGGGACTACCCTGGTCCCCGGTCGTCGGCGACCCGACACATTAGCGGAACCAAGGCGGTTGACAGCGTGTCCACCAGCAGTACGTCAAGCCCAACGGACCAGTTCGGCCCCAACGAGTGGCTCGTCGAGGAGATGTACCAGCGCTTCCTCGAGGACCCGAACGGGGTCGACCCGGCGTGGCACGACTTCTTCGCGGACTACCGGCCGGGCGGCGGCCTCTCCGACACCGGAGCGGACGACGACGGCGACGGGTCCCCGCCCGCCGAGGAGCAGGACGCCGAGCAGGACGCGCCGACGGCGTCGCCGAAGACCGCCGAGAAGACCTCCACTCCGACCGGAAAGCAGGACGTGTCCGCCGCCGCCGCCAGCTCCACCGCCCCGTCGAAGACCGGCTCCAACGGTTCCGCCTCCACGAAGGCCGCCGCCTCGAAGGCCCCCCAGAAGCCCGCCGCCGGCAGCACCTCCCAGGCCGCCAAGCCCACGCCCATCGGCAGCGACGGCGAGGTGACCCCGCTCCGCGGCGCCGCGAACGCGGTCGTCAAGAACATGAACGCCTCGCTCGCGGTCCCCACCGCGACGAGCGTCCGCGCCGTGCCCGCCAAGCTTCTGGCGGACAACCGGATCGTCATCAACAACCAGCTGCAGCGCACCCGCGGCGGCAAGATCTCCTTCACCCACCTCATCGGCTACGCCGTGGTGAAGGCGCTGGCGGACTTCCCGGTGATGAACCGGCACTTCGTCGAGACGGACGGCAAGCCGACCGTCGTGCAGCCCGAGCACGTCAACCTCGGCCTGGCCATCGACCTGCCCGGCCGGAACGGCCAGCGCTCGCTCGTGGTCGTGTCGATCAAGGGCTGCGAGAACATGACGTTCGCGCAGTTCTGGTCGGCCTACGAGGGCATCGTGCACAAGGCACGAGGCGGGAACCTGACCGCGGAGGACTTCGCCGGCACCACGATCAGCCTCACCAACCCGGGCACGCTGGGCACCAACCACTCGGTGCCGCGGCTGATGCAGGGCCAGGGCACGATCATCGGCGTCGGGGCGATGGAGTACCCGGCCGAGTTCCAGGGCGCCAGCGAGGAACGGCTCGCGACGCTCGGCATCAGCAAGATCATCACGCTGACGTCGACCTACGACCACCGGATCATCCAGGGCGCGGAGTCCGGTGACTTCCTGCGCCGGATCCACCACCTGCTCCTCGGCGGGGACGGTTTCTACGACGAGATCTTCACGTCGCTGCGGGTCCCCTACGAGCCCGTCCGCTGGGTGCAGGACATCCCCGAGGGCGAGGTCGACAAGACCGCGCGCATCCTCGAGCTGATCGAGTCCTACCGCACCCGCGGGCATCTGATGGCGGACACGGACCCGCTGAACTACCGCCAGCGCCGCCACCCGGACCTGGACGTGCTCAGCCACGGCCTCACCCTCTGGGACCTGGACCGCGAGTTCGCCGTCGGCGGCTTCGGCGGCAAGAAGCACATGAAGCTCCGGGACGTCCTGGGCCTGCTCCGGGACTCCTACTGCCGCACCGTCGGCACCGAGTACATGCACATCGCGGACCCCGAGCAGCGCGCCTGGCTGCAGGAGCGCATCGAGGTCCCGCACCAGAAGCCGTCGGTCGTCGAGCAGAAGTACGTGCTCAGCAAGCTCAACGCGGCCGAGGCGTTCGAGACCTTCCTGCAGACCAAGTACGTCGGGCAGAAGCGGTTCTCGCTCGAGGGCGGCGAGACCGTCATCCCGCTGCTGGACGCCGTGCTGGACAAGGCCGCCGAGCACGAGCTCGACGAGGTCGTCATCGGCATGCCGCACCGCGGCCGGCTCAACGTGCTCGCCAACATCGTCGGCAAGCCCATCAGCCAGATCTTCCGCGAGTTCGAGGGCAACCTGGACCCGGGTCAGGCGCACGGCTCCGGCGACGTCAAGTACCACCTGGGCGCCGAGGGCAAGTACTTCCGGATGTTCGGCGACGGCGAGGTCGTCGTCTCGCTGGCGTCCAACCCGTCGCACCTGGAGGCCGTGGACCCGGTGCTCGAGGGCATCGTCCGCGCCAAGCAGGACATCCTGAACAAGGGCGACGGCGCGTTCACCGTGCTGCCGCTGATGATGCACGGCGACGCGGCGTTCGCCGGGCAGGGCGTGGTGGCGGAGACGCTGAACCTCGCGCTGCTGCGCGGCTACCGCACGGGCGGCACCGTGCACGTCGTCGTCAACAACCAGGTCGGCTTCACCACCGCCCCGGAGGCGTCGCGCTCGTCGCAGTACTCGACGGACGTCGCGAAGATGATCGGCGCGCCGGTCTTCCACGTGAACGGCGACGACCCGGAGGCCTGCGTCTGGGTCGCCAAGCTGGCGGTCGAGTACCGCGAGCGCTGGAACAACGACGTCGTGATCGACATGATCTGTTACCGCCGCCGCGGCCACAACGAGGGCGACGACCCCTCGATGACGCAGCCGGCGATGTACGACGTGATCGACGCCAAGCGCAGCGTCCGCAAGATCTACACCGAGTCGCTGATCGGCCGTGGTGACATCACCATGGAGGAGGCCGAGCACGCGCTCAAGGACTTCTCCAACCAGCTCGAGCACGTCTTCAACGAGGTCCGGGAGCTGGAGAAGACCCCGCCCGCCGTCTCGTCGTCGGTGGAGAAGGAACAGCTCGTCCCGAGCGACCTGGACACGTCGGTCACGCTGGAGGTCGTGCACCGCATCGGCGACGTGCACGCCAACCTGCCGGAGGGCTTCACCCCCCACCAGCGCGTCAAGCCGGTGCTGCAGAAGCGCGCGACGATGTCGCGCGAGGGGAACGTCGACTGGGCCTTCGGCGAGCTGCTCGCGTTCGGCTCGCTGGTCATGGACGGCAAGCTGGTCCGGCTCTCCGGGCAGGACACGCGGCGCGGCACGTTCGTGCAGCGGCACTCGGTGCTCATCGACCGCAAGACCGGCGAGGAGTACACCCCGCTGCGCAACCTCGCCGAGGACCAGGGCCGTTTCATGGCCTACGACTCGGCGCTGTCGGAGTTCGCGGCGGTCGGCTTCGAGTACGGCTACTCGGTGGCGAACCCGAACGCGCTGGTGCTGTGGGAGGCCCAGTTCGGGGACTTCGTCAACGGCGCCCAGTCGATCATCGACGAGTTCATCTCGTCCGGTGAGGCCAAGTGGGGCCAGATGTCGGACGTGGTGCTGCTGCTGCCGCACGGCCTCGAGGGCCAGGGCCCGGACCACAGCTCGGGGCGCATCGAGCGCTTCCTGCAGCTGTGCGCCGAGGGTTCGATGACGGTGGCGCTGCCGTCGGAGCCGGCGAACTACTTCCACCTGCTGCGCCGGCAGGCCCTCGACGGCGTCCGCCGCCCGCTCGTCGTCTTCACCCCGAAGTCGATGCTGCGGAACAAGGCGGTCGTCTCGCCCGTCTCGGACTTCACCGGCGGCCGGTTCCGCCCGGTGATCGACGATCCGCGCTACCGCACCGACGACGGCCCCGCCGCCTCGGTCCAGAAGGTCCTGCTGTGCAGCGGCAAGATCTACTGGGAGCTCGCGCAGCACCGGGATAAGCAGGACATCGACAACGTCGCGATCGTCCGCCTCGAGCAGCTGTACCCGGTGCCGGACCGGCAGCTCAGCGGGGTGCTGGAGCGCTACCCGAACGCGAAGGACATCCGCTGGGTCCAGGAGGAGCCGGCGAACCAGGGCGCGTGGCCGCACATGGGCCTCGAGCTCCCGGAGAAGCTGCCGGAGCGCCTGTCGGGGCTGACCCGTATCTCGCGTCGCCGGATGGCCGCGCCGGCCCCCGGGTCGTCGAAGGTGCACGAGGTCGAGCAGCGCGAGCTGATCGCCAAGGCCTTCAGCTAGGCCGTCGGCGTGTACTTCACCGACCGTGGCATCGAGGAGCTCGTCGAGCGGCGCGGGGAGGAGGCGGTCAGCGTGGAGTGGCTGGCCGCCCGGCTCCGCACGTTCGTCGACCTGAACCCCGCGTTCGAGGACGCGGTGGAACGCCTCGCGACCTTCCTGGCCCGCGACGACGAGGACGACTGACGGGTCGTCGGAGCCCGCCGCCTGCCTGCCGCCAGGCTTCTACCGCCGCCTGAGTGGCTCAAGCGCCAGTGGTTGACGCTTGAGCCACTCGAGCACCGGAGAGCCGGAGCGGGTCAGCGGCGGAGCCCGAAGCCCCGGCGGCGGACCAGGTCCCTCAGCGCATCGAATGTGCTCGCGACCTGCCGGTCCAGCTCGTCCAGCTCGTTCGGGTCCGCCGCCTCGTCCGGGGCCGGGAAGGTCCGCAGGGTCATCCAGGACTCCCCCCACAACGCCTCGAGCGCGGCCTCCCAGTGCAGGTCGACGGTGAACCGGGTCAGGGCCGTGCGCTCACCCGCCCGGGCCATGACGTCGTCGAGCTCGCCGAGGCGGCGTTCGAGCGTCAGGGCCCGCTCCCGGTCCTTGGCCCGCAGCTCCTCGACGGCCGCCGCGATCCCCGCGGTCACCTCGCGGTACCGCGCCGCGGCGTCGTCGCGTTCCGCGCCGCGCGCAGGCTCCGGGTCGATCGGCTCGTTCACCGCGTCACCTCCGGCACCAGCACGACCTCCGGGCGCGAGTGCTGCGCGCGGTCGAAGAACAGCCCCCGGCCCGGGCGGGGCGCCCAGGTCAGGCCCATCCCCGGGGCGAGCGGCGTCAGCTCGGAACCCTGGACGTCCAGGGCGATCCACGCGCCGACGTCGTCCGGGCTCGCGGACATGCTCAGCAGGGACCGCAGCCGCGCGGCGCTGCGCCACCAGCCGATGACGTGCACGCCCACCTCCGGCCCGAACCGCAGGACGCTCCGCAGCGCCTCGGTGCCGGGCCGTTCGAGCAGGGGGTCCGCCGCATCCGCGCCGAGGAGCAGCACGTACAGCGGGGGCCGGTCGTTGCCGGCGGCCCGGGCCGCGACCTCCTTGGCCAGCAACTCGACCCGGTCCCGGATCTCGTCGAGTCCCACCGGGTCCGCCCGGTCCCCGAGCCGATCGAGGACCACGTCACCGTTGTCGACCAGCGACGCGACGACGAACGACGCGTTCGGCGGAGCCGTCGCCACGAGCGACTGCGCGGCCGCGCCCATCACCCGCATCGCCTCGTTCCCGTCCGACGCCAGCACGGCGACGTTGCGGCCGGGCGTGTCCGGCAGCCGGACGGCCGCCGCGCTGCCCTCGACGTCGATCACCTGGCCGAGCAGCGCCCGCGGCCCGCCCTCGCGGCCCAGGACGTCGAGCAGGTCGCCGACCCACGGGGCCCGGGAACCGTTGAACAGCCGCGGCGTCGGCCGGCCCGGGGCGAAGTAGGCGTGGGTCTCGTGCTGCACCTCGTCGATCTCGGTGCGGGCGCTCGCGTCCGGGATCCGCGCGACCTCGTTGCCGTGCTTCATCCCGGACTCGTGGTTCACGATCGCGTGCCAGCGCGGCAGGGACAGCGCGGCGTCGTTGAGATTCGCGAGGACCCGGCGGGCCCGCGGCAGCGCGATCCGCAGGACGAACTGCTCGAAGATCGCCGGACGGCCCCAGAACGCCTCGATCCCGGACACGTCCTGGCTGGCCAGCACCAGGTGGATGCCCTGCGAGCGGCCGCGCCGGGCGACGTCCTCCAGCAGCGCGGTCGCCTGCTTGGTCAGCTGGTCCCGCTCGGCGAAGAGGTACTGGAACTCGTCGATCACGGCGACGATCCGCGGCCACCGTCCGTCCGGGTCCGCCCGCCGGAGCTCCTCGAGCTTCGTGACCTCGTGGCGTTTCGCGGCGTCCGCCCGCCGGCGCATCTCCTCCGCCAGGAACTGCAGCAGCGCGAGCCCGAACTCCCGGTCGGTGTTGATGTTGATGCCGATGAGCCGGGCGTGCGGCAGCCAGGTCCCGTCCGCCCGGCCCGGGGCGAACTGCGCGAACGAGACGCCCTCCTTGAAGTCGAGGAGGTAGAACTCCAGCTCGTCCGGGTCGTACCGGGCGGCCATCGACCCGATCATCGCGAGCAGCAGGTTCGTCTTGCCGGAGCCGCTCGGGCCGCCGATCAGCGCGTGTGGGGAGCCGTCGTCCAGGGCGATCTCGACGGGCATGCCGTCGGCGAAGCCGATCGGCGCGTACACCCCGGCCGCCGACGACGTCCGGTAGTCCCTGGTCAGCGGCAGCAGGTCCGCGAACGTGCTGACCTGCGCCCGCCACTCCTCGTGGGCGCGCACGATCTCGGTGCACGCCGCGGTGACCTCGCCGCGCGGCAGCGGCGGGTCGGGCGTGACCGCGACGTTCGGGCCCGTCATCGAGCAGCGGGCGCCGTCCGGGGTGAACCGCACGGACTCGACGGGTGCCCCGACCGTCATCGGCACGTCCAGCAGCACCAGCTGGATCCCGCACGCCAGGCCGCTGCGCGCCACCCGCTGCAGCTGGCGGTGGTGCTCGTCGGAGAGCGACTGCCTGTTGCCGGCCAGGACCGCGACGACCCACGGTTCGCTGCGCTTGCCCTCGTGCTGGGCGTGCGCGCGCAGCGACGGGTAGCCGCCGACGAGCACCCGGCTGTGCACCTTGCGGATCCGGTCGGACAGCTCGTCGAGGAGCTCGGCGAGGCGGCCCGGGTCGTGCACGGTGAGCAGCCCGGTGCGGGTCAGCGGGTAGAGGCCGGGCAGCGCTCCGGTGAACTGTCCGACGTCCCAGACGTGGACGTTCACCATCCCGGGCCGGAAGGTCGAGAACACCCGCAGCAGCACCTGCTCGACGAGCGCCTCCGCGGCCCCACGGGTCTCGTGCGTGGAGTCGATGCGCAGGTGGGACTCGTCCAGCAGCGGGATGCCCACGGGGAACGCCTCCCCGACGTCCAGGCGGCCGCTCCCGATCCGCCACAGCCGCGGGTACGGGTCGTGCACGCCCTCGTACTTGCCGACGGCGCCGAGCCACTCCCGCGGCTCCTGCCCGGCGGGCCCGGTCGCCGCCTCGGCCATGATGTCCGCGAGCCGGCGCGGGCCGTGTTCCAGCCAGGGGTCGAACGCCTTCCGACGGTCGGACTCCGCGCGCTCCACGGCGGCGGCCAGCACCCGCGAGCCGAACGCGGGCGCCAGCGCGGGGTCCGCCTGCGCGGCCTCGATGCCGTCCCGGCGCAGCCAGAGCTCGAACATCGTCACGGCGTGGGCGCGGACGGCGTCCGCCCGCAGCCGCGACGCCGCCCCGAGCGCCGCCGCGCACGCGTCCCGGAACTCGTCGAAGGCAGCGGTGATGCGCTCCCGGCGGCCGGACCTCCCCAGACCTGACATACGAGGCGCCACGGCTACATCCGTGCGTCGAGATCGGCGATCGCGTCCGCCGCGGCGGAGACGCTCACGCCCACCTCGGCGACGTCGTCCCGGGCGCGCGCCAGGGCGTCCACCGGCAGGTCCTCGTGGGTCTGCTCGACGAGCTCGGCGAGGGTGCTCACCGCCTCGCCGAGGCATTCCGCGGCGAGGTCCACGTGCCGTCGCGCGTCCGCCGTCAGCCCACCGACCTCGGCGAGCGCGATCCGGATGTCACCGAGGGACGAGGTCACAGCCGGGCCGCGACGCCCTCGGCGGCCTCGATCGCGGCGTTGACCGCCTGCTGCACGTCACCGATCTTGCTGGCGGCGTCCGCGTAGTAGGCGTTGGCCTGGTCCACGTCACCCTGGCTGCTGCCCTCGGTGACCTGCTGCAACGCGCTCTGCGCCTGCTCGATGCAGTTCTGCGCCTGTTGCAGGGCGCCGAGGCTCTCCGAGGCCTTGTCGTTGGCCGTCGCGATCCCGGACCGGACCTCTTCGATGCTCGCCATGACGCGCTGCCGTCCTCCGCCTGTCGTGTGCCCGAACCCGGCTACCCCGGGCCACGGCGCGTGTGCGCCGCGTGCGGAATCTAGCGCCCATCGTCGCCGACGGCCGGAGGCCCCGCCAGCGGGTCCCTCGCCGACCCCGGATCGATACACGCAGACCGTCCGGCGGTCACACCATGCCCAGGAACATCACACCCATGGACGCCGCCATCACCAGGTGGGCGAGCGCGCCGACGTGCGGGGCACGAAGTCCCGCTCCCCCGCCCGGCGCGGGGCAGCCCGCGTGCCCGGCGGCCACCGGGGACCGGCGCGCCGCGACGAAGCGGTCCGAGCAGCGGAGCACGTGCCAGCCGAAGTATCCCGCCAGGACGACCGCGACGAGGGACACCCACGTCGAGCCGGCATGGCTGTGCTCGTGCCCGCCCAGGGCCAGCATCAGCAGCATCGCCACGCCGCCGACGACGTGGTGCGCCGCGTCGTCGGCCCGGGGACCGGCGCGCAGCCAGCGCAGGCCGAACCACGTGGCCGTCGAGGAGAAGACGGCGACCCACACCACCGACGGGAGCGGGTCGCCGAACGGCGAGAACATCGCCGCCATCCCCAGGCCCATCGCGGCGTGGGACGCCTCTCCGAGCACCGGTCGCCCGTCCCGCCGGGCGGTGGCCACCCGCAGCAGGTGCAGCAGGCCGAGCCCGAGCGAGACCATCGCGAGAACGGCCGTGAAGGCCATGCGGGGTGGACCTCCTCCCGGACCCGAACTCATCGTCCGATCGAGGATGGCAGCCACGACCTGGCGAATCCATACGGCCCGGGGGTAGTGACAACGCGCCACCGAGCGGTTACACGGCCGGCGCGGGCCCTCTCGGCCACTGCCGAGGGCGGCTAGCCGACGGGCCTCGCGACCGCGGCGACCCGCGCGTAGCGGTCCAGGAAGACGTGGATCGCGTCGTGGACGCTCTCCAGGCCTCTGGCCTGTCCGTCGAGCATGGCGGCACCCTCGCCGGTGACGTGGTAGATCCGCCGCGCCGGGCCGGTGGCGGAGGTCTGCCACTCGGACCGGACGAGGCCGAGTTTCTCCAGACCCCGGAGCGCGCGGTACACGCCACCCGGATCCCCCGCTCCGTCGTGCATGGGACGGAGCCGGTTGGCGAGTTCGTAGCCGTGATCGGGCCGCTCGCGCAGAAGCAGCAGCAGACAGGGTTGCAGAAAGTTCCTCGGTTCGAGCTCGGCCATGCCCCTGGCCCTCTCGCTGGAGAACGTACGTCGGACCGAGCCGATACTTCCACCGGGTGAGACACCTCACAACCAGAGGGGCGGCGACGTCACCCGGACGCGATTCACGTTGTGCGCCACCGGCCTGCCGGGCCGGCTCCGCCACGCCCCGGGCTCGGTGGCGCCCTCAGCCCACCGCGTCCCCGATCCGGATCGTGCCCCCGGACAGCACCTCGGCGTACACCCCGGCGCACGGGAGCACCCCGAAGCCCGGGACGTCCACGCGGTTGCGCTCCAGCAAGGGGCGCACCGCCTGCGGGGCCCGCGGCAGGTCCCCGTGCTCCAGGGTCGGCACCGAGCAGCGCGGCGTGGGCAGGGTGCCGCGCAGCCGGACGTCGCCGATCGTGAACTCGGCCCCGCACCAGTCGTTCTCCGCGAAGGGCGGGTATCCGGGCGGGGTCCGGACCACGACGTTCGGGCGGTAGCGCAGCGCCTCCACGCCCAGCTCGTCGAGGGTCGCGGTGGTGATCAGGTGGATCGGCGCGTAGTCCACGAACGCGCCGCCCGGCGTGCCCTGTGCGATCTCCAGGACCCCGTACTCGACCTCGGCGTCCACGCCCTCGGCCAGCACGTCCACCGGGTCCGGACGTTCCACGGACGCGCCCTCGGCCCGCTCGGCCGACACCCGGACCTTGCGGCCGAGCAACTCGGAGAGCTCGTCGGCCGCCTCGTCGACGGGGAGCACGTGCCCGTCCGGGAACGTGATCCGCGCGCCGGCCCCGGCCGAGACGGCGGAGAACTGCAGCAGGGTGCGCCACAGCCGCGGGTGCTTGGCCGTCGCGACCCGGCCGGTGTCGCTGTCGACGAGCGCGAAGCGGCGGTCCCCCGCCACCCCGCGCGCGTCGACGACGATCGCGTCCACCGGCTCTCCGAGCATCGACTTCACCGGGTAGCGGTGCAGCGACGTGACGGAGCCGGCGGGCGTGGTGTCATTCATCGCTGATACCTATCAGGGCCGGGCGGGTCAGGCCAGGCCGTTGGCCGTCAGCCAGTTCTTCGCGACGGTCTCCGCGCTGGGCTTGGTGTCGCTCGCCGCCTCGGCGTTGAGGTCCGTCAGCCCCTGCGTGGTCAGCTTGGCCGAGATCGCGTCGAGCACCTCGGTGACCTGCGGGGTCGCCTTCGCCTTGGTGATCAGCGGAACGACGTTCTGCGCCGCGAAGTTGCTCTTCGGGTCGTCCAGCACGACGAAGTCGTTCGTCTTGATCGACGCGTCCGTGGAGAAGATGTCCGCGGCCGCAACGTTGCCGTCCTTCAGCCCGGCGACGGTCAGCGGGCCGCCGGCGTCGAGGGGCAGGTAGCTCTTGAACGTGCAGTTGTAGGTCTTCTGGATGCCCGGGATGCCGTCGGGCCGGGTCTGGAACTCCGGCGGGCCGCCGAAGGCCATCTGGCCGCAGACCGGCGCCAGGTCGTCCATCGTCTTCAGGTTGTGCTGCGTCGCGGTGGCCCGCGTGACGACCACGGCGTCCCGGTCCTCGGCGGCGGACTTCTGGAGCACCGTCAGCGTCGGCGGGAGCGCGGCCTGCAGGGCGGTGTAGACGGCGTCCGGCTCGGTCTCGGTGGCGTCCTTCTTGACGTACTGCAGCAGCGTGCCGGTGTACTCCGGGATCAGGTCGATCGAGCCGTCCTGCAGGGCCGGGTAGTAGGCCTCGCGGCTGCCGATCGGCGGCGTCGTCTCGACCTTGACGCCCTTGGCCTGCAGGGCCTGGCCGTAGATCGCGGCGACGATCTGGCTCTCGGTGAAGTTCGCCGAGCCGATCTTGATGGTGTCCGCGGGCGCGGCGCTGCCCGTGCTGCCGCTGGACAGCGGGTCCCCGCCGCCACCGCCACCGCAGGCGGTGAGCGCGAGCGCGGAGATCGCCGCGACGGCGGCGACGCGGGCGATCAGGGTGCGTCTCATGGTGAAGGTCCTCCGGGGCGGGGTTCGGGTGGTGGGGAGTTCTCAGGCCGCCTCGGCGGCGGGCACCGGCTGCTTCGGGGGCGGGACGGCGCGCAGCCGGCGCGGGCCGCGCGGTGCGGCCTGCAGCCCGGGCGAGACGAGCAGCTTCTGCAGCCCGCCGAACAGCAGGTCCAGGGCGACGGCGAGCACCGCGACCAGGATCGACCCGCCGATCATCTGCGGGAAGTCCCGCTGCGCGAGGCCGTCGAAGATGAAGCGGCCGAGGCCGCCCAGCCCGACGTACGCGGCGATCGTCGCGGTGGAGACGACCTGCAGCAGCGCGCTGCGGATCCCGCCGATGATCAGCGGCAGGGCGTTGGGCAGCTCGACCTTGAGCAGCACGTCCTTGCCGCGCATGCCCATGCCGGTGGCCGCGTCGACGATCGCGCGGTCGACGTTGCGGATGCCGGCGTAGGTGCCGGCGAGGATCGGCGGGATGCCGAGGACGAGCAGCGCGATGAGCGGGCCGGTGAAGCCGAGGCCGATCCACGTCACCAACAGGACGAGCAGGCCGAGCGTGGGCAGCGCACGCAGGCCGTTGGCGCCGCTGACGACGAAGCCCCCGCCGGAGCGGTGCCCGATCCAGGCGCCGACCGGCACCGCGACGACCAGCGCGATCACCATCGTCAGGGCGGTGTAGCCGAGGTGCTCGATCAGCCGCTGGGTGATGCCCTGGGGGCCGCTCCAGTTCGCGCCGTCGAGGAGCCAGCCGAGGTAGTTCACGCCTCCGCCCCCCGCCGCGCGGTCTGCCCGGCCCGCTGCCAGGGCGTGAGGGCCTTGCCGCCCTGCACCAGGAGCGTGTCGACGACGAGGGCCAGCGCCAGCACCAGCACGATCCCGGCGATGATCTCCGCGGTGATGACGCGCTGGAAGCCGTCGGTGAACATCCGGCCGAGGCCGCCGAACCCGACGGTCGAGCCCACCGTCACCAGGCTGATCGACGACACGGCCGCCACCCGGAGCCCCGCGACGATCACGGGGACCGCCAGCGGGAGGTCCACGCCGACGAAGCGGCGGACCGGGGTGAAGCCCATCGCCGTCGCCGAGTTGACGACGAGGTCCGGCACCGCGGACAGCGCGTCCGCGATGGTGCGGACGAGCAGCGCCACGGTGTAGACGCTCAGCGCCACGATCACGTTGACCGGGTCCAGGATGGACGTGCCGAGGACGGCCGGGAGGAACACGAACAGCGCCAGCGACGGGATCGTGTAGAGCAGCCCGGACAGGTTGATCACGATGGTGCGCCCGGCGGGCGTGCGGTTGGCCAGCCAGCCGAGCGGGATCGCCAGCACCAGCCCGATCACCACCGGGACCAGCGAGAACACGATGTGCTGGACGAGCAGGTCGCCGATCAGCGGCAGGTTGCCGAGAACCCAGGTCACCGGTGCGCTCCCCTACGCGGCCGCGTCGTCGCGGCGGGCGACGGCCAGGGCGGCGAGCACGTCGTCCGCGCTGATCGAGCCGCTCACCCGGCCGTCCGCGTCGACCGCGACACCCTGGCCCGACGGCGACGACAGGGCCGCGTCGAGCGCGCTGCGCAGGGAGCCCGACGCCGCGTCGTACAGGGAGCCGCCGGGGACGAGGTTCTCCTCGCCGGCCGTGCCGCCCGCGGTCGCGCCGTGGTGCCAGCCGAGCGGGCGCCGTTCCCTGTCGACCACGAGGGACCAGCCCTCGGGCGCGCTGCCCCCGACCTCGACCGTCCGCAGCTCGCCGACGGGCAGCCCGCTGGACGACACGAACCCGAGCCCGCGGTAGCCGCGGTCCCGGCCGACGAAGTTGTCCACGAAGTCGTCCGCCGGACGGGCGAGCAGCACGCCGGGCTCGTCGTACTGGGCGAGGTGGCCGCCGGTGCGGAACACCGCGACCCGGTCGCCCAGCTTGATGGCCTCGTCGATGTCGTGGGTGACGAACACGATCGTCTTGCCGAGCTCGGACTGCAGCCGCAGCAGCTCGTCCTGCAGGTTCTCCCGGACCACCGGATCCACGGCGCTGAACGGCTCGTCCATCAGCAGGACCGGCGGGTCCGCGGCGAGGGCGCGGGCCACGCCGACGCGCTGCTGCTGGCCGCCGGAGAGCTGCGCCGGGTAGCGGCTGCCCATCTCCGGGACGAGTCCGACGGTCTCCATCAGCTCCATCGCCCGCTCGCGGGCCTGCTTCTTGTTCCAGCCCAGCAGCATCGGGACGGTGGCGATGTTGTCCCGGATGGTGCGGTGCGGGAACAACCCGGCCGCCTGGATCACGTAGCCGATGCCGCGGCGCAGCTCGGCCGGGTCGCCGGCCATGATGTCCTGCCCGTCGACCTCGATGATGCCGGAGGTGGGCTCGATCATCCGGTTGACCATCCGCAGCGAGGTGGTCTTGCCGCAGCCGGACGGCCCGACGAACACCGTGATCCGGCCGGTCTCCGCGGTCAGGTTCAGCGTGTCCACGGCGACGGTGCCGTCGGGGAACCGTTTCGTGACGTCCCGGAACTCGATCACCCGGGTAACCCCGTTCGTCGCCGACGACCTCTTGCCGGCCGCCGCAGTCGAGCGAGGCTATCCCGCCGAGATCCGGGTGGCGAACCGGGAACCGGGGACCGTGACCAACCCGCGACGTGTCCGGACAGGTGCCCGCGACGTGGGATTCAGGCGCCGATCGCGGTCGCCGGCGTCGGGAGGCGCTCGGCGAGCAGCACCCGGCGCATCGCGTCCGCCCGCAGCGGGCGGGCGAAGAGCCAGCCCTGGTAGGCGTCGACGCCCAGGCCGCGCAGCACGTGGAACTGCTCCGCGGTCTCGACGCCCTCGGCCACCGTCGAGCGGCCCATCGCGTGCGCCAGGTCCACGACGGCCCGGGCGACGGCGAAGTCCGCCGGGTCCTCCGCGACGCCTGTGACGAACGACCGGTCCACCTTCACCGTCTGCGCCGGGAAGCTCCTCGAGCCGCGCCAGGGACGAGTAGCCGGTGCCGAAGTCGTCGACGGCGAAGCGGACGCCCCGGTTGACCAGCTCGGCCATGGCGTCGAGCGCGTGCCGCGGGAGCGCCACCATGGACGTCTCGACGAGCTCGAGCACCAGCTGGTCCCACATCAGGCCGGCGCCCGCGACGGCGGCGCTCACGTGGGCGAGGAAGTCCGGCTCGCTCGGCAGCAGCCCGGCGAGGTTGACGGCGACGGCCACGCCGCGCCCGCTCGGCGTCGTCCAGCCCGCGGCCTCGCGGGTCGCGGTGCGCAGCACCCACAGGTCCAGCTCACGCAGCAGCCCGCCGCGCTGCGCGACCGGCAGGAACTCCCCCGGCGGGATCAGCCCGCGCTCCGGGTGCGGCCAGCGGACCAGCGCCTCGGCGCTGTGCACGACCCCGTCCGGCCCGACGACCGGCTGGTACTCCAGCAGCAGCCCGTCGCCGGAGATCGCGGCGCGGAGCTCGGCCTCGAGCTCCAGCTGCCGGGTCGCGGTGGCGACGACCCCCTCACAGGCGATGCCGACGCCGCCGCGGTCGTTGCGCTTGACGTCCTGCATGGCCGCCTCGGCGTAGCGCAGCAGGTCCGACGCGGTCACGTCCTCGTGCGGCTTCGGGGTGGCCAGCCCGACGGAGGCCGTGAGGTGCACCGGCCGCCCGTGGACGGTGACCGTGGTCCGGAGCATGTCCGCGACGGTCCGGGCGAGGGCGTCCGGGCCGCCGGCCTCCGCGTGGTCCGCGCAGATCACCACGAACTCGTCCGCGGAGAGCCGGGCCGCGGTGCAGCCGAACGGGAGCTCCCGCTGCAGCCGGGCCGCGAGCGCGACCAGCATGTCGTCGCCCGCCTCGTGGCCGAGCGAGGAGTTGACCCGGGCGAAGTCGTCCAGGTCCCCGCAGACCAGGGCCACGCGGTGCCGGCCGGGCCCGGCGAGCAGGGTGTCCAGCAGTTCGAGGGCGGCGGCGCGGTTCGGCAGCCGGGTCAGCTCGTCCGTGGTCGCGGCGCTGCGCAGGAGCTCGGCGGCGCGGCGCTGCTCGCCGACGTCCGTGCAGACGATCAGCCAGAACACGCCGCCGTCGTCCGCCATCGACGCCGTGACGCCGACCTCGCACCACACCCGGGTGCCGTCGGCGCGCAGCAGGGCGAGGGCGTCGATGCGGTAGCCGTGCTGCGAGCCGGGCGCGATCCGGCGCAGCCAGCGCGGCAGGCCGTCGGGGCTCGCCTCCGGTTCCGCGGTCAGGTCCAGCGCGGAGACGCCGCGCAGCCGCTCCAGCGGCGAGTCCAGCAGCGCGCACAGGGCCGGGTTCGCGTCGACGAGCCGGCCGGACGCGTCGAGCAGCCCCACCCCTGCGGTCACGGTGGCCATGAGGTCCAGGAACCGCTGCCCGGAGTGCTGCACCCGGCCCTCGGCGACGCGCTGGGCGCTGACGTCGCGCACCATGCCCACGAGCCGCACCGGCGTGCCGTCCGCGGAGCGCTCGATGCCGGCCCGGCAGCTCAGCACCCGGTCCCCGGGGAGCCGCATCTCGACGTGGTGGTCCTGGGTGCGGGCACCGGACCGCAGCCCGCGGCAGAGCAGCGCGACCTGGTCCCCCTCCACGGGACCGCGGTCGGTGTCCGCGGCGACGCCCACCGAGCGGTACAGCTCGTCGAGGGTCTCGGTGCGCGAGAGCGTGGCCGTGGTGAGGTCGAACGTCCAGGTACCGACGCGGGCGATCCGCTCCAGCTCGGCCGTCCAGCGGCGGTCCGCGCCGGTTCCCGCATCGCCCTGGGGCTGCTCCAGCTCGATGAAGAGCACCGCGCGCAGGGCGCCCGGCAGGTCCCAGCGCACGACGCGGACCCGCACCAGCGAGTGGTCCGGCCGGACCAGGCGGGCGTCGGCGTCCGGGCCGGCGACGAGCTGGTTGACCCGCATCCCGAGGGGGCCGTGCACGGGGTCGTCGGTGCGTCTGTCCGCCAGCCGCAGGAACGCCTGGTTGACGCGCACGATCCGGTTCGAGTCGTCGCACACGACGGCGGGCGCGGACGGCAGCGGGACGACCTCGACGCCGCCGGGGCCGAACCCGTCGAGCGTGCCGGGGGGCAGGGTCGAGGTGCCGAGGGCGGCCTCGCGGAGCGCGGGGAGGATGCGGGGGAAGCTGCCGACGGGGTCGGTGAGCTCCGGGTCGGACCCCGGCTCGGCGAACCCCGGCTCGGCGAACACCGCCGGGGCCTCGAGCGGCTCGGCCGCGGGCGCCCCCGCGAACCCGGAGGGGGCGGCTCCGGCGCCGACGACCTGCATCGGCCGCGGGTCCGTCACCGCCTCGGCGAGCTGCGGCGCCCCGGCCGGAACCTCGTCGTGGACGTACTCGACGGCCCGGGGGCGGCGTCCGGCAGCTCGTGCGGTTCCCGGCCCGACGAGCGCACCAGGCCGCCCGGCGCGTCCGAGATCGCCTGCGCGAGCTGGCTCGCGAACCGCGCCACCTCGGGGCGGACCCCGCCGCCGAGGACGGCGTGGCGCGAGCGGCGGAGGTCCGCGCGCTGCACGGCCTCGGCCGAGGCGTCCTCGTCCGTGCCCCGGTCGCGGTCGTCGCGCAGGGTCTCCTCCGTGTGCGCCGACTGCTCGTCGAACTCGTCCACTGCGCCCCCCAGGCGTCGTGTGCCGAACCCCCCGTTACGTAGGGCACAACGAGGTGGTCGCCCGGTCGATCCGCCGACTTACCCCGAACGAACCACCACGCCCCGTGTGGGTGACTCCGATCGGGTCACCGGGAGTCACCATTCGGGCCGTTCGACAGAAGCCGCCCAGTTCGCCGGACACACGCCCGACTACAGTGCGTGACTACCGTCCGCTCGCCCGTTCGGCGACAGCTCGCACCGCGGCCGCCACCTCGGGCGCGACACGCGGGTCGAACGGGCTCGGGACGATCCGGTCCGGCGCCAGGTCGTCGCGGGCCACCAGGTGGATCGCCTCGGCCGCGGCGAGCTTCATCTCGTCGGTGATCCGGCGCGCCCCGGCGTCCAGCGCGCCCCGGAAGACACCCGGGAACGCGAGCACGTTGTTGATCTGGTTCGGGAAGTCGCTGCGGCCCGTGGCGACGATCGAGGCGTACCGGGCGGCGATGTCCGGCGCGATCTCCGGGTCCGGGTTGGACAGGGCGAAGACCATGGGCCGCGGCGCCATCGTGGCGAGCAACTCCTCCGGGAGCCTCGCGCTGGACAGGCCGACGAACACGTCCGCGTCCCGCAGCGCGGCCGCGATCCCGCCGGTGACACCCCGCGGGTTGGTCTCCGCCGCGAGCCGCGCCTTCTCCCCGCCGCGCGCGGCGTCGATGACGCCCCGCGAGTCGAGCACGACGACGTCCCGCGCTCCGGCAGTGACCAGCATCCGGGCGCAGGCGACACCCGCGGCGCCGGCACCTGAGATCACGACCTTCAGGTCCGCGAGCTCACGCCGCTCGACCTCGCAGGCCCCGCGCAGGGCCGCGAGCAGGACGATCGCCGTGCCGTGCTGGTCGTCGTGCATGACGGGGCAGTCCAGCGCCTCGATCAGCTTCGCCTCGAGCTCGAAGCAGCGCGGCGCCGAGACGTCCTCCAGGTTGACCGCGCCGAAGCTCGGGCGCAGCCGGACCAGGGTCTCGACGATCTCGTCGACGTCCGTCGTGTCCAGCACGAGCGGGATGGAGTCCAGCCCGCCGAACGCCTTGAACAGCGCGGACTTGCCCTCCATGACCGGCAGCGAGGCACGCGGGCCGATGTCCCCGAGGCCGAGGACCGCCGTGCCGTCGCTGACCACCGCGACCAGGCGGTTCGTCCAGGTGTAGCGGGCGGCGAGGGCCGGGTCCGCGGCGATGGCGCGGCTGACGTCGGCGACGCCGGGGGTGTAGGCGATGGCCAGGTCCCGCGCGTCGGACAGCGGGGCCGACAGGCCGGTGGAGAGCTTGCCGCCCACGTGGGCGGCGAAGATCTGGTCCTGGGTGATCGGTTCGGTCTCGAGGACGCGCTCGGGCACGACGGTCATGGGAGGGCCTCTCCTGAGAGGTGTGCGGTGTCCGGGGCGCACGTCACGTGCGGCCCACTCGCCGTGCACCGGAGGCCTCGGGTCGACCCTCTCGCGGTGCCGGACGGCCCCCTCCGCCATCCCGTCCGGATGCGGCGGGGCGAGGCGAGGGATCGGTCGTCGGGTACTGACCGGTCACCTTACCCGGCCCACAGCGCCCGGGCACGTCGCTTCCGTCACCCCCGGTCGGGTGTCCTGCGCAGCCGATGTGGCGTGGGCCACAGCCGGGCTCCGACGACGGCCAGCACCTCCGCGGGTCCCAGGAGACCCGAGTCCGTCGAGCCGTAGGGGTTGTCCCCGAGCACCCACCAGCCCGCCCCCTCCGGCCGGACCGCGCGCTTCACCGACAGCTGCCCGGGCCGCGCCGACCAGCGGACGAGCACCACGTCGCCCCTCCGGACGGGGGCACCGAACCGGGCCAGGACGACGTCGCCGTCGGCCAGGGTGGGAGACATCGACGGTCCCCGGACCGCCACCCGGCGCCATCGCCGCATCACACCTCTCCGTCCTGCTGAGCCCGGGGGGCCGGGAGTAGGGTTGGCCCCGCCAGAACGATCACCACCCAGCAGGATCATCATCAGGGAGGACCCATGCGGCTGTCCCGCATTCTCCGCCCGCGGCTGGAGGCCACCGCGCACTGCGACCTCCCCTGCGGCGTGTACGACCCGGCGCAGGCCCGGATCGAGGCCGAGTCGGTCAAGGCGATCCAGGAGAAGTACCAGGGCAACGAGGACCCGGTGTTCCGGGAGCGTGCCATCGAGATCAAGGAGCAGCGCTCCGACCTCGTGAAGCACCACCTCTGGGTGCTGTGGACGGACTACTTCAAGCCGCCGCACTTCGAGAAGTACCCGGAGCTGCACGAGCTGTTCAACAAGGCCACCAAGAAGGCCGGCGGCGGCGCGGGCGGCACCAAGGCCTCCGTCGACCCGGCCACGGGCCAGGAGCTGCTGGACTACATCGCGCAGATCGACAAGATCTTCTGGGAGACCAAGCAGGCTGCCTGATCCGGGCCCTCGTGAAGCGGCGCCGACCAGCGGGACGATCCTCGCCGGTCAGCGCCGCTTGCCGCTGTTGGGCAACTTTTCACGGCCCCCGAACGGCCCGAACGGCCCCCTGACGGCCCAGAACAGACCACTTGGACAGTCGCTGAGAGCGATAAGCCTGGTTCCTTCTGCGCTGCCGAACCTCAGATGTGGGAACACCCCACGGGACCGCTTCGAGCGCCTACCGCCGTCAGCCCGGCCGACTGCCAATCGCATCGAGAAGATCCCGTGCGAGGACGGCGACGGACGCCCCGACGGTCGCCGGATCGCCGACCTCTTCCTCGGCCCGACCAGCCATCACCGAGCCCATAGCGGCAGGCCCGCGGGCGAACAGCCCTCCAGGTGAGCCCGGCCCTGAGCCGCGGCCGCGTCGCGGCCAGGACGTCACGCGACACCGTTCCGAGAGACGATCTTGGATTCTCTAGTTCCCACGTCCTCACACGGCCTGCGCTGGTCTGGCGACTCGGGCGGAGGTATGGCAGAACCGGCGACGGTCGGGCAGGCTGCGTGGCTCGACGTGCGGCGACCCCGGCGACAGGTGGGTTCGGCTGGAGCCGAGAGCGGGAGCCAGACCTGCAATGTCGTGCCCTCACCCGGCGGGCTGTGCAGGGTGATCGTTCCGCCGAGCGCCTCGACCCGGTCGGTGAGCCCGGTCACCCGGAGCCGTTGGCCGGATCTGCGCCGCCGACGCCGTCGTCGCGCACGCTCAGCCGCAGGCGGCCGTCCACCACGTCGGCCGCAACCCAGATGGCCGTGGGTCGCGCGTGTTTCGCGGCGTTGGTGAGCGCCTCTGCGACCACGTAGTAGGCCGCGACCTCGACATGGTTCGGGAGGCGGCCGTCGAGGTTGATGTCGAGTTCGACCGGGAGCGGCGAGCGGCGGGCCAGCGCTTCGAGCGCTGGATGCAGGCCGCTTGTGGCAAGCAATGCGGGGTGAATGCCGCGGGCGATCTCCCGCAGGTCGTCCAGCGCGGCGACCAGGCCGTCGGCGATGTCAGCCAGCTCGGTTTTCAGCTGGGGCTGCGCGTCGAGGACGCTGGCCTGCGTGTTGCGCACCTCGAGTGCGAGTGAGACGAGCCGCTGCTGAGTGCCGTCGTGCAGGTCGCGCTCGATACGGCGGCGGATGTCGTCGGTGGCGGCCACCACGCGCGCCCGCGACGCCGTGAGGTCGGCCCGCGCCTGGGCGTTGGCGATGGCGGTGCCGACGAGGTCGGTGAAGTCGGCCAGCCTCAGCACGATGCCCGAAGGGAGCGGCAGGCGGCGCGGCCAGTTTCCGTCCCGCCGCGGCAAGGGTCCGCAGCAGGAAAGAGGACGACGATGTCAGCGATCCAGACCGCACGCCGGGGACTGTGGCTCGCCGCCCCTCTCGCCGCCACCGGGGTGCTCCTCCTGGCCGGGTGCGGCTCGTCCGCCGGTAGCACGCAGAGCACGACGGGTGGCGACGCGAGCGAAGCGCTGGCGCCGAGTAGGGACATGCAGGCGTTCACCAGTTGCCTCGCCGAGAACGGAGTCACGCTGCCGAATGCGGGGACTGGCCGAGGAAGCTCCGTCCTCCGGTGGCGCCCGTCCTTCAGGAGCGGCGCACGCACCCGGAACCCCGCCGGCCGGCGGAAACGGGGCGGCCGGAGCGACACCCCCGCCTCCCCCGGGCATCGACCCCGAGACGTGGGACGCAGCAATGAAGGCGTGCGGCGACGTGGCGCCTGCGAACCTGGGCACGCGTGGCGCAGGGCCCGCGGCCGGGGGCGCACAGCCGACGGCTGCACGGATCGCCCAGGCACCAGCGGAGTGAAACCCCCGACCGTTTAACGTCAGAATGTCACTCCGCTGGCCAGTTCACAGGACAGCCGGATTCGGCTATTGCCGGTATGGCTGATGCCGTGGCGGCGCCAGGCCATTAAATCGCCTGCCGGTAGATTGCGCGGGCATTATCACCGGCAAGGCGGGATGCGGCGGCTTCCTGGTTCGCAGTCGCCTCGGTGAAGCGTTCCCGGAAAGGGGATCGGCAGTGGATTCGTGTCCGTACTGGTCGACGATAATCCATCGTCCGGTGCGGGCTCTGTCGACGGGCACGCGTGCTTCCGCGGAACGGGACTGCCAGGCCATGCTGGCGTCGGGCGGTTGGGTACGGCCGCAGGGGGCGGCGGGCACGGACGGTGCGACGTGCCCGGGTCGTCCGCAGGTGGCCGGTCGCTGCTGTCACAACCGCCGGACGCCTTACGCGGCTTGACTTCCGACGGTGCCGTCCGGTCGGGCAGCCCGTTGGCGGTGCGATTCCGCGCTACTGCGTCGCGGAGTGCAGGCCACACAGCTGAGTTCTCGGCGACCGGGCTTGGACGCCAGAACCACTCCGACGGGCTGTGGCTGGATCGGGGTGATGGCTGCGTGCTCGTGGCAGACGCTCGCGCCGCAGTATCCGCAGACACCGATCGCGGGCCGCTTGAGCGAATTGGCGGCCAATGCGCATTCCAGGCAGTTCATTGCATCTCCAACTTGTGTTGAGGCGGGTTGCGTGACGATGACGAGCGGCGGTACACACCTATACGCGCCATGACGGCTTTCGTCGGTATACGTAGTGGCTGAGAGGTCGCTCCGGCCATGCTGAAATCTGGCCGGGTCAAAACCGAGGCTGTTGCCAAGCCCAGCTGCTTCCGGGCCTCATTGCGTCACCCGGTGTGATTCTCCGCGCTGATCATCCAGGCGTGGTTCTCCAGGTCGTCGATGAAGAGCCGCGACGAGAAGGTGCCTCCGTCTCCAACGAGTTTCCCGGCGGGCATCCCGCAGCACATCACCGCCAGCGTCACACGGATCTGAGTGCTGACCCCAGTTTCTGTATGCCTGCTACCGGGTGGCGGAGTCACCATTCGTCGCTGCCTGCGGCGACGGCGTGCTGCAGGCCGGGACGAGCCGCTGATCATCATCGGGCCCACGGCCACGCTGGAGGTCCGCGATGAGTGGTTCGAAGCTCACACCCGGCCTAGGAACAGTCCGACGCCGACGATGAGCGCGCCGCCGAGAGCGACCTGCACCAGCGAGGCGGTGGCCAGCCCGAGGAACAACGCCGCACGCGGGCCGGCGAGCAACGCCGCTGCGAAGATCGGCGCCAGCGCGGACAGGGTGCCATCGATCAGCGGCACAAGCCCGCCCCGGAATGCGCACCCGAGAAGGGACCGCGCGGGGCTCTCGCTCGACTATTCGGAGCCGGGTACGCCGGCCGCAGCGCAGTCGGCCGGCGGCACCGGGTCCGTGGGCCGGACGTAGGCGCCGAAGGTCAGCGCCATCGCCGCGCAGCTCGCCGTCCTGCCGACCGCGAATCCCCACCCGGCCAGGAACCCCCAGACCGGGCCGAGCCGCCGCACCAGCCGCGGTTCCGCCACGTCCGGACGGTACCGAGCGCGGGTGAACGCCGGTCAGACGCTGGCGGCGGCGCGGAGCTCGCTGTGCCGGGCCTTGACGACCAGGTTCTTGTTCACCGGGTTCTGCGCCTGGTCCGGCACGCACCCGGACTCGATCGCGATCCGGTTCATCGTGCCGAGCATCCGGACCATGTGGGCGAGCCGCGCCTCGGTGCCGTCGACCGGCTGCTGGTCCCCGGACGCGAGCGCGAGCGTGCGGTCCACCCACATGCTCTCGGCGTGCAGGCCGGCCTCGTGCAGGACGGCGCGCAGCCGGTCCTCGAGCTGGCGGGATTCGAGATGGAGCCAGTCCTCGAGCGTGCGCGCGTCCAGCGGGAACAGCCGGCCCTTGTCCCGGAGGTAGACGAGCTCCAAGGCGTAGCCGTGGCCGAACGCGCAGTAGACGCAGTCGTTGTAGAGCGAGATCGCCATGCCGGCGAGGTGGAACCGCACCGGCCCGAGGACGTAGAGCGAGAGCAGGTAGCGCGGCATGTTCGCGACGAACCACCCGAGGGCACCGAACGCGCCCTTGCGGCCGACGATCTTCGGGATCATCGCCGGGGCGAAGCCCCACAATCTGCGACAGCACGCCTCGAGCATCCCGACCATGACCCGGTCGAGCGTACGACCGGCCATGGTCCGACTCCTTACGCTGGGTGATCCACAGACTACTCGGTCATGATTCCCCGAGGTAGAGGGCATCTGCTTTCGGCCGCAAGCATTGACGCCGTTCGCCGAGCAACCTGCTGCCGTACGGGGGAGTCGATTCGTGGCGAACGGTGGACCGGGGCTCTCAGGTGGCGGAGGTGCCCGTCTGTCACCTGCGCAGGGTGACGACGACGGCGTCGGGTCACCCCCGCGGGACCCGGCGTCGACACCTCCGGAGCACTAGCCTCGTCGCCGTGGCCTCGAACGACAGCCAGGGCCGGCTGTTCCTGCTCCGGCACGGCGAGACGGAATGGTCGGCGACCGGCAAGCACACCGGCCGCACGGACATCCCGCTCACGGACCACGGACGGGAGCTCGCCCGTGCCGCCGGCCGTACGTTCGCCGCGCTCCGCGGCGACTCGCCGCCGCCCGTCCGCGTGCTGGTGAGCCCGCGCAGCCGGGCCCAGGAGACCGCCAAGCTCGCGGGCCTCACCCCCGACGCCGTCGACGAGCGGCTCGTCGAGTGGGACTACGGGGACTACGAGGGCCTGACGACGCCCGAGATCCGCCGTACGGACCCCGGCTGGACGGTCTGGAGCCACCCGACGCCGGGCGGCGAGTCCGCCGAGCAGGTCCGCGCCCGCGCGGACGCGGTGCTCGCGGACGTCCGCTCGCTGCGGTCGGAGGGCGACGTCGTCCTCGTCGGGCACGGCCACTTCAGCCGCGTCCTCATGGCCCGCTGGATCGGCCTCCCGCCGGCGGGCGGGGCGCACCTGGCCATGGACCCCGCGGCGTGGAGCGTGCTGGGCGACGAGCGGAGCGAGCCGAGGCTCGACCACGTGAACCTCCGCCTGCCCTGACCGGCAGGCTCAGTGGACCTGGACCTCGTCCCCCACCTGCAGGGTGTGGAAGAACGCCACCGCGTCGTCGTGCTGCAGGTGCACGCAGCCGTAGGACGGGTTGGTCATGCTGCCCTCGTGGAAGGCGACGCCGCCGTCGGCGAAGAACACCGAGAACGGCATCGGTGCGCGGTTGGGCATGTCGCTGACGTGGTTCTGGTCCTTCCACTGGACCTCGAACGTGCCGACGGGGGTGGGGTCCTGCGCGTCGCCGGGCTCGATCCGCACGGGGCCGCGGGTGACCGTGCCGTCGGCGATCAGCCAGGCCTGCTTGAGCGTGAGGTCGACGCACGCGTGCGCGCTCGCCGTGCACGGCGTCCCCGCTACGCGCGCGGGGGCTGCGGAACCCGCGGGCGACGTGGTCGCCGCCTGCGCGGCCGGACCGGCGAGGATCGCGACGATCCCGACCGCCGCGAGCGAACCCGCGGCGAGCGCCGCGCGCGCCCCGCCCGACCTGCTGTGCCTACCCATCGATCACCTTTCCGCCGCTGTCCCCACCGGAGAAGACGAGCGAGAAGGGCCGAGGTTGCTCCGTTCAGCCGAAGAGACTAGGCCGATGACGCGCAGTTACGGTAAGGCGTGACGCAGGAGATGACGAACGGCATCAGACGGGCCGAACCGGGCGACGTGCCCGCGATCGTGGGCCTCGTCGAGGAGCTGGCCGAGTACGAGAAGCTGCGCGAGGAGTGCCGGCTGACGCCGTCGCAGCTGCGCACCGCCCTGTTCGGGCCCGATCCGGCGCTCTTCGCGCACGTCGCGGTCCGTGACGACGTCGTCGTGGGGTGCGCGCTGTGGTTCCTGAACTTCTCCACCTGGGAGGGCGTCCACGGGATCTACCTCGAGGACCTCTACGTGCAGCCGGCCCACCGTGGGGCCGGCCTGGGCAAGGCCCTGCTGGCCGCCCTGGCGGCCCTCTGCGTCGAGCGGGGGTACGCCCGGCTGGAGTGGTCCGTGCTGGACTGGAACGCCCCCTCCATCGCCTTCTACCGCGCGATCGGCGCCGTGGGCATGGACGGCTGGACGACCTACCGGCTCACGGGCGAGCCGCTGGCCGAGCTCGGCGCCTAGGACGGACCCTGGTCAGCCGTCGTCCCCGAACAGGTCCATCGACCAGGCCCGGGACGGCTCGCTGATCAGCAGCAGGAACGTCCCGATCACGACGAGGCCGGCGAGGATCCCCAGGACCAGCTGCTGCGACGGCCCGATCAACGAGTAGACGACGGGCAGCAGCAACAGCTGGGCGACGATCGCCGGCGTGCGCGCCCAGCGCTTGCCCCGCAGCAGCCCCGTCCCGGCGAAGAGCACCGCGCCACCCACGAGCAGGAAGTACACGGCTTCCGCGATCCCGGCTCCCGGGGCATCGGAGCCGATGGCCCGCACCAGGAACACCAGCGCGACCGCGACGCCCACCAGCCCCTGGGCCCCGACGATCCCGCCGGCCAGGAGCACCTGACGGGGCGGTCGCACGGGCTGTTCCGGGGCCGGGCGGGGCTCGGGCTGGTCGGACGTCACGGGCCCGAGAATAGGCCGGGATACCCTCGTGGTGTGCGCGCGCTCCTCGTGGTCAACCCCCGGGCGACGTCGACGACCCCAGCGGGTCGGGACGTGCTCGCGCACGCGCTCGCCAGCGAGCTGAAGCTGGACGTCCTGCAGACCGCCTACCGCGGGCACGCCGCGGAGGCCACCGCGGAGGCCGTCGCGGCCGGGATCGAGCTGGTCGTCGCCCTCGGCGGGGACGGGACGGTCAACGAGGTCGTCAACGGCCTGGTGCGGCACCGGACCCGCGCGGACGGCTCGGGCATCGACGTCACCCCCGCGGACGCCGGGACGCCCGCGCTCGCCGTCGTGCCCGGCGGTTCCGCCAACGTCTTCGCCCGCGCCCTCGGCATGCCCCGGGACCCGGTGGAGGCCACGGGCGCGATCCTGGCGGCGCTCGAGGCGAGGCGCAGCCGGCTCGTCGGCCTCGGCCGGGCGGACGACCGCTGGTTCACCTTCAACGCCGGCCTGGGCTGGGACGCGGACGTCGTCGCCGCGGTCGAACGGGCCCGCGCCGACGGCCAGGAGGCCTCCCCCGGCCGCTACTTCCGCACCGCCTTCTCCGAGTACGTCAGGCAGCGCCGCAACCCCCCGTCGATGACCGTCGAGATCCCGGGCGCCGCGCCCGTCGAGGACGTGCGGATGGCGTTCGTGAGCAACACCGACCCCTGGACCTACCTGGACGGCCGGGCGGTGCGGACGAACCCCGGGGCGTCGTTCAGCGGCGGCCTGGCGCTGTTCGCCCTGCGCCACCTCGGCCTGCCGACGATCGCGCACACGCTGACGCACCTGCTCGCGCGCGAGGGCAATCCCCACGGCCGCAACGTCCTCCGCCAGGACGCCGTGCCGCTCGTGCGCATCCGCAGCGCCGAGCCCCTGGCCCTGCAGCTCGACGGGGACCACCTCGGCTCACGGACCGACGTGGAGTTCGTCTCCGTGCCCAATGTGCTGCGCGTGGTCGTCTGAGGAAGGTTCCGGGCCCTCCGGGCGTTGACCCTGTGCAGCGGCGGCGCTACGCGTCGTCGTGCCAGAGACACAGCTCGTCGCAGTCCGAACGGCATGATCACCCCGCCGGGTGACGGCAGCCGTCCACTCACCGCGACGAATGGACCGCCGAGCCGCTAGGGGCTCGCACCAGGCCAAACGGTGATCCAAGGTAGGTCCTGCGACACCGAGGGACGGCGAGGGAGATTTCCTCGCATGGTCCGACGGGAAACGGGTATCCCGGTTTCCGTTGGGCAGGGACACTGATAGCTCTTCGTAGCGGTTGACCGGCGTAGTAACCGATCGTGTCGGCCATCGTTGCGTAGTGTGGGTGAGTCGCCTCACCTGGACGGACCTTGTCCCTTGAAGACCGACCGCGCTCGTGAAACCATTCACAAGCGCGGAAACACCGTGACGGACGATCGGCGCGACCCCGATCGCGCAGTACGAGGAGCAGAAACACCATGGATTGGCGTCACCACGCGATCTGCCGCGACGAGGACCCCGAGCTGTTCTTCCCCGTGGGGACGAGCGGCCCGGCCCTTCTGCAGATCGCCGAGGCCAAGACCGTGTGCCGCCGCTGCCCCGTGGTCACCGAGTGCCTTGCCTGGGCCCTCGAGAGTGGCCAGGACGCGGGTGTGTGGGGCGGCATGAGCGAGGACGAGCGACGTGCGCTGAAGCGGCGCAATGCTCGGACCCGCGCTCGCACGGCCTGAGCATCGACAGCCCGGACGACCCGGGCACCTGAAGAAGAAAGTCACACCCCGAATCTCTCGGGACAACAGCATCTCGCTTCCCCTTCGCGGGCCCGTAGCCGGACGCCACCGGCCACGGGCCCGCGATGTGTCATCCGGGCGCTCGCTGTGGCGTGCAGCTCCGGACCGGGAGACCGTCGACCACGGCACCGACGCGACCACGGCACCGGGATCAGCGATCACACGAGAAGGTTATCGCCCCGCCATCGGGACCGTGATGAGGGCCTCGGTTCCGCCTCCCTCGCGGGGCCGGACCACCAGGTGGGAGTCCAGTTCCGTCAGCAGCGTGCGGACGATCTGCAGGCCCAGGCCGTCGGACCGGTCGTAGTCGAAGTCGTCCGGCATGCCCCGGCCGTCGTCGGCCACGATCACCTCGAGCCGGCCGGCCGAACGGCGGGCCCTGACGACGACCTCGCCCGCCTGACCCGCGTCGAAGCCGTGGGCCAGGGCGTTGTGCACCAGCTCGGTGAGCACGAGGACGAGCGGGGTCGCCATCGCGGAGTTGAGGGTGCCGAGCGAGCCGTCGCGGCGGACCTTCGCCCGCACCTCGGCCGTGGCGCCGTCCCCGATCACCGGCAGCACGGTGTCCACCAGCTCGTCGAGGTCGACCTGCTCGGCGAGCGAGTAGGCCAGGGCCTCGTGCACCAGCGCGATCGACGTCACCCGGCGGACGCTCTCCGAGAGCGCCTGCTTGGCCTCCGGGATCGACGTCCGGCGTGCCTGCAGCCGCAGCAGCGCCGCGACCGTCTGCAGGTTGTTCTTGACCCGGTGGTGGATCTCCCGGATCGTCGCGTCCTTGGTGAGCAGCGCCTGGTCCCGCCGGCGCAGGTCCGTGATGTCCCGGACGAGGACGAGCGCGCCCGCTGCGTCGCCCCGTGGGCGCAACGGCAGGGCGCGGACGAGCATCGTGGCGCCCCGGGCCCGGACCTCCATGCGCATCGACGTCCGGCCGTCCAGCGCCGCCTGGATGCGGCTCGCGACCTCGACGGCGTCGAACGGGTCCCCGACCAGCTCCTTGGTGGCCGCGGCCAGCGGGAGGCCGACGAGGTCGCTCGCATGGCCCATCCGGTGGTAGGCCGAGAGCGCGTTGGGGCTGGCGTAGGCGACGAGGCCGTGCGCGTCGAGGCGGATCATCCCGTCGCCGGCGCGGGGGCTGGTGTCCGCGCCGGCGACGGCGGACGACGACGGGAACGTGCCGTCCGCGATCATCTGGCACAGGTCCGAGGCGCAGCCGAGGTAGGCGATCTCCATCGGGCTCGGCACCCGCGGCATCGCGAGGTTCGTGTCCCGGGAGAGCACCGCCAGCACCCGGCCGTTGAAGCGCACGGGGATGGTCTCGCGGCGCACCGGGACCTCGAGGTTCCAGCGCGGCTCCTCCTCGCGGCAGATCCGGCCCTCGACCACCGCGCGGCGCAGCTGCGGGTTGTCCTGCGGGGACACCCGCTGGGTCACCGCGTCCTCGGGGTGCGCGGTCGGCCCGGTGGTCGGGCGGGCCTGCGCGACGCAGAGGAACTCGACGGGCGCGCTGGTCATCGACTGGTCCGCGTCCTGGGGCAGCGGGATCCAGAGCAGGAAGTCCGCGAACGACATGTCGGCGAGCAGTTGCCACTCCGCGACGACACGCTGGAGATGGTCCACCGCATCCCCGGGGAGGTGTGTGTGCTCGGCCAGCAGGTCGCTCAGTGTGGACACCCGTTCGGACCCGCCGTTCCTCGTCGCTGCGCGCACCCCACCGCCCGGGGCCCGTCCCATGCCGTTCCGGGCCCCATCCAATCACGTGGGACACTCATGGCAGAGCAGCCGCAGACGAAGGAGGTACGACCATGTCGAAGCGTGGACGCAAGAAGCGCGACCGCAAGAAGAACGGCGCCAACCACGGCAAGCGCCCCAACAGCTGAGGCGCAGCGTGACGACGCCGAAGGGGCGGCACCGGTTACCCGGTACCGCCCCTTCGCTGTGTCGTGGCTGCGCCTGTGTGTCGAGCCGTCTCAGCTGCGGCGCTCGAGACGCGTCGTCCTGACCTCGACGGTCGTCCCGCCCGGCCCGGACTCGACGGTCACCTCGGCCTGCTCCAGCACCAGGGTGCGGATCTGGTGGCGCAGCCGGTTCTTGAGGCTGTCGGGGGCCTGCTCGCCGCCGCACTTGCGGGCCAGCAGGGCCTTCAGCTTCTCGTCGATGCCGTACTCCGCGAGGCACGGCCCGCACTCGTCGAGGTGCTGGACCAGAAGCTTCTTGCGGCTCTGGTCGCACTCGCCGTCGAGGAAGAGCCACACCTCGGCGAGCACCTCGGAACAGTCAGTCTCGTGGTGGTTCCCGCAGCTCATCGGGTGGTCACCTCCTCGGCCTGGCCCCGGATGAATCCCCGCTCCCGCGCGGTATCGGTGAGCATGTCGCGCAGCTGGCGACGCCCGCGGTGGAGCCGGGACATCACCGTACCGATCGGCGTTCCCATGATGTCCGCGATCTCCTTGTAGGCGAAGCCCTCGACGTCGGCCAGGTACACGGCCATCCGGAAGTCCTCCGGCAGCCGCTGCAGGGCCTCCTTGACGTCGGAGTCCGGGAGGTTGTCCATCGCCTCGACCTCGGCGGAGCGCAGCCCGGTCGACGAGTGCTCGCTGGCCTGGGCGAGCTGCCAGTCCGTGATCTCGTCCGTCGGGGACTGCAACGGCTGGCGCTGCTTCTTACGGTAACCGTTGATGTAGGTGTTGGTGAGGATCCGGTACAGCCAGGCCTTGAGGTTCGTGCCCTCGCGGAAAGTGCGGAACGCCGAGTACGCCTTGAGGAACGTCTCCTGGACGAGGTCCTCGGCGTCCGCGGGGTTGCGCGTCATCCGCAGCGCGGCGCCGTAGAGCTGGTCCAGCATCGGCATGGCGTCGCGCTCGAACCGCGCGGTGCGCTCGTCTGCCGTCTCGCCGGGGGACGCGCGGTCCTCCGGGCGCTCCCCGATCTCGGGTGTCGCCACGTCCGCCGTCGCCGCAGCTGTGTGCGCCGCACCGATGTTCTCGGGGCTGTGCTCAGGCACCGCGCTCCTCTCCTGCAGATCCGGCCCACCGGGGGAAGGCCGGACATCCGCGGCCCGGGCGACCACGGACCGCGCCGAGAGTACGCGCCCACCCCTTCGGCGGCGCGGCCGGACGTGGGCCTCGGCCACCGCCGGCGCTTCCATCAGAGCGTGTGTCACGTACTGTCCGAACGCCGTCCGCGCCCCCGGCAATTCCCGTGGCAGGCGGCAGTCCGTCGGGCAGCCGAGGAGGAGATTCATGGCAGGGCAGGGGACGCCGGCGACCGCACTGCTGGCGAAGCGGAAGATCACCCATCGGGTGCATTCCTACAGCCACTCCGACGGCCAGGCGTACGGTCCGGAGGCCGCCGTCGCGCTCGGGCTCGAGCCCGGCCGGGTGTTCAAGACTCTGGTCGCCGAGGTGGACGGCGCGCTGACCGTCGGGATCGTGCCGGTGGATTCGACGCTGGACCTGAAGGCACTCGCCGCGGCCGTCGGCGCGAAGAAGGCGCGGATGGCCGACGTCGCCGCCGCCGAGCGGGCCACCGGCTACGTCGCGGGCGGGATCTCGCCGCTGGGGCAGAAGAAGCGGCTGGCGACGGTGCTCGACACGTCCGCGCTGGAGTGGGACACCGTGTTCTGCAGCGCCGGACGCCGCGGCCTCGAGGTCGAGCTGGCCCCCGCGGACCTCGTCGCGCTCGCGGGCGCGCGCACCGCGGCTATCGCGGTCCGGGGCTGACCTCCTCCAGCCACTCGCCCACCGCCGCACCGACCCCCGGCACGTCCGACTTCAGGCTGTGGTCCCCCCTCAGCACCACGACCTCGCGGCCGGGCGCAGGTTCCGGGCGGCCGAACGGGTCCCGCTCGCCCTGCACGACCAGGACCGGCACCTCGACACCGTCGAGCTCCGCCAGCCGGTGCTTCTCCGGCTTTCCCGGCGGATGGACGGGAAAGGCCAGGCAGAGGACGGCGACCGCCTTGCCGTCGGCGGCGTTGCGGCAGGCCACCCGGGCTCCCGAGCTGCGGCCGCCGAAGAGGAACGGCAGCCCCTCGAACTCCTCGCCCGCCCACGCCGCGACGGCGAGCCACGCCGCGTCCAGCTGCGTCGCGGGGGCGGGCGCACGACGGCCGGCGACCCGGTAGGGCTGTTCGACGAGCGTGACGTGCAGCCCGGCGGCGAGCGCGGCCGTCGTCGCGGCCTTCAGGTCCGGGGCCTCGACCCCGCCGCCGGCCCCGTGGCCGAGCAGCAGGACCGCACGGGGATCGCCGTCCGTGCGGTGCACGTGGACCCGGGCGGGGCCGTGCGGGGTGTCGACCTCCGTCGTCGTCGGCCCGGCGGTCATCCGAGCAGGTCGAGCTGGATCGGCTCCTCCACCTGCGCCGGGTCCAGTGGCGTCAGCAGGTCCGCGGAGTTGTTCTTGACGCTGTTGACCCGGTCCGACACCGGGACGATCTCCAGGGACGCGACGAGCTGCTCCGACGGCGGCCGCAGCCAGGCCTGCACCGAGTCCGCCTTCGCGTCCGTGTCCGGGTCCAGCCAGGTGTCCCACGCGTCCCGGGGGAGGACGAGCGGCATCCGATCGTGCACCTGGGCGAGCGGCCCGACCGCCCCGGTGGTGAGCACGGTGGCCGTGACCAGGCCGTCCGGGTACTTGTCCAGAAGCTCGCCCTCCTTCGGCCGCCAGAACTCCCACAGCCCGGCCATGGCCAGCGAGCTCCCCGTCCGCGTAGTGGGTGAAGTACGGCTGCTTCGACGCCTTGTGGTCCTTGGTGGCGGCCCGGCGCTGCCACTCGTACCAGCCGTCGGCCGGGAGCAGGCAGCGGCGCGACGCGAGTGCCTTGCGGAACGCGGGCTTCTCCGCGGCCGTCTCGGAGCGGGCGTTGATCATGCGCGCGCCGGCCGAGGGGTCCTTGGCCCAGAACGGCACCAGGCCCCAGCGGACCAGCCGGAGGCTGCGCTCGGTGGTGTCCGGGTCCGCGTTGCCCTCGGCATCCCGCGGGTGCCGCTGCACCACCGCGATCACGTCCCGGGTGGGCGCGACGTTGTAGTCCGGCCGGCGTTCCTCCCCGGCCTTCTCCGTCACGGCGTCGACGGCGGTGAACTCCTCCGCCAGGTCCGTGGGTGCCTTCGTCGAGGCGTACCTCCCGCACATGTGCCCATCGTGGCACGCGGCACCGACGGTCCTCCCCCGCCGCGACCGTCCGTGATCGGTTCCGGGGCGACCGGAGCGTCGTCGGCACAGCATCGATGTGGCTGCCGGAACGATCACCCCGGCCGGGCTCGCCACCTGCACGGGCCCCGCGGCGGAGGGATGCGGAATCATGGGGCCCGTGGCCGACACAAAGTTCTATGCGGCGCCGGTGGCGGGCGGGCCCGTGCGCGGCATCGTCGCCGTCCCCGGGTCCAAGTCCGTGACCAACCGCGCGCTGCTGCTCTCCGGCCTCGCCGCGGGCCCGTCCGTCGTGCACGGGGCGCCCGCCACCCGGGACACGGCGTTGATGTGCGGCGCGCTGCGGTCCCTCGGCGTCCCGGTCGAGGTCGACGGCGAGCGGGTCGCCCTCGGCGGGGACGGCACGCTGACCGGCGGCGGGACCGTGGACTGCGGGCTCGCCGGCACGGTCATGCGGTTCGTCCCGCCCGCGGCCACGCTGGCCGACGGCGCCGTCCTGTTCGACGGGGACCCGCACGCCCGCACCCGCCCGATGGGCGCCGTGCTGGAGGCGCTGCGCGCGCTCGGCGCGGTCGTCGACGGGGACCGGCTGCCGTTCGTCCTGCACGGGGCCGGCGGCCTGGCCGGCGGGGACGTGACGATCGACGCGTCCGCGTCGTCCCAGTTCGTGTCGGGCCTGCTGCTCTCCGGGGCCCGGTTCGACAAGGGCGTCACGGTGCTGCACGACGGCGCGCCGGTGCCGTCGCTGCCCCACATCGACATGACCGTGGCGATGCTGCGCGAGGCGGGCGTCGCGGTCGACGACTCGCAGCCCGACGTGTGGCGGGTGGAGCCCGGACCGATCGCCGCCCGGGAGTGGACCGTCGAGCCGGACCTGTCCAACGCGTCGGTCTTCCTGGCCGCGGCGGCGGTCACGGCGGGCGAGGTTACGGTCGCGGGCTGGCCCGCCCGATCCACCCAGCCCGGGGCCGAGGTCCTGCCGGTCCTCGAACGGTTCGGCGCGACGGTCACGCCGTCGGGCGCGGGCATGACCGTGCGCGGGCCGGACCGGCTCACCGGGGTGGACGTGGACCTGCACGAGGCCAGCGAGCTCACCCCCACGGTCGCGGCGATCGCGGCCCTGGCCGCGACCCCGTCGCGGATCCGCGGGGTCGCGCACATCCGCGGGCACGAGACGGACCGGCTCGCCGCCCTCGTCGCCGAGCTGACGGCGCTGGGCGCGGACGTCAACGAGACCGAGGACGGCCTGGAGATCCGCCCACGCGCCCTCACCGCGCCGGCGGACCGGCCCTGGGGCGCCTACGCGGACCACCGGATGGCCACGGCCGGGGCCGTCCTCGGGCTCGTCGTCCCCGGCGTCACGATCGACGACGTGGCCTGCACGACGAAGACGTTCCCGGACTTCCCGGGCCGGTGGGCCGCACTGCTGTCCGGATGAGCCGGCCGAGATGAGCCCGCGCGAGTACGACGAGACGGACGTCCGCATCCGCCCCGGGCGACGGGGTTCCCGGCCGCGCACCAAGCGCCGCCCGGACCACGCGGACGCCGAGGAGGCCATGGTCATCGCCGTGGACCGCGGCCGCTGGACCTGCGCTCCGGGTGGGGACGCGAAGGCGCCCCCGGTCACGGCCATGCGGGCCCGCGAGCTCGGCCGCACACCGATCGTCGTCGGCGACCGGGTCGGGCTGGTCGGGGACCTGTCCGGGGCCCCGGACACCCTCGCCCGCATCGTGCGCGTCGAGGAGCGGCAGACGGTCCTGCGCCGCACCGCGGACGACACCGACCCCTTCGAGCGGATCGTCGTCGCCAACGCGGGCCAGCTCGTGATCGTGACCTCCCTGGCGGACCCCGTCCCGCGCACCGGGTTCGTGGACCGCTGCCTGGTCGCCGCGTTCGCGGGTGGTCTCACGCCCGTGCTGTGCCTGACGAAGGCGGACCTGGCCGACCCCGCGCCGTTCGCGGCGCACTACGCGGAGCTGGAGTTCCCCGTCGTCGTGACCCGGCGGGACGAGCCGCCGGACGCGCTCGCCGAGCTGCTCGACGGCGGCGTCTCGGCCCTGGTCGGGCACTCCGGCGTCGGCAAGTCCACGCTGGTCAACGCGCTGCTGCCGGAGGCCCGCCGGCTCACCGGCGTCGTGTCGGGGGTCGGCAAGGGGCGGCACACCACGGTGGCCGCGGTGGCGCTCCCGCTGCCGGACGGCGGCTGGGTGGTCGACACCCCCGGCGTGCGGTCCTTCGGGCTGGCGCACGTCACGCCGGACGACGTCATCAAGGCCTTCGACGATCTCGCGAGCGCCGTCGAGGAGTGCCCGCGCGGCTGCGGGCACCTCGGACCGCCCGCGGACCCGGAGTGCGCGCTCGACGCGCTCGTCGCGGCGGGGACGTTGCGGCCCGGACGGCTCGACGCACTGCGCCGCGTGCTCGTCGCACTGCGCCCGGGCCACGCGGGGGCGCCGACCGCGGACCGATAGCCTCACCTGGGGAGATCGGACCGGAGGCGGAGCCCAGGTGGACGGAGCTGGACCGAGGTCGATGCCGACCTGGATCTTGTTGCTGGCCGTGCTCGGCGCGTCACTCACCGGATGCGCGGGCGCCCCGCCGCAGCAGACCGCCGCCCGCGGGCTTCCCAAGGTCTACGACGTCCGCGAGCTGCTGGACGCCGTCACCGCCCGCCAGCGCACGGACCGCACCGCGATCCTGCAGGTCGCCGGGCACGTCGAGGACGGCACGCACGGCCCCGGCGAACCGGCGATGACGGTCGGCGGCACCGGGGCGCTGCGGATCGAGGACTCCGGGGTGTCCGTGGACTTCACCCAGACCCTCACCCACTCCGGCGAGGCGCCGAAGAGCACCGGGTTCGTCGTGCTGCCGGGCCAGGTGTTCCTGCGGCTGCCGTCCGCGCAGCCCGGGGACCCGCGGCCGTGGACGAAGGTCGACGCGGCGAGCGGGGACGCGGCGGAGCGCACCCTCGCGACGCTCGCCACGAACATCGTCGACAGCGCGGACCCGACGGCGGACATCAGCCGCTTCGCGGACGCGAGCCTGGTCGCGGACGCCTCGGACGACCCCGTCGACGGGACGCCCGCGGTCCGCTACACGATCGTCGTGGACCTGAACCGGGCCGCGGAGCTGGAGCGCGAGCCCGACGTCCGCGCGCAGCTGCAGCAGCAGGTCGCGGGCGGGATGACCCGGATCAGCAGCACGCTGTGGGTCGACGCGGAGAACCGTCCGGTGCGCAGCGAGGCGCGGCAGGACATGCCCGGGATCGGGACCCTGGCGATGACCGCGGACTACCGGAGCTGGGGCACCCCGGTGCTGATCACACCGCCCCCGGCGAGCCAGGTGCGCTGAGGTCCCGGCCTTGGGGCCCACGTCATGGAGCCAGGACGGATTTCGGGCCCCCGGGACAGCGTCATGGCTCCATGACGCGGCTCCCCGAGTGGCGCGCGCCCGCACAATCCTGTTCTTCGTCTTCGTCGGCGTGGTCCCGCAAGCCTGGATGTTCTTCCTGCTCATCCCGCTGATGGGCGCCCTGGGCTTCTCGAAGGGCCACCACGACCGGGAGGACCGCAAGGACGACTGAGCCGACATGGCAGGTCGGGGTCAGAACAGGGAGTACCCACCGTCGACCAGGAACGTGTCCCCGGTGTGGAACGTCGTCCCCGGACTCGCCAGGTAGACCGCGATCGTCTCGAAGTCCGACGGCTCGCCCCATCGCCGGACCGGCATTCGCGGCATCACCCTCGCCGTGAAATGCGGGTCGTTCAACGCGACGTCCGTCATCGTCGAGTGTGTCCAACCCGGCTGCAGGGTGTGCGCCCGGATCTTGTACCGCGCCAGTTCGACGGCGAGCCCGCGCATCATCGACAGCAGCGCGCCCTTGCTCGCCGCGTACGGGTGCCCGCGCGGTTGGCCCTGCTCGGCAGCCAGGCTGGACGTGCCGACGAGCACGCCGCCCTCGCCTCGTTCGATCATGTGCGCGGCGGCCGCCCGCATCGTGAGGAACGCGCCCTCGACGTTGACGCGAAACACCCGGCGCAGCTCGTCGAGCTCGAGGTCCTGGAACTTCGCGCCCCGCCCGCCCACGCCGGCGTTGGCGAAGCAGGAGTCGACTCTGCCGAACTCCTCGAGGGTCTCGGCGAAGCTCTCCGCAACGGCCTGCTCGTCCCCGACGTCGCACCGCAGGGCGCGCACCTTGGTGCCGTGCTCGGCCAGCGAGGCCGCCGCCTTCTCGTTGTTCTCCGCGTTCGTGCCCCAGATGCAGACGTCCGAGCCGGCCTTCGCCAGCCCGTGCGCCATGCCCAGCCCGATCCCGGAGTTGCCCCCGGTGACGAGCGCGACCTGCCCCGTGAGATCGAAGTACGGATTCACTCCATCGTCTCCGGGCGGACGGGCCACGGCGGGACGGCGGCCGGGTAGTCCCTGCTGACGAGGTCCGGGAACGACGGCGGCCGCTTCTCCAGGAAGGACGTGACGCCCTCCTTGACGTCCTCGCCCTGGCCGAGCGCGTAGATCGCCGCCGAGTCCAGCCGGTGCGCCTCCCATGGCGTCGACGCGCCGAGCATCGACCAGAGCAGCTGCCGGGACGCCGCCACGGAGATCGACGACGTGTTGTCCACGATCTCCTTCGCGATCGCGTACGCGGCGGGCAGCAGCTCGTCGTCCGGCAGGACCTTGGAGACGAGCCTGCCGGCGAGCGCCTCCTCGGCCGTGAAGACGCGGCCCGTGGCGACCCACTCCATGGCCTGCGAGATCCCGACGACGCGGGGCAGGAACCAGCTCGACGCCGCCTCCGGCACCAGCCCGCGCCGGGCGAAGACGAACCCGAACTTCGCGGACTCCGCGGCGAGCCGGATGTCCATCGGGAGCGTCATCGTGGCGCCGATGCCGACCGACGGGCCGTTGACAGCGGCGATGACCGGTTTGCGGCAGGCCGCGACGCGCAGGGAGACGATGCCGCCGCCGTCCCGCGGGACGCCGCCGATGGTCTCGAAGTCCTTGCGCTCGGCCGCGCGCTCCGGGTCGTTCGCGTTGAAGGTCGCCCCGCCGCGGCCCAGGTCGGCGCCCGCGCAGAACCCGCGGCCCCGGCCGGTGACGACGACGACCCGGACCGAGTCGTCCGCGTCGATCTCGTCGAAGGCAGCGACCAGCTCCCTCGCCATGGTCGTGGTGAAGGCGTTGAGCCGGTCCGGCCGGTCGAGGGTGATCGTCGCGACGTGGTCCGCGACGTCGTAGGCGATCTCCGTGTAGGTGCTCTGGGTCGTCGTCACTTGACCGCCCACTTCCCCGTGAACTCGGGATCGCGCTTCTCGATGAAGGCGTCGAACGCGGCGGGCGCATCCTCGGTGGCGAAGTTGATCGACTGTGTGCGCGCCTCGCTGGACAGGGCGTCCCGCATCGTGCGGTCGGCGTTCTCGTTCAGCAGCTGCTTGGACTGGCGAACGGCGACGGGAGCCGCGTCGGCGAGCCGCTCGGCCAGGTCCGCGGTGAAGCCGTCGAGCTCGCCGGGCTCGACGAGGTAGGTGACCAGGCCGAGCCTCTCCGCCTCCTCCGCGCCGATGATCTCGGCGAGCAGGGCGAGCCGCTTGGCCTTCTGCAGCCCGACGATCTTGGGCAGCAGCCAGGAGCCGCCGAAGTCCAGCGAGAGGCCGCGTTTGGCGAAGATCTGGGAGAACCGGGCTGTGCGCGAGGAGACGACCAGGTCGCAGCCCAGCGCAAGGTTCCACCCCGCCCCGACGGCGACGCCCTCGACCTTCGCGATCGTCGGGATCGGCAGCTCGTGCAGCAGCAGCGCGACCTCGTTGACACCGCGCATGCGCTGCAACGGGTGCGTGTCGCCGCGGTCGCCGCTCAGGTCCGCACCCGCGCAGAAGTCCCCGCCCGCCCCGGTGAGCACCAGGACGCGGACCTCCGGGTCGTCGCCCGCCCGCGTGAAGACGGCACGCAGGCCGTCCCACGTCGCCGCGTCCAGGGCGTTCTTCCGCCGCGGCCGGTTCAGCGTGACCGTGAGGATGCCATCGTCCAGGCTGGTGAGAACCGCCTGCTCCGATCCCGAATCTGGCGCAGTGTCCGGCACTTCGAACCCTTCTCTCAGACGCCGAGGCGGTCGGCGAGCCGGGCGCGGTTCCGCGCCGGCGAACCGAACAGCAGCTCGGTGCTCTTCGCGCGCTTGTAGTACAGGTGCGCGTCGTGCTCCCACGTGTAGCCGATCCCGCCGTGATACTGGACGCAGAGGGTGCCTGCGCGGAAGTACGCCGGGCCCACGTAGGCCGCGACGAGCGCGGCCGCGAGCGGCAGCTCGTCCCGGGCGTGGTCCGCGGCCCAGCTCGCGTGGCGCAGGGCGGAGAGCCCCTGCTCCCAGTCGCTGTAGACGTCCGCGAGGCCGTGTTTGACGGCCTGGTACGAGCCGACCGGCCGGCCGAACTGGACGCGCACCTTGGCGTAGTCGACGGCCATCTCGAGCGCGCGCTGCAACCCGCCCAGTTGCTCGGCGGCCAGCGCCACGGCGCCCAGGTCCGCGACGAGGTCGAGCACGGCGGCCGCGTCGGCGCTGGCCAGCGCGGTGGCCGGGGCTTTCGCGAAGGCGACCTTCGCGAGCCGACGGGTGGGGTCGAGCGTCGTCAGCGTGGTCCGGGTGACCCCACTCGCGGAGGGGTCGACCCGGAACCAGCCCGGGCCGTCGGACGTCGAGGCGAGCACGAGCAGGACATCGGCGACGTCCCCGGCGACGACCGCGGTCTTGGTGCCGTCGAGGGTCCAGGCATCGCCCGACCTCGACGCCGTGGTGGCGCCGCCGGTGCGGTCCCACGCGCCGCCGCCCTCGGCGACCGCGACCGCGGCGATCAGCTCGCCCGCGACCATCCGGGGCAGCAGCTCGGCGCGGGCGGCCTCGTCGTCGAGGGCTAGCAGGGTGTCGGTGGCGAGGACGGCCGAGCCGAGGAACGGCGACGGCGCGAGGGAGCGCCCGAGCTCCTCCTGCACGATCGCCCGTTCGACGTGCCCGGCGCCCGCGCCGTCGTACCGCTCGGGGACGGCGAGCCCCAGCAGGCCGAGCTCGGTCGCCATCCGGCGCCAGAGCTCGCGGTCGTAGCCGTCGTCGGACTCCATCGCGCTGCGCACGCGCGCGGACGGGGACTGGTCGGTGAGGAACTTGCGGACCGCGGAGCGGAGCTCCTGCTGCTCGGGGTCGAGTACCAGCTGCATTTCAGTCACCTTTCGTCGCAAGAGGGGCTCAACCCCGCTGGGTACCGACCTTGAGCTCGCGGAACGGGATGTCCCGGTCCACCTGGGGCTCCTTGGGGAGGCCGAGGATCCGCTCGCCGATGATGTTGTGCTGCACCTCGTTGGTGCCGCCGGCGATGCTCGACGCGGGTGCGGAGTTGATCCCCAGCGCCAGCTCGGCACCGCGGGCGTCGCCCGGCTCCCAGGCGATCGTGTCCGAGCCCGCGATCTGCCCGGCCGTGTCGATCGCTCTGCGCAGCAACAGCGCCCCGGCGAGCTTCGCGACGGAGCCGCGGGCGCCGGGCGGGTTCCCCGCCATCGTCTCCTGCCGCATCCGGACGTTGAACAGCTCGAGCACGCGCTCGTGCGCGTAGAGCTCGGCGAGCCGCTCGCGCTGCGCCGGGTCGCCGGTGACGCCGTGCCGGCGGGCGAGCTCGACGAGCGAGGCGAACTCCATCGGGTTCGTCTTCGGCTTGCGGGTCGCGCCGATCGAGACGCGCTCGTGGCCCAGCATCGTGACGGCGGCGTTCCAGCCCGCGTTGACCTGCCCGATCACCGCGTCGACGGGGATCCGGACGTCGTCGAAGTACACCTCGTTGAACGGGGCGCGGCCGGACATGTCCTTCAGCGGCCGGACGGTGACGCCGGGCGCGTGCATGTCCAGGATGAACATCGTCAGGCCGGAGTGCTTGGGGCGGTCCGGGTCCGTGCGCGCGAGCAGGGCGCCGAAGTCCGCCCACTGCGCGTTGGTCGTCCAGACCTTCTGGCCGTTGACGACCCAGGCGTCCCCGTCGAGCACCGCCCTGGTCTGCAGGCTCGCGACGTCGGATCCGGCGCCGGGCTCGGAGAACAGCTGGCACCAGATGTCCTCACCCCGGAGCAGCCGCGGGAGGTAGCTGGTGCGCTGCTCGCCCGTGCCGAGGTCGTTGACCGTCGGGCCACACATGCCCATGCCGATGATGAACGGATAGGTCGGCAGCTCGTACGCGGCCGCCTCGTCGCTGTAGACCTGTTGGTACGCGGCGCTCAGCCCCTGCCCGCCGACGTCCTTCGGCCAGGTGATGCCGGCGTACCCGGCGTCGAACAGGGCGGCCTGGAACGCCTTCGCCGCGGGGATCAGCTCCGCCGCCGACGGCATCGACGCCGGGGCGTTGGCCTTCAACCAGGACCGGACACCGTCCCGGTACTCCTGGAGCTCGGTCGGCGAGCCGTTGGGCACGGACATCCGCGACATCCTCTCGACATCCTCGGCGCGGGCATCCTCGAGGGACGCCCCAACTCCTATCGAACAATCGTTAAGTTAACACCGGTGGGCGACTGGTCCAAGGGCCTTCCGGCCCTACACTGAACGGGTGACGACGGCCCAGGAGACGTCCCCCGGCGGGGAACCCACGCCTGCCGTACCGCGTGGCGGCGGTCGGGAGGCCATCACGTCGGCGGCCCGTGAGGTGTTCAACGAGCGCGGCTACCACGGCGCCTCGATCCGGGACATCGCCAAGCGCGCCGGCCTCTCCCTCTCCGCGCTCTACTACTGGCACCCCAGCAAGCAGGACCTGCTGGCGGCTCTGGTGGAGGAGAGCACGATGGACTACTTCCGCCGCTGTGACGAGGCACTGGCCGTCGTCGGGGACGATCCGGCGGACCGGTTGCGCGCCATGGCGCGCGCCGCCGTCGAGTACCGGGTGGAGCGGCAGACCGAGAGCAACATCGCGGCGCGCGAGTGGCGCAACCTCGATCCTGACAACCGGGCACGCCTCGAGGGCCTGCGCGTCAACGCCACCAGGCTCTGGTCGGACATCGTGGACGAGGGCGTCCGGCAGGGCGCCTTCCACTGCGAGCACCCCACGGACGCCCGCCGCGCGGCCCAGGCCGCCTGCAACGCGATCGCCCAGTGGTACGACCCCTCCGGCCCCCTCACCCCCGCCGAGCTGGTCGACCATTACACCGCGATCGTCATGCGCATCGTCGACCACCGGCCGTAATCCCCCACCTTCCCGCGAGTCGGGGTCCACGGGCCACCGAGTCGGGGTTTCCCGTCGCGAGTTGTCCACATGGGGCCTGCGCCATCCACAGGCGTGGAGATCATCGGTCCCGGCCACCGCCGCTCCCGGATCGTTCCGGGACATGGATCTCGCCGCGTTCGGACGCCATGGCGCCCTACCCCGCACCCGCGCCGCCGAGCTGTTCGGCGAGCATCACGTGCGTGCCGCGCTCCAGTCGGGACTGGTCGTCTCACTCTGGCGGGGCGTCCTCGTCGACGCGACGAGGCTCGCGGACCCGGTGACCCGCGCGTCCGCGGCCGCCCACCTCGCCGGGATCGACGCGACGATCAGCGGCCCGACCGCCGCCCGCCTACAGGGGTGCACCGCGGCCGAGGCGCTGCCCACGCACGTCCTCGTCCCCTACGGCCACTGGCTGCGGTCGCGGCCCGGGCTCGTCGTGCACAATGGCCCTGACCGCGACGCCGACCGGATCGACCTCGACGGACTCCCCGTCCTCGCGCTCGAACGCGTCGTCACGGACCTGCTCTGCACCGCGTCCCCGCCCGACGCGTTCGCCGTGCTCGACCAGTGCCTTGCCCTGGCCCTGGACCCCGAGGCCACCCGGAAACGGATCGACGAGCGGATGGCCTGCCGTACGGATCCGCGCGGCACGCGCCGGGCGGCGGCCATGCTCGCCGTCGCGACCGGGGCTGCGTTGTCTCCTCCGGAGAGTTGGGCGACCTGGCACGTCGTCGATCTCGGGTTCCCTCCCCCGCAGGTCAACTGGCCGCTCCGAAGTCCGGACGGGACCACACTGTTCCTGCTCGACCTGGCCTGGCCGGAGCACCGCATCGTGGTCGAGTACGACGGCTGGGCCACGCACTTCGGCCGGGAGATCCCGGACGCGGAGCGCCAGGTGCATCTGGAGCGCCGCGGCTGGATCGTGATCCGGGCGGACGTGGCGGATCTGCGGGACCGGACCCGGCTCGCCGCGGACCTCGACGACGCCTTCCGACGACGCGGCGTCCCGTTGCGTCGCGCGCCGGGAGCCCTGCGGGGACGGCGTCACCGCGAGCCGGGGTTCGACAGCCGCCGGTACACCGCGACTCGGTAGCCGCCAGACCCCGACTCGCGGGGTCGGGAGGGTTCATCGCACTCTCCCGATCACCGTGTCACTGAATGTACGATCGTTCAGTTGGCGTTGTTCCGAGACGCAGGGGAGACCTTCCGGTGGCTGATGCATTCATCGTGGGCGCAGTTCGCACGCCTGTCGGGACCCGCAAGGGTGCCCTGGCCGGGGTGCACCCGGCCGATCTCGGTGCGCACGTGCTCAAGGAGCTGATGACCCGCACGGGTGTGGACCCGGCCGCGGTCGAAGACGTGATCATGGGTTGCGTCAGCCAGCTCGGACCCCAGGCGGGCGACATCGCGCGCACCGCGTGGCTCTCCGCCGGGCTCCCGCAGACCGTCCCGGGCGTCACGATCGACCGGCAGTGCGGCTCGTCGCAGCAGGCGCTGCACTTTGCGGCGCAGGGCGTCATGTCCGGAACGCAGGACCTGGTCGTCGCGGCCGGGGTCGAGCAGATGGCGATGGTCCCGATGACCTCGAACGCCATGGTCGTCAAGGAGCTCGGCGCGAGCACCAAGGGCGACGGCTGGAACGCCCGGTACGGGGACCAGGAGATCTCCCAGTTCCGCGGTGCCCAGCTGATCGTCGAGAAGTGGGGCTTCTCCCGCGAGGACCTGGAGAGGTTCTCCCTGGAGAGCCACCGGCGTGCGGTCACGGCGATCGACGAGGGCAGGTTCACCGACCAGATCGCGCCGATCGCCCACCTCGACACGGACGAGGGCGCCCGCCGCGACACGACCCTGGAGAAGCTCGCCGGCCTCAAGGCCCTCCGCGAGGGCTGGGCGATCACCGCCGGCGTCGCGAGCCAGATCTCCGTCGGTGCCGCGGCCCTGCTCGTCGCGTCCGAGGACGCGATCCGTCGCTACGACCTGACCCCGCTGGCGCGGGTGCACACCCTCGCCGTCGTGGGCGACGACCCGGTCTACATGCTGACCGGCCCGATCCCCGCCACGCAGGCGGCACTCAAGCGCTCGGGGCTCGGCATCGACGACATCGACACCTTCGAGATCAACGAGGCCTTCGCCCCGGTGGTCCTGGCGTGGGCGCAGGACACCGGCGCAGACCTGGCGAAGACCAACCCCAACGGGGGCGCGATCGCCCTCGGTCACCCGCTGGGCGCCACCGGTGCGATCCTGGCGACCAAGATGATCCACGAGCTGCACCGCACGGGAGGCCGCTTCGGCTTGCAGTCCATGTGCGAGGGCGGCGGTCAGGCGAACGCCACGATCCTCGAGCGCGTCTGACCCTCTTGATCTTCACGAACGGCACTTTCGCTCATCAGGGAGGGATGAGCGAAGGTGCCGTTCGTGCACTTCAGGGCTGCGCAGACCCGTGGAGGTGGCAGCGGACCGTGCCTCCACCCGGGGCGTCGACGGGGGGCGGCGCCACCGTCCGGCAGATCTCCATGACGTGCGGGCACCTCGTGTGGAAGGCGCAGCCCGACGGCGGGTTCGCGGCGTCCGGCATCTCCCCGGTCAGGATGATCCGCTCCCGCTCCCGCTGCCGGCGCGGGTTCGGCACCGGGACCGCCGAGAGCAGGGCCTCGGTGTACGGGTGCGCCGGCCGGTCGAAGAGCCGGTCCGTCAGTCCCGTCTCGACGATCTCTCCCAGGTACATAACGGCCACCCGATGCGCGATGTGCCGGACGACGGCGAGGTCGTGCGCGATGAACAGGTACGAGAGCCGGAACTCGGACTGCAGGTCCTCCAGCAGGTTGAGGATCTGGTTCTGCGTCGACACGTCCAGCGCGCTGACGGCCTCGTCGCACACCAGCAGCCGCGGGTTCAGCGCGATCGCCCGGGCGATCGCGAGCCGCTGGCGCTGCCCGCCGGAGAACTCGTACGGATACCGCTGTGCGTACCGCTTCGAGAGCCCGACGTGGTCCAGCAGGTCCGCCACCCGTTTCGAGCGCTCGGCCCGCGAGAGCGTGTCGTGCGTGTCCAGGGGCTCGGCGATGCTCTCCCCCACGACCATCGAGGGGTCGAGCGAGCTGTACGGGTCCTGGAAGACCATCTGCATGCGCCGCCGTGCGGCCCGCAGCTCCTGGCCCTTCAGCGCCGTGATGTCCTCGCCGTCGAGCCGGACGACCCCCCGCGTCGGTTCGACGAGCCGGAGCATCGCACGCCCGGTCGTCGACTTGCCGGAACCGGACTCGCCGACGAGCCCGAGCGTCTCCCGCTCCCCGATCTCGAAGCCGACGTCGCGCACGGCCCGCAGCGATCCGCTCCGGCCCAGCAGCCCGCCCCGGATCGGGAACTCGACGTCGAGTCCCTCGACCTTCGAGACCGGGGTACCGCCGGCCGGAGCCGGGTCCACGAGCTCCTCGGTTCCCATGGCCCTGCTCATGCGCTCCCCTTCAGTACCAGGTCGCCCACACGCAGGCAGCGGCTGGTCCCGCCGCCGCTCAGCGTCCGTTCGGCCACCCGCCCGTCCCGGTCGCCGCTGCTGCACACGTCGACGACGTGGGCGCAGCGCGGATGGAACCGGCAGCCGGTGGGCATCGATCCGGCGGGCGGCGTCGCGCCCGGGATGGTCGCGAGCCGCCCGGATCGGGCCGTGAGCTGTGGCATCGCGCTCAGCAGGGCCTCGGTGTACGGGTGCCGCGGCCGGTCGTAGAGGTCGTCGATCCCGGCCTGCTCGACAACCTGGCCCGCGTACATCACGACGGCCCGGTCGCAGATGTCCGCGACGACGCCGAGGTCGTGCGTCACGAACACGACCGCCGTGCCGAACTCGTCCCGCATGGCCCGGAGCAGGTCGAGCACCTGGGCCTGGATCGTCACGTCGAGGGCCGTGGTCGGCTCGTCCGCGATGATCACCTTCGGCTCGCAGGACAGGGCCATGGCGATCATGACCCGCTGCCGCATGCCGCCGGAGAACTCGTGGGGGTAGCTGCGGGCGCGCGTCTCCGCGTGCGGGATGCCGACGGTCGTCAGGACCTCCACCGCGCGGGCCCACGCCGCCTTCTTCGAGCACCCGCGGTGCCGCCGGACGACCTCGGCGATCTGGTCCCCGACGCGGAAGGCCGGGTCCAGGCTGGTCATCGGCTCCTGGAAGATCATCGAGATCTCGTCGCCGCGCAGCAGCTCCAGCTTGTGCGCCGGCATCCCGACGAGCTCGACGCCGTCGAGCCGGATGCTCCCGCCCACGACCCGGGAGGACTCGCGGGGCAGGAGGCCGAGCACCGACAGGCTGGTCACGGTCTTGCCGGAGCCCGACTCGCCGACGAGGCCGACGGTCTCGCCCCGCTCCACCGAGAAGGAGACCTCGTCCAGCACGGTGACCCAGCCGTCCTCGGTGGCGAACTGGACCTCGAGCCCGTCGACGACGAGCAGCGGATCTGTCATGACCCCCTCCGGGTCTCACGGCCGAGCGAGTCCCGCAGCCCGTCGCCGAGGAGGTTGAAGGCGAGCACGGTCAGCGCGATGAGCAGACCGGGGAAGATCGTCAGCCACGGCGCCGCCGCGGTGTAGCGGAAGCCGCGCTCGATCATGGAGCCCCAGCTCGCGTCCGGCGGCTGCACGCCGAGCCCGAGGAAGCTCAGGCTGGCCTCGGCGAGCATCGCCATGGCGGCGGTCAGCGAGATCTGCACGATCAACGGGGACAGCGCGTTAGGCAGGACGTGGCGCCGGATCACCCGCGCGGTCGGCGTGCCGATCGAGCGGGACGCCTCGATGAACGTCTCCTCGCGGATGCTCAGCACGGTCCCCCGTACCAGCCGGACGAACCGCGGCGCGAAGATCACCCCGATCACGAACATGGCGTTGGTGAGGCTCGGCCCGAGGACGCCGACGAACGCGATCGCCAGGATCAGCGGCGGAAAGCTCATCAGCGCGTCCGTCACGCGCATGATCACCGCGTCGACGCGACGGCCGGCGTACCCGGCGATCAGGCCCGGGACGACGCCCAGCACGACGGCGACGGCGACGGCCTGCGCGGCCGCGAGGAGCGAGATCCGCCCGGCGTACAGGGCCCGGCTGAACACGTCCCGTCCGAGGTCGTCGGTACCCAGGACGTGTCCGCCCCCGGGCGGCTGCAGCACCCCGGAGAGGTTCTGCTGCAACGGGTCGTGGGTCGCGAGCAGCGGCGCGCAGAGCGCCGACAGCACGACGAGGACCAGGTAGCCCAGGGCGATCAGCCCGGGGACCTGCCGCCGGAAGCGGCGCAGGAAGCGGGCGCGCGCGGACTGCTCCGGGGCGGAGATCGCCTCGCGCGCGTCGAGGGACGCGGTGGCGGTCACGCCTGCCTCACCTTCGGGTTCAGCCAGCCGTAGCTCAGGTCCACGACCAGGTTGACGAGCATGACGACCAGCGCGGTCACGACGACGATGCCCTGGATCATCGGGATGTCCCGCTGCAGCACGGAGCGGATGGCGAGGTCGCCCAGGCCGGGCAGGCCGAACACCCGCTCGACGATCACGGACCCGCCGAGCAGGAAGCCGATCTGGAAGCCGATGACGGTCACGACCGGCACGGCGGCGTTCTTCAGCCCGTGCTTGGCGACGACGGCGCGGCCGCGCAGCCCGTTCGCGCGGGCGGTCCGGATGAAGTCCTGCTGCAGGACGTCGGAGAGCGAGCCGCGCAGCTGCCGGGTGATCTCGGCGGCCACGGCCATGCCGAGGGTCAGCCCCGGCAGCACGAGGCCCCGGGCCCACTCCCCCACGCCCTCCGAGAGCGGCGTGTAACCCACCGCCGGGAAGATCGGGAAGGCGAGCGCGAACGCCATGATCAGCAGGATCCCGACCCAGAAGTTCGGCAGCGAGATGCCGACCGAGGCGAACAGCGTCGCCCCGCGGTCCTGCCACCGGCCGCGGCGCAGGGCCGCGACGATCCCGGCGGGCACGGCGATCAGCAGTGCGACCACCATCGCCGCGAGGGTGACGGCGACAGTGACCGGGAAGCGGGACATGATCGCGCCGGACACGGACTCGTTGCTGAACAGCGAGCTGCCCAGGTCACCGGTCAGGGCATGGGCGGCCCATCCGGCGTACTGCACCAGGACGGGGTCGTCGAGCCCCAGGCGTTCCCGGGTGGCGTCGATCTGGGCCTCGGTGGCGTTCTCGCCCGAGATCGTGATCGCCGGATCACCGGGGATCAGCAGGACCAGGGCGAAGACGCCCAGGGACACCAGGAACAGGAGCGGGACGATCATCAGGACACGTCTGAGCGTGTAGCGGAGCACTACTGAGCCCTCCCTACGGACGTCGGTGTCGCGAGGGTGGAGAAATGCCACCTCGCTGTGGCGGAAGGTGTGGGTCCGGTCGGATACTTCGCCGGCAATACGTGGTCAATACGCATGCCGAATAGGCCCGCGGCGGAAATCGTACGACTCCGCAGGCAATGGAGAGATCAACTTAACGATCGTTCATAAAGTAGCGTTCGATGCGCTTCCGGTCAACGACCGTTTCACGTCGAGACGCTCGGGAGGCCCGGAGCTGCGCCTTCTGAGATGATCAAGGCGACCCGGGAGCTTGCTCCAGATTGGAGCATGATCCAGCTGGTGTAAAGAATTCACACTTGTAAGCCTGTTCGAAGCATGCACAGAATGACGCCCACGTCGCATCACGATGCATCCGCGTCACGCTCGCGATCCGCCACCCGCAATGTCGCGGAACCGGAAGGTGGACCCAGGAAAATGTCCGTCCGTCACATCCGATCAGTCTCCACGGCCGTCCTGTCCGGACTCCTGGCCGCCACGCTCGTCGTGGCCTGCTCCCCCTCGCACCCACGGGCGGAGGTGGCACCGGGGGCTCCGCGGAGGTCGTCGCGAACTCCGATCTCGACCCCGAGGCCACCATCCGCTACGCGGACGCCGTCGGGCCCAGCCGGTTCGACCCGCACCGGTCGACGAACGGACAGGACATCCGCTTCCTGGCGCCGGTCTACGACCGGCTGATCCACCTCGACACCGCCGGCGATCCCGTTCCCGGCCTCGCGACCGCGTGGGAATGGCAGGACGACGGGCTCGCCCTGAAGCTCGCCATCCGCGAAGGCGTCCGCTTCCACGACGGCACACCCTTCGACGCGTCGTCGGTCAAGGCCAACATCGAACGGGCCAAGACCGTCGAGGGCTCCTCGGTCAAGTCGGACCTCGCCTCCATCGAGACGGTCGAGGTGCCCGACGCCAGGACCGTCGTGCTGAAGCTGAACCAGCGCAACAGCGCCCTGCTCGGGCTGCTCTCCCACCGCGCCGGCTGCATGGTCAGCCCGGCCGCATTCGCCAATCCGGACCTGGACCTCAAGCCGGTCGGCACCGGCATGTACAAGGTGAGCAGCTACCGCCCCGGTGACGTCATCCAGTACGTGCGCAACGACGACTACTGGGACTCCGGCGTCGTCGGCGTCCGCAACCTCGAGCTGCGGATCCTGCCCGACGAGGTCACCCGGATGAACGCCATGCGCACCGGCGAGGTCGACGTCGCGCTTCTGTCCGGCCGGCTCGTCCCCGAGGCCTCCGGGCTCCCGGGCGTCACCGTGCACCGCAGCACGACCCTGACCTACCTGGTGCTGTACCTGAACCGGGCGCGCGCCGAGTTCGGCAACCCCAAGGTGCGCCAGGCGCTCAACTACGCCGTGGACCGCAAGGCGATCGCCGAGGGCATCTACTTCGGCGCGGCACAGCCGACCGTCCAGCCCTTCCCGCCGAACTACTACGCCTACAACCCGGCCTTCCCCGGCGACTACTACCCGCACGACCCGGCCAAGGCGAAGCAGCTACTCGCCGAGGCGGGGCTGCCGAACGGGTTCGAGTTCGAGATGCTCGTGACCGCGCTGTCGACCTACACCCAGGCGGGCGAGGCGGTGCAGAACATGCTGGCCGAGGTCGGCGTCAAGGCCAACATCCGCAACGTCGAGGCCGCCCAGACCGCGGACGTCTACTACGGCCAGCAGCAGGGAGACGCCCTGGTCTCGCAGTGGGGAGGGCGTCCGGACCCGTCGATGACGATCGGTCTGCAGTTCACCTCGACCGGCTTCTCCAACCCGGGCCGGCAGACCACGCCACGCCTGGAGGAGCTGCAGAACGAGGCGCTGGGCAGCCTCGACCCGGCGGTGCGCTCCGAGCGCATCCACGACGCCGTCGGCGAGCTCGTCGAGCAGGCGTTCCAGGTGCCGATCGTGATGGACGAGTCCGTGATCGCCACCGGCCAGAAGATCGCCGGCTTCGAGACCCTGGTGACGGGGCAGATCAACTTCCAGAAGCTGGGCGTCAGGAAGTGAGGCGACGGCTCCTGCCGCTCGCCCTCACGTTCGAGCCGGGGCTTGCGGACCGGCCGGAGTTCCGTGGCGTCGCCAAGGCCGCTGCCTCCCTGACCTCCCTGCCCGGGCAGCTCGGCGTTCCCGGCATCTCCACCACGAGAGGAGCGCGATGAGGCGGGTCATGACCGGAGCCGCGGTGCTACTGCTGGGGCTCGTCGCCGCGTGTTCCCCATCTCCGGCGGAGGCTCGCAGGTCGCGGCGGCGAGCGGGCCGGCTGATCCGCAGGCGATCTTCCGATGGGCGCACGTCGTCGGGCTGAGCCGGTTCGACCCGCACAAGGCGACGTCGAGCTACGACAACACCTACCTGTTCCTCACCTACGACCGGCTGGTCCACACCGACAACGACCTCAGGCCCGTCGCCGGCCTCGCCACGAGGTGGGAGTTCTCGCCGGACGGCAAGGCGCTGGACCTGCAGCTGCGCGAGGGCGTCACCTTCCACGACGGCACGCCGTTCGATCCCGCGGCCGTGAAGGCCAACATCGAGCGGGCCAAGACCGTCGAGGGATCGTCCGTGCGCAACGAGCTCGCGACGGTGCAGTCCGTGGAGGTGACCGGCCCGAACAGCGTGCGGCTGGTGCTGAGCGCGCCCACGGCGTCGCTGCCGCTGGTCCTCTCGGACCGGGCGGGCTCCATGATCAGCCCGGCCGCGTTCGACAACCCGGACCTGGACCAGAAGCCGGTCGGTGCGGGGATGTTCACGGTGGCGGGCTACCAGCCGCAGGCGAAGATCGAGTACCGCGCCGCGCCGAACTACTGGGACCCCGACTCCGTCAAGGTCGCCGGGATCGACATGTTCATCTACACCGACCCGGCGACCAGGTTGAACGCGCTGCGGACCGGGGCGGTCGACGGCACGCCCATCTCGCCGGACCAGCTGCCGGAAGCCGAGGCCGCGGGCCTGCGGATAGAGCGCGGCCGCACCAACAACTTCTACTTCTTCCACCCCAACCGGGCCCGTTCGGAGTTCGGTGACGTGCGGGTGCGCCGCGCGCTGTCCCACGCGATCAACCGCAAGGCGCTCGTCGACTCGCTGATGCGCGGGTACGGCGAGGTGACCACCCAGCCGGTGCCGTCCTGGAGCTTCGCCTACAACAAGGACCTGCCGGCGGAGACCTACCCGTACGACCCGGCGAAGGCCGAGGCGCTGCTGGCGGAGGCCGGGCTGCCGAACGGCTTCACCTTCGAGGCGCTGGTGCCGGTCAACCCGGACTCCCAGCGGCACGCCGAGGCGATCCAGGCGGACCTCAAGGCCGTCGGCGTCACCATGACGATCCGGTCGATGGAGGGCCAGCAGCTCACCGACGTGTTCTTCGCGCGCAAGGAGGGTGACCTGCTGATCGGCACCGGCGGCGGCCGCGCGGACCCGGCGCAGACCACCGGGCTGCGCTACCTGCCGCAGGGCTTCAACAACCCGTCCGGCATCAGCACGCCGACCGTCGAGAGGTTCCAGCAGGAGGCGCAGAGCACGACGGACCCGGCGAAGCGCGCCGAGGCCTTCCACAGCCTGATGAAAGAGGTCATGGACCAGGAGCTCGACGGCGTCCTGTACTTCCTGGCGTCGCCGATCGCCCTGTCCGACAAAGTGATCACCTACAGCCCGGCGCTCTACGACCGCCCGGAGTTCCGCGGCGTGGAGAAGGCCGCCGAGGGCGCCTGAGCTGACCGGCGAACGGCACTCTCGTCACTGTGCTGGCCGGCTGCCCCCGGCCAGCCCCTTCCTCGTTCAACGAGCCGGTGTTCTCCGACGGGCAGCTCTGAGGACGCAACGCGGCGCCGCCCGGTGCTGCCCGACTCGGCAGCGGCACCCTGGCGGTGTCCGGCTCCGCCGGGTCTCGCCTAGGGTGGCTGACGAGTCCTCCGTTCGGAGGGCGCGCCGCGCCAGGACGTGTGCGAGCGTCTTCACATGCCGAGGTACGTCATCGAGCGAGACTTTCCCGGTGCGGGCTCCCTGCCCGCCGAGGAGATCGGCGCGATCAGCGCGAAGAGCAACGACGTGCTGTCCCGGATGCCGGAGCTGCAGTGGGACCACAGCTACGTGACCGACGACAAGATCTTCTGTGTCTATGTGGCCCCGGACGCTGACAGCATCCGTCGCCACGCCGAGGAGGGCGGGTTCCCCGCGAACGCGATTCGCGAGGTCGCGCACACGATCGACCCGACGACCGGCGGCCGCTAGTCGTGAGCCTCCGCGGGCGTTGAGGCGGCGCGGGCCTGCTCGGCACGCTCCCACAGCGCCGCGCAGGACGCGGACACCCGCTCGGTCGGCTCTGGCCCACGCCGGGATGACTACCCGAGGCCCGCGGCCTTCAATGCCTGGACTGCGGACTCGCCGAGGCGCGGACGGGACTGCTGCGCCTCGGCGAGGTAGCCGTCGTCCGCCATGACGCCCGCGAGGTACCGCGCCCGGACCCCCGCGAGGATGCAGGCGGAACGCCAGCGGTTGAACGCGATCCAGTACGGCAGGCCGGTGACGTCCCGTCCGGTCAGCCGCGTGTAATGGGCGACGAGCTCGTCGCGGCTCGGGAAGCCCGGCACCGAGGTGGGGCCGGGCTCGACGCCCTCGGCGACCTCGTCGCCGGGCTCGTGCCAGGCAGCGACCAGGTAGGACAGGTCCGCCATCGGGTCGCCCAGGGTGGAGCTTCCCAGTCGAAGACCGCCCGGACCGTGCCGTCCGGCCCGAAGGCCATGTTGCCCGGCCGGAAGTCCCCGTGGACGACGCCGCGGGTCTGTTCCGGGATGTGCGCGGCGAGGACGTCGTGGATCTCCTCGAGCTGTCCGAGGTCGGGGTCGTCCGCGGCCAGCGAGGCGTGCACCTGGCGGTTCCAGCGGCGCAGCTGCCGCTGCACGTACCCCTCCTGCGGCGCCGTCGCGCCGAGCCCCACGGCGTCCGGGTTGACCGCGTGCAACGCCGCCAGCACCTCGACGACGTGCTCCCCGGCCCGCTTCCGGGCGGCCGGCTCCAACTCCTCCGCCGCGGCGCGGTCCGTCAGCACCCGGCCGTCGACGAAGCCCATGACGTAGAAGCCGGCGCCGGTCACGGACTCGTCGTCGCAGAAGGCCAGCGGCGGCGCGACCGGGACGGCCGTCGGGGCCATCGCCGAGAGGAACCGCCACTCCCGGCCCATGTCGTGCGCGGTGCTCAGCACCCCGCCGAGCGGCGGGCGGCGCAGCGCGTAGTGCGTCCCCTCGGCGTCCGTGACGCGGTAGGTCAGGTTGGAGCGGCCGCCCGCGACGAGCCCGAACCGCACGGGCGCGACCAGCCCGGGGACGTTGGCGGCCAGCCACTCCTCGACCGGTCCCGTGTGCAGGCCCGCGAGCTCAGCGACCGACATAGTTCGGCTCGCGCTTCTCCAGGAACGACTTCACGCCCTCCCGGTGGTCCTCGGTCCGGAACAGCTCCCCGAGCCGCGTGCTCACCCAGCGCCCCAGCTCCGACCAATCCGGGTCGAGCGCCTCGCGCAGCCCGGACTTCAGCGCCGCGACGGCCAGCGGCGGGTTCGCCGCGATCTTCCGGGCCAGCTGCAGCGCGGCCGGCATGAGCTGCTCGTCGTCCACGACCCGGCCGACCAGCCCGATCCGCTCCGCCCGCTCGGCGTCGATCACCTCACCGGTGAACAGCAGCTCCGCCGCCCGCTCCCGCCCGACGAGCTGCGCGAGCCGAGCGATCCCCGCGACGTCGCTGCACAGCCCGCGCTTCACGAACAACTCGCCGAACTTCGCCCGGCGCGCGGCCACCCGGAGGTCCGCCATCAGCGCCATCTCCATCCCCCACCCGACAGCGGGGCCGTTGACGGCGGCGATCACCGGGATGTTCGTCTGCAGCAACGCGCCCGCGGCCGGGGTGAGCCGGGGCGCGGGCCGCGGCGCCGAGTTCTCCTCGCCGCCGTTCATCAGCTCGCGGACGTCGTCCCCGGAGCAGAACGAGCGGCCCTCCCCGGTGATCACCAGGACCCGGGCGGTCGAGGTCTGCACGAGCTCGGCGAGCTCGTCGTAGGTCTTGCGGCGCAGGGCGTTGTGCACCTGCGGCCGCGCGATGGTCACGATCCCGACGTGCCCGTCGAGCTCGTACCGGACGTCCTCAGGCACCCTCGGCCTCCCCTGCCACGGCGGCCCGCAGCTCTCGTTTGAGCACCTTCCCGCTCGGTGTGCGCGGCAGCGGCTGCTCCCTGAACACGACGTGCTCGGGCACCTTGAACTCCGCCAGCCGCTCGCGGACGTGCTGTTGCAGCTCCTCGGCGGTCACCGGGATCCCCGCCCGCACGTTCACGACGGCGACGGCCTGCTCGCCGAGCCGGGCGTGCGGCAGCCCGACGATCGCGACGTCCGCCACCGCCGGGTGCTCGAACAGTGCGCCCTCGACCTCGGCGCAGTAGATGTTCTCGCCGCCGCGGATGACCACGTCCTTCATCCGGTCGACGACGTACACCCAGCCGTCGCGCGTCAGGCCCAGGTCGCCGGTGTGGAACCAGCCGTCGGTGAACGCCGCCGCGGTGCCCTCCGGGTTGTTCCAGTAGCCCCGCACCACGTTCGGCCCGCGGAACCACAGCTCCCCGACGCCGCCCGGCTCCGCGTCCTCGCCGGTCGCGGGGTCGACCACGCGCACGTCCGCACCGGGCGCACAGCGGCCGACGCTGTCCGGGTGGGTCACGTAGTCCTGCCCGGAGTTCGAGACGACGGCGGACGTCGTCTCGGTGAGCCCGTAGCCGTTGGCCGGGGCGACGAGCGAGGTGAAGGTGTCGTCGATCGTCCCGATCAGGTCCGGCGGGATCGGCGAACCGCCCATGCTGATCGCGGCGAGTGTGCCGAAACCGTCCGGGTCCGCGATCGCGTCCTCGACGAGCTGCCGCATCACCGTCGGCACCCCGGAGACGCCCGTCAGCGCCTCGCGGCGGACCAGCTCCCGGGCCTCGGCGCGGTCCCACCTGTACTGCGTGACGAGCTTCCCCCGGTCAGCGGCGTGTACGTCAGGCTCGTGATCCCCGCGATGTGGAACAGGGGGAACGTGCACAGCGCGCCGGCCTGGGGAGCATCGGGATCCGGCTCGGGTGGCTCGCCACCGTTGGCGATCGCCAGGCCGACCGTGGCGCCGAGGAGGGTGTTGAGGATGTTCGTGCAGTGGTTGCGGTGGGTGCCGATCGCCCCCTTGGGCCGGCCGGTGGTGCCGGAGGTGTAGAGGATCGTGGCGTCGTCGTCCGGCGCGATCTCGACGTCCGGCAGGGGCGCGTCGAGGTCGAGCGAGGCCAGCACGTCGGACCAGGCGCGGACGCCGGAGACCGGGTCGCCGCCGCGGACCTCGATCAGGGGCGGGAGCTCCGCGAGGTACGGGGCCAGCAGCGCGGTGCGCTCGGCGTCCGCGACCACGAGCTTCGCCTCGCAGTCACCCAGGGCGTAGCGCAGCTCCGCCGCCGTCCACCAGGCGTTGAGCGGGACGAACACGATCCCGGAGACCTGCGCGGCGTAGAACCACGGCATCCACTCGGGGAAGTTCCGCATCGTGACGGCGAGCCGGTCGCCCTGGCGGAGGCCGTACTCGTCGTGCAGAAGCGTGGCGAGGCCCGCGACGATCCGCGCGTGCTCGGCGTAGGTGACCCGCTCGTGCTCGAAGACGGTGAAGACCCGGTCGTCCCAGGTCGCGCTGAGCTCGAACAGCTCGCGCAGGGTGTGCGGGCCCCGTTCGTAGACCCGCCACGGGACGCCGCGCACGGTCGTGTCGGTGAGGGCGAAGGGCGCGCCGAGAGCGGTGAACCGGGCGGTGAGCTCGGAGCGGACGCTGCCACCGAAGTCCGTCGAGACCGTGGTCATGCCGCCCTCCTCAGGCCGAGAACGCGAGGTCGAGCCCGGGGTACGGCCACTGGAGCGTGTAGAGCTTCCCCAGGCCGGACGAGGTGATGAACGCCGTGCGGGAGTCCCCGCCTGCGAAGCAGATGTTGGTGACGTACGGGTCCGGCTCGGGCACCGGGATCTGCCGGAGCAGGGTGCCGTCGTCCGCGATGATGCTGACCGCCCCGGTGACGAGCGTGGCGACGCAGACGTTGCCCGCGCCGTCGACGGCCAGGGAGTCCAGCAGCTGGTAGCCCGCGAAGCCGTGCAGCAGCATCGCGCCGCCCGGGCCGCGCGGGGGTTCGCCGGGCGGCGAGACGCGGCCGGGCCCGTCGACGTTCCAGGCCCAGACCCGGCCGGGACCGGTCTCGGCGACGTAGACACAGCTGCCGTCCGGGGACAGCCCGACGCCGTTGGGCGTCATCAGCGGGTGCACGACCTCGGTGATCGACGAGCCGTCGGGCAGCGCGTAGCAGAGCCTCCCGATGTCCATGTCCCGCCCACGGTTCTTGCCGAGGTCGGTGAACCAGAAGCCGCCGCCTGCATCGAAGACGATGTCGTTGGGGCCGTTCAGCGGGAGCCCGTCGACCTCGGTGTAGAGGTCGGTGACCTGCCCATCCAGGGTGACCCGCTGGATCCGGCCGCCGATGTAGTCCGCGGGCTGGTGGCCCGGCGCGGTGATCCCGTCCCGGTCGTGCCACTCGAAGCCGCCGTTGTTGCAGACGTAGAACGCGCCGTCCGGGCCGATCGCGGCGCCGTTCGGGCCGCCGCCCAGCTCCGCGATCACCTCGGTCTTGCCGTCCGGGTGGACCCGGGTGAGCGTCTGCCGCTTGATCTCCACGAGGACGACCGAGCCGTCCCGCATCGCGATCGGGCCCTCCGGGAACTCCAGTCCCGAGGCGACCTCGCGGAGCTCGAGCTGATCAACGCTGACCATCGACGTCCTTCCAGTGCTGAACGATCGTTAAGTACCCGACGCTAGGAGCGGGCGGTGGCCTTGTCAACGCCCGTCACGAGCGCGCGGAGCTCGCGCTTGAGCACCTTGCCGACGGTGTTGCGCGGCAGCTCCGGCACCAGCAGGACCTTCCGCGGGCGCTTGTAGCCGGCGAGGCGGTCCCGGCAGAACTCGCGGATGTCTTCGGCCGTCGGCTCCCGGCCTTCGTGTGGCTCGATGACGGCGACGACGATCTCGCCCCACACCTCGTCCGGCTCGCCGACGACCGCCGCCGCGGCCACCGCCGGATGCTGGTGCAGGACCTCCTCGACCTCGCGGGAGTACACGTTCTCCCCGCCCGTGAGGATCATGTCCTTCTTCCGGTCGACGATCGAGAAGTAGCCCTCGGCGTCCCGTTTGGCCAGGTCACCGCTGTGGAACCAGCCGCCGCGGAACGCCTCGGCGGTGGCCTCGGGGCGGTTCCAGTAGCCCGCGCAGACCTGGTCCCCGCGGATCACGAGCTCGCCGACCTCGTCCGGGCCGGTGTCCTCGTCGTGCTCGTCCACCACGCGCACCGCGGAGAGGAACATCGGCTTCCCGACCGACGTCAGCAGCTCGGTCCGGCCCTCCGCCGCGGCGACGTGGTCCGCCGAGCCGTGCACCATGACGTTGCCCGCGAGTTCGGTCATGCCGAACCCGGTCTGGAACCTCGCGTTCGGGAACGCGGCCATCGCCTCCCGCAGCACGGCCGCGGGCATCGGCGCCCAGCCGTAGCCGATCCGGGTGATCGACGACGTGTCGTACTCCGCGAACGAGGGGTGCCGCAGCAGCATCGCGAGCATCGTCGGCGCGACGGACGTGCTGGTCGCGCGGGTCTCCTGGACCGCGGCGAGGAAGCCCTCGGGGTCGTAGCGGCGCAGCACCACCACGGCGTCCCCGTGCACGTGGGCGACCAGCACGCCGTAGCCGGCGATGTGACAGAGCGGCCAGGGCTGCAGGGAGACGCCCGGCTCGTCGTCGTGCTCCCAGCTGACGGCCGAGTTCAGCACCGCCGCGGTGACGTTGCGGTGGGTCAGGACCGCGCCCTTGGCCCGCCCGGTGGTGCCGGAGGTGTAGATCAGCCAGGCCGGGGCCGTCTCCTCGGGGGGCTCCGGCTGCCCGGGCTCCGGCCCGTCGAGCAGGACCCGGAAGGGCAGGGCCCCTTCGGGTGCGCCGTCGATCACGATCAGCGTGGTGATCGAGGGGACGGTCGCCATCGCCGTCCGCGCCGTCTCCAGGTACTTCATCTCGGTGATCAGCACGGTCGGCGTGGAGTCGCTCAGGTTGAGCTCCACCTCGCGCGGGGTGAGCCGGTAGTTGACGAACACCAGCGCCATCCCGGCGAGCGGGACGCCGTAGTAGGCCAGCACGTACTCGGGGTTGTTCTCGGTCAGCATCGCCACCCGGTCCCCGGAGGCCGCGTGGTACGCCAGCCCGCGGGCAAGGCGCCGGACCTGGTCGTCGAGCTGCGCGTAGGTCCAGCTCTCCCCCTCGAACCGGAGCGCGATCGCGTCGGGGACACGGGCGGCGCCGAACTCCAGGACGTCACTGATCCGCACGGAAGCTCTCCTCTCCGCCGACTCCCTCGTCGGCGACCCGGGTCTTCGGATCCGGGCGGTCAGCCCGGGTGGGTCAGGTACTTCGGGTTCGCCACGGCGAGCCGGTCGGTGATCGCGGTGCGGACGGCGGCGAGCAGGTCCGGGTCGTCCGGGGCGAGGACCCCGGAGCGGATCGCGTCCGCGAGCGCCCGCTGGTCCGCCTGCCCGAACCGGGCCAGCCGCTCGCGGTGCCGGCGCTCCTGGTCCGCGCCGAACGCCAGCTCCCGCTCGACGCCGTCGACCACGTTGGCCGCGACCCGCGCGTTGAACCGGAGTCGTCCCTCCGTGCCGGGCATGACGTCCTCGCGGAGGAACATCGCGACCGCCGCGAGCAGGTCCCGGCCGGCCGGGAGGCCGTGCAGGTCCGAGCGCGGCGCCTCGGCGAGCACCGGCGCCTCCGCCGGGATGCCCAGGGCCAGGAAGAGGTCGTGCTCCTGCTCGCAGACCCGGCGGCCGATCGCCACGAACTCCACGGACGGCGTCTCCCCGGACAGGTGCCGCTCGGCCATGCTGCGGCAGCCGACGGCCCAGCGGGCGGTGCCGTAGACCTGCCACCAGCGGACGGCCTCGGGATCCGGCCGCCACCCGGCGACCTCGGCGTACCCGTCGAGCAGATCGTCGACGATGCCGAAGCCACCCACCGGAGGTGCCGCACCGAAGCGCCAGCACTTCACGCACAGCCAGCCGAGGTCCTCCCGCGGGTCCCCGCGGTGCACGAGCTCCCAGTCCAGCACGGCCGCGAGGCCCTCGGGCGAGATGATCAGGTTGCCGTTGCGGAAGTCCCCGTGCACGACCGTCTCCGCGACCGGCTCCGGGCGGCGGGGCTCCAGCCACGCCAGCGCGATCTCGATCGAGGGCAGGGGCTCGCCGAGCGCGTCGTAGGCCTGCCGCAGGTGCTCAACGGGGTCGTAGGTCTCGGCGCCGGGGACGGTGTCGACCGGCATCGAGTGGATCCGGGCGAGCGTGCGCCCCAGGTCCGCGGCCATGCCCTCGCGGGCGGGCGCGTACTGCGGCTCACGTAGCAGGCGGCGGGCGATCGTCTCGCCGTCGACGTGCTTCGTGATCAGGTACGGGGCCCCGACGACCGCCGGGTCCACCCCGTGGTCGACCAGGTGGGGTACCGGCACGCCGGCGCGCTCGGCCGCCGCGATGGCCGCGGCCTCCCGGGCCATGCCCTCCGGGCGGCCGGGGCCTGGCGGATCCCGCCGGAGCACCAGCCGCCGCGGCGCGCCGGTGGCCGGTACCGCCTCGAAGGCCCAGGTCTCCCGGCTCGCACCGCCGGTGAGCCGGCGCAGGTTCGCGACGGACACCTCGCCGTCGAGCACCGTGCGCAGACGCCGGGCCAGCAGCTCGGCCAGGACCGCCGGATCACCGCCGCCCGCGCGTTCGTGGACCGTCGCCGATGCGGTCATGACACCCTCCCGCCGCCCGCAGGCGCGACGGTCAGGAGTCGCGCGCGCCCACCATGTCCAGCGCCAGCCGCTGGTACCGCTCGACCATCTCCGGTCGCCCGACCGGGCCCTTGTCCGAGAACCAGGCGGCCACGCCGGTGCACATCACGACGATCGCCCGGGCGGCCTCGTCCGGCAGCGGCGTGCGGAAGACGCCCCGCTCGACGCCCTCGCGGACCACGGTGTCGAAGAACCGTTGCTGCGCATGCCGCTTGGCCAGGTGCGGGGTGCGGACCGGCTCCTCCAGCGCACGGAGCTCGCTCGTCCCGAGCAGGGTTCCGCGCTGGTCCTCCAGGTGGAACAGCACCTGCACCTCGACCAGGGCGCGCAGACGGTCCGCCGGGTCGTCGCCCGCCGCACCCAGCGCCGCCGAGGTGCGGGCCAGCAGCGCCTCGATCCCGCGCTCCATGATCGTCGCCAGGACGGCCTGCTTCGACGGGAAGTGGTGGTACAGCGCGGCCGGGCTCAGGCCCGCGCGCAGCGCGATGTCCCGCACCGAGGTGCCGTGGTAGCCGTGCGCGGCCATCACCTCGATCGACGCCTCGATGATCGCCGCATCGCCGGGAGGGGCGTTCGCCGCCCGGCCGACGTGCCTGCGGCCGCGCGGAGCCACCGGGCCGGCCGGCTCCGATCTTGCGGGACCCGCCACGCGGCCACCTCCCTCTGCTTGCATCCTCCGTGGCCACGGAGAACGGCAAGGGTACCCAGGCCGCCCCGCGCCTCCCCGCACGGCGCACCTGATGGCCGGCGGATTGATCGGCGAGCCCAGGACGGCGGAACTGGATGGGCGGCGCGGTGAGGAAGAAGTCGTACCGGCCGCCGCCCGCCGCGCCGCGGTCCGGGGTGAGCAGGTTCGTGGTGCCTCGCTCGTCCTTCACCCCGTCGACGTCCCAGCGGCCCCGGTTGGACAGCCGCGTCCCGATCTCCCTGAAGTCCCGCATCAGCGCTTGCGCGGGCCGGCGAAGCCGAAAAGGTAGCCGGCCACCTTCCGCATCTGGATCTCCTCGGAGCCCTCGGTGATCCGGTAGCGGCGGTGGTGGCGGTAGATGTGCTCGAACGGCGTATGCCGGGAGTAGCCCAGCCCGCCGTGCACCTGCATCGCCCGGTCCGCGGCCTCGCAGACGAAGCGGTTGGCCCGGTAGTTGCACATCGAGACCTTGTCGCTGATCTCCATGTGCGGCACCCGGTCGAGCTCCCAGGCGGTCTTACGAACCAGCCCGCGCAGCATCTCCGCCTCGGTGTGCAGCTCCACCAGCGGGAACTGGATCGCCTGCCGCGTCGCCAGCGGAGCCCCGAACGTCACCCGGTTCCGGGCGTACTCCACGGCCCGGTCGATGCAGTACTGCCCGGCGCCGACCCCGGAGGCGGCCTGCCGGATGCGGTTCTCGTGCACGAAGGTCTGGGCGACGGCGAGCCCCATGCCCTCCTCGCCGAAGATCGCCGAGTTCGGCACCCGCACGTCGGAGATCGTGACCTCGGCATGGTCGGTGGGCATGTTCAGCGTCCACCAGTGGAAGTCCACCGAGAAGCCGGGGCTGTCGGTCGGGACGAAGAACGCGGTGATGCCCCGCGCCGCCCCGTCGTCACCGCTGGTGCGGGCGAACACAACGTCGTGCGTCGCCGAGTGCATCCCGGAGTTCCAGCGCTTGGCGCCGTTGAGGATCCAGTCGTCGCCGTCGCGGACCGCCCGGGTCTCCATCCACGTCGCGTCCGACCCGTGGTCCGGCTCGCTCAGCCCGAAGCCGATCCGTGCCTTCCCGGTCAGCATCGGCTCCAGGTACTCCTCCTTCTGCTCCTGCGTAGCGAAGGCCAGCAGCATGTGCGCAAAGGGGAAGTTCCCGACGACCGACGACTCGTTCTGCAGGTCGTTGAACAACCCCAGGCCCTTGTGCGCCAGATGCTCGCGGATCACCGCCATGTCGAAGTTCGTGCCGTCCTGCCCGCCGACCTCCTTGGGCAGCGCGTACCGGAGCCAGCCTGCGGCGTCGGCGCGGCGGCGCATCTCCCGCAGCAGCTCCTCCCACTCCGGCCGGGGCGTGCCGCCGGCCTCGAAGTCGGTCCGCGCCCACTCCCGGCGGTGGTCGAAGAAGCGCTCGTTGTCGTCCTGCGCCTGCAGCGGCAGGATCTCGCGCTCGATGAACGCGTCGAGGTCCGCGAGCTTCTGCGACAGCTCCACGGGGAGTTCGAAATCCACCAGGCCTCCTAAACGATCGTTCAGCTAGGATGGCATCGTCACCGGCCGCGGGGGAAGGGTTGAGGTCGAAGATGCGCGAGATCCGCTACGAGGTACGCGACCACGTCGCGACGCTGACGATCGACCGGCCCGAGAAACGCGGCGCCATGACCTACGCGATGCTCGACGAGTTCGCCGCCTCCGTGGCCCGGGCCGGCGACGATCCGGACGTGGTCGTCCTGCTAGTCACCGGGGTACCGGGCAGCTTCTGCGCCGGGATCGACCTCGCGGACCTGGCCGGCCGGGATCCGTCGAACCGGGGCCGTGGCGACGGCGACGGCGTCCCCCTCCTCATGGGCTGCCCGAAGCCGGTGGTCTGCGCCGTCGACGGGATGGCCGTCGGGATGGGCGCGGAGTTCGCGACCCAGGCGGACGTGCGGTTGGTCTCGTCCCGGGCGCGGTTCCGGTGGAACTTCGTGCATCGTGGGCTGGTGTCGGACACGGGTGCCGGAACGTGGCTGCTGCCCCGCCAGATCGGCGTCGCGGCGGCTTCGAGGCTGCTCTACACCGGCGACGACCTCGATGCGGACGAGGCGCTCTCGCTCGGCTTCGCGGCGAGTGTCCACGAGCCGGACGAGCTTCCCGGCCGCGGCGGCCGCGTTCGCCGCAAGGATCGCCACCGCATCGCCGTTCGCGCTGGTCAGGACCAAACGGCTACTGCTCGACGGCGCCGGCCTGGACCTCGACCGGCACGTCCGGGCGACCCGGATCACCATGGCCGAATGCTTCGCCTCGGCGGATCATGCCGAGGGGATCGCGTCGTTCCTGGAGAAGCGGCCGGCCCGGTTCACTGGCCGTTGATCATTCGAATCGGAGAGGACACCATGACCGAGCAGCGCGTGCTGATCGAGATCACCGACGGCGTCGCGGACGTCCGGCTCAACCGGGCGGAGAAGCGCAACGCGCTGGACCCGGCCATGTTCGCCGGGATCGTCGAGGCCGGGGAGACGCTGAAGAAGGATCCGTCGGTGCGGGTCGTCGTGCTGTCCGGCGAGGGCCCGGACTTCTGCGCCGGACTGGACTTCGGCTCCTTCCGGGCGATGCGGGACGGCGAGCGGCTCTCCGCGAGCGCGGCCGTCCCGCCCGGTAACGGGCCGGCGAAGGCGACCGGGCAGCGCGCCGCGTACGTCTGGGCCGAGCTCGAGGTCCCGGTGATCGCGGCCGTCACGGGCAACGCGCTCGGCGGCGGGCTGCAGATCGCGCTCGGCGCGGACATCCGGATCGTGTCGCCGGACGCGACGCTCTCGGTGTTCGAGGTGGCGTGGGGGCTGATCCCGGACATGACGGGCTCGCAGCTGCTCCCCGAGCTGGTGGGCCGGGACGTCGCGAAGGAGCTGACGCTCACCGCGCGGAAGGTGGGCGGGGAGGAGGCCGTCGCGATCGGGCTGGCCACGAAGCTGGACCCGGAGCCCCGCAAGGCCGCCCTCGCGCTCGCCCGCTCCATCGCCGAACGGAACCCGCACGCCGTCCGGGCCGCGAAGCGCCTGCTGGACATGGCGGGCCGGGTGGACCTGGACACCGGCTTCGCCGCGGAGCAGACGGAGATCGGCGCGCTGATCGGGAGCCCGAACCAGGTGGAGGCCGTGACGGCGGCGTTCGAGAAGCGGGCGCCGGTCTTCAAGGACGTCTGAGTACCGCGGCGCTCCCTGTGCACCGCCCCGCCCCCACCCCGCGAGTCGGGGTCTCCCGACTACCGAGTCGGGGTTTCCCGTGTCCGGAAACCCCGACTCGGTGGCCCGTGGAGCGCGACTCGCGGGATGATCTCGGGCGGTCAGAGGTCGCCGAGGTCCACCAGGAACGAGATCTCTGCGGGGGCGTACCAGGCGAGCTCCTGGTCCTCCGCCTCGCCGACCAGGAACTCCGCGTCCAGGTCGCCCAGGTCCGCCTTGTCCACCACCGAAGCCGCCTCCCGGACGGCGTGCTCCGCCTCCTCGGAGTCGACGTGGATCGAGGCGATCCGGTCCATGGGGACGGGCCCGGAGATCCGGACCGCCGCGTCGTCGAGGTCGGGGCGCAGGGTGACGTCGTCCATGTCCGCCGCCACCACTACGCGTCTGGCCGGGGTGGAGTCCTCCCCCAACCCGAACTCGACGGCGAGCAGCCGGAGCGAAGCACGGGCCGCCTCGTTCATCGCGGCGTACTCGAGCTCCTCCTCGTCCCCGGCCGTGTAGGCCTCCCGCAGCCGCGGGGTCAGGGCGAAACCCGTGCCGCCCATGGGTTCGAACCTTCCGGACTTGACCAGCTTGCGCAGCATCGGCCATGTCCCGGGAAGATAGATCCGCATGCGTCAGCTCACCTTCTTCACCGGCTCGAGGCCAGCAGTTCGTCCAGCGACTCGTCGACGAGCCCCGCGAGGACGTCGACGTCGGGCATGGCGTCGCGATCGCCGTTGAACCCGTAATACACCCCGCCGTCGTAGCTCGTCAGCCCGATCGCGAGAGCCTGACCCTTGGCGAGCGGAACGACGGGGAACATCTCCAGCATGCGCGCTCCGGCGGCGTAGAGGGGGAACTGGGGACCCGGAACATTCGTCACGACGAGGTTGAAGAACAGTTTGGACATCCCGCTGGCCGCCCGCGCCCCCAGCGCATGCAGGGTCGGCGGGGCGAAACCGCCGATCCGCACCAGGGTGTCCGCGCCGACGTTCCGGCCGTTGGACGTGTGTTCGCGCATCGCGTGCGTGACGTGGTGCAGCCGCACGACCGGGCTCGGTTCGCCGACGGGGAGGTCCACGAGGTACGACGACACGCGGTTGCCGAGCGAGCCCGACGCCGCCGAGCTGGGCACGTCCGCCTCGCCGCGCACGGACAGCGGCACCATCGCGCGCACCGAGGCCGACGACGTCACCGGCTCGCCGCGGGAGAGCAGCCAGTTCCGCAGGGCGCCGGACACCACGCTGAGCACGACGTCGTTGACGCTGCAGCCGTGCGCGGCCCGGATCCGCCGGTAGGACTCGAGCTCGGTGCGGGCCATCGCGAACCGGCGCTGGGTGGAGATGTCCACGTTGAGCGGGGTGCGTGGCGTCGGCCGGGTGGCCGTGCGGGCCATCGTCAGGAACTTCCCCGCCATCCCGACGACCTTGTCCACCGTGGCGAGGGCGTCCCCGGTGGCGGCCCGGACGTTGTCCGCGATCTCGCTCGGCCGCGCCACCGCGTCCCCGATGGCCTCGGCGATCAGCTGCCCGTCGCTGGGTTCGGGCCGCGGCATCCACACCTCCTCGGTGGCCGGCCGCGGATCGGGCGACACGTCGAGGATGACCTGGCTGATGTCGATCGCGGAGATCCCGTCGACCATCGCCTGGTGGGTCTTCGTGACGACGGCGATGCGCCCCTTCGCCAGCCCCTCGACCAGGTACATCTCCCACAGCGGACGGGTGTGGTCCAGTGGGCGGGACATCAGCCGTGCGACGAGCTCGGTGAGCTGCGCGTCGCTGCCCGGACGCGGCAGGGCCGAGCGGCGGACGTGGTAGGCCACGTCGAACTCGGTGTCGTCGATCCAGACCGGGCGCGCGAGGTTGCCGGGGACGTGGCGGACCTTCTGCCGGTATCGCGGGACCAGCGAGATGCGCTGCTCGACGAGCTCCACCAGCCGGTCGTAGTCCAGGCCGTTCTTCGGCCGGCGGAAGATCGCCACCCCGCCGACGTGCATGGGCGTGGTCGCCTGTTCCAGGTACAGGAAGGAGGCATCGAGCGCGGAGAGCCGGGGCGGCATGACGATGATCCTATCGCCGCGTGCGACCCTTGCCCGCGTGACCGAAGCTTCCTCACCGAAGGACCGGTTCATCACCGTCTACGGCCGCAAGCCGGTCCTCGAGGCGCTGGCGGACGACACCCTGACCGTGGACAAGGTGATCCTCGCGGACACCGCGCGCGGCGAGCCGGTCAAGGAGATCACCGCGGCGGCCCGGCGACGGGGCGTGGAGGTGCAGCGGGCGAGCGCGCACCGGGTGAAGGTGCTGGCGGGCAACGGCCGGCACGACCAGGGCGTGCTCGCGGACGTCGTCGCGCCCCGGATGACCACGGTCGCGTCGTTCCTGCGGGACCTCGGTTCGCGCCGCGGCGCGTCCGTGCTGGTCCTGGACCGGGTCACCAACCCGTCGAACGTCGGGATGGTGCTGCGCTCGGCCACCGCCGCCGGGCTCGACGGCGTACTGCTCCCCCGGCGCGGCGTCCCCGCGATCGACCCGCTGGTCATCAAGGCGTCCGCGGGCGTCGCGTTCTCCGCACCCGTGCTGCGCTCGGGCACGGCCGAGGAGGGCTGTGTCGCGCTGCGGGAGGCAGGTTTCGCCGTCTTCGGCCTCGACGCCGGCGGGGCGTCTCTGCTGGACGCCGAACTCCCCCACCGGGTGGCGCTGGTGCTGGGCAACGAGACCGACGGGCTGTCCGAGCCGGTGCGCAAGGAGCTCGACGGGGTGTTGTCGATCCCGATGTTCGGGGGCGTCGAGTCGCTGAACGTGGCCAGCGCCGCCGCCGTCGCGGCGTACGAGCTGCTCCGCCGCCGCTGACCGGTCCTGCTCGCTGCACGAACGGCACCTTCGTGCGGGAGGTCTGCACGAGAGTGCCGTTCGTGCATGAAACTGGCGGGTGGACGACGCGGCGGTGACGACTACGGTCGAGCCATGGTGCAGCGTCGGATTCCCCGGTTCAGCGAGCTGAAGCCCCTGCTGCGGCCCGCACCCTTCGTCCGCGACGCCACGGAGCGCCGGTTGGCCCGCGCCGCCTCCATCGCGGACCTGCGGGACATCGCGCGGCGGCGGACGCCCCGGGCCGTCTTCGACTACACCGACGGCGCCGCGGACGGCGAGCTGAGCCTGAGCCGGGCCCGGGACGCCTGGTCGCGCGTCGAGTTCAGCCCGAGCGTGCTGCGCGACGTCTCCGGCGTCGACACGTCGCGGGAGATCCTCGGGCAGCGCTCCGCCCTGCCGTTCGCGTTCGCCCCCACCGGGTTCACCCGGATGATGGGCAGCGAGGGCGAGCCCGCGGTCGCGGCCGTCGCCGAGCAGGTCGGCATCCCGTACACGCTCTCCACGATGGGCACGACGACGATCGAGGACGTCGCCGCCGCCGCGCCGGGCGCCCGCAAGTGGTTCCAGCTCTACCTCTGGCGGGACCGCAGCTTCGCCAAGGACCTCGTCCAGCGGGCGGAGGCCGCCGGCTACGACACGTTGATGCTGACGGTGGACACCCCCGTCGGCGGCAACCGGCGGCGCGACGTGCACAACGGGCTCACCGTCCCGCCGGCGCTCACGCTCCGCACCTTCGTCGACGGGGCGCTGCACCCGCGCTGGTGGTTCGACCTGCTCACCACCTCCCCGCTGACGTTCGCCAGCCTGGAGTCCACGGAGGGCACCGTCGCGGACCTCATCAACCGCGTGTTCGACCCCGCGCTGACCATGGACGACGTGACCTGGCTGCGGAACGCCTGGCCGGGGAAGCTCGTGATCAAGGGCATCCAGAACGTCGACGACGCGCGCCGCGTGGTCGACGAGGGCGCGGACGCGGTGCTGCTCTCCAACCACGGCGGCCGCCAGCTGGACCGGGCACCCGTGCCCCTGGAGCTGCTCCCGCCCACCGTGCAGGCCGTAGGCGGACGCGCGGAGGTCTTCGTGGACACCGGGATCATGCACGGGGCGGACGTGGTCGCGGCGATCGCGATGGGCGCGAACGCCGCCCTGGTGGGGCGCGCGTACCTCTACGGGCTGATGGCGGGCGGACAGCAGGGGGTGCGCAAGGCGGTCGACATCCTCACCGGGGAGATCGTCCGGACCCTGCAGCTCCTCGGAATCACCCATGTCGATGATCTTCGGGCAGAACACGCGCGGCTACGCCCGATCGGGTGAGGCCCGACGTGCGCGCGGTCCGGCGCAGGGCCATGGTGGGCCCCATGGGATTCATGGACAAGGCCAAGGAAATGCTGGGTCAGCACGACGACAAGGTCGACCAGGGTCTCGACAAGGTCGGGGACATGGCGACGGAGAAGTACGGCCACGGCGAGCAGGTGGACAAGGGCGTCGACTTCCTGCAGCAGCGCACCGGTGAGGGCGACACCACCGGTGCTCGCGGCGAGGCCCCGGCGCCGGAGGGTGAGCAGCCCCCGCCGCCCCCGGCGTGACCCCTCCCGCCTGACGTTCGACGGCGCCACCCCGACTCGGGGCGGCGCCGTCGTCATGCCGGGGGCAGGTCCAGCAGGATCCCGAGTTCGCCCAGGGTGGCGTCCGGTGCGGAGTGCAGGACGCCCACAGCGCCGGCCGCCGCGGCACCGCGCACGTTGACCGGCACGTCGTCGACCACCACGCACTCGCCCGGCTCCAGGCCGAGGAGTTCCGCGGTGCGCCGGAACACCTCGGGATCCGGCTTGCGGGCGCCGACCACCGCGCCGAGGACGACGACGTCGAACGCCTCCCGCAGCTCGTCCGGGACCGCGTGGGCGTCCGAGACCAGCGCCAGGCGCAGCCCCGCGGCGCGGGCCCGGCGCGGCACGTCCGCCATGTCCTCGCCGTCGGTGAGCACGCCGCCGTAGTCCAGGATCAGCCCCCGCAGGTCCGCCATCCCGGCGACGCTACCCAGCTCGCCGGACTCATGCACCGTCCTCGCCGACCGCGTCGAGCACCGCGAGGAGGTAGCGCCGGACGACGACATCCTCGGCGGCCGACGGGCGCGGCAGCCGTTCCCGGTACACCGCCTCGACCTGCTCGTGCGCGGTGCCGAGCCGCCGCCGCCCGGCGGCGGTGATCCGCAGCCGGACGACCCGTCGGTCCGCCGGGTCCCGCTCGCGCCGAAGCGAGCCCTCCTGCTCGAGCGTGTCGACGACCGGGGTCAGCGTGGCGGGCGTGACGCCCAGCTCCGCGGCGAGCTTCCCGGTGGGAGAGGCCGTCGGTGTGCGCGAGCACGCCGAGGCCGGCGAGCGAGGTCGTCGTGAGGCCGTGCCCGGCGGTGATGCCGTGCCGGAAGCGGCCGAGCGCGGCGCCGGTGCGGGCCAGGAGCGCGGGCAAGGGCATGTGCTCCGGCCGGGACTCGAAGTGCGGGGAGGTCACGCGGAGACCGTACAGATCCGTACGGCGACGAATCATCCGGCGCCGTACGGACCCGAAACTGCCGCTGGTCCCGGGGCGGGCCCGGATCCTCGGCGCATGACGACGGTCCTCACCGCCCCCGCAGACACCGCCCCCACGGACACGACCACCGGACGCGCCGCGCCGACGACCGCACCGGCGGTACCCGAACAGCGCTGCGCGACCCGGCCACGCCTGCGGCGCGTGCGCTACGAACCCGAACCCGAGGACGTCGTCCCGCCCCGGACCGGCCGCGGGACCGCCTGGCCCGGGGCCGCGCCCGCTCCCCCGCCCCCGTCCACCTTCGCGGCGGCCGCGGAGCGGAGGGCGACCGAGCGGGAGCTCGCCGCCCGGCGGCGGGCCGGGACGACGATGCGGCTGGTGGTCGAGGTCGTCGACGGGCGACGGCCCGTGCGTCAGCTGCACGGGCTCGTCGGGCCGCGGGTGCTCCGCTACGTGACCGCGGCGATCCTGGCGCCGCACGCCCGGCGCGCGACGGCCCGGCTGACCAGCGTGCACGTCTCGCTGCCCGCCCGGGACTGCGCGGAGGTGACGGCGGTGTGCAGCATGGGCGGGCGGGTGCGGGCGATCGCGGCCCGCTTCGAGCTGGGCGGGCCGCTGCCGGGTGAGTGGACGTGCACCGCCCTGCGGGTCCTGTGACCGGCCCGAACCGCAGTCGATCGGCGGGGCCCGGAGAGCGGCGACCGCCTGCGCGGGTCAGCCGCTCTGCTTGCGCGCGGCCCGCTCCTGCCGGCGCCGGTCCGCACGGTTGGCGCCGCCCGGGCCGCCGGCGCGGCGCTGCGCACCGGTCTGCGGCCGGCCGCCGTTGCCGCTGCCGTTCCCGTCGCGGCGCACGGACTCGCCGCCGTCCTCGTCCGGTCCGCTGTACTGCAGGTTCTGCGGCGCCTGGCCGCGGAACGCGGCCGGCAGGACCGAGGTGGGCGTGTCGTCGTCCGCGCCGTCGGCCTGGATCCCGTTCGCCTGGGCGGCCGCGGGGACGTGGCCGATCGGCGCGGTCGCGTCGGCCGGGACCGAGGCCCGCCGCTGCGCTGACGCCGGGTTCCGGACCGGTGCGGGCTGCTGCTGCGTCGACTGCTGCTGGGCGGACTGCTGCTGGGCAGCCATCGCGGAGAGCGCTGCCTGCGCCTGCGCGACCCGATCGGCCGGCTGCGGCGCGGGGGCGGCGGGCTCGGCGACCTGGACCTGCACGTTGAACAGGTGCCCGACCGTCTCCTCCTTGATGCCCTCGAGCATCGCGGAGAACATGTCGAAGCCCTCCCGCTGGTACTCGATCAGCGGGTCCCGCTGGGCCATCGCGCGCAGCCCGATGCCCTCCTTGAGGTAGTCCATCTCGTAGAGGTGCTCGCGCCACTTGCGGTCCATGACCTGCAGCAGGACCTGCCGCTCGAGCTCACGCATGCCGCCCTGGGTACCGATCAGGGTGTCCATCTCGGCCTCGCGGGCGGCGTAGGCCCGCTCGGCGTCGGCCAGGATCGCCTCGGTCAGGGACTCGCGGGTGAGGTCGTCCAGGCCGCCCTCGGCCGGGTCCCCGTCCGCGAGGTCCTGCCAGCGGATCTGGAGCGGGAAGAGCTGCCCGACCGCGGTCCAGAGCTTGTCCAGGTCCCAGTCCTCGGCGTAGCCCTCGGCCGTCGCCCCCGTGACGTAGGCGGTGACGACGTCGCGGAGCATGTTCCGGACCTGCTCCTGGACGTCCTCCCCGTCGAGCACGCGGCGGCGCTCGGTGTAGATGACCAGGCGCTGCTGGTTGAGCACCTCGTCGTACTTGAGGACGTTCTTGCGGATCTCGAAGTTCTGCTGCTCCACCTGGGTCTGCGCGCTGCGGATGGCCCGGGTGACCATCTTCGCCTCGATCGGCACGTCCTCCGGCAGGTTGAACCGGTTCATGATCGACTCGACCACGGCACCGTTGAACCGGCGCATCAGCTCGTCGCCGAGGGAGAGGTAGAAGCGGGACTCCCCCGGGTCTCCCTGCCTGCCCGCGCGGCCGCGGAGCTGGTTGTCGATGCGACGGGACTCGTGCCGCTCGGTGCCGAGGACGTAGAGCCCACCGGCCTCGCGGACCTCCTGCGCCTCCGCCTCGACCTGCTGCTTCATCTTCGCGACGGCGGCGTCCCAGGCCGCCTCGTACTCCTCGCGGTGCTCCACCGGGTCCAGCCCGCGGCTGCGCAGCTCGAGATCGGCGAGGAAGTCCGGGTTGCCGCCGAGCATGATGTCCGTACCGCGGCCGGCCATGTTCGTGGCGACCGTGACCGAGCCCGCGTGACCCGCCTGCGCGATGATCGCGGCCTCGCGCTCGTGGTGCTTCGCGTTCAGCACCTCGTGCGGCACACCCCGCTTGAGCAGCAGCTTCGCCAGGTACTCGGACTTCTCCACGCTCGTCGTACCGACGAGCACCGGCTGGCCCTTCGCGTGCTTCTCGGCGATGTCGTCCGCGACCGCCTCGAACTTCGCCGGCTCGGACTTGTAGATCAGGTCCGCCTGGTCGGCACGGATCATCTCGCGGTTGGTGGGGATCGGCACCACGTGCATCTTGTAGATCTGGTGCAGCTCGGCCGCCTCGGTCTGGGCGGTACCGGTCATCCCGGAGAGCTTGTCGTAGAGCCGGAAGAAGTTCTGCAGGGTGATGGTGGCCAGCGTCTGGTTCTCCGCCTGGACCTCCACCCCCTCCTTGGCCTCGATGGCCTGGTGCATGCCCTCGTTGTAGCGGCGCCCGGCCAGCACGCGGCCGGTGAACTCGTCGACGATCAGGACGCTGCCGTCCCGGACGATGTAGTCCTTGTCCTTCTTGAACAGTTCCTTCGCCTTGAGGGCGTTGTTCAGGTAGCCGACGAGCGGGGTGTTCGCGGCCTCGTAGAGGTTGTCGATGCCGAGCTGGTCCTCGACGAAGGTGACGCCGTCCTCGGTGACGCCGACGGTGCGCTTGCGCTCGTCGACCTCGTAGTGGACGTCCTTCCTGAGCATCGGCGCCATCCGCGCGAACTCCTGGTACCAGCGCGCGCTCTGCTCGGCCGGACCGGAGATGATCAGCGGGGTGCGGGCCTCGTCGATGAGGATCGAGTCCGCCTCGTCGACGATCGCGAAGTTGTGGCCGCGCTGGACCATGTCCGCGGCGTTCCACGCCATGTTGTCGCGCAGGTAGTCGAAGCCGAACTCGTTGTTCGTGCCGTAGGTGATGTCCGCGGCGTACTGCTCGCGTCGCTGCGCGGGCGCCATCTCGGACAGGATGACCCCGACCGTGAGCCCGAGGAAGCGGTGGATGCGGCCCATGTTCTCGGAGTCGCGCTTGGCCAGGTAGTCGTTCGTCGTGACGACGTGGACGCCCTTGCCGGAGATCGCGTTGAGGTAGCACGGGAGCACCGAGGTGAGCGTCTTGCCCTCACCGGTCTTCATCTCCGCGACGTTTCCGAGGTGCAGCGCGGCTCCACCCATCAGCTGGACGGTGAAGGGGCGCTGGCCCAGGGTGCGGCGGGCCGCCTCACGGACGACGGCGAACGCCTCCGGGAGCAGCTCGTCGAGGGACTCGCCGTCGGCGTGGCGCTGCTTGAACTCGTCCGTCTTCGCGCGCAGCTCGTCGTCGGTGAGCGACTCGACGTCCGGTTCCAGCTCGTCGATGTGGGCGGCGATCCTGCCCAGCCGCTTCACCAGCTTCGTCTCCCCGGCACGGAGCAGTCGGTTCAACAGCGGCACTGGTCGACCTCATTCACCATCGCGGTCAGGTGCCGATCGTGGCGGACCCGCGAGGGCCCGGCCGATCGGCCGCGGCGCCGTGGGACGACGCCCGCTCCTCACCATGGTAGAGCCCCCCGGGTAGTGCTCCCCACACACTCGGCGACCCGCACCCGGGTGAGGTGCGAGCCGCCGGTGAGGGTGGTGTCTCCTGCGGTGAGCGGTGCGATCAGCCGCCCAGCCGGATCACCCCGTAGTCGTAGCCCTTGCGTCGGTACACCACCGACGGGGCGCCGCACTCGGCGTCGGAGAAGAGGTAGAAGTCGTGCCCCACGAGCTCCATGCGCGAGAGCGCCTCGTCGATGCTGATCGGGTCGGACGGGTGCGTCTTGCGCCGGACGATCTGCCCGGGCCTGGCGGGGTCGCGGTCCTCGGCGAGATGGTCGCCGTGGTCGCGCGGTGAGGGGATGTCGTAGTCGTAGCTCGTGCGGTCGTCCTCCAGCAGGTCCTCGCGGCGGTCGGTCCCGGGCATCTGCTCGAGCAGCGCGACGGCGGCGGGTACGTCCCGGCCGATGGTGATTCGCGTCCGGCGGCCGGTCACCCGGCGGCGGTCGTGCGAGCGTCGGAGCCTGCTCTCGAGCTTCGAGACGGCGCAGTCGAGCGCTCCGTAGAAGTCCTGCGCACAGGCTTCCGCGCGGGCGACCGGGCCGCATCCTCTGCCCGTGATCTCCACCCGCTGGCAGTTCTTGCTCTGCCGGCGGTTCGGCTCGTGGAAGAGTTCGACCTCCATGCCGACGATCTTGTGGTCGTAACGCTCCAGGCGCCCGATCTTCTCCTGGACGTGGATCCGGAAATGCTCCGGGACCTCCACGTTCCGGCCGGTGACAACGATCTCCACTCGACTTCCCTCGCTCTCCGTGCTCATCGGCGTCGGGTCGTAGTCCCGGGCGTCGCGGGGGCTGTCGGATCGGTTCCCGCGACTCCGGAACGGTCGATCGGTGTTTCCCATTCGTTGTGTTGTGGGTAACTGATTGGAGGGACGGTAGTGCGCATCACGGTCCGGCAACAGACCCGGGCGGTGAGTGACATCAGGTTGGAGGATTTCGCCGAACGAGGTTTCCCACGTGCCCTGGACCAGGTACTTTGGATGGGTTGTCACGAAACGGCAACGATCCCGGCCGCGCCGCCCGTGGCGTCGCAGAGCACCAGCGCCGCCGTGACCCGTAGGGCCGAACGGGTGAGTACCGCGGTGCACGCGCGGAGCGTCGCCCCGGTCGTCACGACGTCGTCGACGAGGACTACGGGCGTTCCCGGCGGGGGCCTGCGGGCCACCGTCCGCAGGCTCCCCGCGAGGTTCGCGGCCCGCCCCGCCGCGTCCAGCCCGACCGAGTCCCGGGTTCCCCGCGCGGCTCGCAGCACCGGCGCCACGGTGACGGCCCCGGTGCGCAACGGTGCGCGGGCGAGCGCCCGGCACAGCCGTAGGACGTGGTCCCCGCCGCGGGCTCGCGCCGCGGCCGGACGGGACGGCGCGGGGACGAGCACGAGCGGCCCCGGCAGCTCTGCGGCGGCCTCGGCGAGCAGCGCCGCGAGCGCCGGCGCGAGGTCCCGCCGGCCGCGTTCCTTGTAGCCGAGCAGTGCCGTCCGCAACGGCCCGCGGTACCGGCCCACGGCCCGGACCTGCGGTGCCCCGGGAACGCGGACCGGGTAGGGCGCCGGTAGCTGGGCGGCGCAGCGGGCGCACCACGGTGTCCCGGGTTCCCCGCAGCCCCCGCACGAGGTGGGCAGGACGAGATCGAGCAGGCCGGCGGCGAGGGAACGCGTCATACGAGGACTCTCTCGCGCCGCCCCGACGACGGCACGGTTCCGTGTTCCGGGCGGCCGCGGTTGTCCACAGGCCCGGTTCTCGACCGGCGGCCGGGGTCAGCCCGGGTAGAGCGGCACGGCGTCCGGCACCCCGCCGACGACCTGGCGCCAGGTGTTCAGCTCACCGCCGTCGTAGCTCCAGACCCCGCCCTGGTCCGCCACCAGGAACGCCCGGCTCGACGCCGCGGCCACCGCGTGCAGCGGCGGTGTGAGGTTGCTCGACGGCACGAACTGCAGCGTCAGACCGTCCGAGGACACCAGGGAGACGGGCCTGCCCGCCCGCGTGCCGACCACGATGAGTGACTCCGCCGCCCGCCAGTCGACGGACACGACGTCACCCAGGTCGCTGGCGCGCAGCCGGCGGACGTTGCGGATCGCGACCTCGCCGTCCGAGGACCGCTCGACCGCCGCCGTGACCAGCTGCCCGCCGACCACCGCCGCGACCCGCAGCCCGTCCCGGGAGAGCCGAAGGTCCTGGATCGGCCCGGACGTCGCGAGGTCCGCGGTGTTCACCTGGCCGGTCCGCACGCTGCCGTTCTCGTCGACGACGACCCGGGCGACCACTGTCTTCCCCAGCACCGTCCACACCTCGCCGCCGGTGGGCGTCCAGGTGGGACGGGTCAGCGTGGGTGCGGAGAGCTGCACGGACTGCAGTTCCCCGTCGGTGGGGCCGAGCAGCAGCCGCTGCCGGTCCCCGTCCCGGACGACGGCGGCGATGCGCAGGCCGTCCGGGGTCACGGCGGCCTGCGCGACGTCGTAGGCGCCGTTGCCCGCCTGCCCCGCGAGGGGGACGCCCGCCTGCGGCCCGGTCAGGTTCCGGACCCGGCCGCCCGAGACCACGAAGCCCGCCACGTCCGCGCTCGGCTGTACCTCACCGACCATCGCGACGACGTTCTCCCGGGTCAGGTCCGCGCGCCCGTCGAGCAGCGGGGCTCCGTCGACGAGCAGCCGCACCCGGGGCACGTTGATCTCGGCGAGGGTGAGCAGCACCTGCGCGGCGAGCAGCCGCCGGCTCTGTTCGTCCAGGTCGCCGAGCTGCGTGAAGTCCACGACGACGGCGCCGTCGGGCGTCTCGCCGACGTTGCTGCGCAGCCGGGCCCCGCGCGGGATCGCGCTCTCGGCCGCGCCCTGCAGGGCCGCCGACGGCCCGGCGAGCAGCATGTCCACCGCGCGCGACGGCAGCGCCTGCGCCGGGACGGCCGGCAGGTAGCGCAGGTCCGCGACCGTCACCCGGCGCACCGGGTCCACGAAGTAGGCCTTCAGCGAGCGGGTGTTCGCCCGGAAGTCCGAGAGCCGGACGACGACGCCGTCCGGGAGTCGGTCGATCCGCCACTGGCCGTCCCGCCGGACCACCGTCACGTCCGTCTCGACGGGGGACTCGGCCGGTTCGAACGCGCCGGCGGCGGTCACCGTGCCGACCCGGCTGCCGCGGATCCGCACGGTGGCGACGTCCGGGTCCTTGGAGGCCGGGGTGGGCGGGTAGACCGTGTCGAACTGCTCGTCGAGGATCGTCAGCGAGACACCGTCGTTCCAGGCGCCGGCCGCGGCCGGGGTGAGGAAGCGCCGCGCCGCGCCGTGCCGCTCCACGGTGCTCCCGGAGGCGTAGACGTAGCCGCGGACGAGGTCGAGGGGGTTGCTGCCGGCGGCGGGGCCCGCGGGCAGCTCGGGGGCGTCGCCGCCGGTGACCTTGCGCAGGACCTGCACGGTGGACTCGTCCGGCACGCTGGCACAGCCCGCGGTGACGAGCAGCGCCAGCACCAGGCACACCACGGCGGCGAGTCGGGAACGGGGCCTCACCGCTCGCTCCCCTGGTCCAGCACGGCGGGTTCGGCCGGGACGGTGCGCACCTCGTCGGCGTCGTCCTCCTCGTCGAGCCCCGGGGGCGGGGGCCAGTCGATCCGCGGCGTGCCCAGCGGCGGCGTCGGCACGGACGCGGGATGCACGGGGACCTCCGTGTCCCCGTCCGGCTGCAGGGCCAGCGGGCTGCTCTCCAGCAGGTCGCCGACGGTGCGCGGCAGGGTGAGCCGGAACGCCGAGCCCTCGCCCGTCTCGCCCCAGGCCTGCAGCCACCCGCCGTGCAGCCGGGCGTCCTCCAGGCTGATCGAGAGCCCCAGGCCGCTGCCCCCGCTGCGCCGGGCCCGGGACAGCTCCGCCCGCCAGAACCGGTTGAACACCAGGTTGGCCTCGCCGGGCCGCAACCCGACGCCGTGGTCCCGCACCACGACGGCGACCGCGCGCTCGTCGCCCCGCAGGGTGACCTCGACCGGGCGGCCCTCGCCGTGGTCGATCGCGTTCGCGACGAGGTTGCGGACGATCCGCTCGACCCGCCGCGGATCGACCTCCGCGTAGGTCTCCGCCGGGAGGTCCAGCACCAGCGGGGTCCCGCTCTCCTCCGCGAGCCCGCGCACGGCCTCGACCGCCCGCGACACCACGTGCTGCATGTCCATCCGCTCGGCGCCCAGCTCGGCGACCCCCGCGTCCAGGCGGCTGATCTCCAGCAGGTCCCCGAGCAGCGCCTCGAACCGGTCCAGCTCCGTGACGAGCAGCTCCGAGCTGCGGCGCAGCGCCGGGAGGAGGTCGTCCCGGGAGGCGTAGAGGACGTCCGCCGCCATCCGGACCGTGGTGAGCGGGGTGCGGAGCTCGTGGCTGACGTCCGAGGTGAACCGGCGCTGCAGGGCACCGAACTCCTCGAGCTGGCTGATCTGCGTCTGGATGCTGGTGGCCAACTCGTTGAAGGACTCGGCGAGCCGGGCCACCTCGTCGTCCCCGTGCACCGGCATGCGTTCGTCGAGATGGCCGTCCGCGAAGCGCTCGGCGACCTCCGCGGCCTGCCGGACCGGGCGGACGACCTGCCGGGTGACCAGGCTGGCGATGCCGACGAGCAGCAGGATCAGCACGAGCCCGCCGACGATCAGCGTGCTCTGCACCAGCCCGAGCGTGCGTTGCTCGGCGTCGAGCGGGAAGAGCAGGTAGAGCTGCAGCTCGCGGCCCGCGGTGCGGACCGGCTGCCCGACGATCTGGTTCGGGATGCCGTCGACCGTCGTGTACTTCGACGTCAGGGCCCCGGTGGCGACGAGCTGGCGCTGCTCGGACGAGACGTCGGCGAGTGATCCCGTGGAGATCTCCGGGCCCGAGCCCGTGCCCGTGGTGAGGACGGCGCGGAACTCCCCCGCCGTCGGGGTGCCGCCGCTGTCCGAGGCCGCGAAGTTGCTGAGCCGGTCCAGCGCGTTGTTCAGCGTGCCCTGGGCGCCCTCGCGGTCCGGGTCCACCCCGGACAGGTCCCGCTCCAGGACGACGCGGGCCGACTCGGCCTGGGCCACCGCGGCGTCGAACTTGGCCTGCAGCAGCCGGTCCGCGATCTGGGTCTGCAGGACGAGGCCGAGGACCAGCACCACCGCCGTCGACAGGGCGAGCGTGCTGACCACGATGCGCAGCTGCAGCGACCGGCGCCACGCCGCCATGAACACCGCGCGGACGTCGCTGAACAGCAGCGCGGCCCGCCCCAGCGCCCGCCGCACGGCGGGGGCGAACGGGAGGCGGGCCAGCACGGCGGGCAGTCTCGTCATCGCCGCGGTCTCGCGTGCCGGATCACGGGGGCCCGGCCTTGTACCCCACGCCGCGCACGGTCAGCACCACCTCGGGGTGCTCGGGGTCCTTCTCGACCTTCGACCGCAGCCGCTGCACGTGCACGTTCACCAGCCGGGTGTCCGCCGCGTGCCGGTACCCCCACACCTGCTCCAGCAGGACCTCGCGGGTGAACACCTGGCGCGGCTTGCGGGCCAGCGCGACCAGCAGGTCGAACTCCAGCGGGGTGAGCGCGATGTGCCGGCCGTCCCGGGTGACCTGGTGGGCCGGCACGTCGATGGTGACGTCGCCGATCGAGAGCTGCTCGGCCGGCTCGGTCTCGGTGCGCCGGACCCGGGCCCGGATGCGTGCGACGAGCTCCTTGGGCTTGAACGGCTTGACCACGTAGTCGTCCGCGCCGGACTCCAGGCCCAGCACGATGTCCACGGTGTCGCTCTTCGCCGTGAGCATGACGATCGGGACGCCCGACTCGGCGCGGATCGCCCGGCAGACGTCGATCCCGTTCATGCCGGGGAGCATCAGGTCGAGCAGCACGACGTCCGGGCGCATCTCCCGCACGGCCGGCAGCGCACGGGTGCCGTCCCCGACCACCGCGGTGTCGAAGCCCTCGCCCCGCAGGACGATGGTCAGCATCTCGGCCAGGGCCGGGTCGTCGTCGACCACCAGAACGCGCGACTTCATGTGCGCAGCATCCCATCCTGCACCGACAGCCCTGCCGCGACCCGCAGGTTCGGCGCAGGCCGCACCCGTCGGCGGCCCCCGCCGTGATCGTTCCGCAGCGACCCGGCGTCGGTTCGGCGACGCCCGGAGGAACAGGTCGACCATGATCTCCGCGAGAGCCATGTCCGGTGCGCCGGTGGACGTCGCGGTCGGATCGACCACAGCCGGCGCGGCGGGCGTCGGTACTGTCCGGCGGGTGGGACGGTTGATCGTCGTCGAGGGTCTCGACGGTTCGGGCAAGGCGACGCTGACGGCGGCGCTGGTGTCGGCGCTGGCCGCGCGCGGCGCGCAGATCGCGACCCTGGCCTTCCCCCGCTACGACGACGACGTGCACGCCGAGCTGGCCCGCGACGCCCTCTACGGACGGCTGGGCGACCTCCGGGACTCGGTGCACGGGATGGCGACGCTGTTCGCGCTGGACCGGCGGGCAGCGGCACCGTCCTTGCGGGGCCTGCTCGACGACCACGACGTCGTCCTCGTCGACCGGTACGTCGCCTCGAACGCCGCCTACAGCGCCGCGCGGCTGGGCCAGGACGCCGCCGGGGAGGTCGTCTGCTGGGTGCGGGAGCTGGAGATCCGGCGGTTCGGCATCCCGGTCCCGGACCACCAGCTGCTGCTCGCGACACCCCGCTCGGTCGCGGCGGACCGGGCTCGGGCGCGGGCGGCGGCGGACCCGGGCCGCGAGCGCGACGCCTACGAGTCCGACGACTCCCTGCAGGAGCGCACCGACGCCGTCTACCGCGCGCTGGCGGCCTCGTCCTGGCTCAGCCCGTGGACGGTGCTCGAGGGCGACGCGGACGCCGCCGTCCTCGCCGCCGCGCTCCTCCCCTGAGCACGGCCCGCGACTCAGCCGATGTCGCGGACCCGCGGCCAGGTGTCCGCGAAACCGGGGTGCAGCAGCGGGCCCTCGTCGGTGCCGAGCACCTCCGCCGGGAACCACGCGAACTCGACGCTCTCGCCGCCCCGGATGGCCACCGGCAGCGCCTCGTCCACCCGCACGACGACGGTGGTGTAGCTCCAGCCGCCGTGGTCGTCGACGAAACGACCGGTCACGTGCATCGGCGCGGTGTCCAGGTACGACTCCTCGGCGACCTCGCGGCGGGCGGCGACCTCCGCCGTCTCCTCCGAATGCCGGGCGCCGCCCGGGATCCCCCAGGTGCCGCCGTGATGGTTCCACAACGCGCGGTGCTGGAGCAGGACGAGCTCGCGGCCGTCCGGGGCGTGGTGGCGGACCAACAGTCCCGCGGCCCCGTAGACGCCCCAGTGCTTGTGCCCGAGCGCGCAGAAGGCCCACCCGTCGCCGCTGGATCCGAGGGGCTGCGGCGCTGCGGTCACGCGGCCGAGCCTAATACGGAAAGGGCGGGTGGTGGCCGCTCTCGCGACCGCCACCCGCCCGGGGATCCGGTGGGTCAGTAGCGGTAGTGCTCGGGCTTGAACGGGCCCTCGACGTCCACGCCGATGTACTCCGCCTGCTCCTTGGTGAGCTTGGTCAGCTCCCCGCCGAGCGCCTCGACGTGGATCTTCGCGACCTTCTCGTCCAGGTGCTTCGGCAGCCGGTAGACGTCCTTGTTGTACTCCTCGTGCTTGGTGAACAGCTCGACCTGCGCGATCACCTGGTTCGAGAAGCTGTTGCTCATCACGAACGACGGGTGGCCGGTCGCGTTGCCGAGGTTCATCAGCCGGCCCTCGGAGAGCACGATGATCGTGTGCCCGTCCGGGAAGACCCACTCGTCGACCTGGGGCTTGATGTTGACCCGCTTGACTCCGGGGATGCGGCCCAGGCCGGCCATGTCGATCTCGTTGTCGAAGTGGCCGACGTTGCCGAGGATCGCCTGGTGCTTCATCTTCTGCATCAGGTCGGTGGTGATGATGTCCTTGTTGCCGGTCGTCGTGATGACGAGGTCGGCCTTGTCGATCACGTCCTCGATGCGCGCGACCTGGAAGCCCTCGAGCAGCGCCTGCAGGGCACAGATCGGGTCGACCTCGGCGACGATGACGCGCGCGCCCTGGCCCTGCAGCGCCTCGGCCGAGCCCTTGCCCACGTCGCCGTAGCCCGCGACGACCGCGACCTTGCCGCCGATCAGCACGTCCGTCGCGCGGTTGATGCCGTCGATCAGCGAGTGCCGGATGCCGTACTTGTTGTCGAACTTGCTCTTGGTGACCGAGTCGTTGACGTTGATCGCCGGGAACAGCAGCTCGCCCTGCTCCGCCAGCTGGTAGAGCCGGTGGACGCCGGTGGTGGTCTCCTCGGTGACGCCGCGGATGTCCGACGCGACGGTCGTCCACTTCTGCGGGTTCGAGGCCAGCGAGCGGCGCAGCGTGTTCAGGATGATCCGGAACTCGTCGGCGACGGTGAGGTCGTCGTCGTCGACGGTCGGGACCACGCCGGTCTTCTCGAACTCGACGCCCTTGTGCACGAGCAGGGTCGCGTCGCCGCCGTCGTCCAGGATCATGTTCGGGCCGACGAGCTCACCGTTGGAGTCGGTGAAGTCGAACAGCTTCTCGGTGGCCCACCAGTACTCGTCGAGCGTCTCGCCCTTCCAGGCGAAGACCGGAACGCCCTTGGGCTCCTCCGGCGTGCCGTGCGGGCCGACGACGATCGCGGCCGCCGCGTGGTCCTGGGTGGAGAAAATGTTGCAGGACACCCAGCGCACGTCCGCGCCGAGCGACACCAGGGTCTCGATCAGGACCGCGGTCTGCACGGTCATGTGCAGCGACCCGGCGACCCGGGCGCCGTGCAGCGGCTTCGCGTCGGCGTACTCGCGGCGCAGCTCCATCAGGCCGGGCATCTCGTGCTCGGCGAGCCGGATCTCCTTGCGGCCGAACTCGTGCAGCCCCAGGTCGGCGACGGCGAAGTCGATCCCGTTGCGGACCTGCAGCTTGCCGGTCGGGTCGGTGACGGTGTCGGGAGTGGCGGTCATGGGGTGGAGAAGCCTCCTCGGCTGAAGTACCGGATCCGACGTGCACACGGCACGCCGGGTCCGTCGGAGGTGGAAGTGGAAGGTGACACGGGTGCCTCCTCTCGTCGTTCGAGGGAGGCGCCCTTCATGTCAGACGGCCTGGAAACCGAGCGTGGCGGACGAAGATCCGCTGCAGCGCCTCTCGGACCCGGCGATGTGCGCCATCCAGGATCGTGGGGCCGGCGCGGCCTGTCAACGTGACACGGCACCGGCGGCCGGAGCGTCGTGTCCGTCGTCACAGATCACCCTGCAACGTGGGGCGCGTCCCGTCGCGTCACACCGGCGACATCGGTGGCGACGGAACGGGGAACGCCGGGGCGGGCGCGGTCGCGCTGGACCCGACCGCCGAACCGCGGCTCAGCACGCGCGCACGGGAGGCGGCGGTGCCGAGCGCTCAGCCCAACAGGTGATCCCGGAGCAACGCCTCCGCCGCCTCCGCCCGGCCGTTCGCCACCAGCAGCCCGGCGGGGGCGACGGCGAAGTCCGCGTCCACGAGGATCGGCGCGTCCGCGACGAGCGGGCCCAGCACCTCGTCGCAGCGCAGGGTCCCGGCGACCGCGGCCAGCCCGCCCGGGTCCCGGCGCCGGAACACCCCGCCGGCGAGCACGACCAACCCGATCGGCGGGTGCGCGTCCGCGGGGTCCGCGAGCACGGCGCGCAGGTGCCGCCGGGCCGCGACGACGGCGGCGAGCGCGGCGATCCGCCGGTCCTCCGCCGCGCCGCCCGCGTCCTTCGGGACGTAGCCGGGCTCGGTACTCATCCGGCGGACGGTCGGGGCGAGGAGGTCGGCCTCCACCGGGTCCACCAGCTCCTCGGTCTGCGCCTCGACGAGCACCCCCTCGGCAGCGGCCCGGACCCCGAGGTCGCCCTCGACGGTGCGCAGCGCGTCGCCCCCGCCCGGCACGGCCGAGTGGACGTCCGTGGTGGCGCACCCGACGTCGACGAGCAGGACCGAGCGGCCGGAGAGCCGGGTGAGCTCCGCGGTGCCGCGACGCACGGCGTCCGGCGTCATGGTGCGGACCATCCGCCGGAAGCGGGGCGCGGCGGTGGGCCCGCGGCCGCCGAGCACGTGCCGGGCGAAGACCTCCGCGAGGGCCGCGCGGGCCGACTCGGGGACCAGCTCCCCGGGCCGCGGGGCGACGTTGTCGCAGGCCACGACCGTGCGGCCGGTGGCGCGGAGCAGGGCCAGCGCGTCGTCGCGCGCGGCGACGTTGCCGGCGAGCACGATCGGGTAGCGGATCCGGGCGCGCGCGAGCTTGCCCGCGTTGTGCAGCAGCAGCGAGGGATCGTCCCCGTCCGCGCCGCCGGTGAGCAGCACCGCGCCGGGACGGCTGCTGCGCAGCAAGCGGACGTCCTGCGGTTCGAGCGGGCCGGAGTGGACGTGCACGACCCGGGACCCCGCGGACCGGGCGGCCCGGTAGCCGGCCTCGGTGGCGGTGAGCCGCTCCGCGCCGACGACGGCGAGCCGCAACCCCCCGCCGACGGACGAGCAGGCCAGCAGCTCCGGGTCCGCCCGCTGGTCCGGCGAGCGCGCCGCGCCGACCGCGCGGACGGCGGCGTCGACACCGGTCAGGACGTCCGCGGACGTGGTGGGGTGCTCGGCGAACCCGGCGAGGCCGCCGTCCGGTCTCACCAGGACGGCCTTCGTCCAGGTCGATCCCACGTCGAGGCAGATGGACCCGGTCCCCGCGCCGACCCGTGGTCCGGCACCCGTCATGAGACCCGAGCGTACCGGCGACGACGCCCGCGACGGCCGCGAAACGTGTCCCCCGGTCCGGTGGCCGGTCGCGGAGGGTGCTCGAGCGGCTGCGTTCCGCGTGCCTTCCAGCCCCTTCGTCCGACCGGTACCGTCTGGTGATCGACACCACAGAGCCGGGAGCATCGATGCACGGACTCATGCAGGACAGACCGCTGTCCCTCACCCACGTCTTCCACCGCGCCGAGCAGCTCTTCGGCCACAAGAAGATCGTGACGGCGAGCCCCGCGGGCGAGCGGGTCACCCCGGTGGCCGACTGGGCGGTCCGGGTCCGCCGGCTCGCGACGGTGCTGGACACCCTGGGCGTCTCCGCCGACGCGCGGGTCGGCACGTTCTGCTGGAACACCGACCGCCACCTCGAGCTCTACCTCGCCGCGCCGTGCACCGGCCGGGTCCTGCACACGTTGAACATCCGGCTCTTCCCCGAACAGCTCGTCTACATCGCGAACCACGCCGAGGACGAGATCGTCTTCGTCGACCGCTCGCTGCTCCCGCTGCTCTGGCCGCTGGTGGACAAGCTCGAGACCGTGCGGCGCTACGTCGTGATCGACGACGGCGCGGACGTCGAGATCCCCGACGACCCGCGGATCGCGGACTACGAGGAGCTGCTCGCCGCGGCCGAGCCGTACCGGGGCCGGTTCGTCGTCGAGGACGAGAACGCGGCCGCCGCGATGTGCTACACGTCCGGCACCACGGGCAACCCGAAGGGCGTGGTCTACAGCCACCGCTCGGCGACGCTGCACTCGCTGATCACGCTGGTCTCCGACGGGCCGGGGCTGCGTGAGCGCGACGTCGTGCTGCCCGTCGTCCCGATGTTCCACGCCAACGCCTGGGGCCTGCCCTACGGCTGCCTGCTCGCCGGCACGGACATCGTCTTCCCCGGCCCGAACATGACGCCCTCCGCGATCCTGGACCTGCTCGCCCGGCACCGGGTCACCGTCACCGGCGGCGTGCCGACGATCTGGATGGGCGTGCTCCCGCTCGTCGACGGCCAGGACCTCGGTGCGTTGCGGACCGTCCTGTGCGGCGGCTCCGCGGTGCCGCGCTCGCTCTCCGAGGCCTGGAAGGAGAAGGTCGGCATGCCGATGCTGCAGGCCTGGGGCATGACCGAGACCTCCCCGATCGCGACGCTCGGCGTCCTGGCCGGCCGCACCGACGCGCTCACCGAGGACCAGCGCGCGGACCTGCGGGCCCGGCAGGGGGTGGCCGCGCCGCTCGTCGAGCTGCGGATCGCCGACCCCGGGACCGGCGAGGAGCTGCCCTGGGACGACGCCACCAGCGGCGAGCTGCAGGCCGCGGGCCCATGGATCGCGAAGGAGTACTACCGGGGCGAGGGCGGCGGCGCCCAGTTCACCGAGGACGGCTGGCTGCGGACCGGGGACGTCGCCGTCGTCGACCCGTACGGCTCGGTGAAGCTGGTCGACCGGACGAAGGACCTGGTCAAGTCCGGTGGCGAGTGGATCAGCTCGGTGGAGCTGGAGAACGAGATCATGGCGCACCCGGCCGTCGCCGAGGCGGCGGTGATCGCGATCCCGCACGAGAAGTGGGTGGAGCGGCCGATGGCCTGTGTCGTCGTGCGACCCGGGCAGAGCCTGACGCCGGACGAGCTGATCGAGTTCCTGACGCCGCGGGTCGCGAAGTGGTGGCTGCCGGACGCGGTGGAGTTCATCGACGAGGTGCCGAAGACGAGCGTCGGCAAGTTCTCGAAGAAGACCCTGCGGGACAAGTTCGCGGGCTACTCGCTGCCGTCGTAGCGGTCAGCGGTAGGTCTCGGGTCGCCGTTCGGTGAGGTGCGAGAGCACCTTCCGGACGGCGCCGAGCGGCTTCTCGACGTCGACCTCGGCCACGGCGATGCCCGCTTTGGCCCAGGTCCGAGCCAGGATCTCGCCGTCCGGGCCGACGACCTTGGCCTGCCCGAGGAACCGCATCCTGCCGATCGTCCCGGTCTGGTTCGACGACACCAGGACGACCTGGTTCTCCGCGGCGCGCGAGCGGTCGTAGAGGTCGAAGAGGCGGGACTGGCGGTCCTGCGCCATCCGCGGGGCGCGGTTGGTGATGCTCGTCGGCCAGGCGGAGAGGCAGGCGACGACCTCGGCGCCGTCGAGGGCCAGGGTGCGGGCGGACTCGGGGAAGGTCTTGTCGTAGTCGACGAGCATGCCCAGCCGGCCGACGGGGGTGTCGAATGCGCCGAACACGCCGCCCGCCGCGTAGACGCGGTCCTCGCCGGCGGGCTGGTGGACCTTGCGGTGCAGGCCGAGCAGCCCGTCCCCGCAGACGCAGGCCGCGGTGTTGTACGGCCCGGTCTCCGCGGCCTCCCGGAACCCGATGCAGACGACCATCTCCCCGGCCATCTCGGCGACCTTGCGCAGCTCGGGGCCGTCCCGGTCCAGCGCCGGCGGCAGCTCGGCGGGGTCCGGGTCCGCGAACTCCGGGATGTAGCCGCCGAGCGCCGCGTCCGGCAGCACGAGGAGGTCCACGCCGGAGCGACGGGCGTGTTCGATCAGGGTCGCGACGCGTGCGAGCGCGGCCTCGACGTCGCGGCCGAACGCCGCCGCGACCGCCCCGATCCTGATCGACCCCACCCGAGTCCTCCGGCCCGCTACGCCGCGACGTACGGCGTGCCGCCCGTAGCAGGGTACGTGTCCGGGCGGCGGTCGCGGAGGAAGTCCATCCCCCCGCGCGCGGCGTCCACGACGGCGTCGACGTCGAACTCCGCGACGGCCAGCCCCTCGCGCTGCTCCGTCCAGGCGACGATCTCGCCGCCCGGGTCCACCACCTTCGCGCTGGCGGCGAACCGCATGGCCCCGAAGGCGCCGAACTGGTTCGACGCCACCCAGACCAGCTGGTTGTCCAGGGCACGGGCCCGGTCGAACAGGTCCATCCGGCGGGTCCAGCGGTCCTGCGCCGGGTCCGGGTGCCGGTTGGTCGCGCTCGTCGGCCAGGCGGACAGCGAGCAGACGATCTTCGCCCCGTCGAGCGCCTGGGCCCGCGCCGCTTCGGGGAAGGCCTTGTCGAAGCAGATCTGCATGCCGATCCGGCCGACCGGGGTGTCGAACGCGGTGAACCGGTCCCCGGCGGCGTAGGAGGCGTCCTCGCGCAGCGGCTGGTGCACCTTGCGGTGGACGCCGAGCACGCCGTCCCCGGTCACGCAGACGGCGCTGTTGTAGGTCTTCGCGCCGGCGGTCTCGCAGAAGCCCGCACAGACGACCATGTCCCCCGCCAGCCCGGCCAGGCGAGCGATCTCCGGTCCGCCGACGCGGAACGCGGGCGGCAGCTCGGCCGCACCGTCGAGGTCCGTGAGGTACCCGCCGAGGCAGGCCTCGGGCAGCACGAGCAACCCGACGCCGTCGCCCCGGGCCTGCTCGATCAGGGCGCCGATCCGCGCGAAGTCCTCCTCGAGGTCCCGGCCGAAGGGCGCCGACACCGCCGCCATCCGCAGCGTGCTCATGTGTCCCCTTTCGCGCTCGGTGCTCGTGCGCGGTGATCGTCGCCGGAGCGAGGATCACCGCGAACGAGCGGCGGAGCTGCAGCTCAGAGCTGGTAGGTGGAGTTGATGATCGCGCCCTTGCGGGCGTAGTGGATCAGGGCGTCCTGGACGTCGAGGGGGTGCGTCGGGATGACGCCCTCGATCAGGTCCTCCTCCCGGGCACCGTGCAGCGAGAGCCCGAAGCGGCAGCAGTAGACCTTGCCGCCCTCCTGGATGTAGGTCTTCAGGGAGTTGTTGATGTTGTGCTCGCCGGGGAACGCGGAGTTGCCCGTGGTCGGGAACCCCCGGGTGGCGAGGCAGTTCAGCGAGCCCGGCCCGTAGAAGTAGATCGCGGACTCGAAGCCCTTCCGCAGCGCGCGGGTGGCCTGCAGGATCGCGACGAAGCTGACGGACGACTCGTGCGCGATGCCGTGCACCAGCGTGAAGTAGGTCTCGCCGTTCTCGGCCTGGTAGTCCGGGAACACCTTGGTGCCGCCGTAGATCGACGACCCCTCGGGCATCGAAGGGTGCGCGATCTCCTCGAGGCTCTGCTTCTCGAGATCGGTCAGGTCGGCCATGTCCGTCGTTCCTTTCGGTTGAAAACGGCAGGTGGAGCACCGGCCCCAGGGTGGGGAACCGGGTGGTTCGGGGTGGGCTGGGTAGACGGCAGCTACGCGACGGTGCGCGGCGCGATCCAGTCCTCGTCGGCGTGCTGCGCCTCCGGGAACGTGCTGGACGGCGTGCCGGCGAGCCAGTGCAGGCCGTCGGCCACCGTGGTGTCGCCCGCGCGGCGCACCCGCTCGATCTGTCCGACGAGGTGCTCCGCGTCGTCCGCGACGCCGGAGAACCGGCCGGAACCCCAGGTGTGCTGCCAGGGCAGGCCGAGGAAGTAGAGCCCCGGCTGGCTGGTGACGCCGCGGGCGTGCGTGGGGTACCCCCGGCCGTCGAAGATCGGGAAGCTCGATCCAGCGGTGGTCCCGGCCGAAGCCGGTGGCCCAGACGACGCCGGTGATCCCGGCGCCGGCCAGGTCGATCTCGGCGGGGTCCTCGGCCTCCGGGCCGGGCTCCCACACCGGCGGCCGGCGCTCCTCGGCCGGGGCGTCGATGCCGCGGTCGGCGATGTAGGCGTCGATGGCGTCCTTGATGCCCTCGGCGACGGCGTCCGCGCCGTCGAGGTTCGCCCGCAGGTCCGGGCCGAAGCGCGCCATGCCGTGCGCGATCCCGGTGAGCCGCCCGTGCAGGACCATGCCCTCGAGCGCGAACCTCCGCAGGTCGATGTCCCGCCCGCCGTCGCGGCCGGTGACGTAGTGGTTGGTCCTGAAGCGGACGGCGTCGGCGTCGGCGAACTCGTCGACGCCCTTGGTGTAGGTGCCCATCTCGTGCAGCCAGGCCACGCAGTCCCGGCCCCGGTAGAACCGGGCGACGCGCGGCGCCGTCCCGGTCGCGAGGTGGACGGTGCGGCCGGCGAGGTGCAGGTCCTCGGCGATCTGGCAGCCGGACTGCCCGGTGCCGACGACGAGGACGGCGCCCTCGGGCAGCTGGTCCGGGTTGCGGTACTCGGAGCTGTGCAGCTGCGCGATCCGCTCCGGGAGCCGCTCGGCCATCCGCGGTGTGCGCGGGATCTGGTAGGGCCCGGTGGCGACGACGACCTGGTCTGCGCGCAGCGTTGCCCCCGACCCGTCGGCCCCGTTCGTCCGGATCTCGAACGCACCGTCCGCGCTGCGCAGCCGGGTGGCCCGGACGCCCTCGACCAGCGGCGGCCGGAAGGACTCGACGAACGCGGCCAGATAGTCCTCGATCTCGTCGCGGACCATGAAACCGTCCGGGTCGTCACCCGGGTACGGGAAGCCGGGGAGCCGGCACTGCCAGTTCGGCGTCACCAGGCAGAAGCTGTCCCAGCGGCGGTCCCGCCACTCGTGCCCGGCCGTCTTCGACTCGAGCACGACGTGGTCGATCCCGCGCTCAGCGAGCCACCAGCTCATCGACAGGCCGGCCTGCCCGCCCCCGATGACGACCACCCCGTGGTGCGACCCGTCGAGCGTCGCCGCCGACGGCCGGTTCCCGATGCTGCGCACGTTGTTCGCCACGGCTCCCGCTCCCGATCCCGGTGTCCTGTACTGACCGGAACCAGTCAAGCGAGCGGCGATGTCCGAAGCGTTTCATCCGAAGATCGTGCGGGTCACCAGAACGGCGGCGTGTGACGCCGGTGTTGCGGAACCCTCACGCGGAGGCCTTCTCCGCCTCTTCCCGCCGTCCGAGCTTCGAGTGCGACCGACCGTACGTGAAGTAGACGACGAAGCCGACGGCCATCCAGACGAGAAACCGCAGCCACGTCTCGACGGTCAGGTTCAGCATCAGCCACGCGCACGCGAGCACGGACAGGATCGGCACGAGCGGCACCAGCGGCGTGCGGAACGAGCGCGGCAGATCGGGCCGGGTGCGGCGCAGGATCACCACGCCGACGGAGACCAGCACGAACGCGAACAGCGTGCCGATGTTGACCATCTCCTCCAGTGTCCCCGCCGGGAAGAACGTGGCGACGAGCGCGACGACCACGCCGACGAGCTGGGTCGCGCGCACCGGAGTGCCGCGCGTCCCGGTCCTGGCCAGCGCGCCGGGGAGCAGGCCGTCCCGGGACATCGCGAACAGCACCCGGATCTGGCCGAGCAGGAGCACCATGACGACCGTGGTCAGGCCCACCAGCGCGCCGACCGCGATCACCGCGGCTGCCCACGTCACGCCGAGCGAGGCGAACGCCGTCGCCAGCGTGGCGCGCGTTCCGTCCGGCTGCGTGGCCAGCGCGGTGTAGCTGACCATCCCGGTGAGCACGAGCGCGACGGCCACGTAGAGGACCGTGACGATCGCCAGCGAGCCGAAGATGCCCCGGGGCAGGGACCGCTGCGGGTCCTTCGTCTCCTCCGCGGTCGTCGCGACGACGTCGAACCCGATGAACGCGAAGAACACCAGCGACGCCGCGGCGAGCAGCCCGTAGATGCCGAAGACGCTGCTGCTCCCACCGCCGAGGAGCGAGAGCAGGGACTGCTGCAGTCCCGTGTCACCAGGCTGCGCCGGCGCCGCCGGCGGGATGAACGGCGAGTAGTTCTCCGCCTTCACGTATCCGATGCCGACGATGATCACGAGCAGCACGATGGCGACCTTGATCGCCGTGAAGACCATGCTGACCCGGCTGGAGAGCTTGGTGCCCAGCGCCAGCAGCGTCGCCAGCACCGCGACCAGCAGCAGGGCCCCCCAGTCGAAGGAGAAGAAGCCGCCGAGGGAGAACGACGTGGGGATGTCGATCCCGACCAGCGCGAGCACCGTGTGCAGGTACTCCGACCAGCCCTTGGACACCACCGCGGCGCCGACGGCGAACTCCAGCACGAGGTCCCAGCCGATGATCCAGGCGATGAACTCGCCGAACGTGGCGTAGGAGAAGGTGTAGGCGCTGCCGGCCACCGGGACCGTCGACGCGAACTCGGCGTAGCAGAGCGCGGCGAGCCCGCAGGCGATCGCGGCGAGCACGAACGCGAGCGAGATCGAGGGTCCCGCGCGGTCCCCCGCGGTGCTGGCGGCGAGGGTGAAGATCCCCGCGCCCACCACGACCGCGACCCCGAAGACGATCAGATCCCAGGTGCCGAGGTCCCGGCGCAGCTTGGTGTCCGGCTCATCCGTGTCCTGAATGGATTGCTCGACGGACTTGGTCCGCCACATCCCGCCCGTCCTACCGACCATTCCGGAACCGTATTGCCCCGACCGGGAGCGCTGCCACCGCTGGCCCGCTCCCGGCGACCCGGCTCAGTCCAGCAGGTCCGCGGTGCTCACGTGGGACAGGCCGTGGGCCTCCGCGACCTCGCGGGAGGTCAGCGAGCCGGCGTGGGTGGACAGGCCGGCCGCGAGCGCCGGGTCCGCGGTGAGGGCGTCCTGCCAGCCGTGGTCGGCGAGCCTCAGCACGTACGGGAGCGTCGCGTTGGTGAGCGCGTGGGTGGAGGTGTTCGGGACCGCGCCGGGCATGTTCGCCACGCAGTAGAAGACCGTGTCGTGGACCCGGAAGGTCGGGTCGGCGTGGGTGGTCGGCTTCGTGTCGGCGAAGCAGCCGCCCTGGTCCACGGCGATGTCGACGAGCACCGCGCCCGGCTTCATCCGGGACACCAGGTCGTTCGAGACCAGGGTCGGGGCCTTGGCGCCGGGCACCAGCACCGCCCCGATCACCAGGTCCGCCCCGAGGACGGCCTTCTCCAGGGCGTACGCGGTGGAGTAGACGGTCTCGACCCGGCCGGCGTAGCGGTCGTCGAGCTCGCGGAGCTTGTCGATGCTCAGGTCCAGCACGGTGACCCGCGCGCCCATCCCGACGGCGACGGCGACGGCGTTGGCCCCGGAGACCCCCGCCCCGATGACGACGACGTGCGCCCGCGTGGCGCCGGGCACGCCGCCCATCAGGACACCGCGGCCGCCCGCGGCGCTCATCAGGTGGTAGGCGCCGACCTGCGGCGCGAGCCGGCCCGCGACCTCGCTCATCGGCGCGAGCAGCGGGAGCCGGCCGTCGGCGGTGCGGACGGTCTCGTAGGCGATCGAGGTGGTGCCGGCGTTGCGCAGCGCGTCCGTGCAGGACCGCGAGGCCGCGAGGTGCAGGTAGGTGAACAGCGTCAGGTCGGCGCGCAGGTGGCCGTACTCGCTCGGCACCGGCTCCTTGACCTTGAGCAGCAGCTCGCCGCTCGCCCACACCGCGGCCGCCTCGGCCAGGACCTGCGCGCCGGCGTCCTTGTACTCCGCGTCGGTGATCGACGACCCGAGCCCGGCGCCCTGCTGGACGATCACCTCGTGTCCGCGGCGGACCAGCTCGTGCACGCCCGCGGGCGTGACGGCCACCCGGAACTCGTTGTCCTTGACCTCGCGCGGAATGGCGACCCGCATGACTGCTCCTGCCCTTGGTCCGGTGTGCCTGACCCGGACAACGATGAAGAAGGCGCTGCTCGACCGCAACAAGCACGAAGAAGATTCTGTACCGTGGCGCGATGGCCGAACGATCCACGAACGCAAGCGCTCCACCGGCCCCGCAGCCGCAGGATGTGCGGGTCCCGCTGGACGAGGTGGACCGCGCGATCCTCACCCACCTCGAAGGGGACGCCCGGATCCCGAACAACGCGCTCGCCGACAAGGTGGGCGTCGCGCCGTCGACGTGCCTGGGCCGGGTCCGGGCGCTGCGGGAGCGCGGGGTCATCCGCGGCTTCCACGCCGACGTCGATCCCGCCGCGACGGGCCGGCCGCTGCAGGCCATGATCTCCGTGCGGCTGCAGAGCGACGCCCGGCAGCGGATGAAGGAGTTCGAGGAGCAGGTCACCGCGATGGCCGAGGTCCGCGACGTGTACTTCCTCGCCGGCGTCGACGACTACCTGCTGCACGTCGCGACGGCGGACTCACCCGCGCTGCGGGACCTCGTGGTGGCCCTCAACGGGCTGGCGGACGTCGCGAACACCCAGACGAGCCTGATCTTCGACCACGTCCGCCCGCGGGGCCGGTTCTAGGAGGCGATCCGGGAGCGGTCGAGGTCCGGCTCCAGATAGATCACGCGCGCGTCCGGGACGGCCTCCCGGACCCGGGCCTCCGCCTCGTCGATCGTCCTGGCGACGGCCTCCACCGGCAGCCCCGGGGCGAGGGCGATCTTCGCCGCGACCAGCAGCTCCTCCGGGCCGAGGTACTGGGTCTTGACGTGGATGACCCGCTCGACGTGCTCGCCCTCCTCGAGCTTGCGCACGATCGTGGAGAGCACCGGCGGGGTCGCGCCCTCGCCGATCAGCAGGCTCTTCATCTCGACGATCAGGATGATCGCGATGACGCCGAGCAGGGCGCCGATGCAGAGCGTGCCGATCCCGTCCCAGACCGGCTCCCCGGTGAGCACGGACAGCCCGACGCCGGCCAGCGCGAACACCAGACCGATCAGCGCGCCGGTGTCCTCCAGCAGCACGACGGGCAGCTCCGGGACCTTCGCCTGGCGGATGAACTGCCACCAGCTGCCGTTCCCCTTGAGCGGCCGGGACTCGTGCACGGCCGTGCGGAACGAGTAGCTCTCCAGCGCGATCGCGACCACCAGGATGATCACCGCGACCAGCGGCGAGGTCAGCGGCTCGGGGTGCTCGATCTTGTGGATGCCCTCGTAGATCGCGAACACCGAGCCGAGGGTGAACAGCATCAGGGCGACGATGAACGAGTAGAAGTAGCGGTCCCGGCCGTAGCCGAAGGGGTGCTCGGGGGTCGCGGCGCGGGCCGCACGCTTGCCGCCGATCAGCAGCAGGCCCTGGTTGGCGGTGTCCGCGACGGAGTGCACGGCCTCCGCGAGCATCGACGACGACCCGGTCACCAGGAAGCCGACGAACTTCGCCACCGCGATCCCCGCGTTCGCCGCCAGCGCGGCGATGATCGCCCTCGTCCCACCGCTCGCCGACATGCGTGTCCCCCCGTGTTCTTCGACGTCTGAGAATCGGAACCGGGCAAAGCGTAGTCGGCGGCGCCCTACAGACCGTCGCTGGCCAGGAACAGCTGCGTGCCGGCGGCCGCGCTCTCCACCTCGGTCGCCGTGTCCGCCGCCCCCAGGAAGAGCGCCCCGCCCTTCGCCAGCTCGACCACGCGGTCTCCCCCACGCACGAACGCCGACCCGGCGGTGCACAGCAGGATCCGCGGGCCGCCGTCCGGCACCGCGACCTTCGCGTCCTCCTCCGTGGCCTTCCAGCGACGCAGCCGGAACTCCGCGGCGGGCGTGTCGTAGGAGTTCCAGCCGGCCTCCGGGTGCCCGTCGATCACCGGCGGCGGGGCCGCGGTGAAGTCCAGGACCCGCAGCAGCTCCGGCACGTCCACGTGCTTCGGCGTGAGGCCGCCGCGCAGCACGTTGTCCGAGTTCGCCATGATCTCGACACCGGCGCCGGACAGGTACGCGTGCAGGTTCCCGGCGGGCAGGTAGAGGGCCTCACCGGGCTGCAACGTGGTGCGGTTGAGCAGCAGCGCCGCGAGGACGCCGGCGTCACCGGGGTAGCGCTCGGACAGGTCGAGCGCGGTGCGGGCCTCCGTCTGGAAGTCCCCGCCGGCCGCGACGAGCCGGACCGCGGCCTCCTGCAGGGCGGGCACCAGCTCGTCCAACATGCTCTGCGGCAGCGTGATCCAGGTGGTGAACAGGGCCCGCAGGCCGTCGGGGCAGGGCTGGCCCGCGAGCAGCTCGACGTGGGCGGCGAGCTGCGGGACGTCCAGGGCGCGGAGCAACGCGATCGTCTCCACCGGCTCCCGGAACCCGACGAGCGCGTGGAACTCGGTGAGCGCGCAGATCAGCTCGGGCTTGTGGTTCGGGTCCCGGTAGTTGCGGTCCGGGGCGTCGACGGGGATGCCGGCGGCGTTCTCCCGCTCGAACCCGTAGGTGGCCTGCTCCAGGCTCGGATGCGCCTGCAGGGACAGCGGCTCGTCCGCCGCGAGGACCTTGAGCAGGAACGGCAGCGTGTCATGCCAGCGGCTGCGCCGCGCGTCCCCGAGCAGGTGCCCGGGGTCGGCGGTCAGCGCGTCGAGGAGCGAGGTCCGCTCGCCGTCCGGACGCACGATCCGCGACGGGTCCGCGGGGTGCGCGCCGAGCCACATCTCCGCCTGAGGGTGGGGGACGGCACGGGCCGGCCGAGCAGGCCGGCGATCACGGTCCGCGATCCCCAGGCGTACGGCCGCACCGGGTTGTCCAGCAACTCCACGGGTAGTCCTCGTCGTAGCGGATCATGGTCGGGCGCGGGGCCGGGGAGCGGCGTCAGGCGGGTTCGATCGTCCGGGTGGCCAGGCCCAGGTAGATCGCGGCGGTGTCCGCGCGGGCGGCGAGCAGCGCGGCGCGCAGCAGCGCGGCGTGCGGCGTGCCGCGGGCGATCTCCTCCACCGGGTGCGCGAGGTCCGCGGGCCACGTGCGGCCCGTCAGGCGCATGGCGACCTGCTCCGGGTCCTCCTCGCCGGTGGCGAGCAGCACGAGCCGCGGCGGAGGAGCGTCCGCGCCGTCCACCGGGTCCTCGAAGGGGTCCCGGAAGACGTCCGCGCCGCGCGCGGCGAGGGCCAGCGCGCGGGCAAGGCCGATGGCGGTGGCGGCCTGGGCGACGGCCGCGCTGTGCGCGACGACCCCCGCGTGCGTGGCGAGGGCGGTGGCCGCGTGCCCGGCGACGGCGGTGGCCGCGGGGTCCGTGCCCCAGAGCAGCGGGGTGTGCTCCGCGAGGCGCAGGGCGAGGGACTTCGCCGGGTTCATGAACGGCTCGTGGCCGGGCTGGTTGCGCTCGGCCTCGGCGTCCAAGGCGTCCGCCAGCGCGTCCAGCCCCGGCTCGACGGCGAACAGCCCCAGTGCGGCGACGACGGTGAGCCCGACCGCGAGGGCGCGCGGCAGGTCCAGCGCGGGCGGCACCGGGATCCGCGGCTCGAGCAGCCGGGCTCGGCCGGCCCCGGCGGAGGCCACCGGACCGTCCGTCGGTACGGAAAGCACGACCTCGGCTCCCCGGGACACCGCCCGGCCCACCGACTCCGCCAGCTCCATGTCCGTGGCGTCCGCCGAGTGCGCGACGAGCACGTCGAGCGCCCCGACCCAGCTCGGCGCGGTGTCCGCGACGACGATCGGGACCGGGCACTGCGGCCCGAGCAGCGCCGTCAGCAGCTCCGCGGCCGCGCCCGAGGTTCCGGGGCGGCGCAGGAACACCAGCGCCCGCGGACGGGCGCCCTCCAGCGAGGGGACACCCGCCTCCGCGGCGGTGTGCGCCGCGGAGCGGACCTGCGCACCGGCGGTCGCGGCGGAGCGCAGCACGCCGGTGGTGTCCACCGCCGCGAGGGCCGCCGGATCGGCCAGGACGGTGTCGTCGAGCACCCTGCTCACCCGCCCCCCTCGGCCGCCGCGTCCGGCGCCGCGGGGACGCCCGGCTCGGGCGGGAGGGCCTCGTCGAGCAGCAGCACCGGGATGCCGTCGACCACCGGGAACCGGCGACCGCACGACGTACAGGTCAGGACGTCCGCACCGGGGTCGCCGGGGGTGCCGGCGCGCAGCGGCGCATGGTCGTCCGACGGGCACGCCAGGATCTCCAGCAGCTGGGGGTCGAGTTGTACGGCCACGGTCCTCCTCGTCATCCTTCTCACTCGATGCTGCCAGGGTCTTCCCCGGCGCGCCGGGGCCGTCCGGGCTATCCCGGCCCCGCAGGTGCTGATACGCACCGTGGCGGTCGCCCGGTCCGGCGCGGCCGGTCAGGCGCGAACGACCGCCAGCACCTCGTCCCGCAGCGCCGCGACGGCGGCGGGGTCGGCCGCCTCCACGTTGAGCCGCAGCAGCGGCTCGGTGTTGGAGGCCCGCAGGTTGAACCACGAGCCGTCCGGCAGCGCGACGGTGAGGCCGTCGAGCTCGTCGAGCTCGACGCCCTCGCGCCCGCCGTAGATCTCCTTGATCGCGGCGACCCGGCCCGCCTGGTCCACGACCGTCGAGTTCACCTCGCCGCTGGCGCTGTAGCGCTCGAACTCGGCCATCAGCCCGGAGAGCGGGTCCGGCTGCTCGCCGAGCGCGGCCAGCACGTGCAGGGCCGCGAGCATGCCGGAGTCCGCCTTCCAGAAGTCCCGGAAGTAGTAGTGCGCGGAGTGCTCGCCGCCGAAGACCGCACCGGTCTCGGCCATCTTCTGCTTGATGAACGAGTGCCCGACGCGGGTGCGCACGGGCTCGCCGCCGTGCTCGCGCACGATCTCGGGGACGGCCTTGGACGTGATCAGGTTGTGGATGATCGGGCTGCCCGGGGACTTCGCCAGCTCGCGGACCGCGACCAGGCCGGTGATGGCGCTCGGGCTGACCGGCGCGCCCCGCTCGTCGACGACGAAGCAGCGGTCCGCGTCCCCGTCGAAGGCCAGGCCGAGGTCGGCCCGCTCCTCGATCACGGCCTTCTGCAGGTCCACCAGGTTCGCCGGGTCGAGCGGGTTCGCCTCGTGGTTCGGGAAGGTGCCGTCGAGCTCGAAGTAGAGCGGCACGACGTCCAGCGGGAGGCCGCGCAGCACCTCCGGGACGGTGAACCCGCCCATGCCGTTGCCCGCGTCCACGACGACCCTCAGCGGCCGGATCTCCCGCAGGTCCACCAGGGCGCGCAGGTAGGCGGCGTAGTCGCCGAGCATCGGCTGCTCCCGGACGCTGCCCCCGCCCGGGCCCCCGGGAACGCCCCGCTCGACGGCCTCGCGGATCGTGACGAGGCCGGTGTCCTGGCCGATCGGCATGGCGCCGGCCCGGCAGAGCTTGATGCCGTTGTACTTCGCCGGGTTGTGGCTCGCGGTGAACATCGCGCCCGGCACGTCCAGCGTGCCGGCGGCGAAGTAGAGCATGTCCGTGCTGGCCAGGCCGATGTTCACGACGTCGAGGCCCTGGCCGGTGACCCCCTCGGCGAACGCGGTCGCGAGGCCGGGCGAGGAGTCCCGCATGTCGTACCCGACGACGACCACGCCCGTGGCCGGGTCCTCGTCCTTCAGCATGCGGGCGAGCGCGGCGCCGACCGCACTGACGAGCGCGTCGTCGACCTGCTCGCCGACGACGCCACGGACGTCATAGGCCTTGATGACGGCCGAGAGATCGGGCTGCGCGGGGTGATCGGGCACGGGCCAGACCCTAGCGGGAGGAGGCCGAGGACTCGCGGCGACGGGACCGGGCGGGTGCGGTTCAGTCCTCGCCGGGCGCCGGGAGCACCCGCAGGTGCCCGCGCCGCCCGGTGCCGGGCACGGGCCCGGCGGCCTCGACGACGCGGTCCACCCGACCGGCCTCCCGGACGGCCTCGGCGAGCGCGGTGAGGTCGTCCCCCTCGAGCTGCGGCGCGGCGAACTCGCCCTCGAACCGGACGACCTCCCAGCCGCGCGGCGCGGTGAGCCGGTGGGCGTGCGCCGTGCACAGGTCGTAGGAATGGGGTTCGGCCTGTGTGGCCAGCGGCCCCACGACCGCCGTGGAGTCGGCGTAGACGTAGGTGAGCGTGGCCACCGCGAGCTCGGTGCACCCGGTCCGCGAACACCTCCGCACACTCAGCACGTCGGTGACGATAGCGCCTGTCCTCCCCGACGCCTCGCTGCGACGCGCGCCCGCTTCGCGTGGGACGTCCGGTGACCGCCCGGTTCCGCTCCGTGATCACCCCGGTGGCGTGTGGCGATCCGCTTCGGACCGTGCCCGACGGGCGGACGGGACGCCCCGGGCCGCCGCGCGGGTCGTATATTCGACGGGTGACCACCGCGCGCCGCACGCTGCGCCGCTCACCCCGCAGGCGGGACCGGCGGGGCCGGGGGCTGCGCGGGTTGCTCTATCCGGTGCACACGCCGGCCTTCCGCAGCCGCGCCGAGAAGTTCGACGCGCTGGTGCTCGAGGCCCTCGAGCCGATCGAGCTGCGCTGGAGCGCGGAGCTCGTGGATCTGGACCTCGCCGTCGACGACGTGCCCGAGGTGGTCCACACCTCCCCGGACGACGTCACGTGGGAGACGGGCGTCCTCGCGGACGCGGGTGTGCCGCTGGCCCAGCTCGTCCCGGCGGGGGTGGACCCCGACGGCCTGCCGTCGCGGGCCCGGATCGTGCTCTACCGCCGGCCGCTGGAGTCGCGGGCGAAGGGCGGGGCGGACCTCGCGGACCTGCTGCACGAGGTTCTCGTCGAGCAGGTGGCGGAGTACCTCAACATCGAACCGGACGCGATCGAGGACGGCTCGGAGTAGCCGCCGGCGAAATCCGCGTCGTCGAGCCACGACGCGGTCGGCCGGCGGCAAGATCCGCGTCGTGGAGCCACGACGCGATCAGGGTGCGGCGACCGTCCCGACCGGCGGCACCCGGTTCGGGGCGAGATGATCCGGAGCTTCTAGATGGCCAGGTGTTCCGAGCCGGCGACGATCTCGGTGCCGGCGAGCAGCTCCGATCCGCCCCGGCGCAGCCGGCGGCGCTCCCGCTCGGAGAGCCCACCCCAGATGCCGAAACGCTCGTCCTGCGCGAGGGCGTACTCCAGGCACTCGGCCCGGACCTCGCAACCGGAGCAGATGCGCTTGGCCTCGCGCGTGGAGCCGCCCTTCTCGGGGAAGAACGCCTCCGGGTCCGTCTGCGCGCACAGCGCGCGTTCCTGCCAGTCCTGCTCGTCGGCGGCATCCTGCCCGTCGAGCATGTCGACCAGTCGGAGGCTGCTGCCGCCCCCAGCGACGTCCCCGACGGGGACACCTCCGACCATGGTCGTCTCGATGCCGGTGTTCGTCCTTGCAAACAGAGTGTCCGTGAACTCGTTCACCCGCCCCCCTTCCCCGCGCCCGGCGAATGACACCGGCGTAAGTACAGCGCTGAGGTTCAATGGCACGCAACCCGGGGCTGCCATCCGGGTGACGGGATCCACCCCATTGGTCCCCCGTTCGGCACACTGGCACAGTGCGTCGCGTGTCCTCCCGGATAAGTCCCTGGTTCCTCCTCCTGATCGTGATCGCCGTGATCGGAGGGGTGCTGGCCGCCTTCGGAACCACCGCCCTCGCCGAGACGGGATCCACCACGCTCATGACCGCGGGGGTGGTCCTGCTGGTCCTCGGGGGGTGGGCGGTCTCACTCTGCCTCCACGAGTTCGGCCACGCCTACGCCGCTCTGCGTAACGGGGACTGGACCGTCCGGCACAAGGGCTACCTGACCCTCGACATCCGCCGCTACAGCGACGTCGGCTGGTCCTTCGTGCTGCCGATCGTGTTCCTGCTGCTGGGCGGCATCCCGCTGCCGGGCGGCGCGGTCTGGATCAACCACGGGCTCCTGCGGTCCCGGCTCGGCCGCAGCCTGGTGTCGCTGGCGGGCCCGGCCACGAACCTGGTGCTCGGCGCGGTCCTCACGGTGGCCGTCGCGTTCGTGTCGATGCCCTTCGGGCTGCAGGCGGGCCTGTCCTGCCTGGCCCTGATCCAGGTCCTCGCCTTCGTGCTGAACATCCTGCCGGTGCCGGGGCTCGACGGGTACGGGGTGCTCGAGCCCTACCTCCCGCCGCAGGCGCAGGCGTTCGGCGCGAAGGTCCGGCCCTGGGCCCCGATCGTCCTGTTCCTGCTGATCATCGGGCTGCCGGGGGTCAGCCGGGTGTTCTTCTCGATCGGCTCGGTCCTCTACGGCGCCGTCGGCGGCGACGCGCAGCTCGCGAGCGCGGGCTACGGCCTGCTGCTCTTCTGGCGCTGACGGCCGTGGCGCGTGGTCGTCAGCGCGCGAGCGCCGCGGCGACCATCGTCGACACGGTGTCGCTGTCCGCCGGCAGCCCGTCGAGCGGCCACCACGCCAGGTCCACGGACTCCTCGCTGATCACCGGCACCGCACCGGCCGGGGCCCGCACCAGGTAGCGGACGTCCAGGTGCCGGGTCGGCCTGCCGAGCGAGCAGGTGACGGGGTGGACGTCGACGTGCAGCGGGTGCTCGCCGATCTCCAGCCCCGCGATGCCGGACTCCTCCCCCGCCTCGCGCAGTGCGGCCGCGCGCAGCGACGCGTCCCCGGGCTCGCAGTGCCCGCCGAGCTGGATCCACCGCCCGACGCGCGGGTGCAGGGTCAGCAGGGTGTGCTCGCCCGCCGCGTCCAGGACGAGCGCGGACGCGGTGAGGTGCCCGGGCTCGCAGGAGCGCAGGCACGCGTCGTCCGGTCGGGCCGCGCAGTAGGCGAGTAGCGCGTGCTTCAAGGCGCGCTGCTGCTCGTCCCCCGGCGTCCACGCCTCGAGCTCGGCCGCCGCGACCGCCGGGGCTACCACTCGACCAGCCCCCTCCCGGGGTCGACGGCCGGACGGGGGGCCAAGGGCGCCACCGGCATCCCGACGGCGACGGCGCCGAGCGGCTGCCAGTCCGCGGCCAGGCCCAGCTCGGCCCGCACGACGTCCGCCGCGAAGATCGTGGACCCGACCCAGCACGACGCGAGCCCCTCGGCCGCGAGCGCGACCAGCAACGACTGCACCGCCGCGCCTCCGGCCACGGTGAACATGTCCCGCTCCGCGGCGGTGCGGGCCGCGTCCGGGTACTCCTGCGCGCCGTCCCCGGTGCGGAAGGGCAGCAGCAGCTCGGGCGCGCGCCGCAGCAGGTCCCCCCGGGCGAGGCGGCGCTCGATCTCGTCCGCGGGCCGGCCGTCCGCGGCGAGGTCCGCGCGCCAGCACTCGCGCAGCGCGTCGAGCAGGGCGGTGCGCCGGGCCGGGTCCGCCAGCCGCACGAAGCGGAACGGCGTGCTGTGGTGCGGCGCGGGAGCCGTCAGCGCCACGCCGACCGCCCGGCGGAGCGCTTCGGGATCGACGGGTTCGGCCGAGAACTCACGGCTGCTGCGGCGCATCAGGACCGCCTCCCGGCGGCCCTGCGCCAGGGCCTCGTCGGCGCCGAGCCGGAACATGTCCTCGTCGACCGGGCGGACCAGGTCCCGCGCGGTGGACCCGTCGTCCGGGCTGGCGAGCCCGCGCACGACCGCGACCGGCATCGCCCCGAGCTTGCCCTTCACCAGGTCCGCGGCCCCGGCGACCTCGTCCGCGAGCGCCACCTCGGTGACCAGCAGCTCGTTGCCCTGGGCGTCGACCGCGCCGCCGTAGCGGTGGATCACGGTCATTCCCGCGGAACCGATCGCGACGTCCGTCTGGCCGACGCGCCACGCCCGCCCCATGGTGTCCGTGACGACGACCGCGACGTCCACCCCGAGCCGCTCCCGCAGCTCGGCCCGCAGCCGGGCGGCGCTGCCGTCCGGGTCCACGGGGAGCAGCGCGAGCTCGTCCCGGCGCACGTTGGAGCCGTCGACCCCGGCGGCCGCCTGCACGATCCCGAGCTTGCTCGCGACGATCAGCGTCTTGCCGCGGCGGGCGAGGATCCGCTCGGTCTCCTGGTCGACCAGGCGCCGGCGCAGGGCGTCCCGCTCCTCCGGGTCCTCCGGTGCGGCGACGAGCCGCCCCTCGGCCTTGGAGAAGATCTTGCTGGTGACGACCACGACGTCGCCGTCCGCGAGCCAGGGCGCGGCGCCGGCGACCGCGGCCGCGACGTCGTCCCCCGGACGGAACTCGGGCAGGCCGTGGACGGGAAGGATCTGCAGGCCCTCGGGGGCGGCGTGATCGGGAATCGCCGTCAAGGGGTGACCCCGGCCAGGGCGAACGCCGCGCGCGCCATCTCGGCCGTCGCCTCGACGTCGGTCATCAGCAGCGGGACGGCGCGGGTCTCGGCACCGGGGACCTCGGCGGTGTCCCCGGTATGGACGAGCCAGCCGTCGAGCAGGCCGCCCTCGCCCCGGCCGCCGTAGTGGCGTCCGACGGCCTCGGCGCTGGTCTCCACGCCGATCGCGGTGAGGCAGGCGTCCGCCATGCCGCGCAGCGGGCGGCCGCCGACGATCGGCGACAACCCGATGATCTTCGCCTTCGTCCCGACCAGCGCCTGCGGCACGCCGGGGACCTGGATCAGCGTCCCGATGCTGACCACCGGGTTCGACGGCGCGACCAGCACCACGTCGGCGTCGGCGATCGCGGCGGCGGCCTCGGGCAGCACCTTCGCGGTCTCGGCGCCGACGGAGGCGAACCGCTGTGCCTCGGGCTTGGCCTGGTGCCGGACCCACCACTCCTGGAAGTGCACCGCGATCTGCGGTGGCGCCTCCGGACCGGGATCCGGGTTGTCGATCACGACGTGGGTCTCCACCCGGTCGTCGGTCACCGGGAGCAGCCGCACGCCGGGCTGCCAGCGGTGGCAGAGCGCCTCGGTGACCTGGGAGAGCGGGTAGCCGGCGCGCAGCATCCGGGAGCGGACGAGGTGCGTCGCGACGTCCCGGTCCCCGAGCCCGAACCACGTGGGGTCGGCTTCGTAGGCCATCAGCTCGTCCCGCACCGCCCAGGACTCGCCCGCCCGGCCCCAGCCGCGCTCGGAGTCGATCCCGCCGCCGAGGGTGTACATGCAGGTGTCCAGGTCCGGGCAGATCCGCAGCCCGTGCAGCCAGATGTCGTCCCCGACGTTCACCACCGCGGTGATCTCGTGCCCGGACTCCCCAGGACCCACCGCGGGCAGGCCGAGCGCGGCCTTCACCCCGAGCAGGAACCGAGCCCCACCCACCCCGCCGACCAGCACCGTGACCTTCACGCGGCCAGGCTACGTCGGCAGGACGACGGTCCGGCGCGCAGCCGCTATTTCGGGAGCACCGCTGTGATGGCCGACACGATCTCGTCGGATCCGGGCTCGGTGCGCGGGCGGAAGCGGGCCGCCACGGTGCCGTCCGGAGCGACGAGGAACTTCTCGAAGTTCCACTGGACGTCCCCGGCCTCGCCCGCCGCGTCCCGGGTGGTCGCCAGCGCGGCGTACAGCGGGTGCCGGCCGGGGCCGTTGACGTCGACCTTCTCGGTCATCGGGAAGCTGACGCCGTAGGAGGTGGCGCAGAAGGTCGCGATCTCCTCCGCGCTGCCCGGCTCCTGCCCGCCGAACTGGTTGCAGGGCACGCCGAGGACCGTGAAGCCGCGGCCGGCGAACTTCTCCTGCAGCTCCTCCAGGCCCGTGTACTGCGGCGTCAGCCCGCACTTCGAGGCGACGTTGACGACGAGGACGGCCTTGCCGCCGAGGTCCGGGAGCGTTCCGCCGTCGAGGGCGGCGATCTGGGTGTCGAGGAGAGCCACGGGAGGTGACGCTACGCGCGTCACATGGCGCGGTAGTCCCGCGGGGAGAACCGTGGCCCGAATCTCGGCCGCCTGAAGCCCGAGGCCTCCACGTAGCGCACCGCGCGGTGCCGCTGCGGGACGTAGGGGGCGAGCTCGGCCAGCATGCCCGCGTCGTCGAGGGGACGGCCGACGAGCGCCCAGCCGACGACCGTCGGGATGTGGAAGTCCCCGAAACTGACGGCGTCCGGGTCGCCCCAGGCCCGCTGCGCGATCTCCGCGGCGGTCCACACCCCGATCCCGGGGATGCGGCGCAGGAGGATCCGGCCCTCCTCGCCGCGCAGCTCCACCGCCTTCTCCAGCCGGTGGGCGACGGCAGCGCAGGCCAGGATCGCGCGGCGCCGCGCCGAGTCCACCCCGGCCTTGTGCCACTCCCAGTCCGGCACGGCCCGGATCTGCGCGGGCGTGGGCGGGACCCGCATGCCCTTCGGCACCAGCTCGGCCGGGCCGGGCGCGGGATCCGCGAACCGCCGGCAGAGCTCACGCCACGAGCGGTGCGCCTCGGTGCCGGTGACCTTCTGCTCCAGGACGGCCGGGACGAGCTGGTCCCAGACCCGGCGGGTGGCGCCCAGCCGCATCCCGGGCATCCGGCGCGCCGCGTCGGAGATCAGCGGGTGGTGGGCGCGGAAGTCCTCCGGCCGGTCGTCCACGCCGAGCAGCGCGGGGAGCCCGTCGAGCTCCCACTGCGCGCCGGGACCCCAACCCGCCGCGACGACCGTGCCGTCGCCCCGGCGGTGCAGCCGGAGCGTCGCCGGGCCGTCCGGGGTGGTGGAGGTGCGCCAGATGGCGTGCCCGTCCGGCTGGGAACGCCAGGTCGGGTCGCCCCGGCCGCGGCGCAGCGGGAACAGGACACCGGGGAGGTCCAGCGGGTACGCCGGCAGCCACTCCCGCTCGATCATCCCCACCTCCGGTGCTCGTGCGCGGGAGGCCGCGCCCGAACAACGTTATCCGCGCACGGGGGGCGTCAGACGTCCGGGGAGAACCGCACGCCGTGGGGCGGCAGGGAGATGTCCGGCCAGACCCGCATGCCGCCCTTGAGCTCGCAGTGCGCGCCGATCACGGCGCGGTCCCCGATCACGGTGTCGCGGACCTTCGCGGACTCGCCGACCGTCGCGCCCGCGCCGACCACCGAGGTCTCGACGATCGCGCCGGGCTCGACCACCGCGCCGTCGAAGAGCATCGAGCCCTCCACGCGCGCACCCGCGCCGATCCGGACCCCGCGGCCGACGGTCGTCCCGCCGAAGACGAAGGCGTCCGGGGAGATCTCCGCGCCCTCGAGGACGAGCAGCTCCCCGGTCGGCCCGGGCAGGGCCGCCGAGGGCGCCACGCCGCGGACCAGGTCCGACGAGCCGTGCACGAGGTCCCCGGGGGTGCCCATGTCCCGCCAGTAGGCGTTGTCGACGTGCCCGGACACCCGCGAGCCCGCCTCCAGCAGCCCCGGGAACGTGTCCCGCTCCACGGACACCGGGCGGCCCTCCGGGATCAAGTCGATCACGGAGCGGCGGAAGACGTAGCAGCCGGCGTTGATCTGGTCCGTCGGCGGGTCCTCGGTCTTCTCCAGGAACGCCGTGACCCGTCCGTCGTCGTCGGTCGGCACGCAGCCGTAGGCGCGCGGGTCCTGCACGCGGACGAGATGCAGCGTGACGTCCGCGTCCGTGGTGCGGTGCGTATTGACGACGGCACGGAGGTCCGTCCCGCACAGGACATCGCCGTTGAAGATCATCACGTGCTCCGCCGTCAGGTGCTTGGCGACGTTGCGGATCCCGCCGCCGGTGCCCAGCGGGGTGTCCTCGACGACGTAGGTGAGGTCCAGGCCCAGCGACTCGCCGTCGCCGAAGTGGTCCGCGAAGGTCTCGGCCAGGTATGAGGTACCCAGGACGACCCGGCGGATCCCGGCCGCGCGGATGCGCGAGAGCAGGTGCGCCAGGAACGGCACACCGGCGGTGGGCAGCATGGGTTTCGGCGCCGACAGGGTCAATGGGCGCAGTCGGGTGCCCTTGCCCCCGACCAGCACGACGGCTTCGACGTCGTCCAGCACGAGTGGGTCCTCTCGTAGGATGAGTCCGCTCAACGTGACGCGGATCGTGCGCGTGCGGTGAGCCCGGCCTTCAGCAGCGCCCGCAGCGGGGCCCGCAGGACGCCGGCGTTGCGGTCGGCGAGGTAGCGGTAGGCGCTGCGGTGGTGCTCGGTGAGCATCCGGGCGGACACGTCGGCCTTCGACGTGGACGCACCGCCCGTGTGGACGACCTCGGCCGACGGTGCGTAGACGTTTCGCCAGCCCGCCCGGTTCAGCCGATCGCCGAGATCGACGTCCTCGAAGTACATGAAGTAGCGCGGGTCGAAGCCGTCGACGGAGTCGAACGCCGTGCGCCGCAACAGCAGGCAGGACCCCGAGAGCCAGCCCGCGGTCCGCTCGACGGGCTCGGCGTCCTCCTGCCGGTAGGAGCGCGTCCACGGGTTGTCCGGCCACACCCGCCCGAGCGCGGCGTGCCCGGCCCCGCGGCCGAGCGAGGGCAGCAGCCGCGCCGACGGGTAGACGTGCCCGTCGGCGTCGCGGATCAGCGGGCCCAGCGCTCCGGCCCGCGGCCAGCGGGCGGCGACGGCCAGCAGCTCGTCCAGCGAGCCCGGCCCGAAGACCAGGTCCGGGTTGGCGACGACGACCCAGCCGACCTCGTCGCCCAGCTCGGCGACCCCGCGGTTGGCCGCGGTGCCGTAGCCGACGTTCTCGCCGATCCGGAGCAGGTCCACGCCGTCGCGCTCGGCGCCGCGCTCGGGGGCGCCGTCGACCGAGCCGTTGTCCGCCAGGATCACCCGCACCGGCCGGGTCGTGGCCTTCGGGACGGAGTCCAGGAACGCGTCGAGGGTCTCCCCGGGCGAGTAGGTGACGGTGACGACGGCGAGCTCGTCGCCGTAGGTCCGCACGTCGCGCCCCGGCCCCTCGTCCTGCCTCGGCCCCTCGTGCGGCCGTCCCGGTTCCATGGCCGAGCACCCTAACGGGCTCCGCTCAGTCGTCCGACAGGTCCTCTCCGTCCAGTTCGGAGAGGGCTTCGAGGGCGTTGCGGTCCCCGTGGTCGATGCCGACCTGCAGGTGCGCGCGGGCCTCGTCGGGACGGCCGGTGTCGATCAGGAACTGCGCGAGGGCGTAGGAGGAGCCGGACTCGTTGTGCCGCACCGCGGCGCGGAACTCGCGTTCCGCTCCGTCGACGTCGCCCACGGACGTGAGCAGGAACGTCCCGTAGGCGGTGTGGGCGCGCAACGCACCGAGGTGGGCCGCCCGGCGGTAGAGCGCGTCCGCCTCGTCGTCGCGGCGGGCGGCCGCCCGCACGTCCGCGAGCGCGACGACCGCGTCCGGCCGGTCGTCGGACACCCAGCGCTCGGCGGCCTCGATCGCCGCGGACAGGTCCCCGGCCTCCAGGTGCAGCGCCGTCAGGTTGTCCGGGGCCTGCCGGTCCCCCTGCTCGGCCGCGCGGGTCAGCACCTGCACGGCCTCGCCGAAGCGGTTCTGGTCCCGCAACAGGATGGCGAGGTCGTTGGCCGCGGCGAGCTCGCCGTACTCGACGGCGGTCCGGAAGGCGTCCTCCGCCCCGCCCGCGTCCCCCAGCTCCGCGAGCGCGACGCCGAGGCGCCCGGCGAACTCGACCCGTCCGCTCTCGACGAGCGCGCCGAGCCAGTTCGCGGCCGCGACCCAGCTGCCGTTGTCCAGGTAGGCGCGGGCGAGGAGGTCCAGTGCCGGTTCCTCGCCGGACGCCACGGCCTGGCGGAGCACCTCCACCGCGTCCGCGGAACGACCCGCGTCGAGGAGCGCGCGGCCCTGCGCCGACAGCGACTGCACGGTCTCCGACACTGGCGGCTCCCTCGGGTGAACGCGGGGACGATGGTCTCATCCGAATGCCGGGTTCGTCGCCCGGAAGGAGAGTGCGGTGATCGTCGGCCAGGCGTCCGACGGTCGCCGGAAGTAATGAATCGATCGCGTTTCGCGACGGACTGTCATGAAGCTCACCCACCGCGCCGGACCGTCCACTCCGGCCTGGCCGTGCGGGCCGCGGGGAAGGCTTCGCTGGTACGCCCACCACGGACGACGTGCCTCGGCACCCGGCCCGGGCGCCGAGGCGGGTGGCGGTGACCGGGCCTCCCCGACGGGGGCCAGGACGGGTGGCACGCCGCGACACGCCGAACGAAACGCCGTGGGGCGGGGCGCGATACTGCACCCTGGGGCGGCGCCGGACGGATGAAGTGGATCGACGACGACGGGTGGTGGCATGGGCGAGCGAGGGTCCGGCCGCTCCGCGTCCGGTTCCGGACGCGGACGCAGGTCCGCGGCGGCGGCGCTGTTCGGGTGGGACGGGACGCTCTCGGACGGCGACGGAGCGGAACGGCATGTCCCACCGGACCGGGGATCGACGGCCGACCGCCGCTCCGTGCCGGGCCGGCGCCCCGCTGCCGACAAGGGCTCGTCCCCGGACCGGCTTCCCGCCGCCGAGCGCAGGACGCCGTCCGAGCGCCGCACCCCGGCCCGCGACACCCCGCTCGACCGCAAGGCCGGTTCACGCTCCACCACGGCCCGCTCCGGCTCCGGCCCGTCCTCCGGTGCCTCCCCGTCGGTCCGCTCCGGCGGGCGGGCCGACCCGCCCCGCCGGAAGCCGGGAACCGGCGCGCCCCGCGCCGTCCCGCCCCGTCCCCCGGCCCGCAGGCCCGGCACCGGGGCCGGCGGTGGCAGGCCGCCCAACCGCCCGGCCCGTCCCCGGCCGCCCGCGTCGCCGCCCCCCGAGCCCCGCGCCGTGCGCTTCCGCCGTCGCGCCCGGGTCACCGTCTGCGGCCTGTCCGCGCTGGTCCTCGTCCTGACCGGGTCCGCGTGGGGGCTCTACCGGGACATCACCGGCGGCCTGACGACCACGAACGTCATCACCGGCGGCGCGAACTCCGGGGAGCAGAACATCCTGCTCGTGGGCGTGGACAGCCGCACGGACGCCCAGGGCAACCCGCTCCCCCGCGCGGTGCTCGACCAGCTGCACGGCGGTGAGAGCAGCGGCGTGCTGAACTCGGACACGATCATCGTCCTGCACGTGCCCGACGACGGCGGCAGCGCGACGGCCTTCTCCATCCCCCGCGACAGCTATGTGGACATCCCCGGCTACCGCAAGGACAAGATCAACGCGGCCTATCCGGTGACGAAGGCGCTCCGGTCGGAGGAACTGGTCAGGGCCGGGGGGATGAACCCCAAGGAGATCGACAGCGAGTCGTCGGCCGCCGGGCGCAGCACGCTGATCCAGACCGTGCAGGACCTCACCGGCCTCAGGATCGACCACTACGCCGAGGTCAACCTGCTCGGCTTCTACAACCTGACCGAGGCGATCGGCGGCGTCGACGTCTGCCTGCGGAACCCGGTGAACGACGCCTTCTCCGGCGCGAACTTCCCCGCGGGCCCGCAGACGGTCTCCGGCGCGGCGGCGCTCTCGTTCGTCCGCCAGCGGCACGGCCTGCCCGAGGGGGACCTCTCGCGAATCCGCCGCCAGCAGGTGTTCCTCGCCGCCGTCGCGGACAAGACGCTGTCGAGCGGGACGCTGACGAACCCGTCGACGCTGTCGGGGCTCATCGACGTCGCCCACAAGTCCCTGGTCGTCGACTCCGGGTGGGACCTCCTCGCGTTCGCGCGGCAGGCGTCGGGGCTGGCGGCGGGCAACATGAACTTCCTGACGATCCCGACGCAGGGCGGTGCGACGAACGACCGCGGTGACGTCGTGCTCGTCGATCCCGCGCAGGTCAAGGGCTTCGTCGAGCAGCAGACGACCCCCGCGGACGAGAGGCCCGAGGAGACGCCGGCACCGGAGGAGACCTCCGATGTCGACCCGGCGACCGTCACCGCGGACGTCGGCAACGGCTCGGGGACCACCGGGCTGGCCGCGCAGGTCGCGGGCACGCTCACCGCCGCGGGTTTCGTCGAGGGCAACGTCGAGAACGCGCCGAGCCGCACGACCTCCGTGGTCCGCTACGCGCAGTCCGACGGCGACGCCGCGGCCCGGGCGGTCGCGGCGAAGCTCGGCGGGATCGGGGTCGAGCAGGCGGACGGGGTCGCGTCCGGGCACGTGCAGGTGCTGCTCGGCACGGACTTCGAGGCGCCCGCCGCCGCGGCCGCGCCGGCCGCGTCCCCCTCGGCGGCCACGTCGGCACCCGCGCCGGACGCCGGATCGGCGATCAACGCCGGCGGCGTACCGTGCATCGACTGAGTCCGAGTCCGATTCGCTGAGAGGACATCCGTGTCCCTGACCGACGCCCTGCTCGACCCGATCCTCGCGACGAACCCGGCCCGGCCGCTGATCACGTTCTACGACGACGCGACCGGCGAGCGGATCGAGCTCTCCGCCGTCACCACCGCCAACTGGGCCGCGAAGGCCGCGAACCTGCTGCGCGACGAGTGCGACCTCGAGCCCGGCGGCTCGGTCGCGGTGCTGCTGCCGGCGCACTGGCAGACGGCGGCGGTGCTGCTCGCGGTGTGGTCCTGCGGCGCCGAGGTCACCGCGGACCCGGACGGCGCGGACCTGGTGCTGTGCGACGCGAACCGGGTCGACCTGGCGCTCGCCGCGAAGGCGCCGGGCGGGGTGGTGGCGCTGTCGATGGACGCGTTCGGCCGCGGGATCGACGGGCTGCCGGCCGGGGTCGTGGACTTCGCGACCGAGGTCCGGCTCCAGCCCGACGCGTTCGTCCCCTGGGAGCCGGTGACGCAGGCCGCGACCGCGCTCGACGGCAGAACCGTCGCGGAGGTCCTCGCCGAGGTCCGGGACCGGGTCGACTCGCTGGGGCTCGCCGCCACGGACCGGGTCCTCTCGACCCGGGAGTGGACCACCCTGGACGGGCTGCGCGACGGGCTCCTCGCCGTGCTCGCCGCCGGGGCCTCGCTGGTGCAGGTCGCCCATCCCGAGGACGCCGCCCTGGACCGACGCTACGTCGCGGAGAAGTGCAGCACCCGGCTCTGAGGGGTGCCCGCGCCGCCCCGCACGCGGGGAGTGCGGGCGGTGCACGGGCCGAACGCGGCGCGTGGCACCGTGTAGGGCGTGACCGCCGTGCCTCCCACCAGCACCGCAGGTGCTGATCCCAGGGCTGCTGCCCGCTCCGTGTCCGCCGTGGACGTCGACGCCGCCGCCGAGCGGCTGCGCGCCGTGATCGGCCCGAGCCCGCTGCAGATCTCGGCCCGGCTCTCGGACGCCGTCGGCGGCGAGGTGTGGATCAAGCGCGAGGACCTGCAGCCCGTCCGGTCCTACAAGATCCGCGGCGCGTACAACCTGATCGCCCAGCTCGACGACGCCGAGAAGGCCCGGGGTGTCGTGTGCGCGAGTGCCGGCAACCACGCCCAGGGCGTCGCGTTCGCGTGTTCCCGCCTGGGCGTCGAGGCGCGGGTGTACCTGCCCCGGACCACGCCGCGGCAGAAGCGGGACCGGGTCGCGCGGCTCGGCGGCAAGGTCGTGAAGGTCATCGTCATCGGCAACACCTACGACGACGCCGCGGCCGCCGCGGCGAAGGACGCCGCCGAGTCCGGCGCGACACTCGTCCCCGCCTTCGACGACGAGCGCACCGTGGCCGGGCAGGGCACCGTCATCCGCGAGGTCCTCGGCCAGCTGGCGGACCCGCCGGACACCGTGATCGTCCCCGTCGGGGGCGGCGGCCTGCTCGCAGGCACCGTCGCCTACCTGGGGGAACGCCACCCGGAGATCCGGGTCGTCGGCGTCGAGCCCGCCGGGGCTGCGAGCATGGCGGCAGCCCTGCGCGAGGGCGGCCCGACGACGCTCGCGCACGTGGACCCCTTCGTCGACGGGGCCGCGGTGCGCCGCGTCGGGGACGTCACGTTCCCGATCGTGCGGGACTCCGGCGTCGTGCTGGAGCCCGTCGCCGAGGGCCGGGTCTGCGTCGAGATGCTGGCGCTCTACCAGACCGACGGGATCATCGCCGAGCCCGCGGGCGCGCTCGCCCCGGCCGCGCTCGAGCAGCTGGACATCCCGCACGGCTCGACGACGGTCTGCCTGCTCTCCGGGGGCAACAACGACGTCAGCCGGTACGCGGACGTCGTCGAGCGCGCGCTCGTCCACGAGGGGCGCAAGCACTACTTCCTGGTGGAGTTCCCGCAGGAGCCGGGCGCGCTGCGCAGCTTCCTGGACGACGTCCTGGGCCCGGACGACGACATCACGCTCTTCGAGTACATCAAGCGCAGCAACCGGGAGACCGGGCCCGCGCTCGTCGGCCTGGAGCTCGGCGACCCCGCGGACCTGGAAGCCCTGCTGGCCCGGATGGAGGCCGCCCCGCCCCAGATCGAGCGGATCCCCCCGGACTCCCCGCTCTTCCGCTTCATCCTCTGAAAGCGCCTCAGCGCAGCAGGCTGCGCGCCATGACCATCCGCTGGACCTGGTTCGTGCCCTCGTAGATCTGGGTGATCTTCGCGTCCCGCATCATCCGCTCCACCGGGAAGTCCTTGGTGAAGCCGGCGCCGCCGAAGAGCTGCACGGCGTCCGTCGTCACCTGCATCGCGGTGTCGCTGGCCAGGCACTTGGCGGCGGAGGAGATGAACCCGAGGTTCTTCTCTCCCCGCTCGGCGCGCGAGGTCGCGACGTAGACGAGCTGGCGCGCGGCCTCCACCTTCATCGCCATGTCCGCGATCATGAACTGGACGCCCTGGAAGTCCGCGACGGCCTTGCCGAACTGCTTGCGCTCCTTGACGTAGGCGATCGCCTGGTCCAGCGCGCCCTGGGCGATGCCGACGGCCTGCGCGCCGATCGTGGGGCGGGTGTGGTCCAGCGTCGCGAGCGCGGTCTTGAAGCCGGTGCCCTCGGCGCCGATGATCCGGTCCCCGGGGATCCGGCAGTCCTGGAAGTAGATCTCACGCGTCGGCGAGCCGGCGATGCCGAGCTTGCGCTCCTTGGGACCGACCTCGAAGCCCGGGTCGTCGGAGTGCACCACGAACGCGGAGATGCCGTTGGCCTTCTTCTCCGGGTCCGTCACGGCCATGACCGTGTACCAGGTGGAGACGCCGGCGTTGGTGATCCAGCACTTGGTGCCGTTGAGCACCCAGTCGTCCCCGTCCCGGCGCGCGCGGGTCTTCATCGACGCGGCGTCGGAGCCCGCCTCGCGCTCGCTCAGCGCGTAGCTGATCATCGCCTCGCCGGACGCGATCGACGGCAGCACCTGCTGCTTGAGCTCCTCGGACGCCGAGAGCAGGATCGGGACGGAGCCCAGTCCGTTGACCGCCGGGATCAGCGACGACGACGCGCAGACCCGCGCGACCTCCTCGATCACGATGCACGCCGCGAGCTCGTCCGCCCCCTCGCCGCCGTACTCCTCCGGGATGTGGACGGCGTGGAAGCCCGCCTTGGTCAGGGCCTCCTGCGCCTCGATCGGGTAGCGCGCCTGCTCGTCGACGTCGGCGGCGTAGGGCGCGATCTCCTTCTCCGCCAGCGCACGCACCGCGTCGCGCAGGGCCTCGTGCTCGTCGCTGAGCCGGTAGGTGTCGAAGTCGGCGTTCTGCATCGTCTGAACTTCCTCGTCCCGCGTCGGTGTCCGGTTCGATCTCACCGTAACGGCACTGCGTGCCATCTCGCAATCTCGCTGCTACCCTGCGTGCCATGACGGAGGCCACGCCCCAGGTGCGCCGCGGACGCTCGGCCGAGGGCCGCGCGGAGATCCGTCGTGACCTCGTCACCGCCGCGGTGGACCTGTTCACGGACCAGGGCTACGACGAGACGACCGTCGACGACATCGCGGCCACCGCCGGCGTCGGCCGCCGGACCTTCTTCCGCTACTTCCGCAGCAAGGAGGACGCGGTCTCCCCGGACCACGAACTGGGCCTCGCCCGGATCGCCGCGGTGTTCGCCGACGCGCATCCCACCGAGCCGCTGCTGTCCGTGGTGCTGCGCGCCGGGGAGACCGTCTTCGACCTCTACCTGACGGACTCCGGGACCGCCCGCAAGCGGTTCGCCCTGGTCCACGAGGTGCCGGCGCTGCGGGACCGCGAGGCGGCCATGGTGCACCACTACCGCCGGCTCTTCACCCGGGAGCTGGGCCTGCGCCTGGCCGACGTCCCGGACGGGGACCTGCGGGCGGCGGTCACCGCGGCCGCGGTGGTCGCGGCGCACAACCAGGCGCTGCGGCGCTGGCTCGCGGACGGGGCGACGGCGGAGGGCGCGCAGGAGTGCGTGGCCCACTTCCGGAAGGTCGCGCAGATGCTCCCGCTCGACGCCCCGGTGGGCCTCGAGGACGTGACGCGCCGGCTCGAGCGGGCGGCCCGGAACCTGGAGCGGCGGGACGGGTCCGGACATGGATGATCCCCGGGCCGCACCGGAAGCGGTGCGCATGCCGAGCTGGACGGGCTCGGGCCCGGGGATCACGGTGACTGCCTGGAATTCGCCGGCACCTACCGACTTCCACGGCCGTCGAGAAAACGTCCCGCGGTGCTAGCGGACAGTCACCTCACGAGTCCTGCTGCTAATCAACGCTGGACCACCTCCTCTCCCATGTACCGCCACCCTACGACCGCGATCCGGGAGTTCGCCACGACTTTTTCGCGCGGCCTCCTCACACCGTCGCCGGCACGGTCCGGGTGTCCGTGACCTCGGCCCGACGGGTCCCGCTATCCGTTGCGCACGGCCGACCGGAGAGCCGCGTCCTTGTCCAGCACCATCTGTTCGAGATCGGTCTGGAAGGCCTCCATCCGGGCCCGCAGCGCCTCGTCCGACGCCGCCAGGATCCGCACCGCGAGCAGGCCCGCGTTGCGCGCGTTGCCCACCGCGACGGTCGCGACCGGGACGCCGGCCGGCATCTGCACGATCGAGAGCAGGGAGTCCAGCCCGTCGAGCACCTTGAGCGGGACCGGCACGCCGATCACCGGCAGCGGCGTCGCGGACGCGACCATGCCCGGCAGGTGCGCCGCGCCGCCCGCCCCGGCGACGATCACCTTCAGGCCCCGGGCGGCGGCCTCCTTCGCGTAGTCCAGCATCCGCTGCGGGGTGCGGTGCGCGGAGTAGACGCCCACCTCGTAGGGCACGCCGAACTCCGCCAGCGCCTCGCCGGCCGCTTTCATCACGGGCCAGTCCGAGTCGCTGCCCATGATCACGCCCACCTGCGGGTCAGTCATTCCGGTCTCCCGTCGTCGTGGGGACGGACGCCGCCCCGTCGTGCACGGACCAGCCGTCGGACCACTCGCCCGTCGAGAGCCAGTGCGCCCCGAGCTCGGCTCGCCGCCGGACCTCCGTCATGTCCCGGCCGAGCGCGGTCACGTGCCCGACCTTGCGGGCCGGCCGCTCGTCCTTGCCGTACATGTGGACCTTGACGTCCGGGAAGCGGGCGAACAGATGGTGGATCCGCTCGTCGACGGTCATCGACGGCGGCACGTCCGCCCCGAGCACGTTCGCCATGACGACGGCGGGCGCGGTCGGCGCGGTCGAGCCGAGCGGGTAGTCCAGGACCGCGCGCAGGTGCTGTTCGAACTGCGAGGTGCGGGCGCCCTCGATCGTCCAGTGCCCCGAGTTGTGCGGGCGCATCGCGAGCTCGTTGACCACGAGCCCGTCCTCGGTCTCGAAGAGCTCGACGGCGAGCAGCCCGGTGACGTCGAGCTCCCGGGCGATCCGCAGGGCGAGGCCCTGCGCCTCGAGGGCCAGGTCCTCGGAGATCCCGGGCGCGGGCGAGAGCACCACGACGCACTGCCCGTTCTCCTGGATGCTCTCGACGACCGGCCACGCCGCGGCCTGCCCGAACGGCGACCGGGCGACCTGCGCGGCGAGCTTCCCGGCGCATGACGACGGCCTGCTCGGCCATCAGCGGCGTCCCCGCCGCCAGCAGCTCGGCGACCAGATCCGGGTCCGGGCCCTGCAGGAACCAGACGCCGCGGCCGTCGTACCCGCCGCGGACGGCCTTGAGCACCACCGGCCAGCCGTGCTCCGTGCCGAACGCCTCGACGTCCGCGGGGCTCTCCACCGCCGCGAAGGGCGGGACGGCGATCCCGAGCCCGGCGAGCCGGCGGCGCATGACGAGCTTGTCCTGCGCGTGCAGCAACGCGTCCGGGCCCGGCCGGACGGGCACCCCCCGCTCGACGAGCGCGCGCAGGTGCTCCTGCGGCACACCCTCGTGGTCGAACGTGACGGCGTCGCAGGTCTTCGCGAGCGCGAGGAGGTCCTCGAGCGAGTCCGGCGACCCGAGCACGACGCCCGGGCTGACCAGCGCGGCGGGCTCGCCCGGCCCGGCGGCGAGCACGCGCAGCGTCTGGCCGAGGGCGATGGCGGCCTGGTGCGTCATCCGGGCCAGCTGCCCGCCGCCGATCATGCCGACGACGGGGAAGTCACGGGAGGTACTCACGGTCCGAGGAGCCTAGCCGAGCGACGCGCGGGCCCGGCCGAGCGCTCGGGGCGTTCGGCCGTCTGGCACGATCGGCGGAGTGTCCTTGGTGGAAACGGCGCTGGCGCGCATCCCGCAGCCGTACCGTGACCTCGCGATCAAGCACCGTGAGCTGGTGAAGTTCGCCTTCGTCGGCGGCACCACGTGGATCATCGACACCACGGTCTTCCTCTTCCTGAAGAGCACGGTCCTGGAGCCCAAACCGCTCACGGCGAAGATCATGGCGGTGCTGATCGCGACGATCGTGTCCTACGTCATGAACCGGGAGTGGTCCTTCCGGACCCGCGGCGGCCGGGAGAAGCATCACGAGGCGTTGTTGTTCTTCCTGGTCAGCGGTGTCGGCGTCGGCGTCTACTCCGCCCCGCTGGCCGTCTCGCGCTACCTGCTGCACCTGCAGATCCCCGAGGTCTCCCTGCTCACCCAGGAGGTCGCGGACTTCGTGAGCGGTCAGATCGTCGGGACCCTCGTCGGGATGGCCTTCCGCTGGTGGGCGTTCCGCCGGTTCGTCTTCCCGGACGAGAACGTCCGTCGTCAGGTGCCGGGCGCCACACCCTGATCCTCGCGCCCCCGCCTCAGCGAGGGGTCGTCGCCGGGGGGCGCGGAGCGGCCACGACGTCGTCGGCCCGCGCAGCCGGCAGGAAGATCGTGAATGTGGGCGGCCTGGCGCGGGAGAGTTCCAGACGGCCCCCGTCCGCCTCGACGAGCGCCCGGGCCAGGGCCAGCCCCAGGCCCGTCGACGACTGCACCGACACGCCACGGTCGAACACGTGCGGCACCAGCTCCTCGGGGATGCCGGGGCCGGTGTCGCTCACCTCGACCACCAGCAGGGAGTCCCCGGACCGCGCGCTGATCGTGACGGTCCCACCGCCGTGCTGCGTCGCGTTGTCCACGAGCGCGCCGACGGCCTCCCGGATCCGCGCGGGCGTGACCCGGGCGAGCAGCCCCTCCGGCACCCGCAACCGCAACGTCCGGCCCGCCTGCACGAGCGCGGGCCGCCACTCCTCGACGACGGCCGCGAGACCCTCCCGCAGGTCCATCGGCTCCGCGCCGGCCGCCCGCGCCGCGCGGGACGCCTCGAGCAGCTCGTCGAGGACGTCGGAGAGGCGTTCGGTCTGCTCGAGCGCGGCGAGCGCCTCGCGGCGGGCCTCGGGGTCCGGGTGCGCGGCGAGCTCGTCGAGGCGCAGGGTCAGGGCCGTGATCCGGCTGCGGAGCTGATGGGACACGTCCCCGACCAGCGCACGTTCCCGTTGCACCAGCTCGGCAAGCGCCGCCGCGGAGGTGTCCAGGACGTCCGAGACCCGGTCCAGCTCGGGGATGTTGTGCCGGTGCGGGGTGCGGCGGAAGTCCCCTGCGCCGAGCCGGGCGGCCCGGTCCGCGACGTCGCGGAGCGGGTCGGCGAGGCGGCGGGCGGTGAGCGTCGCCACGATCGTCCCGGCACCGATGGAGATCACCACCAGCAGGAGCACGATCACCGTGACCTGCACCTGCTGGGTCCGCATGATCGACCGCGGCTCGGTGAGCGTGATCGTCCCGCCGTGGGCGAAGGGCAGCGTCTCGGTCACCGGGTCGGCGCCGGTGTCCGCGCCGAACGAGCGGCTCGGCTCCCCCGGCCGGTCGAGGGTCAACCGGCCGGTGGCGGGCACCGCGAGCGCGAGGGTCGCCGGGTCGACGGCGCTCGGCTGTTCCTCGAGCCGCTCCGCGATCACCTCGAGCCGCGACGTCAGGTCCGCCCGGGTGATGTCCTCGACGAGCTGCCAGGTCGTGACGGCGAGCGGGCCGCCCAGCACGAGGGCGGTGATCGCGACGACGAGGAGGGTGGACTGGAGGATCCGGCGGCGCATCTGCTGGCCGGTTCAGTCGTGGTTGAAGCGGAAGCCGACACCGCGGACGGTCGCGATCCGGCGCTCCCCACCGATCTTGCGACGCAGCCACGACATGTGCATGTCCAGCGTCTTCGACGTCTTCATGTCCGGGTCGTTCCAGACCTCACGGAGGATCTCCTCCCGCGTCACGACCTGCCCGGAGCGCAGCATCAGCACCCGCAGCAGCTCGAACTCCTTGTTCGCGAGGGCGATCTCCTGGCCGTCGACGAGCACACGGCGGCCGGAGAAGCTCCATCCGCACGCCGCCCACGTCGACCGTCTCGGGGGTGAGCCGGCGCAGCAACGCCCGGACCCGGGCCAGCAGCTCCGCGAGCCGGAACGGCTTGCCGACGTAGTCGTCCGCGCCCGCGTCCAGCCCGACGACGAAGTCCACCTCGTCGGTGCGGGCGGTCAGCATGAGAACCGGCAGGTCCGGGAAGTCCGGCCGCATCCGCCGGCAGACCTCGAGGCCGTCCATCCCGGGCAGACCGAGGTCGAGCACGAGGAGGTCGACGCCTCCCTCCCGGACACGGTCGAGCGCGACGATGCCGTCCGGGGCGACGGCGACCTCGTAGCCCTCGCGCTGCAGGGCCCTGGAGAGCGGCTCCGCGATGGCGGCGTCGTCCTCGGCCAACAAGACCGTGGTCACGTCGGGAGCTTATGCCTTGCGTTGTGTGGCGGGGGTGGTGGCAAGGTTCTCGGACGTGAGCGACCACCCGGATCTCGACCTCGCCCTGCAGCTCGCGGACATCGCGGACGCGATCACGCTCCCCCGGTTCCGCGCCGCGGACCTGAGGGTGACGACGAAGCCGGACCGCACCCCGGTCACGGACGCGGACACCGCGGCCGAGGACGCCCTGCGCGCCGCGCTCGCCGGGGAGAGCCCGGGGGACGCGGTGCTCGGCGAGGAGCGCGGCGGCTCCGAGCTGCCCGCGAGCGGCCGCGGCTGGGTGATCGACCCGATCGACGGCACCAAGGCCTTCTCCCGCGGCCTCCCGGTCTGGGCGACGCTGATCGCGCTGACCGTCCACGGGACGGCGACGGTCGGGGTCGCCAGCGCGCCCGCGCTCGGCCGGCGCTGGTGGGCAGCCGTGGGCGCCGGGGCCTGGACCAGCGATCTTCGCGGCGCCCCCCGGCGGATCGCGGTGTCCGGGGTGGCCGAGCTCGGCGACACCCTCGTCTCGACGACGAACCTGAACAGCTTCCGCTCCCTCGGCATGCTCGACGGCTGGCTCGCGCTCCTGGACCAGTGCTGGGAGACCCGCGCGTACGGCGACTTCTGGCAGCACTGCCTGGTCGCCGAGGGTGCCGTGGACCTCGCCGTCGAGCCGGTCGCGAGCGAGTGGGACCTCGCGGCGCTGCAGCCGATCGTCGAGGAGGCCGGCGGGCGGTTCACCGACCTGCTCGGGAAGCAGGGGTACGCGGGCGGGAACGCGATGGCGTCCAACGGCCTGGTCCACGACGCCGCGGTGGCTGCCCTGGGTGCGCCCTGAGCTACCGTCGGCCCATGCCGGAGATCGCCTTCGAGGACCTCACCGCCGGACGGGTCTTCGACCTCGGGACCGTCACCGTCGACACCGACGAGATGGTCGCCTTCGCCCGCCGGTTCGACCCGCAGCCCTTCCACCTCGACGAGACGGCCGGCAAGGAGTCGATCTTCGGTCGGCTCGCCGCCTCCGGCTGGTACACCGCCGGCCTGTGGATGCGGCTCTACGTCGACGAGATCCTCCTGCGCTCGACTGCCCTGGGCTCGCCGGGCGGGGACGAGGTCGCCTGGCCCGCGCCGGTGTTCGGCGGCGACGTGCTGACCGGGAAACTGGAGATCGTCGAGGCGCGGCGCTCGCGGAGCAAGCCGTGGATCGGGCTGATCACGCTGCGGGCGTGGATGTATCGCGGGGACCCGGCGGACCGGGACATCGTCTACCGGGCCCGGTTCACCGGGATGTTCGGGAGCCGGGACCAGGCACCGCCCGCCCAGCAGCCCTGACCTCGCGTCTTCGGCGCCCGGGCGCGGTCGGCGGTGCCGGTGCACCACTCAGCGCGGGCGAGCGGCGTCAGCCGCCGGAGAGCGCCTTCACCACCCGCGAGGGCGAGGGCCGCCCGAGCCGGCCGGCCATCCACACGCTCGTCTCCACCAGCGCCTCCAGGTTCGCGCCGTGGCTGATCTCCAGCCCGTCGAGCATCCACACGAGGTCCTCGGTCGCCAGGTTGCCGGTGGCGGACCTCGCGTACGGACAGCCCCCGAGCCCGCCCGCGGACGAGTCCACGGTGGTCACCCCCCGGCGAAGCGCGGCGAGGGTGTTGGCCAGGGCCTGGCCGTAGGTGTCGTGGAAGTGCACCGCGATGGCGTCGACGGGCACCCCGCCGGCCACGCACGCGTCGATCACGGCCTCGGCGTGCCCGGGCGTCCCGGTGCCGATCGTGTCCCCCAGGGAGAGCTGGGAGCAGCCCATCTCCATCAGCCGGCGCCCGACGGCGGCGACCTGCGCGGGCTCGACGGCCCCCTCCCACGGGTCCCCGAACGCCATCGAGACGTACGCGCGGACGCGCAGCCCGGCGTCCCGCGCCCGCTTCACCACGGGGGAGAACATGCCGAACTGCTCGTCGAGGCTGCGGTTGAGGTTCTTGTTCGCGAACGTCTCGGTGGCGCTGGCGAACACGGCGATGTGGTCCACTCCGGACTCCAGCGCGCGGTCCAGGCCGCGGTCGTTGGGGACGAGGACGGGATAGTCGACGCCCTCGCGTCGCTCCAGGAGGTCCAACAGCTCGGCGGCGTCGGCCAGCTGGGGCACCCACTTCGGGTGCACGAAGCTCGTCGCCTCGAGGGTGGTGAGCCCGGCGTCCGCGAGCCGGTTCAGGAACTCCGCCTTCACCGCGACGGGGACGACGGCCTTCTCGTTCTGCAGCCCGTCCCGCGCGCCGACCTCGTAGATCGTCACGTGTGCGGGCAGCCCCTGCGTGGAGACGGGCATCGGGAGCGCTCTGGTCGTCATCGTCGGCAACCTCCTGGTAGATCGTCGTCCGTCTCCTGGTAGAGCAGGGCGTGCACCCGCTCGACGCCGGGCACGTCGTGGAACTCCAACGGCTCGTCGGAGCCGGACTCGATGACCAGGGTGCCGCAGCCGAGCACGCGTTCGAGCACGGTGTGCCGGAACTGGACGGAGTTCACCCGCGTCATCGGGATGTCGATGCCCTGCCGGGACAGCACGCCCTCGCGGACCAGCACGCGTCGCGTCGTCACGACGAAGTGCGTGGTGCGCCACCGGACCAGCGGCACGAGGGTGAGCCACACGATCAGGACCACGCCGACGACCGCGAGCGCGATCCACGCGATCCCGGCCCAGCTCTGCGCGCTCACCAGCGCCGCGAGGAACGCGCCGAGACCCACTGTGGCCAGGAAGACCAGTACCGGGACGAGCAGCATCTTCCAGTGCGGGTGCTTGTGGACCACCACCCGCTCGCCCTCGACGAGCAGATCATCCGGGTAGGGCATCGCGCCAATCTAGTCGGCGGCGGGGGCGTCGTCCTGGGGCCGGTCGGCGGGTCGCAGGTGCACGATGTCCCCGGCCGCGATCGCGCGGCGGTGCCCGTCGTGCTCCATGACGAGCAGGTGCCCGGACGGGTCGACGTCCTCGGCCATCCCGACGACGGCCGCGCCACCGGGCATCTCCACCCGCACCTCCGAGCCGAGGCTGAGGCAGCCGGCCCGGTAGTCCGCGCGCAGCCCGCTCGCGTCGGCGTCCCCGCCGGCGTCCCGCCAGACGGCCTCGCGCTCCCCGAGGTGGGTGAGCAGCGCGACGAGCAGGGCGGACCGGTCGACGGGAAACCCCTCCGCGGCGAACGACGTCGCCCCGGGGGCAGATCGGCCTCCGCGTAGTCCACGTTGATCCCCATCCCGAGGACGACGCCCGGACCGCCCCCGGACACCGACGTCATCTCGGCGAGGATGCCCGCACCCTTGCGCCGCTGCGGCCCGAGCAGCAGGTCGTTGGGCCACTTCATCCCGGCGGCCAGCTCCGGTGCGAGCTCGCGCACCGCGTCGAGCAGGGCGACGCCGGCGAGCATCGGGATCCAGCCCAGCCGCTCGGCGGGCACCCCCTCCGGCCTCCACAGCACGCTGACCGCGATCCCGGAGCCGCGGGGGGACTCCCATCTCCGGTCGAGCCGTCCACGGCCCGCCTGCTGGTGCTCCGTCACGAGGACGGAGCGGTCGGGAGCGCCCTCGACGGCCATCCGGGCCAGGTCCGCGTTCGTGGAACCGGTCGCCTCGACGACGTCGAGCCGGGCCCACCGACCCGCGGGTCCGAGCAACGCGAGCCGCAGCGCGTGCGGGTCGTAGGAGACCGCCGGCGCGGCACCGGGCGGGGGTTCGGACGAGGTCACGGGTCGGACCGTATCCCTGTGACGGCGTTTCCTCCGGCCGGAGCACCCGACCGGGACGACGGACGGACGGCCGCGGTCGCCGGGTGAGCGCACCGGCCGGACGAGCGCCGACGACCGCGACCGGTCGTCCGGTCACGGACTCGACCCGATCGTGCGCGGCGAACGTGACGCAGACCGCTCCGGCACCGGCGCGCCCCGTGTTTCCGCCGGGTTAGGCTCCCGAGCCATGAGCGCTGCAACGGAGCCGATGGGGGACCCGTCGAACGCCCCGGACGTCGAGCCGGACGTGCACACGACGGCCGGGAAGCTTGCCGATCTCTACAAGCGGTTCGAGGGGGCGCTGCCCTCGGACGACGCCGCCGAGCGCCAGCACGCCAAGGGCCGGCAGACTGCCCGTGAGCGTGTCGACCAGCTGCTGGACCCGGGCTCGTTCGTCGAGCTGGACGCGCTGGTCCGGCACCGGTCCACGAACTTCGGGATGCAGGAGAAGCGCCCGTTCGGCGACGGCGTCGTCACCGGGACCGGGACCATCGACGGCCGGCCGGTCGCGGTGTTCAGCCAGGACGCCACGGTGTTCGGGGGCTCGCTGGGCGAGGTCTACGGCGAGAAGATCGTCAAGGTCATGGACCTGGCCGCGAAGATCGGCTGCCCGGTCGTCGGGATCAACGACGGCGGTGGCGCGCGCATCCAGGAGGGCGTCGTCGCGCTCGGCCTCTACGGCGAGATCTTCGTCCGCAACGTGCGGGCCTCCGGCGTCATCCCGCAGATCTCGCTGATCATGGGCCCGTCGGCCGGCGGCGCGGTGTACTCCCCCGCGCTCACGGACTTCACGGTCATGGTCGACGAGACCAGCCACATGTTCATCACCGGCCCGGACGTGATCAAGACCGTCACCGGTGAGGACGTGGACATGGAGGAGCTCGGCGGCGGCCGGGCCCACAACTCCAAGTCCGGTGTCGCGCACTACCTCGGCAGCGACGAGGAGGACGCGATCAACTACGTCAAGGAGCTGCTCGGCTTCCTGCCGTCGAACAACCTGTCCGAGCCGCCGGTCTTCCCGGCCTCCGAGCCCGTCGACGGGTCCATCGAGGACGGCATCACGGACACGGACCGCGAGCTCGATTTGATCGTCCCGGACTCGGCGAACACCCCCTACGACATCCGCGAGGTCATCAACCGCGTCGTCGACGAGGAGGACTTCCTCGAGGTCCAGGAGCTCTGGGCACCGAACATCGTGACCGGCTTCGCACGGATCGAGGGGCGCAGCGTCGGCATCGTCGCGAACCAGCCCACCCAGTTCGCCGGCTGCCTGGACATCGACGCGTCGGAGAAGGCGGCGCGCTTCGTCCGCACCTGCGACGCGTTCAACATCCCCATCCTGACCTTCGTCGACGTCCCGGGCTTCCTGCCGGGCACGGAGCAGGAGTGGAACGGCATCATCCGCCGCGGCGCGAAGCTCATCTACGCCTACGCCGAGGCGACGGTCCCGAAGGTCACCGTGATCACCCGCAAGGCCTACGGCGGCGCGTACGACGTCATGGGGTCCAAGCACCTCGGGGCGGACGTCAACATCGCCTGGCCGACCGCGCAGATCGCGGTGACGGGCGCGCAGGGTGCGGTGAACATCCTGTACCGCAAGGAGCTCAAGGGCCTGGAGGGCGACGAGCTCGCCGCCAAGCGGGCGGAGCTGCAGCAGGAGTACGAGGACACCCTCTGCAACCCCTACATCGCCGCGGACCGCGGGTACATCGACGCGGTCGTGCCGCCGTCGCACACCCGGGGGTACGTGGGCCGGGCGCTGCGGATGCTGCAGACCAAGCGCGAGGTGGGTCCGGCGCGCAAGCACGGGAACATCCCGCTGTGAGCTCGGATCAGGTTTCCGAAGAGCCGACCCCGGAGGAGCGCCGCGCGCTCTTCCGGGTCGTGCGCGGCGAGCCGACGGACGAGGAACTGGCGGCGCTGACGGTCGTCATCGCAGCGGCCGCCTCGGCCGGCGGCCCCCCGCCGGCCAAGCCGCGCGACCTCTGGTCGGAGCCGGCGTCGCTCCTGCGCACGCCGCTCCCGCCGACCCCGGGCCCCGGCGCCTGGAAGGCCTCGGCCCTCCCCCGCTGACCCGGCCCCACCCCGGCCCTGCGCCTCTGCAGTGGGCCGGGGTGCCCGCGGTGGGGCCGTACGCGCCCGCGAGTCGGGGACTCGGGCCGCGCGAGTCGCGCTCTGAGACCAGGCGAGTCGCGCTCTGAGACCAGGCGAGTCGGGGTCTGGAGCCTGGCGATTCGAGGTCCCCGACCTGCGAGCGGCGGACCGGAGGCGAGGGAGCGGGTCAGCTGGGTGGCCGGCGGCGGAGCCGCCGGTTCCAGCGGGCAACGCTCTTCTCGAGCGGAACCATCCCGGCGGCCGCGGCCCGAGGGTGGAGCCTGGGTGGAAGATCACGGTCTCGGGAGCAGCAACGACGCTGGAGGTTGGTCCTGCTCCCTGAATCGCGATCATGACGGCGCGGCCGCTGCCATGATCACGATTCGGGCGGCCTCAGGTCGCGACTCGCGGGCTTCCAGACGGCGACTCGCGGAGCCGCAGAGCCCGACTCACGGGCCCCAGGCCCCGACTCGCCTCGTCCTGAACCCCGGCTCGCGGGGCTTCAGAGCGCGACTCGCCTGGTCCTGAGCCCCGACTCGCGGGGCCTCAGAGCGCGGCGCCCCAGGTCCCGACTCGCCGGTCAGGTGGGGACGGGGGCGGTGCGGGAGAGGGCGTGCTCCACGAGCCTCACCAGCAGCGCGAGGCCCGAGGAGGCCTCGCGGGCGTCGATCCACTGCACCGGGGTCTCCGGACTGAGCGCGAGTGCGTCCCGGACGGCCTCCTCGTCGTGGTCGTTCGCACCCGGGAACGTGTTGACCCCGATGACGTACGGGATCCGGCGGTTCTCGAAGTAGTCGATCGCGGGGAAGCATTCGTCGACCCGGCGCAGGTCGACCAGGACGAGCGCGCCGACGGATCCCCGGGACAGCTCGTCCCACATGAACCAGAACCGCGACTGCCCGGGCGTGCCGAACAGGTAGAGGATCAGCGAGTCGTCGACCGTGATCCGGCCGAAGTCCATCGCGACCGTGGTCGTCCGCTTGTCCGGCACCGCGCGGGTGTCGTCCACGCCGACCGACGTCTCGGTCATCTGCTGCTCGGTGAGCAGCGGCTCGATCTCCGACAGCGCGCGGACCAGCGTCGTCTTGCCGACGCCGAATCCGCCCGCCACCAGGATCTTCAACGGGTAGAGCTCAGACCGATCGCGCACGAAGCCCCTCCAACAACCTCTCCAGGATCTCCGGCCCCGGCGTGCCGTCCGCGGTGACCTGCGGCAGGTGCACGGCCACGTAGCCCGCATCCGCCAGGTCGCCGACCAGCACCCGCGCCACTCCTACGGGCACCTGCAGCACCGCCCCGAGCTCGACGATCGACACCGGGGCCGCCGCGAGCTGCAGGATCGTCCGGTACTCGAGGTGCAGGTTCTCCGCCCATCGGCCCGCGTCGGTCACGGTGACCAGCGCCTCCACCGGGAGGGCCGCTCCCGCCGACCGGGTCCGCCCGCCGGTGACCGCGTACACCGGGACGACCCGACCGGCGGGCTGCCTGCCGTGCCGGCCGTCCTCGGCTGCTCCGCGCACCGCTAACGGCCCGCAGGCTGGCGCGGCGCGGGATCGAGCGCGTGCCCGACCCGTGCCGCCAGCAACGTCATCTCGTAGCCGACCATGCCGATGTCGCAGTGCCGGTCCGCGTGCACGGCCAGCGTGGCGCCCCGGCTGACGGCGGTGACGAAGAGGTAGCCGCCCTCCATCTCGAGGATGGTCTGGGTGACCGCCCCCGAGCCGAGCAGGGTCGCGGTGCCCGACGCGAGGCTGATCAGCCCCGACGCCGCGGCGGAGAGCTGGTCCCCCAGCGTCTCGCCGACGCCCGGCGAGAGCGCCAGGCAGAGGCCGTCGCCGGATACGACGACGGCGTTGCGCACCCCGGGCACGTCCCTGGTGAACTCGACGAGCAGCCAGTCCAGCCGGCCTGTCGATGCGCTCATGTCCGTGTCCTCCCGTTGTCGTCGGTCATCTCGGCGGTCCTGGTGGACCGCTGGGCGTGCAGGTCTCGGTCCGCGGCGGCCTGGGCCGCCTGCCTGCTCGCCTGGTAGCGCGACAGGGCCTGCGCCGCGGAGGGGCTGGGGCTCGCCGCCGCGGGCGACGGGGCGGCCGTCGACTGCTCGGGCACCCTCAGCTCCGGGGCGAGGCTCGCCTGCGGGACGCGGCGCCGAAGGCCCGTCCGGCCGGCCTCCGACTCCGCCCCCGCTGCGGTCGAGGGCGCGGTGCGGGGGGCCGGGATACCGGTGTCCTGCCCGGCCTCGGGCCGCGGGGTCGGGATGCCGGGGTCACGCCGCGCCGAAGGCGAGGGCCGGGGGGACGAGGAGGCGGGCGGCGAACCGTTGCCGTTCGACGTGTGCCCGCTCGCGCTGTGCCCGTTCGCGCCGTGTCCGTTCGCGCTGTGTCCGTTCACGCTGTGTCCGTTCACGCTGTGTCCGTTCACGCCGTGTCCGTTCGCACTCCCACTCGGGCCCCGCGAGCCGTTCGGACCGGGCTCGTGCCCGTTCGTCCCGTACGCCGCGAACCCGGCCTTGCCCACGGCATCCGTCCCAGCGGGCGGCTCCCACCAGCCCGTCCAACCGGGGCGACCGGGCTGTGCACCCGGGACGCCGAACGCGGTGCCGAAGGCGGCGTCCACGCCGGAGTCCCTGCGCGTCGGCAGCCCGTCCGAGCGCGGATCCGGGTCGACCGGCCCGCCCGGGCGGGCCTCGACGGCCCGGGGCGACGGTGCGGTCCAGACGGTCTCCGGAGCCGGGACCCGCGCCGGGGCCGGGGCGTCGAGCCCGGCGAGCGACTCGCCGGAGGCGAGCACGCCGCGGGCCGAGTAGGCGCCACCGGCGACGGGCGCGGCTTCCCGCGAGCGGTCGAGCCGCACGGTCCTGTCGAGCTGGGGAGCACGGTCGAGCTCGGGGACGCCGTACTGCGCGGAGTGGTCCTGCGCCGGGACTGCGTCGAAGGGATCGATCCCGAAGTCCTCCGGGCTCTCGTTCCCCTCGTCGACGAACAGCGCCGCCGGCACGATCACGACGGCCGTCAGGCCGGACCCGGGCGTGGCCCCGAGCGAGACCTCGATCTTGTGCCGGGCCGCGAGCCGCGCGACGACGTGGAAGCCCAGGCGCTGCGACACCGACAGGTCGACCTCGCGGGGGCGCAGCAGCAGTTCGTTCGCCGTGGCCAGCTCCTCCTCCGGCATTCCGACGCCCCAGTCCTCGACCGTCAGCACCTGGCCGCCGGACTCGACGCGGTTGGGCCGGGACCGGATGGTGACCACGGTGTCCGGCGGGGAGAACCGCACGGCGTTCTCGGTGAGCTCGGCGACGAGGTGCGTGAGGTCCGCGACGCTGTGCCCGGCCACGGCGAGCCGGTCGTCGACGGCGAACTCGACCCGGTCCAGGTCCTCGGTCTCGGCGATCGCGGCCCGCACGACGTCCCGCAGGGACACCGGGGCCGACCAGACGCGCGGGGGCTGCTCGCCGGAGAGCACCAGCAGGCTCTCCGCGTTGCGCCGCACCCGAGTGGCGAGGTGGTCCAGCTTGAACAGCTCGGCGAGCGCGTCGGGGTCGCGCTCCTTCTCCTCGAGCTGGTTGATGATGTCGAGCTGCCGGTAGAGCATGCTCTGGTTGCGTCGCGCCAGGTTGACCAGCATGTCCGAGGTGAACTGCTGGCGGCCGATCTCGGCGTCCGCGAGGACGAGGTCGCGCCCCATCTCCTCCTTGGCGGACTGCTCGTCCTCGGTGATCCGCCAGAAGATGACCATGCCGACGCAGGCGAACAGCACCGCGACACCGTGGATGGCCGACCAGAGCCACGGGTTCTGCTGCGCGGCCGGGTGGTTGAAGATCAGCTGGCTGTAGAAGATCGTGCCGAAACCGTGGCTGACCACGACGAACAGCACGTTCCAGAGGAACGGCACCCAGTCCTGGTACAGCGCGATGAAGCCGATGATGATGAAGAAGTGGAAGTGGGCCTCGATCATCCCGCCGGTCAGCCCGACGAGGGCGGCCGAGCAGTAGACCAGGCCGCCCGTGACGAGCGACGACGCCAACCGCCGCTGACCGGCGAGGAGGTGGCCGCCCGCGAGCAGCACCAGGACCGGCACCAGCGACAGCAGGGTCACCGACACGGGCCTGCCCAGCCCCGCGCCGATCACGAACAGTCCCGGCACGTGCGCCAGAAGCACCCACTCCAGCAGCCGATGACGTCGCGTCCAGGCGGCGTCGTCGAGCGTGTTGCCCTTGGGCAACCACGCGGTCAGCTTCGTCAACACTCGGTCCGCACCTCTCTCGATCCGGTCTGGGGAGCCGGACTGGCGTCACGACCCAGCCCGGCGCGCTGCCCCGATCGGGGGACCCGCAGGACGTTCCATTCGCCGTGAGTCCGGAAAGCTACACGGACGGTGCAGACGATATGACTCGATCGTGGAGACGTAGCGCGGGAGGTGCGAGCCGCGGCCGATCGCCGCGAACCACCGACCGCTCGGCCCACGAACGGTCCTCGGAGACCCGGCGTGTCGCGCGCCGAGCCGCGGAACCCCCGCGGCGGCTCTCCGCTCGACGTCCCCAGGTAACCATCGGGCGACAGATTGTGACCATTTGGCGACATCGTGCAGATCCCACCGTTCCGATCTCGCCGTTCGAGCGTCGGTAACACCCCGGGCACCTGGGCCGTAGTCGCGACGAGCGCCCGCATACCCCCGGACGGTCACGTCGTGCTCGGCCACTCGGCCGAGCGTGAAACTCAGATTCGGTGGGTAGCGTCGGCGAGCGCCGCGGTTCCCCGTTCGAGACACCGATCGCGGCACCCCGGGCGCGACGCAGTGCCCGGGCCTGCGGCTTCCCCTCGTCCCCCGGAGTACTGCGTGAAGATCCTCCTGCTCTGTTCCGCGTTCAACGGCCTCACCCAACGCGTGTGGACGGAGCTTCCGGGAGGACGGACACACCCTCGACGTCCGGCTCGCCGGCAGCGAGGACGGCGTCCGTCGTGCCGTGGCGGGCGCGGAACCGGACCTCGTGCTGTGCCCGTTCCTGAAGGACCGGGTGCCCGAGGACGTCTGGCGTCGCCACCGCGTCGTCGTGCTGCACCCGGGGCCGATGGGGGACCGTGGGCCGTCGTCCCTCGACTGGGCGATCACCGAGGACCTCCCCGTCTGGGGGGTCACCGCCCTGCAGGCGATCGAGGAGATGGACGCGGGCCCGATCTGGGGCACCCGCACGTTCGCGATGCCCCGCGAGGCGGACGGGCCCGCCCGCAAGAGCGCCGTCTACAACGGCCCGGTCACCGAGGCTGCCGTCGAGCTCGCCCGCGAGGTCGCCGCCAAGGCCGCCGACCCCGCCTTCGTCCCGCAGCCGCTCGTCGAGGGCGCTCCCGGCGTGATCGGGCGGCTCCGCCCCACCATGACCCAGGCGGACCGCACGTTCTCGTGGGCGGACCCGACCGCGCACGTCCTGCGCCGGATCCGGGCCGCGGACGGCGCACCCGGGGTGAGGACCGTCCTCGCGGGTGTCGAGCTGTTGGCGTACGACGCGATCCCGGGCGAGGCGCTGCCGGGCGAGCCGGGCACGATCGCGGCGCGGCGGCACGGGTCGGTGCTGGTCCGGACCGGGGACGGCGCGGTGTGGATCGGGCACGCGAAGGTGCCCCGCGGCATCAAGCTCCCGACGACCGCGGTGCTGGGCGAGCTGCTCGCCGGTGTCCCCGAGTCCCTCGACCACCCGATCACGCAGGGCCCGAGCCACGGCCCGCGCGAGATCGGCTACCGCCGCGTCGGCGAGGTGGGCGTGGTCCGGGCGGACCTCTACAACGGCGCGATGTCCGCGGGCCAGGGCCACCGGCTCGCCGCCGTGCTGCGGCACGCGGTCGCCCAGGACACGAAGGTCCTGGTGTTCGAGGCCGGCGAGACGTTCTCCAACGGCATCCACCTCAACGTCGCCGAGGCGGCGGCCCACCCCGCCGAGAGCTGGCGGAACATCAACGCGATCAACGACGTGTGCCGTGAGCTGATCACCTGCACGCACCAGCTCGTCGTCGCGGCGATCGGCGGGAACGCCGGCGCGGGCGGGGTCATGCTGGCGCTCGGTGCGGACCGGGTCGTCGCCGCCGCGGGCTCGGTGTTCAACCCGCACTACCGCAGCATGGGACTGACCGGCTCCGAGTACTGGACCTACGTGCTGCCCCGCCGGGTCGGGATCCGGGAGGCCGAGCGGCTCACCTCGGACTGCCTGCCCGTCGGCACGGCGGAGGCGCTCCGGATCGGGCTGGTCGACGAGGTGCTGACCGGAACGCGGGCGGAGTTCGACGCCGCGGTGCTCGACCTCGCGGCGCGGCTCGCGGCGGACCCGGACCTGCCCGCGCAGCTGGCCGCCAAGCAGGCCGGCCGGGCCGCGGACGAGCAGCGCCGCCCGCTCGAGGCCTACCGGATCCAGGAGCTCGCCGAGATGAGCCGGGACATGTTCGACGACCGGCACGGCTACGCCGGGGAGCGGCACGCCTTCGTCACCAAGGCGAGGAAGGACGAGCCGGGCTCGGTCCTCGCGCTGCCCCGCCAGCGGGACGAGCGCTCGGTGCGCGTGGTCGCCGTCTGACGGCACCCCTGCCGGCACGGGCCGGGCGGGCCGTGAGCCGCGGTCAGGAGTCCCCGCCGTCGAGGGCCATCTGCAGCTCGTACCGGTCCCCGCGGTAGCGGGACTGGCTGTGTTCCACCGCACGGCCCCCGCTGAACGACACCCGGTCGAACAGCAGGACGGGCCGCGACGGCGTGATCCCGAGCAGCACGGCGTACTCCTCGCCCGCCTCGGCGGCGGCGACGGTCTGCTCCGCGCGGTCGATCGGCAGCCGGTAGCGGTCCCGCAGCGTGTCGTAGATCGAGCGGCGCAGGTCGCAGCTGTCCAGGTCCGGCAGCAGGGCGGCGTTGTACCAGGCGTCGTCGACGGACATCGGCGCGCCGTCGGCGAGCCGTAGCCGGCGCACCCGGATGCACTCCTGGCCGGAGCGCAGGGACAGCGCGTTGATCGTGGCGACGGGTGGGACGGCGCGCTCCACCTCGAGGACGACGGTGGTGGGGGTCAGGCCGAGGCGGCGCATGTCCTCGTGGAAGGACGCGAGGTGCAGGCGGGACCGCGCGGTCCGGGTGGCGACGAACGTGCCCTTGCCGCGGACCCGCTCCAGCAGGCCCTCGCTGACCAGCTGCCCGATCGCCGCGCGCACCGTGATCCGGCTGACGCCGTGGTCGAGGCAGAGCTGGCGCTCGCTGGGGAACAGGTCCCCGGGCTCGAGGGTGTCCGTGGCGAGCTCGGCCAGGATGGTGCGGAGCTGCTCGTGCTTGGGCACCGCACCGTCGTGGATGCGGGCGGGCTGCGCCATGTCGACCTCCCGGGGACGAGCTGTGGCCGCGACCCGTACTGGTCATGACCACCGGTGACCGGTGCCGAGGTTACCCGCACCGGGACACGACCCTCCGCTTCGCCGTCCGCAGCGGGTCGCGGGCCACCAGTCCGGCTCCCACCACCCCGGCGCGGTCGCCGAACCCGGAGAGCACCACCGGCGGCGGCTCCCGCCAGGCCAGCCCGGCCGCGAGCGTGGCGCGCACGGGATCGGCGAGCAGCGGACCGGCCAGGGACAGTCCGCCCGCGAGGACGATCACGGCCGGGTCCAGCAGCGCGGTGGTGGCCACCAGGGCCCGGCCCAACGCCACGCAGGCCTCGGCCCAGAGCGCGCGGGCGAGCGGGTCGTCGTCGAGGCGGGAGACCAGCTCCGCCGCGGTCGGCCCCGGATCGGATCTCGCCGGGCCGGACCGGTCGCGGTACCGGCGGCGCAGGCCACCCGCCGAGGCGTAGGCCTCGGCGCAGCCGCGCTGCCCGCAGGCGCACGGCTCCCCGTCCGGGACGACGGGGATGTGCCCGAACTCGCCCGCCGCGCCCCGGGTACCGGTGACGACCCGGCCCCCGACCAGCAGGCCCGCCGCGAGCCCCGTCCCCGCCACCACCACGACGGCCTCGCCCACGGACCGGGCCGCGCCCAGCTCGGCCTCCGCCCGGCAGGCGGCGCGGACGTCGTGCTCGACGGTGACGGGCAGGCCCAGCCGGGCGGCGAGGACGGGGCCGAGCGGCAGGTCGTCGACGATCCCGAGGTTCGCGGCCCGCCGGACGACACCGGTCCCGGGCTCGACCACGCCGGGCACGGCGCAGCCGACGGCGCCGGTCCCGGGGGTGCGGAGGCCCCCGACGACCCGGGCGACGGCGTCGACGATCGCGGCCGGCCCGCCGCCGACCGGGGTGGGCAGCCGCACCGGAGCGGACGGGAGGCCGCGGGGGCCGACGAGGGAGGCCTTGATGCTGGTCCCCCCGATGTCGACCGCGACGACCTCGGCGAGAACCACCTAGTACCCCTGGCCGGCGGGCTTGTGCTCGTGGATCTCGCGGTAGAACTCCGCGTTCGCCAACCGGCCCGCGGCGGCCTCGTCGACCACCACGGTGGCGTGCGGGTGCAGCTGCAGGACCGACGCCGGGCAGGAGGCCGTGAGCGGCCCCTCGACGGCGGCGGCGACCGCCGCGGCCTTGTGCGCGCCGGACGCGGTCAGCACGAGGTGCTCGGCCCGGCTGATCGTGCCGAGCCCCTGGGTGAGGACGTGGCGCGGCACCTCGTTCGGGCCGTCGAAGAACCGGGCGTTGTCCGCGCGGGTCTGCCGGGTCAGCGTCTTGACGCGCGTCGCGGACGCGAGCGACGAGCCCGGCTCGTTGAACCCGAGGTGGCCGTTGGTGCCGATCCCGAGGATCTGCACCCGGATCGGACCCGCCGCGAGCAGCACGTTCTCGTAGTCCGCCGCGGCCGCCACCGGGTCCGGGCTCGTGCCGTCCGGGGAGTGCACGGCGCCGGGGTCGATGTCCACGTGGTCGGTCAGCTCGCGCCTGATCACCTGGCGGTAGGACTCCGGATGGTCCGCGGGCAGGCCCACGTACTCGTCGAGCAGGAAGGCGGCGGCACGGGCGAAGGACAGGCCCCCGACCCGGCAGCGGCGGATCAGCTCGCGGTAGGCGAGCAACGGGGACGAGCCGGTGGCGAGGCCCAGGTTGACCGGCTCGCCGCGCTGCAGGACCGCGGCCACGATGTCCGCGACGACGCGGCCGCCGTCGGCCGCGGTGGGGAGGATGACGACCTCCATGCTCAGACCGCCTTTCCGTGGAGGACCCGCTCCGCGGTGACCCGCCGGCCCGCCCGGAACACCTCGGCCGGGGCCAGGTCGTGGTCGGTGACGAGGACGTCCCCCGCCGGCCCGGGACGAGGTCCCCGATCTCGTGGTCGAGGCCGAGCAGCCGGGCCGGGGTGGCGGTGGCGGCGAGGACGGCGGCACCCAGCCCGACGCCGCTCCCCAGGACCACCTGGCGCAGGACGTCGACCAAGCGGGCGGTGCCGCCGGCGATCGAGCGGTCGGTACCCGCTCCCGCGAGCCGGGCCACCCGATCGACGACGTCGACGCGCATCGAACCCAGCGAGTACCCCCCGTCCGGCATCCCGGCCGCGGCCATGGCGTCGGTGACCAGCGCGATCCGTTCCGGGCCGACGAGGTCGAACACCATCGCGACCGTCTCGTCCGCGAGGTGGACCCCGTCCGCGACCAGCTCCACGACCATCTCGCCGCGACCCGCCGCCGCCAGGCACGCGGCGGCCGGGCCGGGCGCGCGGTGGTGCAGCTCGGGCATGCCGTTGAACAGGTGGGTCGCGCTCACCGTGGCGCCGCCGGCCTCGGCGATCGCCGCGGTGGTCCGGCCCGCCGCCGCGTCCGTGTGGCCGAGGCTGGGGAGCACGCCGTGCCGGACGAGGATCGCGAGCAGCTCGCGGTAGTGCGGGGTCTCCGGCGCCAGGGTCGTCGACGAGACCGTGCCGCCCGCGGCCTCGAGCAGGCGTTCCAGCAGGGCGGGGTCGCCGGGGATGATCGCCGCGGGGTCCTGGGCCCCGCACCGGGCGGCGGCCAGGAACGGCCCCTCCAGGTGGATCCCGGCGAGGCGGCCCGCGGTGACCAGCGGGGCGAGGGCCGCGACCCGCTCCAGCAGCGTGTCCGCCGGGGCGGAGACGAGGCTGCCGAGCAGGGTGGTCGTGCCGTGCGCCAGGTGATGGTCGACGGCGGCCTGCAGGCCCTCGTCGTCGGCCTCCGGGAAGCCGTGCCCGGCGGCGCCGTGGCAGTGCACGTCGACCAGCCCGGGCAGGACGTACCGGTCCGACGGCGGCGGCAGCGGCTCGGGGCCGGCCCAGGTCCCGGCCGGGCCGACCCAGGCGATGCGGTCCCCGTCGAGCGCGACCACGCCGTCCGGGACCGGACGGCCGCCCGCGACGACCGTCCCGCGCAGGAGGAGGGCGGTCATGCGCGCTCGTCCCGGAAGGCCCGGGCCGCGGCGCGGGCGGCCCCGGCGCCGCGCGCCGACCGGACACGTTCCGCGAGGCGCAGGCAGTCCAGCCGGGTGAACCGGGCGAGCTCGGCGTGCACCGCGGGCCGGGCCCGCGCGGCCGTCGACAGGCTGGTCGCGCCGAGCCCGACGAGGACGGCGGCGAGCAGCGGGTCCGCCGCCGCCTCCCCGCACACCCCGACCGGTCTCCCGGCTGCCCGGCCGGCCTCCCCGACCGCCGCGACGAGGTCCAGCAGCGCGGGCTGCCAGGGATCGAGCAGGTCGCCGAGGGCGCCCGACTGCCGGTCCGCCGCCATGACGTACTGGCCCAGGTCGTTCGTGCCGATGCTGACGAAGTCCACGACGTCCAGCAGCTCACGGGCCCGCAGCGCCGCCGCCGGGACCTCGATCATGACGCCGACCCGGGACAGCCCGAAGCCCCGCGCCCGGTCCGCGAACCGTGCGGCCTCCTCCGCCGTGGACACCATGGGCGCCATGACGTCGAGCTCGCGACCGGCCGCCTCCGCGGCGGCGGCCAGCGCGCGGAGCTGGTCGTCGAGCACCTCCGGGTGGGCCCGGGCCGTGCGCAGCCCGCGCACGCCCAGGGCCGGGTTCTCCTCCGGGCCGAGCGGGAGGAAGGGCAGCGGCTTGTCCGAACCGGCGTCCAGGGTGCGCACGACGACCCGGCGTTCCCCGAACGCCCGCAGCACCGCCGCGTAGGTCGCGGCCTGCTCGGCCTCGGTGGGCCGGTCCGCCCGCTTCGGGAACAGGAACTCGGTGCGGAAGAGCCCGACACCCTCGGTCGGGGTCATCGCGGCGAGCTCGGCGTCCGCCACGGTGCCGATGTTGCTCAGCAGCGCGACGGGGGTTCCGTCGGCGGTGTGTCCCGGCCCGGCGGCGGCCTCGGGCGCGGAGGTGGCCGGGACGGCCGCGGCCCCGGCGGGCGGGGCGAGCTGCACGGTGCCCGTCGTGCCGTCGAGCAGCACGAGGGTGCCTTCGGGGATCTGCGCGGACGCCGGGCAGCCGACGACCGCGGGGATGCCGAGCGCCCGGGCCAGGATCGCGGTGTGGCTGGTCGGCCCGCCCTCCTCGGTGAGCAGGCCGACGACGTCGCCGCCCGGGAGGGACGCAGTGTCCGCCGGGGAGAGGTCTCGGGCCGCCATGACGACCGGGTACCCCGGCGCCGGGATCCCGGGCATGGTGAGCCCGGTGAGCTGCGCGACCGTCCGGGCGCCGATGTCCCGCAGGTCCGCGACCCGTTCGGCGAGGTAGCCGCCGACCGCCTCGAGCCGCCCGCAGAACTCCTCGACGGCCAGCGTCACGGCGTGCCCGGTGGGCGCGCCGGCCGCCAGGTGCCGCTCGGCCGCGTCCGCCAGGGCCGGGTCGAGGGCCATCGCCGCGGTGGTGGTCAGGACGTCCGCGGAGACCCCCTCGGCGTTCCGGGCGCGGCGCTCGAGGTCCGCGGCCACCGCGGTGAGGGCCTCACGGACGCGACGGGCCTCGGCCGCCGGATCGACCCCCGCCGGGTCGTCCGGGGAGGTCACGACGGGCGGGCCGAGCCGGACGAGCGGGGCGCGGACCGCGCCGGGGCTGACCCCGCGACCGGCCACGACGCGGGCGGCGACCGCGGTGATCGGGGCCGCCATCAGGCGTCGAGGTCGGTCGCCAGCAGGGCGGCGAGCGAGTCGAGCGCGCCGTCGGCACCCTCCCCCTCCGCCGCCAGGGTGACCTCCTGGCCGCACTCGACGCCCAGGGTCATCACCCCGAGGACGCTGGCCGCGTTCACCGGGTCCTTGCCCGCGACGGCGAGGGTGACCTGGACGGACGCCGCCGCGGCGGCCCTGGTGAACACGGCGGCCGGGCGGGCGTGCAGCCCGACCCGGGACGCGACGGTGACGGTGCGCGAGGGCACGGTGGTTCTCCTCGGGGGTGGGGGTCAGGCCTGAGCGCCGGGCTCGGCGGGCCTCGGGCCGGTGGTCTCGACGACGGTGGTCTCGGCGACGGCGGTGGCCGCGTTCTCGGCCGTCTCCTCGGTCTCCTCCTCGCGCCCCGGCGTGCGCAGGTTCCAGCGCCGGATGACGAAGCGGAACAGGAGGTAGTAGACGACTGCGTAGGCCAGGCCGATCGGGATGAGCCAGAGCGGCTTCGTCGCCTGGCCGAAGTTGACGAGGTAGTCGAGCGCGCCGGCGGAGAACGTGAAGCCGTCGTGGATGCCGAGCGCGTTGACCAGGGCCAGCGAGGTGCCGGTCAGGATCGCGTGGATCAGGTAGAGCGGCCACGCGACGTAGACGAAGGAGTACTCGAGCGGTTCGGTGATGCCCGTCAGGAAGGACGTCAGGGCCACCGAGATCATGATCCCGCCGACGAGCTTGCGCTGCCCCGGGCGCGCCTCGTGCCAGATCGCCAGGGCGGCGGCGGGCAGCGCGAACATCATGATCGGGAAGAAGCCGGTCATGAACGTCCCGGCGGTCGGGTCACCGGCGAAGAAGCGGTTGAGGTCGCCGTGGGTGCCGTTGAAGTCGCCGAGGATGAACCAGACGACGGAGTTGAGGATGTGGTGCAGGCCGAGCGGGACCAGCAGCCGGTTCGCGACGCCGTAGACGCCACCGCCGACGACCGTGTTCGCGTTGACCGCGTTGCCCAGCGCGGTGAGCCCGGTGTTGAAGAGCGGGTAGATCAGGCTCAGCAGGACCGCGACGACCATCATCGTGACCGCGGTGAGGATCGGCACGAGCCGCCGGCCGTTGAAGAAGCCCAGGAAGGTCGGCAGTTTCGTGCGGTAGAAGCGCTGCCACAGGATCGCCGACAGCAACCCGGTGACGATGCCCCCGAGGACCCCGTAGTTGACGACCGCCTGCTCGCCCTTGGAGTCGAGTACCCCGTCGAGCACCAGCGGGCTCATCGCGGTGAACACCCCGTCGAGCACCACGTAGCCGACGACCGCGGCGAGCGCCGTCGAGCCGTCCGCCTTGCGGGCCCAGCCGATCGCGATGCCGAGCGCGAAGATCAGCGGGAGGTTGTCGAACAACGCGCCGCCCGCCGCGGACAGCACGGCGGCGACCTGCTTCAGCGAGCCCACCCCGCCGAGCAGGTCGTCCTGCCCGAGCCGCAGCAGCAGGCCGGCGGCGGGCAGCGCCGCGATGGGCAGCATCAGGCTGCGGCCGAGGCGCTGCAGCCCGGCGAGGCCGCTCCGCTTCTTCGGCGGCGCTGCGGGCACAGCGGTGGCGGGTGCGCTCATGGCAGGACTCTCCAGAGGGTGTGGGGAAAGGTTCCGGTAGTGCCTCGTCCGGCCCTCCCGAAGGGGAAGGACCGACTCTTGCCGCCGTGTGCGGTCACCGGTAGGGTCCGGTTATGACCACGTAGCTTGGTCTGTGCGAACGAGCCTGTCAACAACGGATTTCGGTGCAGTCGCACCGTCCGATCGGACCCGGACCGGCAATCGCCGCGACACATTCCTCGCGGCCTGGGGAGGACACATGGCCAAGGCGGACGACATCGTGGCGGGGCTCGGCGGCGCCGCGAACATCACCGAGCTGGAGGCCTGCATCACGCGGCTGCGCACCGAGGTCGAGGACCCGACCCTGGTCGACGAGGCCGCGCTGAAGCGGTGCGGCGCGCACGGCGTGCTCGTCGCCGGGCAGGTCGTCCAGGTCGTCGTCGGGCCGGAGGCGGATACCCTCGCGGACGACATCCGGGACATCCTGTGAGCCTCGAGGTGGTCTCCCCCGTCGCCGGCGAGGTCGTCGGCCTCGCCGCCGTCCCGGACCAGGTGTTCAGCGACGAGCTCGTGGGCGCCGGTACCGCCGTCGAACCGCCCGCGGCGGAGGGCCGGATCGAGGTCGTCGCCCCCGTGGCGGGCGCCCTCGTGAAGGTGCACCCGCACGCGTTCGTGGTGCTCGGCGCCGAGGGCGTCGGCGTGCTGGTCCACCTCGGCATCGACACGGTCGAGCTGTTGGGCGAGGGGTTCGAGCTGCTACGCGCCGAGGGGGACACGGTCGAGCGGGGCACCCCGGTGGTCGCGTTCGACCCGGCCGCGGTGCGCCGGCGCGGGTTGTCCGCCGTCTGCCCCGTCGTCGTCCTGGACACCGCGCCCGGTGCGGTGACGGGCACGGTCGGGGCGCAGGTGCGGCCGGGCGACCCGTTGTTCACCTACGGCTCGTGAGCGGGCCTGCCATCCGGTGCGAGCCGGTGATCGCGCCGGGCTCACCCGTCCTGTTCGACATGGACGGCACCCTGGTGCTGAGCGAGCACGTCCATCGCCGGGTGTGGGAGCGGTTCTTCGCGGACTGGCGGATGGACGTGGACGAGGCGACCTACGCCCGGACGTACCTGGGGCGCCGGGCCGGGGACGTCCTGACCCAGGTCGACGGCCCGTGGCGGGGGACGGACGTGCGCGGCGTCCTGGCCGGCCTGGCCGCGCACTCGCACGAGCTGGCGGGCGAGGTCGAGGCCGTCGGCGGCGCCCGGGACCTGGTCCGCGAGCTGCACCGGCGCGGGCACCGGATCGCCGTCGTCACGAGCGCGGGCCGCGAGTGGGCGCGCCGGGTCCTGGGTGACGTGCTCGGCCTGGCCGACGCCCTCGAGCTGGTGGTCACCGCGGAGGACGTGTCGGTCGGCAAACCGTCCCCGGAGGGCTACCTGACCGCCTGCCGGCTGCTCGCCGTGGATCCGGCCTGCTGCGCGGCGGTGGAGGACTCGCCGTCGGGCGTGCAGGCACTGGCGGCGGCGGGGGTCGGGACGATCATCGGGGTCACCACCTCGTCGCCCGCCGCGGCGCTGCGCGGCGCCGGGGCGGGGCTCACCGTCCCTGACCTGCGTCCCGAGGCGCTGCTGTACGGCTGACCCGGCCGTCCGGCGGAAGGAAGACCGGCGGGGGCCCTGCGGGAAAAGGGCGCCACCCGGGCGGGCGGCCCCGCTCCGTAGGCTCGCCGCCGTGCGTCTGGTGCTCGCCTCGGCCTCCCCCGCCCGCCTGTCCGTGCTCCGCGCCGCCGGGCTGGACCCCGCGGTGTCCGTCTCCGACGTCGACGAGGACGCGCTGCTCGCCGCCGTCCCGGACGCCACGGCCGCGGAGAAGGTCACCACCCTGGCCGGCGCGAAGGCCACCACCGTCGCCCGCCGGCTCGACGGTCCGGACGCGCTCGACTCGATCGTCATCGGGTGCGACTCGATGCTGCACATCGACGGCGAGCTCGTCGGCAAGCCGAAGGACGTCGACACGGCCCGCGACCGATGGCGGTCCATGGCCGGGCGGAGCGGCGAGCTCGTGACCGGGCACGCGGTGCTGCGGGTGGTCGACGGCGAGATCGACCGGGCCGCGGAGGGGCACGCCGTCACCGTCGTGCGGTTCGGGACACCCACCGACGCCGAGCTGGAGGCGTACCTCGGGACCGGGGAGCCCCTCGCCGTCGCGGGCGCGTTCACCCTGGACGGGCTGGGCGGCTGGTTCGTCGACGGGATCGACGGGGACCCGTCGAACGTCATCGGGATCAGCCTGCCCCTGGTCCGGCGGCTGCTCGCGGGCGTCGGCGTCAGCCCGGTGGATCTCTGGGACCACCCCTGACCCGACGGCGAACGTCGGGCCCGCGTACTACCCTCGCGGCCATGGCTGCACCGATCGACCAGGACCCGAAGTTCGCCGAGTACGCGCATCCCGAGCGCCTGGTGAGCACCTCCTGGCTCGCCGAGCACCTCGACGCACCCGATCTCGCCGTCGTGGAGTGCGACGAGGACGTCCTCCTCTACGACACGGGGCACATCCCGGGCGCGGTGAAGCTGGACTGGCACACCGAGCTCAACGACACGGTCACCCGGGACTACGTGGACCCCGAGAAGTTCGCGCTGCTCTGCGGGGAGCGGGGCATCGCCCGGGAGACCACCGTCGTCTTCTACGGGGACAAGAACAACTGGTGGGCCACCTACGCGCTGTGGGTGTTCCGGCTGTTCGGCCACCCGGACGTCCGGATCCTGGACGGCGGCCGCGCCAAGTGGATCGCCGAGGGCCGCGAGCTCACCACCGAGCCGCCGAAGCCGACACCCGTCGAGTACCCGATCGTCGAGCGGGACGACATCGCGATCCGGGCGTTCAAGGAGGACGTGATCGACCACCTCGAGCAGCTGAGGTCGGGGGCCGGGGCGCTGGTCGACGTCCGCTCGCCCGGTGAGTACTCGGGCGAACTGCTGCACATGCCGGACTACCCGCAGGAGGGGGCGGTCCGCGGCGGCCACATCCCCGGCGCCGCGAGCGTCCCGTGGGCCCGCGCGGCGAACGAGGACGGAACCTTCAAGTCCCGGGCCGAGCTGTCCGCGATCTACGAGGACGAGCAGGGCCTGTCGAAGGACGAGCCGGTCGTCGCCTACTGCCGGATCGGCGAGCGCTCGAGCCACACCTGGTTCGTGCTGTCCTCTCTGCTCGGCTTCGAGAACGTCCGGAACTACGACGGCAGCTGGACCGAGTGGGGCAACTCCGTGCGGGTCCCGATCGTGCAGGGCTCGGAGCGAGGCGCGGCATGAGCGAGCCGTCGAGCGTGCGCGACCTGCCTTCCGAGCTGGCGGAGCTCGTCGAGGACTTCTCCGGCGTCGGCCCCAAGGACCGGCTCCAGCTCCTCCTCGAGCTTCTCCCGCGAGCTCCCCGCTGCCGGAGCGCTACGCGGACGCGGCGGACTCGATGGAGCAGGTGCACGAGTGCCAGTCGCCGCTGTTCCTCGCGGTCGAGGTGGAGCCGGAGGGAGACCGCACGGTCCGTCTCTTCTTCTCGGCCCCGCCCGAGGCCCCGACGACCCGGGGCTTCGCGTCGATCATGCACACCGGGCTGGACGGTGAGCCCGCCGCGGACGTCCTCGCCGTGCCGGACGACTTCTACACCGCGCTCGGCCTGGCCGAGGCCGTGAGCCCGCTGCGGCTGCGCGGGATGGCGGCGATGCTGTCCCGGATCAAGAAGCAGGTGCGGTCCGCGGTCGCCTGAACGAACCTCAAACCTTGGTCAAGAACGTTCCCTCGTGAGCCGGTCCGGTTCCATGCTGTGAGGCGTCTCATAGGAACGGCTCACCGGGGGGTGGTCGTAGTGGAGGTGTTCACCGCAGGGGACGCGTTGGCGGCTCAGGGAGACACCTGGGGGATCAGCGGGTCGACGTTCCTCGAGTTCTACGTGGTGCTGGCGGCGGCCGTGTGGATCGTGAGCAGCAGGGCCCGGCGCAGGCTCGCAGCCGGCGGCCCGGACCTGGTGACCGGCCTCGAGTCGCGCCCGCACGACGTCGCCTACCTCAACGGCGGGCCCGATCTCGCCGTGTACTCCGCACTCAGCGCGATGAAGCTGAGCGGCACGATCCGCAGCAGCGGCAAGGGCCAGGTGCAGTCGTCCGTGCGGTCGCCCGTCACGGACGACCTGGAGCGCGCGGTGGCGTTCACCGCGTCCGCCCCGACGCCCCGGCACCGGCTGCGGTACCACGGCGTCGTCTCGACGGCGCTCGGCCGGATCGAGGACCGGCTGGTCCGCGAGGGCCTGCTGCTGTCCGAGGAGCAGCGCTCGGCAATCCGCCGGACCGGCCTGTGGATGCTGGCGGTCGCGGTGCTCGGTCTGTTCCGGCTGCTGGCCGGGCTGGCCAACGCCCGGCCCGTCGGGTTCCTCGTGATCGTGCTGCTGGGGGTCGGCGTCGTCACCGTCGTCGAGCTGGTGCGGGCCCCGCAGCGCAGCCGCGCCGGGGACCGCGCGCTCGCGGAGCTGCGCACCCGGCACCACGGCCTGTCGCCCACGATGAAGCCGGACTGGGTCGCCTACGGTGCGGGGGCCGCGGCACTCGGCGTCGGGCTCTACGGCACGGGCGCGCTCTGGGCGTCGGACCCGGCGTTCGCGGACGAGTTGGCCGTGCAGAAGGCCGCGGCCGGCTCGGGCTGGAGCGGGGACGGCGGTTCCTCCTGGAGCAGCGGCGGCGATTCGGGCGGGAGTTCGGGCGGCGGTGGATGTGGTGGGGGTGGCGGTGGCTGCGGCGGCTGAGCAGATCCCCGCGGCAGATTCCCGCGAGTCGGCACTGCCGGTCGCGCGAGTCGGCACCGGTGCCGTCGGCGTGACGGGCGTCGGCGTGGGCTGGCGGCCCGAGATCGCGGGCATCGTCGACGGCCTTCCCGGCCTCGGCTTCTGCGAGGTCATCGCCGAGTCGATCGCCCCCGCGGCTCCGTCCCGGGGGGTGACGGAGCTGCGGGGGCGCGGGGTCCCCGTGATCCCGCACGGGGTCCGCCTGGGCCTCGGCGACGCAGACGGGGTCCGGCCGCACCGGGTCGCGCACCTCGCGGCCTGCGCCGTCGCGGTCGAGGCGCCCCTGGTCAGCGAGCACGTCGCGTTTGTGCGGGGTGGCGGCCGGGAGGCCGGGCACCTACTGCCGGTGCCGCGCAGCCGCGAGGCACTGGACGTGCTCACCCGCAACATCCGGCGGGTGCAGGCGGAGCTGGACGTCCCGCTCGCGCTGGAGCCGATCGCCGCCCTGTTCGACTGGCCGGACGACGAGTTCGGCGAGCCGGACTTCCTCACCGAGCTGCTGGACCGGAGCGGCGCGCTGCTGCTCCTGGACGTCGCGAACCTGTACGCGAACGCGGTCAACCGCGGGCAGGACCCGTCGGCCGTCCTCGACCGGATGCCGCTCGACCGCGTGGCGTACGTGCACGTCGCGGGCGGGGCCGAGCACGACGGCCTCTACCACGACACCCACACCGACCCCGTGCCCGCGCCGGTCCTCCGCCTGCTCGACGAGCTGCGGGACCGCGCCCGGCCGCCCGCGGTGATGCTGGAACGGGACGGCCGGTACCCGCCGATGGCCGAGCTGCACGCCGAGCTGGACGCGATCGCGGACAGCACCGGGTTCGCGCGGGTCACATGAACCCCGGTCACCGCCGCACGGGCGATCTCGCGGCCCGGCAGGCCGCGCTCGTCGAGGCGCTCGTCGCGGGCGGTCCGGACCCCGCGGGCTTCGACGTGGCGCGGCTGGCCGCGACCCGGACGGCGTTGCTGCGCAAGCGGGCGGGCGAGACCGCGAAGCTGTGGCCGCTGCTGGCGGCGAGCCACGGGAACCGCTGGCAGGCGACCTTCGCGGCGCACGCGGCGGGGCGCGGAGGCGTCGGGGCCCTGCGGGACGGCTGGGACCTGGCGCGGGCGCTGCGCGCGGCCGGCACCCTGCCGGGATCCGCCGCGGACGAGCTCGCCGAGCGCGATGCCGGCTGGCGCTACGACGGCGCGAGCCCTCCCCGTCGACGGCGGCGCGCCCGACTGAAGGCGCTCGCCGGCAACGCGCTCGGACGACTGCGCGGTTGAACCACGCGCACCCGGGGAAGTCGGATCCCGAACGATGAGTCAGCAAGGCCACACACCCGTGGTCTGCGGTCCCCGGTGGTCCAACTCCTACACTCGCCGGTAACCGATGCGCCGGCGCAGCGTTCTCCTGCCGGCCTGCCCGTGACCGAGGAGAGAAGATCGTGCCCCCACTGCGCAAAGTTCTCGTCGCCAACCGCGGAGAGATCGCCGTCCGGGTGATCCGCGCCGCGAAGGACGCAGGCCTTGCCAGTGTCGCCGTGTACGCGGACCCGGACCGTGACGCCCTGTTCGTCCGGCTCGCGGACGAGGCGTTCGCCCTGGGCGGCACCACGGCGGCGGAGTCGTACCTGGACTTCGACAAGGTCATCGGCGCTGCGAAGCAGGCCGACGCGGACGCGATCCACCCCGGCTACGGCTTCCTGAGCGAGAACGCGGACTTCGCGCAGGCGGTGATCGACGCCGGGATCACCTGGATCGGCCCGTCGCCGCAGTCGATCCGCGACCTCGGGGACAAGGTCACCGCCCGGCACATCGCCACCCGTGCGGGCGCCCCGCTCGTCCCCGGCACGAACGACCCGGTGTCCGGCGCGGACGAGGTGATCGAGTTCGCCAAGGAGCACGGCCTGCCCGTCGCGATCAAGGCGGCGTTCGGCGGCGGCGGCCGCGGCATGAAGGTCGCGCGCGAGGAGAAGGAGATCGCCGAGCTCTACGACTCGGCGGTCCGCGAGGCCACCTCGGCGTTCGGCCGCGGGGAGTGCTTCGTCGAGCGCTACCTGGACAAGCCCCGCCACGTCGAGACCCAGGTCCTGGCCGACCAGCACGGCAACGTGATCGTCGTCGGGACCCGGGACTGCTCCTTGCAGCGCCGGTTCCAGAAGCTGGTCGAGGAGGCGCCCGCGCCGTTCCTGACCGAGGAGCAGCGCAAGACGCTGTACACGGCGTCGAAGGCCATCGTGAAGGAGGCCGGCTACTACGGCGCCGGCACGGTCGAGTTCCTGATCGGCCAGGACGGCCTGATCACCTTCCTCGAGGTCAACACCCGGCTGCAGGTCGAGCACCCGGTGTCGGAGGAGACCTCCGGGCTGGACCTGGTGCGCGAGCAGTTCCGCATCGCCGAGGGCCTCGAGCTCAACCTGACCGAGGACCCGGAGCCGCGCGGGCACTCCATCGAGTTCCGGATCAACGGCGAGGACGCCGGCCGCAACTTCCTGCCCGCCCCCGGCACCGTCGAGTCGATCGCGTACCCGGCCGGCCCGGGCGTGCGCGTCGACGCCGGTGTGGAGGTCGGGTCCGTCGTCGGCGGCAACTTCGACTCGCTGCTGGCCAAGCTGATCGTCACCGGCTCGGACCGCGCGCAGGCCCTCGAGCGGTCCCGCCGCGCGCTGGCGGAGTTCCAGGTCGGCGGCATGGCGACCGTGCTGGAGTTCCACCGGCTCGTGGTGGAGGACCCGGCGTTCACCGCGGCGGAGGAGAAGGACTTCCTCGTCCACACCCGCTGGATCGAGACCGAGTGGGACAACACCGTCCCTCCGTTCGAGGGCGGCGCCGGGGCGGACGAGGAGACGGCGCCGCGGCAGTCCGTCGTCGTCGAGGTCGGCGGACGGCGCCTGGAGGTCTCCCTGCCCGGCGATCTCGCGCTCGGCGGCGGTAACGCCGGCGGCGGGGCGTCGGGGAAGGCCCCGCGCAAGCGCTCCGGGAAGGGCGGGGGCACGAAGGTCTCCGGCGACGCCGTGACCGCGCCGATGCAGGGCACGATCATCAAGGTCGCGGTCTCCGACGGCGACCAGGTCTCCGCCGGCGACCTGATCGTGGTGCTCGAGGCGATGAAGATGGAGAACCCCGTCACCGCCCACAAGGACGGCACCGTCACCGGCCTCTCCGCCGAGACGGGCTCCTCGATCACCCAGGGCACCGTCGTCTGCGAGATCAAGGAGTAGCGCTACGCGCCCGTGCGCGGTAATCGTTGCCAGGGCGACGATTACCGCGCACGACCGGACCGATCATGGAACCCGTCGAGATCAACGCCGGCACCTGGTACCTGCGCGCCCTGCGCCACGACGACCGGGTCTCCGACGTCCCGGCCGTGCTGGAGTCCGCCCGGGACCCGGAGATCCTGCGCTGGCGACACCGCCCCGCGCCGACGCCGGAGGCCGCCGTTCTCCACATCGCCGAGCGCGACGCCGCCTGGCGGGAGGACCGCGCCTGCTCCTGGGCCGTCTGCGAGCCGACGACCGGGGAGATGCTCGGCGAGGTCGCGTTCGCGCACCTGGACCTCGCCATGGGCGTCGCCGAGGCGACCTGCTGGGCGCTCCCCCGCGCCCGCGGCCGCGGCATGATCACCACGGCGTTGTCCGCGGTGCTCCGCTTCGGCTTCGGCGGGCTGGGCCTGGACCGGGTCTCCTACGCGTGGGCGGTCGACAACGACGCGTCCGCGCGGGTCGCCGAGAGGTGTGGCTTCACGGTCGAGGGCACCCAGCGTTCCGCCTGGGTCGTCGACGGCCGACGGGTCGACTGTGTGATGGCCGGCAGGCTCGCCTCGGACCGTTGACGACGGCCCGGCCCGCCGATTAGCGTCGTTCCCCGCCAGGCCAGTTCCACAGCACGCCACCGTGTGCTGAACAAGTGCACAGTGGACAGCAGTGATGTTTCCCGTGTGAGTACGACCACGGGGCCCGGTTCGTTTCCGCCACGCGGAGCTGACCGCGCCGCGGATCCCGCTCGTCACGCCGGCCCAGCCGCGTCGCGAGCACGTCCCCTCACTTCGGCGACTTGGATCCGTCATGCCCCCCGAGACCCTGTACGTCACGACCCACATCCACACCGACGGCCCGATCCCCGGGCCCCACTCCCTGCTCACCCTGGCCTCGGCCGCGCACGCCGCGTCCGGAGCCCTGACCAGTACCTTCACCGCCAACCTGCGGGAACTCCCCGGCGCCACCCTGCACCCGGCCGCGCTCACGAACTGGCGCACCCGGGCGGAGGACTGGCTCACGACCCGCCGGGCCGCCAAGCCCCCGGCACTCGTCGCCGCCGCGTACGCGCGGTGGGTGTCGCAACTGCCGGGGCCGGCCGTGTTCGTCTCGGACCCCGACGAGCCCGACCACCATTTCTGCTTCTGGTACCTGCACCGCTTCGCCGGGCAATGGCCTTTCGCCCGGAGCACGACGACGGCGGACGCGGCTGCTCCCGGCCGGTTCGCGGCCGAGACGCTCTGCGCGCTGTCCGGCTGCCGCGCCCTCGTGCCGGCCGGCTGAGCAGGCAGGACGACGACGAGAGCCCCGCCGGACCCCGGCGGGGCTCTCGTCGTTCCCGGGACTCCCCCGAGCCCCCAGGACCCGCGAATCGGGCTCCCCGGCACCGATCCGCGTCGCTTTCACCCGCGAGTCGCGCTCCCAGACCGCGCGAGTCGCGCTCCCAGACCACGCGAGTCGCGGTCCCAGACCGGGCGAGTCGCGGTCCCAGACCGGGCGAGTCGCGCTCCCAGACCGGGCGAGTCGCGGTCGCAGGCCGCGCGAGCCGCGGTCGATTCGTCAGCCGTGCGGCCGCAGCTCCGGGCGCTTCGCCACCGCACCCGCCACACCGGCGACGACCGTGATCCCCGCCAGCAGGATCGTGAGCAGTCCGAACCCGCCGATCAGCAGGCTGAGCCCGGCGGACACCGCACCGACCGCGAGACCGGTCCGGGCGACGGCCGAGCCGTGCATCCCGCGGGTCACGAGCCGCGCCGCGCCGGCCGTGAGCGCGATCGCGATCACCGCGGGCAGGAGCGGGACGTCAGGCAGGAACCAGAACAGGACGTCGTCGGTCAGCTGTGCGGCGGCACCCGCCACCAGCACGGGGACGACGGGGACACCGGTGCGGACGGGAGTGGTCATGGGTACGAGCTTGCCGCGCCCGTTCGCCCCCGGTATCAGGGAAACCCCTGAGCCGACCCCGGGGTTCCGCGGGCGACCTCAGTCGAGGTCGGAGTGCTGCATGAGCTGGCGGCCCGCCTCGGTGATCGACCCCGAGAGCGACGGGTAGACCGAGAAGGTGTGCGCCAGGTCGTCGACGCCGAGGCCGTTCTGCACGGCCATCGCGATCGGCAGGATCAGCTCGCTCGCCACCGGCGCCACGACGACACCGCCGATCACCACGCCCGACGCGGGCCGGCAGAACAGCTTGACGAACCCGCGGCGCAGGCCGCGCATCTTGGCCCGGGGGTTGGTGGTCAGCGGGAGCATCACGGTCCGTGCCGGGACCTCCCCCGCGTCGATCGCGCGCTGGCTGATGCCGACGGTCGCGATCTCCGGGCGGGTGAAGACATTGCCCGCGACGGTGCGCAGCCGGATCGGCGCGACGCCCTCGCCGAGTGCGTGCCACATCGCGATCCGGCCCTGCATCGCCGCGACGGACGCGAGCATCAGCAGACCCGTGCAGTCCCCGGCCGCGTAGACGCCCGGGACGGACGTGCGGGACACCCGGTCCACGGGGATGAACCCGCTGCGGTCCGGCTCGATCCCGACCTTCTCCAGGCCGAGGTCACCGGTGTTCGGGACCGACCCGACGGTCATCAGGGCGTGCGAGCCGCGGATCGTCTCACCGTCGGCGAGGGTCACCACGACCTCCTCGCCGTCGCGCAGCACGGACTCCGCCCGCGCCTTCGGCACGATCCGCACGCCGCGCTCGGTGAACACGTCCTCCAGCACGGCGGCCGCGTCCGCGTCCTCGCCGGGCAGCACGCGGTCCCGGCTGGAGATCAGCGTGACCTGGCAGCCCAGCTCGACGTACGCGGAGACGAACTCCGCGCCCGTGACCCCGGATCCGACGACGATCAGGTGCTCGGGCAGCGCGGGCAGGTCGTAGAGCTGGCGCCAGGTGAGGATGCGCTCGCCGTCCGGGCGGGCCGAGTCCAGCACGCGCGGGGTGGCCCCGGTGGCGATCAGCACGACGTCCGCGGGGAGCTCCTCGGTCTCGCCGTTGGTCAGCGTCGCCTCGACGAGGTGCGGCGCCTTCCCGCCGGCCTCGAGGAAGCGGGCGGTGCCGTTGAGGATCCGCACGCCGTCGCTCTCGACGCGGTTGCGGATGTCCGCGGACTGGGCCAGCGCGAGGCCCTTGACCCGGCCGTTCACCTTCGGCAGGTCGACGCCCGCGGTGTTGCGGTCCAGCAGGACGCCGAGGTCCTCGGCGCGGTGCAGGTCCACGCGGACCGCCGCGGAGGAGATGAAGGTCTTCGAGGGGACACAGTCGTGGATGACACAGGCGCCGCCCATGCCGTCCTGCTCCACGATCGTCACGTCGCTGCCGTGCTGGGCCGCGACGAGCGCCGCCTCGTAGCCGGCGGGCCCCCCACCCATGATCACGATGCGGGTCACGTGCCGCCCTCCGAAACAAGTCTGCGGATCGATACAGCCGGGTCGACCGGCCCGACATACCGTACGCGCGTCCCGTGATCCGCCCGGCGGTACCCAGCGGCGTCGGCACCGATACCCTGTGTCCGTGCCCCTGTACGCCGCCTACGGGTCGAACATGGATCCGCAGCAGATGAAGGAGCGTGCCCCGCACTCGCCGATGGCGGGCACGGGGTGGCTCGTCGACTGGCGGCTGACCTTCGGCGGGGAGGACTACGCCTGGGAGGGCGCGCTCTCCACCGTGGTCGAGAGCCCCGGCTCCCAGGTCTTCGTCGTGATCTACGACGTGCCGGAGCACGACGCCGCCCAGCTGGACCGCTGGGAGGGTGGCGAGCTCGGCCTGCACAAGAAGCTGCGGCTGCGCGTGCAGACCATGGAGGGCAGCGTGCTCGCCTGGATCTACGTGCTGGACGCGTACGAGGGCGGCCTGCCGTCGGCCCGCTACCTCGGCGTGATCGCGGACGCCGCCGAGGCCGCCGGCGCCCCCGCGGACTACGTCACCGAGCTGCGCAGCCGGCCGAGCCGCAAGTCCCTGTAAGCGACCCCGAGATTCCGCGAGTCGCGCTCCAAGACCGCGCGAGTCGCGACCTGAGACGGCGCGAGTCGGGCTCTGAGACCCGGCGAGTCGCGACCGGCAGCCCCGCGAGTCGCGATCTGAAGCCGGGCGAGTCGCGCTCTGAAGCCGGGCGAGTCGTGATCTCGCCTCGTTGCGGCTCCCGCCGGCTCATCCGGCCTTCTCCCGGTGACGCTGTCCGCGCAGCACTCCCGGTCGCCGCCGCAGGACCAGACCGCGCCGGCGGAACGCCTCGTCCAGCGCGCACTCCACCCGGTAGAGCGATCCGAGGTCGTCCGTTCCGGCACGGACGACGATCCAGCCGCTGCGTTCGAGCGCGGCCTGGCGCGTCCGATCCGCGCCCTCCCTGCCGAGATGTGCCAGGTAGCCGTCGTACTCGAGGGCGATCCGGTACTCCGGCCAGGCGAGGTCGAGCCGGAAGATCTGCCGGCCGTCACGGTCGTCGAACGACCAGTTGACCTCCGGTGCCGGAAACCCGACGTCCACGAGGTGGAAGAGCATCCAGCTCTCCGGCGGGGACTCCGCTCGTCCCGTCCCGAGTTCGAGCAGACGGGTGGCACGTCTGCGCCCACGCGGATCCGCGCGGCGGGCGAGCTCGTCGCCGATCCGCCGACGTAGGCCTTCCCGCCCTGCGTCGCCGGCCAGGCCGAGAGCCTGGTCGAGCACCGCGAGCGCATCCTGCGGCCGATCCCGGCACAGTAGGTCCGACAGCACCGGTTCCAGCCTCAGCGAGGGAAGACCGGCGACCTCGTCGCGGTCCTCGTCGGCAGGGCGGCCGTTGTGCGCCACGAGCCCTGCCCGGGCTCGGAGCCAGTGGCCGTACGGGACGAGCAGGTGCACGGGCAGCGGGGGCACGGCCGTGCAGCCGTGAAGGTGCGCTGCGGTCCGGCCGGTCACGAGCGCGTCCGGGCCGGCGTAGCGGAGGGCGGCAGCGATCACGGTGAGCGGTTCCGCAGCCCGGGACGCCTCGATGAGGACTCCCGGCCACGCCGCACACCACTGCCCTGACTCGACGGCGCGACGGACGGCACTGCGCCCGAGCGCGTCGATCGCGGCGGCACGGCGACAGGCGCCGTACAGCCTCACGGTCTCGTGGGTCATGCCCTCGACACTGAAGGCAGAACGGCTGGTCGGCGGGAGAAGCCATGATCCTGTGGATGAACCGCGGCCGCTGTGGACAACCTCGCTTCGGCGGTGCGGAGCAGCCCCGGATGCCGCCCTCCCGGGCCTACGATGCGGCTCGCGCCGGCTTGAGATCCCGACTCGCCGGGCCGGAGATCCCGACTCGCCAGGCCGCTGGCACCGACTCGCGCGGCCTCACATCGCGACTCGCGCGGTCTCACATCGCGACTCGCGCGGTCTCACATCGCGACTCGCGCGGCCTCACATCGCGACTCGCGCGGCCTCACATCGCGACTCGCGGGGTCGGCGGGGCCGGGTGCTTACGCCAGGGCGGAGAGGGCTGCGTTGATCAGGACCCGGACCCCCACGGGGAGGGCGCGCTCGTCGAGGTCGAACGTGGACTGGTGGATGTCCTTCATCGGGCCCACCCCCGGCCATACGCCGAGCCGCGCCATCGCGCCCGGGACCTTCTCCAGGTACCAGGCGAAGTCCTCGCCGCCGCTGGACTGCTCGGTGTCCGCCGCCGCGTCGAGCCCGCCGAGGGTGATCGCGGCGTCCCGGAGCATGCCCGAGCTGACCGCGTCGTTGACCACGGGCGGGACACCGCGGGTGTAGTCGATGACGTACCCGACGCCGAGCGGCGCGAGGACGGCGGCGACGAGTGACCGGAACTTCTCCTCGATGCCCGCCCATGTGTCGTGGTCCGCGGTGCGCAGCGTGCCGCGCAGGACCCCGGACTGCGGGATCGCGTTCGCCGCCTCGCCGGACTGGACCGCACCCCAGACCAGGACCGTGCCGGAGCGCGGGTCCACGTGACGGGTGAGCAGGAGCGGCAGCTGGGTGATCAGCAGGCCCAGCGCCTCCACCAGGTCCGCCGTGAGGTGGGGGCGGGCGGTGTGCCCGCCGGGCGAGGTCAGCCGGACCTCGACGACGTCGCACGCCGAGGTGATCGGCCCGACCCGGGTGCCGAGCTTGCCGACCTCCAGGCGCGGGTCGCAGTGCAGCGCGAAGATCCGCTCCACGCCCTCCATGGCGCCGTCCGCGACCACGTCGAGCGCGCCGCCGGGCTGGATCTCCTCGGCGGGCTGGAACACCAGCCGGACGCGGCCGGGCAGCGACGGCGCCGACGCGAGCGCCAGGCCCGCCCCGAGGACCATCGCCGTGTGCGCGTCGTGCCCGCAGGCGTGCATGACGTTCGGGGTGCAGGAGGCGAACGGGAGACCCGTCTCCTCCTGCAGCGGAAGCGCGTCGAGGTCCGCGCGCAGCGCCACGCAGCGCTCGCCGTACCCGACGTCGCAGACCAGGCCCGTACCCCCGGGAAGCGTGCGCGGTTCGAGGCCCGCCGCCAGCAGCGTGCGGGCGATCATCGCCGTGGTCCGGTGCTCGGCGCGGCCGAGCTCAGGATCGGCGTGCAGCAGGCGACGCCAGGTGACGAGGTCGTCCCTGCTGCTCGCGAGCCAGGTGTCGAGCCACGCGGGCCCGGTGCCGGCACCGAGATCGGTGACGGGGCCGTCGGGGCCGGAAAGCTCTGGGCGCGCCTGCAGCACGGTCATCGAGCCCCACCGGCCCGGACCACCCCGCTCGGGCTCTTCGCTCTTTCCTGCATGCACCCATGGTGCTCACCCGGACAGCGGTGTACCAACCCGAAACCGGCACTTCAGGGGGTCGCGCGCCGAGGGGTCGGCGACCTGCTGCGGGCGGGCGGGAAGCCGGTGGCGAACGGTCAGTGCCGAGTGCGACGAACGGACTACGCGGCCGCTCGTCGCCCTGCGAACGGTCCCTCCGGCCGTCACCGACTGTACCCGAGCACTTCCGCTACGCGTCCGTTCGGGGTCGGGCGAGGCGCGGCGGAGCCTCCATCCGGCCGTCTCCCGGGGCCTGGACCGGGGCAGTTGCCGGAGCGTGACGTCCGCCGGGGACAATGGCCGCCGTGTCCATCCCGGGTGATGAGGAACAGCGCCTCATCGGCGGCCGCTACCGGCTGTCGTCGAAACTGGGTAGCGGCGCGATGGGCACGGTCTGGTCCGGTTACGACGAGGTGCTCCAGCGCCGGGTCGCGGTCAAGGAGCTGAAGGTGCCGCCGGGCATCCCGCACGGCGAAGCCCTGGCGATGCGCGAGCGGATGCTGCGCGAGGCGCGCGCCCTCGGCGGGCTGTCCCACCCCAACGTCATCACCGTGTTCGACGTCGTCGACGTCGACGGCCAGCCGATGGTCGTCCTCGAGATGGTCCCGTCGCGGAACCTGGCCATGCTGATCACCGATCAGGGGCGGCTCTCGTCCGTCCAGGCGGGGGTCGTCGGCTTCGCCACCGGGGCGGCCCTGCGCGCGGCGCACCGGGCGGGCATCACGCACAGGGACGTCAAGCCGGGCAACGTCCTCGTCGCCCACGACGGCCGGATCAAGCTCACGGACTTCGGCATCGCGCGCAACGTCGCGGACGCCCCGATGACCACCGCCGGGCTCGTCCTCGGCTCCCCCGCCTACATCGCGCCCGAGGTCGCCGCGGGCCAACCCGTGACGCCGGCCGCGGACCTGTGGGGCCTGGGCGCGACGCTGTTCGCCGCGATCGAGGGCCGCCCGCCCTACGACGTGCACGGGGACCCGGTGTCCACGATCACCGAGGTCGTGGACGGCGAGGTGCCGCGGCCCAGCGGCTCCGGCCCGATCACCGAAGTGATCGCCGCGCTGATGGTCAAGGAGCCGGAGCGCCGGATGCCGCTCGACGAGGTGCGGCGCCGGTTGCGCCCGCTGCTCGCGGACCCGGACGACCCGCTCTACCCCGGCTCCCCGGACGCGCCCACCGTCGCCGCGATGATCACCCGGCCCGGGGACCAGGTGCCGACGCCGCGGTCCGCGTCGTCGGGCGCGGTCACCGAGCACCCCGCCGAACGCTCGCAGCGCGCCGGGGTCGCGGGCTCCTCGCGGCTCCCGGCCCCGGGTGGCTCCCGCCCTGCACCGCTCGCCGCCTCCCCGGGTCCGCTGCCCGCCGGCCTGGGCGGCGGGACGGCCGAGGCGGGCCGGCGAGCGGCACCGGCCGGGACGCCGTCGGGCACGGCCGCGCACCCCGTCGCCCTCCGCCCGGCGCGCCGGAGCACGGCACCCCCCGTGCGGATGTCGGGCGGGCTGTCCGCAGTCCTCGCCGTCGCGGGGGCCGTGCTGGTGATCGCGGGAGCCGTGGGCGGCTACGCCGTCACCCGCACGATCGCCGGGCAGGCCCCGCTCTCCACCGTCTCCGTGACGACCGCGCAGAGCCCGACGGTCAGGCATTCGGACCGGCTGGGCTTCTCGATGGACGTCCCGGCCGCCTGGGCCGAGTACCGCCTGGACGCCGGGGACGGCACCGGCGAGGTCCGGTTCGTCAGTCCAGACGGGACCGAGGAGCTCGGCGTCCGCCACGCGAAGGCCGCCTCCGAGATCACGGACGCGTTCACGGCCGAGGGGCTCGGCGTCGACGCCGTCGCCGGCGGGCAGGCCAGCGGCGTCGCCCCCGCGGCGAACGGGGAGCAGCGCTTCTACCGCACCCGCAACGGGGACCAGCAGCGCGCGAACCTGGTGCGGATCGTGCCGGACGCCACCGGCGTGTGGGCGATCACCCTGAGCGTCCCGGACGGCCGGGAGATCGGTCGCGCGACGGAGTTGATGGACGCCCTGGCCGCGCGGTTCGCCGCCACCGGCGGCGGTACGTGATCCCGCGGGGCGTGTCCGCCCTAGGGTGATCGCATGACGATCGCGACCGGACCGGGGACGGACCTCTCGGGTGACGCGGCCACCGAGGCCGCGGGCGCCCTCGCGCGGGGCACGGGGGTCTCCCGGCACGACGTCGCAGTGGTACTGGGCTCGGGCTGGCGGGCCGCCGCGGACGTGATCGGCATCGCGGACGCCGAGGTGACCATGGCCTCGCTGCCGGGCTTCGTCCGGCCCGCCGTGGAGGGCCACGGCGGCACGATCCGCTCGGTTCGGATCGGCGAGCGTCGCGTGCTCGTCCTGCTCGGGCGCACCCACCTCTACGAGGGTCACGGCGTCGACTCGGTGGTGCACGGCGTGCGGACCGCGGCCGCGGCGGGTTGCCGCGCGGTCGTGCTGACCAACGCCGCCGGCGGGATCCGGGAGGGCATGTCCGTCGGGCAGCCGGTGCTGATCGCGGACCATCTCAACCTGCTGGCCCGCTCGCCGCTCGTCGGGCCGCGGTTCACCGATCTCACGGACCTCTACTCCCCGCGCCTGCGCGCGCTCGCGCGCGAGGTCGACCCGTTGCTCGAGGAGGGCGTCTATGCGGGGCTGCCGGGGCCGCACTTCGAGACCCCCGCGGAGATCCGGATGCTGCGCGCCCTGGGCGCGGACCTGGTCGGCATGTCCACCGTGCTGGAGGCGATCGCGGCGCGCGCCGCGGGCGTCGAGGTGTTCGGGTTGTCCCTGGTCACGAACCTGGCGGCCGGCATGACCGGGCAGCCGCTGGACCACGAGGAGGTCCTCGCGGCGGGCCGCGAGTCCGCGACGCGGATGGGTGAGCTGCTGCGCGATCTCGTCGCCAAGGTCTGACGTGCTCACCCCCGCCCTCCGCGACGCCGCGTACCGCTGGATCGCCGACGACCCGGACCCCGGCACCCGGGCCGAGCTGCAGGCCCTGCTCGCCGCGGCGCTGGCGGGCGGCGCGCCGGGCGACGCCGCCGAGCTCGCGGACCGGATGTCCGGGCCGCTGCGGTTCGGGACCGCCGGCCTGCGCGGCCCGGTGCGCGCCGGGCCGTCGGGGATGAACGTGGCGGTGGTCAGACGGGCGACGGCCGGTCTCGCGGCCTGGCTGACCGGGCGCGGCGACGGCGGCCGGCCGGTCGTCGTCGGGCGGGACGCGCGGCACGGGTCCGAGGCCTTCGCCCGGGCCGCCGCGGAGGTGCTCGCGGGCGCCGGGTTCGCCGTCCACGTCCTCCCCGAACCCCTGCCGACGCCCGTGCTGGCCTTCGCGGTCCGCCGGATCGGCGCCGTCGCGGGAATCCAGATCACGGCGTCGCACAACCCCCCGGCGGACAACGGGTACAAGGTCTATCTCGCCGACGGCGCGCAGCTCGCGCCGCCGGTGGACGCCGAGATCGAGGCCGCGATCACCGCCGCGCCCGGCGCGTTCTCGATCCCGACGGCGCCCGTACGGACGGTCGTCGACCCGGTCGAGGACTACCTCGCTCGGGTCGCCTCGCTGCCCCGCGGGGGCGCCCGGGGTCTCCGGATCGCGCTGACCCCCCTGCACGGCGTCGGCGGGCGGGCGGCGGTGCACGCGCTGTCCCGGGCGGGTTTCACCGACGTCCACGTCGTCGGGTCGCAGGCGGTGCCGGACCCGGACTTCCCGACCGTCGCGTTCCCGAACCCGGAGGAGCCCGGCGCCACGGACGCGCTGCTGGCGCTGGCCGCCGAGGTGGACGCGGACCTCGCGATCGCGCTGGACCCGGACGCGGACCGCTGCGCGCTCGGCGTGCCCGGCCCGGACGGCATGTGGCGGATGCTCAGCGGGGACGAGACGGGTGTGCTGCTCGGGGACCACCTGCTGCGCTGCGGCGGGTACACCGATCCGCTGGTGGCGACGACCGTCGTCTCGTCGTCGATGCTGGGGCGCATTGCGCAGGCGTACGGCGCGCGCTACGCGGAGACCCTCACCGGTTTCAAGTGGATCGTCCGCGGCGGGCCCGGGCTCGTGTACGGGTACGAGGAGGCGCTGGGCTACTGCGTGGACCCGGATGCCGTGCGGGACAAGGACGGCATCGCGGCGGCCGTGCTCGCGGCCGATCTCCTGGCCGGGCTCCGGGCTCGCGGGCGGACCCTCCTCGACCGGCTCGACGAGCTCGCGGCCGCCCACGGGGTCCACCTCACCGCGGGCGTCTCGCTGCGGATGGAGCCCGCCGCCCGGGACGCCGTCGTCGCCCGCCTCGGCGCGCAGCCGCCGCAGGGCTGGGAGATCGACCGTCCGGCACCGGACGTCCTGCGGCTGCGGCGCGCGGGCGAGCGGCTGGTGATCCGCCCGTCGGGCACGGAACCGAAGCTGAAGGCCTACCTGGAGGTCGTCGAGCCGGTCACGGACGGCCTCGACGAAGCCCGGGCCCGCGCCACCGACCGGCTGGCGGCGCTGCGCGCGGAGGTCGGCGACCTGTTGCAGGAGGCGTGAGATGTCCCGGCTGCTGATCGTCCACCACACCCCCTCGCCCGCGACCCAGGAGCTGCTCGACGCCGTGGTCCGCGGGGCCTCCGACCCCGAGATCGTCGGCGTCGAGGTCGTGCGCCGCGCCGCGCTGGCCGCCACCGCGAGCGACCTGCTGGCCGCGGACGGCGTCGTGCTGGGCACCCCGGCGAACATCGGCTACATGTCCGGTGCGCTCAAGCACTTCTTCGACCAGGTCTTCTACGTCTGTGCGGACGACACCCGGGGCCTGCCCTACGGCGTCTACGTGCACGGCAACCAGGGCGTCGAGGGCGCGGTGAAGGCCGTCGCCGCGATCGCGTCCGGCATGGGGTGGAAGGCCGCGGCCGCACCGGTGGAGGTCATGGGGGCGCCGGACAAGGCGGCGTTGGAGGCGTGCTGGGAGCTCGGCGCGACCGTCGCCGCGGGGCTGTCCGACTAGGACGACGCCGAGGGGGACGACGCTGAGGGGGACGACGCCGAGGGGGACGACGCGGCCTTCTCCTGCGCCGGCCGGCCCTCGATCGCCGTCGCCCACATCCGGGCGATCTTCGAGTAGCCGCCCGCGTCGGCGTGCAACGAGTCCGTGAAGTCGTCGGCGCCCAACAGGTTCGAGTTGTCGACGTACTCGACCGACTCGCCGCGCGCCACGTGGGCCGCGACGACCCCGGGGGTGAGCCGAGCCAGCTCGGCCCGCGCCGTGGCCCGGTCGGGGAACTTCGCCCACACCCCCGCGACGATCACGTGCGCGTCCGGGGCCGCGGCGGTCACCTTCGCCAGCAGCGCGTCGAGCCGCCGGGCGACGACCGCCCCGCTCGCCCCGCTGCCGATGTCGTTGGTCCCCATGTGCAGCAGGATCACGTCCGGGTCCGCCGCGCGCACCCAGCCGTCGACGACCGGCAGCATCTTCTCGATCGTCCAGCCGGAGTGTCCCTCGTGGTCCCGGTCCCGCAGGCCGGCCGGGCCGCTCCTGCGGGATCCGACGTAGTCGATCGCGACGCCGTCGCGGTCGAGGTCGGCCAGCAGCGGGCCCCGGTAGCCCGCCGTCGCGGGGCTGCCGACGCCCTCGGTGCTGGACGCGCCGAGCGGCATCACCCGCAGGACCGGCAGCGGCGTGTCCGGACCGGTGCCGACGGTCCGCACGCCGGGGACGGCGATCCCGGCGTCCGCGACCGGCACGCCGAGGAGCAGAAGCGCGGCCAGCACCGTCACGACGAACCGCAGGTGCCTCACCGCAACCCGCATCCGACCCCCCACGATCCCCGAGCGCGTCCCCCGACAGAGGGACCCGAACTGATCTCTGGTCGGAGAGTCGTTCCGTTACACGGCGCGCCGTGCACGTGCGAGATAGCCTCCGAACGTGCCACGGCCCAAGGTCCACGACGACGCGCTGCGCGCGCGGCTGCGGGATCGCGCCGGCCAGCTCCTGTCCTCCGACGGCGTCGACGGGCTGAGCCTGCGCAAGCTCGCCTCGGACGTCGGGACGTCGACCACCGCGGTCTACTCCCTGTTCGGCGGCAAACCCGGTCTGGTGAAGACACTCGTCGACGAGGCGTTCCGCCGGCTCGGTGCCCGCCTCGCCGCCGTCCCGGACAGCGGGGATCCCGCGTCGGGCCTCGTCGCCCTGGGGCTGGCCTATCGCGACGCCGCGCTAGACGAGCCCCACCTCTACGACGCGATGTTCGGCAGCGCCGAGCTCGACGACGAGTCCCGCGGCCTGCGCGACGCCGCGTTCGAACCACTGGTGGCGGCGGTGGAGCGAGCGATGCGCGCGGACGTGCTGCGCGGTGACGCGAACGCGGCGACGGTCGCGCTCGGTCTCTGGGCCGCCCTGCACGGCCTCGTGTCCCTGCAGCTGCGGGACGCGGTGCCGGCCGGGGGCGGGGACCCGGGCGAGGGCTTCGCGGCGATGGTCCGGGCCGCTGTGGACGGCTGGCGGTCCTGATCGGGGCCTCGCGCTCTCGACCCCGCGCCTTGCGCTCCTGGTCGGAGCCGGGCCGGTCCTGATCGGAGCCGGGACTCTCCTGACCGGAGCCGAGCGCTACAGGGCGGCGGCCGGGGCCGTGCACCTCACGGTGGCCTCCTCGTGGGTGGGTTCACCGCGACGTCGAGACCGCCGGGGGATTCTCGTCGTCAGACCGCGCCGAACTGCCGGTCCCCCGCGTCGCCCAGCCCCGGGACGATGAACGCCGAGTCGTTGAGCCGCTCGTCGATGCTCGCGGTGACGAGCCGGACGGGCAGCCCGCTCGACCTCAGCGCCTCGACGCCCTCCGGTGCGGCCAGCACGCAGACCGCGGTCACGTCGTCCGCGCCACGGGCGGTGAGCAGGCCGATCGTGTGCAACATCGAGCCGCCCGTCGCCAGCATCGGGTCCAGCACGAACACCGGCCGCCCGACGAGGGACTCCGGGAGCGACTCCATGTACGGCGTCGGCCGGTGGGTCTCCTCGTCCCGCGCGACCCCGACGAACCCCATCTGGGACTCGGGGATCAGGTTCTGCGCGGCGTCGGCCATGCCGAGTCCGGCCCGCAGCACCGGCACCAGGACGGGCGGGCTGGCGAGCCGGTGGCCGGTGGTCCGCGCGACCGGGGTGTGCAGCGGCGCGGTCGTCACGGGAGCGCCCCGGGTGGCCTCGTAGATGAGCATCAGCGTGAGCTCACGGAGGGCGGCACGGAACGCGGCGTTGTCCGTGCGCGCGTCGCGCATCGTGGTCAGCCGGGCCTTGGCCAGGGGGTGGTCGACGACCTGGACGTCCATGGGCGGGACCCTATCCGGCGATCACGGCGTCCGGGCCGGGATCACGACGCGAACTCCACGACGACCGCGGCCAGCGCCGGCCCCGCGTCCTCCTGCAGGAAGTGGCCCGCGTCCCGGATCGTCGGGTGCTCGCGCCCCGCGGCGCCCGGCATCGTCGTGGCCAGCAGCGGCGCCATCGCCGCGGTGATCGGGTCGCCGTCGCTGAAGGCGCAGAGGAAGGGGATGTCGCGCTTCTCCAGGACCGCCCACGCGGCCCGGTTCGCCGTCGTCGCCGGGTCGTCCGGACGGGTCGGGACGAGCGTCGGCAGCGCCCGCACCGCGGCGGCGAAGTCCGTGGACGGGAACGGGGCGTCGTACGCGGCGCGCACCGCGTCGTCGAGGCGGGTGCGGCAGCCGGACTGCACCAGGCGCCCGACGTCCAGGGCGCCGGCGGCACCGGCCTTCTCCACCGCGCGCCGGAACCGCCACCAGACCTCCGGCATGTCCGTGTCCCCGGTGGGCAGCCCGGTGTTCGCCGCGACGACCCTCGCGAACCGGTCCGGGTGCTCCGCGACGAGACGCAGCCCGATCAACCCGCCCCAGTCCTGCCCGACGAGCGTGACGCCGACGAGCCCCAGGACGTCGAAGGCCAGCGCGCGGACCCACTCGACGTGCCGGGCGTAGGTGTGGTCGGCGAGCTCGGCGGGCTTGTCGGAGCGGCCGAACCCGACCAGGTCCGGCGCGACGGCGCGGAATCCCGCAGCGGCGAGCACCGGCAGCATCGTCCGGTAGAGGTAGGACCAGCTCGGCTCGCCGTGCAGCAGGAGGACGGGCGGGCCGTCGGACGGCCCCTCCTCCACCCACGCCATCCTCAGCATGCCGCCATCCGGGTCCGGCACCTCGGCGTACCGCGGGGTCTGCGGGAAGCCGGGGAGCCCGTCGAACCGTTCGTCCGGGGTGCGGAGGCAGCGCATGCGCCGATCCAAGCACCCACGCACTCCGCTTCGGGCGGGCGTCGAGCCGTCCGGCCGCGGATGTGCTCCAGGACACAGAACGTGATCGCTTCGGGGTGAGGAGACCACATACAGACCATCGCGGCAGCCGTCGATGCACCATCCGGATGACTTCACCGCGGACCCTCACCGCGCCTCGGTTAGTGCCTCGGCACGGCTCCGTCACGGCCGAGGAAGCCGGAACGCGCGGTACACGTAAATGATCACTGCGCGTACCGACCGGACGATCACCATAGGGGAATCCGCCGGTTTCATGCGCCCTGAGTCCCCGATCCCGCACCTTCGGTGATCATCTGAGATATTCACCCTGACCCGAACGGGTGGTAAGACCGAAAGACTGTCACGCCGGAGGCCCCCGCGACGCTGTACTAGATGACTAGGAGGTGATCCGGTGCCGGAGAACACGACTTCAGACGAGCAGACGTTGGTCGCTGCCGCTGAGAAGCTCACGCAGTGCGACGGTTACGTGGTTCTTGCTGTCGACCCCCAGACCGGGGAGGTGGACGCCCACGGGCCGTTCGACGGTCTGACCGCGACGGTGAAGGCGGACCAGCTGCGGCGGGACTTCGATCGCGGCGGGCTCGAGGACGTCACGGTCGGAGTGGTCCGGCTGCACAGCTCGACCTGACCCGCGCGCCGGCGCGTCGACCCCGAGCGCGCCGGTGGACAACTCCATACGACGGACCGCGAGCGCACGTCCCCACATGCGCCCAGCTCCCCTCAGTACCGACGTCCGGACGAACGACGGCCGCCCCCGTCCCGCCGCCTACACTCGCGGCCGTGACCAGCACCGTCCCGGCCCAGGCCCGATCCGCGCGGAGCGCGGGCCCGGCGGCTCCCCCGTCACCGCTCCCCGATCAGGCCCTGCTGCGTTCCGACGAGCACTCGCTCTCCCGGTTCCTGCACGGCCTGCCCGGTGTCGACGCCGTCGGCCTGGAACGTCGTGTTGCGGCGTTGCAGACCCGCAGCATCAAGGGCGACGCCAAGCTCCGCGGGATCGACCTGGCGATCTCCATGATCGACCTGACCACGCTGGAAGGTGCGGACACCCCCGGCAAGGTCGCGTCGCTCTGCGCCCAGGCCCGCCGTCCCGATCCGGACCAGCCGGACGTGCCGCCCGTGGCGGCCGTCTGCGTGTACCCGGACCTGGCCGGACGTGCCGTCGAGAGGTTGCGCGGCTCCTCGGTCGCGGTGGCGGCGGTGGCCACTGCGTTCCCGTCGGGCCGCTCCTCGCGGGAGGTGAAGCTCGCAGACACGCGGCTGGCGGTCGAGGCCGGCGCGTCCGAGATCGACATGGTCATCGACCGGGGCGCGTTCCTCGCAGGTGACCTCACCGCGGTGTTCGACGAGATCGTCGCCGTCAAGCAGGCCTGCGGGCGCGCCCATCTCAAGGTCATCCTCGAGACGGGCGAGCTCGGGACCTACGACGACGTGCGGCGCGCGTCCTGGCTCGCCCTGCTCGCAGGCGCGGACGTGATCAAGACGTCGACGGGCAAGATCTCCCCGGCGTCGACCCTGCCGGTGGTCCACATCCTGCTGCAGGCGGTGCGGGACTGGCACCGGCTGACCGGCGAGTACCGCGGGGTCAAGGCGGCGGGCGGCATCCGCTCGACGAAGGACGCGCTGCGCTACCTCGTCGCGGTGAACGAGGTCGCGGGGCCGGCCTGGCTGACGCCGGCGCTGTTCCGGTTCGGCGCGTCGTCGCTGCTCGGGGACCTGCTGCTGCAGCGCCGGGCGAAGGCGTCCGGGCACTACGAGAACCGGGCCCGGGTGGGCGCGTGACCTGGACGTACGCACCCGCGCCCGAGTCCGCGGCGCTGGCGGGCCTGCGGCCCTCCTACCGGCCCTTCATCGGCGGCGAGTTCGTCGACGGCCACGGCGAGTCCCTGACGACGGTGAACCCGGCCACCGAGGAACCGCTCGCCGAGGTCGGCACCGCCTCCGACGCGGACGTCGACGCGGCCGTGACGGCGGCCCGCACGGCCCAGGAGAAGGTCTGGGGCCCGATGTCCGGCACGGAGCGCGCCAAGTACCTGTTCCGGATCGCCCGGGTCGTCGCCGAGCGCGCCCGCGAGCTGGCCGTGCTGGAGACCCTGGACAACGGCAAGCCGATCCGCGAGACCCGGGACGTCGACGTCCCCACCGCGTCCGCGCACCTCTTCCACCACGCGGGCTGGGCGGACAAGCTCGAGCACGCCGGGCTGGGGCCCGCGCCCGCCCCGCTCGGGGTGGTCGGCGCCGTCGTCCCGTGGAACTTCCCGCTGCTCATGGCCGCGTGGAAGATCGCGCCCGCGCTCGCGACGGGCAACACGATCGTCCTCAAGCCGGCCGAGACCACGCCGTTGAGCGCCCTGGTGCTCGCCGAGATCGCGGCCGACGCCGGGCTTCCGCCGGGTGTGCTCAACGTGCTGCCCGGGGACGGCGCGGTCGGCGCCGCGCTCGTCGGGCACGGGGGCCTGGACAAGGTCGCCTTCACCGGCTCGACCGAGGTCGGCATCCAGATCCAGCGGCGCCTCGCCGGGACGGGTCGCGCGCTCACCCTGGAGCTGGGCGGCAAGGCGGCGAACATCGTCTACTCGGACGCGGCGCTGGACCAGGCGGTCGAGGGCGTCGTCGACGGGATCTTCTTCAACCAGGGCCACGTCTGCTGCGCCGGGTCCCGGCTGCTGGTCCAGGAGCCGATCGCCGAGGAGTTCCTGGAGCGGCTGCGCGAGCGCATCGCCGGCCTGCGCGTCGGGGACCCGCTGGACAAGAACACGGACGTCGGGGCGATCAACTCGCGGGCTCAGCTGGAGCGGATCGTGGACCTGGCCGCGGCCGGGGACGCCGAGGGGGCCCAGCGCTGGACGAGCCCGTGCGCGCTCCCCGAGCGCGGGCTGTTCTTCCCGCCGACCGTCTTCACCGAGGTCGAGCAGACCATGCGGATCGCCCGCGAGGAGATCTTCGGCCCGGTGCTGTCCGTGCTGACCTTCCGCACCCCGGACGAGGCCGTCGCGAAGGCGACGAACACCCCGTACGGGCTCTCGGCGGGGGTCTGGACCGAGAAGGGCAGCAAGGCCCTGTGGACCGCGCAGCGCCTGCGCGCGGGAGTGGTGTGGGCGAACACCTTCAACCGCTTCGACCCCACGGCGCCCTTCGGCGGCACGGGCGAGTCCGGCTTCGGCCGGGAGGGCGGCCGAACCGGCCTGCAGGCCTATGTGCGCTGACGCGCCCGTGCGCGGATCTCGTCGCCAGGGCGATGATTTCCGCGCACGAGTACCGGAGGGGCGGAGATGAGCACGGAGTCGAGGGTCACCGTCGCCAAGACCCACAAGCTGTATCTGAACGGCGCGTTCCCGCGGTCGGAGTCCGGGCGCAGCTACCCGGTCCGCGACACCGGGGGGCGGCTGCTCGCGCACGCCGCGCTCGCTTCCCGCAAGGACGTCCGGGACGCCGTCGCCGCGGCCCGCGGGGCGCTGCCGCGCTGGTCCGGGGCCACCGCCTACAACCGCGGGCAGGTCCTCTACCGGGTCGCGGAGGTCCTCGAAGGACGCCGCGAGCAGGCCGCGGACGAGGTCGTCGCCGCGGAGGGGGTGTCCCGGCGCGAGGCCACGGCCGTCGTCGACGCCACCATCGACCGCTGGGTCTGGTACGCGGGCTGGACGGACAAGGTCGCGACGGTCCTCGGCTCGGTGAACCCGGTCGCGGGCCCGTACGAGTGCACGTCGACGCCCGTGCCCACCGGGGTCGTCGGGGTGCTGGCACCGCAGGGCTCGTCGCTGCTGGGGCTCACCTCGGTGCTCGCGCCGGTGCTCGCCGTCGGGGCCACCGCCGTCGTCGTGGCGTCGCAGGAGCGGCCGCTGCCCGCCGTCGTGCTCGGGGAGGTCCTCGCGACCTCGGACGTGCCGGCGGGAGTCGCGAACCTGCTCACCGGCCGGACCGCGGAGCTCGCGCCGTGGCTGGCGAGCCACGCCGAGGTGGCGGCGCTGGACCTGGTCGGGGCCCCGGGGGACACCGCCGTCGATCTGGAGCGCGCGGCGGCGGACTCGGTCATGCGCGTGCTGCCCCGGCCGACCGCGGAGCCGGACTTCACCGAGCCGCCCGGGATCGGCAGGCTGCGGGCGTACTGCGAGATCACGACCGTGTGGCACCCGGTCGGGACCTGACCACAGGACCGGCACAGCGGACGCGGCTAGGCTCTGCGCCGTGGCAAGCGACATCGTCCCGATCCAGCTCTCCCTGACCGAGGGAGACCTCGTCACCCTCTGGGCCCCGCGCTGGCGCGAGGACGGGGAGGAGTGGGAGGCCTTCCTCGGCGACGACGACGCCCTGTTCGGCTTCGCCGAGGTCGCCCGGCTCGCCGCGTTCGTGCGGTCACCCGCCGAGCACGACCTCACGGACCACCCGGCCTGGCAGCTCGTCCCGACGCTCTCGGTGGCCGAGCTGACGCCGGAGGAGACCCACCGCTACGACGTCATCGGCGTCCCCGAGCTCGTCGCGGAGGACCCGGACCAGTGGACGATCGCCGAGCTCGGCGAGGTCGTCGGGATCGTCCGGTCGCTCGCGGAGGTCTGTGATCTCGACGCGATCACCGACGTCCTGGACTCGGCCCCCGGCTTCTCGATGCTGGACCAGGGCACGCTGCCGTTCTCCGGGCGCGAGGGCGGCCGGCTGTGGGCCCAGGTCGTGCAGACCGTGGCGGACCACTGGGACGACATCGTCGACGCGCTCGACGCGATGGTGACCACCCCCGAGGTGGACGCGGCGGCGCTGGTCCGGGCGGAGAAGGAGGCCGAGGCCCTCGCCGCGCGGGTCGCCGAGGAGGAGGACCTCCTCGGGGAGGACGACGAGGACTCCGACGACGAGACGCTCGAGGCCGAGGCCGCCGAGCGGGCGACGGCGGAGCAGGTCGCCGAGGACGAGGAGGAGGACAGGCCCGTCGGCTTCTGGGAGGAGGTCGGGATCGACCCGATCCGGATCACCACCGGCTCCCGCGAGGTCGTCACCCTGCGCTGCTACCTCGACGACCGACCCCTCTTCCTCGGGACGAACGGCCGCATCGACGCCTTCGACTCCGAGCGCGCGCTGGCCCGGTGGCTGGCCGACGGCGGCAAGGACGACAACGACCTCGTCGCCGCCTCGACCTGGCAGGAGGTGCTGGACGCCGCCGCGGTCGGGGACCTGGAGGTGAAGGTCGACGACCTGAACGCCTACGTGCTCAGCGGCCTCGACGACGACATCGCCGAGGGCACCCTCCAGGTCGACCCGACCCAGCTGGAGCTGGCCGCGGAGCTGCTCCTCGACGTCGCCGAGTGGGCGGGCGACCCGGAGCCGAAGGAGGCGCTCGCGGAATCCGAGAGCCTCGGCTGGCTCGTGTCGTTCATCATCCGGCCGAACCCGACCCGGCTGGCCCCGAGCCCGCCCTTCGACGCCGAGGCCGCCCGCTGGCGCGAGCTGGTCACGGAGATGGAGGCCCGGCTCGTCCGGCCGTGAGCGCGGCGGTCGACTTCACGACCTGCGCACCCCGGCCCGTCGAGGGGCCGTCCGTCGAGCTCTGCACCGGCCGGTGCCGTCCGTGGACGATCGTGCTGGCCCCGACGGTGTAGCGCGCCTCCGGCGCTCGGGCGCGGAGACCGTCGCCCTGGCAACGGTCTCCGCGCACGGGCAGCGTCAGCTGCAGAGCTCCGCGTACGCGGGCTTGATGACGTTCTCGATCAGGGCGAGCCGCTCGTCGAAGTGGATGAAAGCGGACTTCATCGCGTTGACGGTGAACCACTGCAGGTCCGCCCAGCCGTACCCGAACGTGTCGACCAGCGCGGTCATCTCACTCGTCATCGAACAGCCGGACATCAGCCGGTTGTCGGTGTTGACCGTGACCCGGAACCGCAGGTCCCGGAGCAACCCGATCGGGTGGTCCGCGAGGGACTTCGCGGCGCCGGTGTGCACGTTCGACGTCGGGCACATCTCCAGCGGGATCCGCATGTCCCGCACCCAGGCGGCGAGCCGGCCGAGCAGGGCGTTGCCCTGGGTGTCGAGGGTGATGTCGTCGACGATCCGGACGCCGTGGCCGAGCCGGTCCGCCCCGCACCACTGCACGGCCTCCCAGATCGACGGCAGCCCGAACGCCTCGCCGGCGTGGATCGTGACGTGCGCGTTCTGCTGGCGGACGTACTCGAACGCGTCGAGGTGCCGGGTGGGCGGGAAGCCCTTCTCGGCGCCCGCGATGTCGAACCCGACGACGCCGGCGTCCCGGTACCGGACGGCGAGCTCGGCGATCTCCCGGGAGCGCGCGGCGTGCCGCATCGCGGTGAGCAGGCAGCCGATCCGGATGCGGCGCCCCTGCTCGGCGGCGCGTGCGGTGCCGACCCGGAACCCCTCCAGCACGGCCTCGACGACGGCCGGCAGGTCCAGCCCCTGCTCGACGTGCAGTTCCGGTGCGAACCGCACCTCGGCGTAGACGACCCCGTCCGCGGCCAGGTCCTCCGCGGCCTCCGCGGCGACCCGGACGAGGGCCTCCTCCGTCTGCATCACCGCGACCGTGTGGCCGAAGGTCTCCAGGTAGCGGACGAGCGACCCCGAGTGCGCGGCGCCGAGGAACCAGCCTGCCAGCTCGTCCGGATCCCGTGTTGGTAACGCTCCGTAATCAACGGCGTCGGCCAGCTCGACGACCGACGACGCCCGCAGGCCGCCGTCCAAATGGTCGTGGAGCAGCACCTTCGGCGCAGCGCGGATCTCGTCGGCGTTCGGCACGGCCCTCGCGGGGCTCGTCGGGTTCGCGGTCGTCGGAGCGGCCATCTCGACACGCTATACCTGTCTCGACCAGGCCGGATCGGGCGAACGGCGCCCCCCGGACGGCCGAACGGGCGGGCCCTGAAGAGTGATCACGGGGGGTCGCTACCCTGTGTGTGCTCCCCCATCCGGATCTTTGTAAAGGCCGAATCAGCGATGAGCGATAACTCCACCCTGTCGTTCGACCGGATGCGCGGCATGCTGATGCGTGCGGCAGAGATCCGTGACAGCGAGCAGCAACAGGTTTTCGACTCGCTCGACGAGATCCACGCGCGGCTCTCCGCGCTGGACGCGTTGGGCACGGTTCGCAAGCGTCTCTCCGAGATGCCGGACCGCACCGAGATGAGCGTCCTGGCCGAGCGCCTGGACGAGACCGTCGCCAAGCTCGACGCGCAGGAGGTCGCCATCGGCGCGGTCGTGCGCGCGATCGAGTCCCTGCCGGACAAGATGGCCAAGCCGATCGCCCAGCTCGACGGGCGGCTCGACGGCATGGCGGGGCGCCTCGAGGGTGTCTCCGGCCGGATGGACGGCCTGGACGACCGGCTCGGCGGCCTGCACAAGCGCCTCGACGACCTCGACAACCGCCTCGACCGGCACGAGATGCGGCTCGACGCGATGCCGAACGCGGTCGCGACGCCGATCCGCGAGAAGATCGACGGCGTCGAGAAGATGGTGCGCGAGCAGCTCGACGGCGCCACCCGCTCCTTCGAGGAGAGCAACGAGGGCGTGCGGAACCTGCTGGGTGACACCAGCGTGGGCCTGCACCGCCGGCTCGAGGACCTGGCCGCGCGCCCCGCGGTCGACCCGACGGAGCCGCTGGGCTCGCTGGCCGAGCGCCTCGAGGCCGTCAGCGCGCGGCTGGACGAGATGGCCGGCCGGATCGACACGGTGGAGACCAACGTCGGCGGGAAGCTCGGCGAGTTCAGCGGCGCCGTCGACGCGAAGCTGGGCGAGCTGGACAGCACACTGCGGGCGCGGCCGGACGCCGCGTCGGTCGGCAACCTGGTGGCCAAGGCCAACGAGGAGTCCGAGCGGCGCAACGCCGGTCAGCTCGACGAGGCCATGGCCACGTTCGCGGAGCTCATCCTGGGCCGCGGCACGGGCGCCCAGGCCCCGCCGCCGCCGCCCCGCCCGGCCCAGCGCCGCGCGAGCCGCGCCCGGGCGACGGTGAAGAGCCCGAACGGCCACTCCGCCGCGGACACCGTCACCGAGGACCCGGACGACTGAGTCCCCGCCCCTGCTGACCTTCACGAACGGCACTTTCGCTCGCCCCTGGTGAGCGGGAGTGCCGTTCGTGCGTTCGCCGGACGGCTCAGCTGCGGACGCCCGGGAGCCTGCGCCAGAGCGGCCCGAGCTCCTCGAGCTTCAGCAGCCTCATCCCGAGCAGCATCAGCGGCGCCGACACGAGCAGCGCGACGACGAGCAGCACCCACGCCGTCCCGGCGGTCCCCAGGTCCAGCCCGAGCGCCTCGATCCCCCGGACGACGGCGTAGGCGACCGCCCCGCCGGCCAGCGACGCGACGAGCGTGCGCCACGTCGTCGAGAGGACCTCGCGGCTGCGCGCGTGCCCGAGCCGGCGGGCGATCAGGAACTGCCCCAGGACCGCGCCGACCACGAACGACAGGCTGTTCGCCAGCATCAGCCCGAGCACCACGTTCTCCGGGGTGAACACGACCGGGGCGAGGAGCAGCAGCGGGATCTTCACCGCGACGACGACGAGCTGGATCAGCGTGGGCGTCCGGCTGTCGGTGAGCGCGTAGAACACCCGCAGCTGCAGCAGCGTCACGGCGTAGGGCAGCAGCCCGAACGCGGAGACGGCCAGCGCGAGCCCCAGCTTGGCCGCGCCGCCGCCGGAGTTGCCGGCGCCGAGGGAGAACAGCGCCAGACCGACGTGGGTGCCGAAGAAGGTCAGCAGCACCGAGACCGGCACCAGGAAGACCGCGGACAGCCGGCTGCCGATCGACAGGTCGCTGACGACGTCGTCGAAGCGCCCGTCCGCCGCGGCGCGGCTCATCCGGGGCATCAGCGCGGTCAGCAGGGACACCCCGAGGACGCCGTACGGGACCTGCAGGAGCAGCCAGGCGTTGCTGTAGATCGCGACGGCGCCGGGGTCCGCGCTCGAGCCGACCCGCGTGGTCACGATCAGCCCGGCCTGTCCGATCAGGACGTACGCGACGACCCAGAGCGCCAGCCCGCCGGCGGAAGACAGCCGCGGGTCCCACCCCCACAGGGGCTTGAACGAGACGCCCAGCTTCCGCATCGACGGCAGCAGGACGACGGCCTGGACGACGATGCCCAGCGTCGTGCCGAGCCCCAGGACCAGCAGCTTGGTGTCGCCCATCCGCACCGGGTCGAGGCTGATCTCGCCGGGTACGAGCGCGTAGACGGCCAGGACCGCCAGCACCACAACGTTGTTCAGCACCGGCGCCCAGGCGAACGGCCCGAACACCCCCTTGCTGTTCAGGATCGCCCCGAGCAGCGCGCCGATCCCGTAGAAGAAGATCTCCGGCAGCAGCAGCACCGCGAACGCCGTGGCCAGCTCGGGGTTGGCGTTCTCCGTCGTCTGGCCGCCGAGGTACAGCTCGACGAGCGGCTTGGCCGCCAGCATCGCGACGACCGTCGCCACCAGCAGGGCCAGGCCCGCGGTGGTGAGGAGCTTGCGGGTGTAGGCCTCGCCGCCGTCGGCGTCCTCCTTCTGCGCGCGGACCAGCAGCGGGATCATCACGCTGGTCAGGACGCCGCCGAGGAGCAGCTCGTAGACGATGTTCGGCAGGGTGTTCGCAACCGTGTACGAGCTGTTGACGAGGCCGAACGACAGCACCGCGACCAGCGCGATCTGCCGCAGGAACCCGGTGATCCGGCTGGCCAGGTTGGCGATCGCCATCAGGCCGCTGGACCGCATGAGCGACGGCGACGGCCCGCCTCCGACGGGCGAGATCAGCTCGGTCGGCCGGTCCTCCTCGAAGCGCTCGGAGCGGCCGTCGTCCTGCCGGGCGATCTGCTCGGTGGGGGCGTCGTCGTCGAAGGGGCCGCCGCCGAGGGGCCCGTCGTGGACCGCGTTGGGGCCGCGCCGCCAGGGCGGCGGGACGGGGCGCCGGACCGGGCCGGGGCTGACCGCCCCGCCGGGACGCCGGGTGCCGGCGGGGACCTCCCAGCGCCCACCGGCACCCGGAGCAGGGCCCCCGGGGTGGGGGGCTTCGGGTGTCGGGGGGTTCGGCTGGTCGCGCATCACCTGCCATCGTGCCGGACGAGTGACGTGGCGTGCCGACCCACCTGTCGATCGACTCTCAACGCAGGGCGTCGATCACCAGCTGCGGCCGTTCGGCCGGCTCCTCCGACACGACCAACCCGGAGGACAGCGCAGCGCGGGCCCCGGCGACCGCGTCCGGCGTGTCCGTGTGCAGCTCCAGCAGCGGCTGTCCGGCCTCGACCTCCTCCCCGACCTCGACGAGCAGCCGGACGCCCGCACCGGCCTGCACCGCGTCCTCCTTGCGGGCCCGCCCGGCCCCGAGCCGCCACGCCGCGACCCCGACGGCCAGCGCGTCGCAGGTCGAGAGCACCCCGGACCGCTCCGCGACGACCGGCTCGACGTGGGCCGCGACGGGCAGCGGCGCGGACGGGTCCCCACCCTGCGCCGCGATCATCCGTTCCCACACCTCGTGGGCCGCGCCCGAGGCGAGGACCGCGGCGGGGTCGGCGTCGAGGCCGGCGAGCGAGAGCATCTCCCGCGCCAGCGCGACCGTCAGCTCGACGACGTCCGCCGGGCCGCCGCCGCGCAGCACCTCCACGGCCTCGGCGACCTCCAGCGCGTTGCCGACCGTCCGGCCGAGCGGGACCGACATGTCCGTGAGCAGCGCCCGCGTCGGCAGCCCGTGGGCGCCGCCGATCGCGACCATGGTCCGGGCGAGCTCGGTCGAGCGGTCGAGGGACTTCATGAACGCCCCCGACCCGACCTTGACGTCCAGCACCAGCCCGCCGGTGCCCTCGGCGATCTTCTTGCTCATGATCGAGCTGGCGATGAGCGGGATGGACTCGACGGTGCCGGTGACGTCCCGCAGGGCGTACAGCTTGCGGTCCGCGGGGGCGAGCGTGGGCGTGGTCGCGCAGATGACGGCGCCGACGTCCGCGAGCTGCGCCGCGATCTCCTCTGTGCTGAGCGATGCCCGCCAGCCCGGGATGGACTCGAGCTTGTCCAGGGTGCCGCCGGTGTGCCCGAGGCCGCGGCCCGAGAGCTGCGGGACGGCCGCCCCGCAGGCGGCGACGAGCGGTGCGAGCGGCAGCGTGATCTTGTCCCCGACCCCGCCGGTGGAGTGCTTGTCGACCAGCGGGCGGCCGACGTCCGGCAGCGCGAGGACCTCCCCGGAGTCGATCATCGCCTGGGTCCAGCGGGAGATCTCCGGTGCCTCCATGCCGTTGAGCAGGATCGCCATCGCCAGCGAGGCCATCTGCTCCTCCGCGACATCGCCGCGGGTGTAGGCGGCGAGCACCCAGTCGATCGCCTCGTCGGACAGGCGCCCGCCGTCCCGCTTGGTGGTGATGACGTCGACGGCACTGAAGCTCACAGCGTGCCTTCCCTGTTCAGGCGGCCCTGTGCGCGGGGAACCTCGTTCCGGCGAGGTTTCCCGCTCACGTGGGGAGGTGGGCGGGGCCGAACGCGTCGGGCAACGCGTCGGCGAGGGTGAGGACGCCGCGGGGTGTGTCGAGCAGGCAGTCCGGGCCGCCGAGCTCGTAGAGGATCTGCCGGCAGCGCCCGCACGGCATCAGCAGCTCCCCCGTGCCCGAGCGGCAGGCGACGGCGACGAAGCGGCCGCCGCCGGTCAGCCGGAGCTGGCCCGCCATCGTGCACTCCGCGCAGAGCCCCAGCCCGTACGACGCGTTCTCGACGTTGCAGCCGGTCACGACGCGGCCGTCGCCGCACAGGGCGGCGGCGCCCACGCGCAGGCGGGAGTAGGGCGCGTAGGCCGAGCCCGCGGCGCTCACCGCGGCCGCACGCAGGGCCTCCCAGTCGACGTCAGTCACCTTCACCCTTCCGGTACTCGGCACCGACCGCGGCCGGCGGTCTCAACCGTTGCGACGCCGCCGCCAGCACCAGGAGCGTGACGAGCTGCGGCGCGTAGGTCGCGAACTCGCGCGGGACGGTGTCGATCGAGTAGTAGACGAGGTAGACGACGACGCCCGCCACCAGCGCGATCGCTGCGGACAGCCAGTTCCGCCGGACCGCCCACACCACCGCGAGGACGACGGCGAGCAGCGTGCCGCCGTAGAGCAGCGCGTGCACGGCCTCGCCGCCGGCGCGCAGCTGCAGGCCGTCGACGTAACCGAAGAGCGCCGCGCCGCCAAGCAGGCCGCCCGGGCGCCAGTTGCCGAAGATCATCGCGGCGAGGCCGATGTAGCCGCGGCCGCCGGTCTGGTTCTCCAGGTAGCCGAGCTGCCCGGGGTTGAGCACCAGCGCCGCGCCGCCCAGGCCCGCGAGCCCACCGGAGATCAGGACGGCGAGGTACTTGTGCCGCACCACGTCCACGCCGAGCGACTCCGCCGCCACCGGGTTCTCCCCGCACGAGCGCAGCCGCAGGCCGAACCGGGTGTGCCAGAGGATCCAGAAGCTGAGCGGGACGAGCGCGAAGGCGATGATCGCCAACGGCGTGAGGCCGGAGAGGATGCCGCCGAGCAGGCCGGCGACGTCGGAGAGGAACACCCGTTGTTGCTGCTCCACCGCTCTGAGCCCGTCGGCGAGCGGCTGGATCGAGAACTCGGTGAAGCCGGGGACCTTCGGGGACTCGCGCGGGTTGCGGGAGATCGGCTGGAAGACCAGCGTCGCCAGGTACTTCGTCAGGCCCAGCGCGAGCAGCGTGATCGCGACGCCGGAGACGATGTGGTTGACGTTGAACGTCACGGTCGCGACGGCGTGCAGCAGGCCGCCGAGCGCCCCGAACACCAGCCCGCCGGCGAGCGCGGCCCAGGGCCCCCACTGGTAGCCGGCCCAGGCCGAACCCCAGGTGCCGAGGACCATCATCCCCTCGAGGCCGATGTTGATGACGCCCGCGCGTTCGGACCAGAGGCCGCCGAGGCCGGCGAGCAGGATCGGCAGCAGCAGCCGGACGGCCGCCTGCGCGGTGCCGGACGACGTCAGCTGGATCTGCCCGGTCAGCGTCGCGGTCACCGACAGGACCACCAGGCCGATGGCCACGACGACCATCGGCCGGGCCCAGCGTGGGATGCCGAGCCGACGCGGAGGCTTCGACGTGGGCGCGACGCCGGGGGCGTCGATCACGGTGTCGCTCACGGCGACACCGCCTCCGGCGACGGCGCCTTGGCGTTCGCCAGCGCCCTGAGCTGCGCCGCGACCCGTCTCTGCTCGGCGGCCAGCTCGTAGCGGCGGACGATCTCGTAGGCGATGACGACCGACAGCACGATCAACCCCTGCATGATCAACACGATCTCCCGGGGCACCCCGACGACGTCGAGGGCCACCGCGGACTTGTCCAGGAACGCCCACAGCAGCGCGCCGATCGCGATGCCGACGGGGTGGTTGCGGCCCAGCAGCGCGATCGCGATGCCGGTGAAGCCGTAGCCCTGCGGCGACGTCAGCGTGTAGGCGTAGTCCCGGCCGAGCAGCTCGGGCAGGCCCGCCAGGCCGGCGACGGCACCGGACATCAGCAGCGCGATCAGGACCATCCGGCGGGCGTCGACGCCACCGGCCGACGCGGCCGACGGGGACTCGCCGGAGGCCTTGAGCTCGAAGCCGAACCGGGTGCGGCCCAGGAGGAACCAGTAGCCGGTGCCGAGCGCGGCGACCACCAGGATCATCCCGAAGATCGTCCCCGAGCTGCCGAGCTGCAGGCCCGGGAAGTGCCCGGACCCCGGGATCGGCGGGGTGGTGATGTTGTTGCCGCTCAGCGCGCCGAACGTGTCCGGACGGATCAGGAACGCGATCAGGCCGGTCGCGACGGCGTTCAGCATGATCGTCGAGATGACCTCGCTGACCCCGCGGTAGGCCCGCAGCACCGCCGGGATCGCCGCCCACAGGGCCCCGACGAGCGCACCGGTCAGGATGATCACGACGGTCCGGATCACCGGAGGCAGCGGCACGGTCCCGCCGACGATGGCCGCGACGCACGCGGCGAGCCGGTACTGGCCCTCGACACCGATGTTGAACAGCTTCATCTGGAAGCCGATCGCGACGGCGAGCGCGACGATGTAGTAGATCGCCGCGCTGTTGAGGATGTCGACCGCCGTGGTGCCCTGGCCGACCTGCGTGATCATCACCCGCAGGGCCGTGAGCGGGGAGTCCCCACTGATCAGCAGGGCCACCGCGCACAGCAGCGCGGAGAACACGACGGCCAGCGCCGGTGCGACGAGCACCGTCCGGACGCGGGTCACGAGCCCTCCTCCGCGAGGTTCGGGTCGGAGCCGGCACCGGTCATCGCCGCGCCCAGCTCCTCGGGGGTGACGGTGGACGGGTCCGCGGTGGCGACGAGCCTGCCGCGCAGGATCACCGCGATCGAGTCCGAGAGTCCGATGAGCTCGTCCAGGTCCGCGCTGATCAGCAGCACCGCGAGCCCCCTCGCCCGGGCCCGCCGCAGCTCCTCCCAGATGCCCGCCTGCGCGCCGACGTCGACGCCGCGGGTGGGGTGCGACGCGATGAGCAGCACCGGGTCCCCGGACAGCTCCCGCCCGACGACGAGCTTCTGCTGGTTCCCGCCGGACAGGGCGGCCGCGTGCACGTCGACGCCGGGGGTCCGGACGTCGAAGTCGGCGACGATCCGCTCGGTGTCCCGGCGCGCGGCGGCCCGGTCGATCAGCGGCCCGCGGGCGATGGGCGGGCGGCTCTGGTGGCCGAGGATCCGGTTCACCCACAACGGCTGCGACGCCAGCAGGCCGTGCCGGGTGCGGTCCTCCGGCACGTAGCCGATCCCGGCCTCGCGCCGCTGCAGCGTCGAGGCGTGGGAGAGGTCCCTCCCCTCCAGCGTGATCGTGCCGTGCGCGCCCCGGCGCATACCCATGATCGTCTCGACGAGCTCGGTCTGCCCGTTGCCCTCGACCCCGGCGATGCCCAGGACCTCACCGGCGTGCACGACCAGCGAGACGTCCTCGAGCACGTGGCGGCCGCCGTCGTCGGCCGCCAGGGAGAGCTGCGAGACCGTCAGCACCTCGCGGTCGGTGACCGTGGACTCCCGGGTCTGCGGGGTCGGGAGCTCGCTGCCGACCATCATCTCCGCCAGCTGCCGGCTGCTCACGGTCTTCGGGTCGGCGGTGCCGACGGTGGTGCCGCGGCGGATCACGCTGATCGTGTCCGCGATGGCCCGCACCTCGTCGAGCTTGTGGGAGATGAAGAGGAACGTGTAGCCGTCCGCGCGCATCGTGCGCAGGGTCTCGAACAGGTCGTCGACCTCCTGCGGGACCAGCACGGCCGTCGGCTCGTCGAGGATCACCGTGCGGGCGCCGCGGTAGAGGACCTTGAGGATCTCCAGCCGCTGCCGGTCCGCGACCCCGAGCCGCTCGACCAGCATCCCCGGGTCCGCCCGCAGGCCCACCGTCGCGGCCAGCTCCTGGATCCGGGCCCGGGCCTTCGCGCCGATCCCGTGGGAGGCCTCGGCCCCGAGCAGGACGTTCTCGGCCACGGTCAGGTTGTCCGCCAGCATGAAGTGCTGGTGGACCATCCCGATCCCGGCCCGGATCGCGTCCGCCGGGGAGCGGAACCGGACCTGCCGCCCGTCGACGGTGATCCTGCCCTCGTCCGGCGGCTGCATGCCGTAGAGGATCTTCATCAGGGTCGACTTGCCGGCCCCGTTCTCCCCGCACAGCGCGTGCACCTCACCGGTGCGCACCCGCAGGTGGATGTCGCTGTTGGCGACGACGCCGGGAAAGCGTCTGGTGATGCCGGCCAGCTCGACGGCCCACTCCGCCGCAGTCGGTCCCCCGGGCCCGGCACCGCTGTTGCCGCTCGCGGTCATGCCCCCACTCTCTCGTGATCATCGGCCCGGTCGCAGCGCGAGGGCGCAGCCCGGACGACGCCGCAGCCCGAACGACGAGCGGGGCGCGGGAGCCACCGAGAACGTGTCTCCCGCGCCCCGCCCCGGGCGGGGCGTCCCTACGACGTCGGCGTGGACGACACGGTGACGGACCCGTTGATGATCGCGTTCTTGTACGCGTCCAGGTCGCCCTTGATGTCGTCGACCTTGCCGCCCGAGGTGGAGTAGCCCACGCCGTCGACCTTGAGGTCGAAGCGCTTCGGCAGGGTCGAGGTGTCACCCGCGGCGACCGCGTTGATGTAGTCGTAGACCGCGACGTCGACGCGCTTGAGCATCGAGGTCATGATGACGTCCCTGACGTCGGTGAGCTGCGGCGAGTTGTACTGGTCGCCGTCGACGCCGATGGCCAGCTTGTTCGCCGCCTTGACGGCCTGGAACACGCCCTGTCCGGACGCACCCGCCGCGTGGTAGATCACGTCCGCGCCGCCGTCGAGCTGGCCCTTCGTGATCTCCGTGGCCTTGGTCGGGTCGTTGAAGCCGGTGAAGTCGCCCGCCGGGCTGATGTACTTGACGTCGATCTTGACGTTCGGTGCCACCGCCTTCGCGCCCTGCTCGAAGCCCGCCTGGAACTTCTGGATCAGCGGGGTCTCGACACCGCCCACGAAGCCGACGGAGCAGGCCGTCGTCTTGAGCGCGGCCGCCGCGCCGACCAGGAACGAGCCCTGCTCCTCGGCGAAGACGAGCGGGGTGACGTTCGGCAGCGTGACCGTGTCGTCGTCGACGATCCCGAACTTGACGGCCGGGTTCTCCGTCGCGACGGCCTTGACCGCGTTCGCGTACTTGAAGCCGACCGCGATGATCGGGTTGAAGCCGCCGGACACGAGCTGGCGCAGCCGGCCCGCGGCCGCGTCCTCGCTCTCGTTCGGCGCGGCGCTCGTCTCGGAGGTGTTGCCCTGCTGCAGGCCGAGCTCCGAGATCGCGCGCTCGAGGCCGGTGGCCGCGGCGTCGTTGAACGAGGCGTCGCCGCGACCGCCGATGTCGTAGGCCAGGCCGACCTTCAGGCCGCTGGCGTCCGCCTTGGCCGGGGCCGGGGCGGTGCTCGCCGCTCCGGCGCCCGCCGCGGGGGCGGCGTTCCTGGTGCAGTCCGTCCCGGTGCCGGTTCCGCCGCCGCTGCCGGTGTCCCGGGCGCAGCCACTGACCACCAGCGCGCTGGCGAGTGCCACCGTCAGCAGCGCCATGCCTCGTCTCATCCGCACTACCGCGTTCCCCTCGTCCAGTCCGCGTGCACCCCATGATCGGGCGCGATTGGCGGGACGCTAGCCCAGCAGCCCGGCGGTTCACCTGATCGTCCTGCGGGCGTGATCGAATCGTCGGCTCCGCTGCGTAGTCGACTTTGACGCTGCGCAACCGGCAGGATGTGAGCCGACGAAGGGAGATCACTGTGGATGAAATGGACATCGAGGTCGCGGCGGCGCCGGAGGTCGTCTGGGCGCTGGTCACGGACATCACGCGGACGGGCGAGTGGAGCCCGGAGAGCACCGGCGGCGCGTGGCGCGGCGGAGCGGACGGCCCGGCGGTGGGCGCCCGCTTCGTCGGTTCCAACCGGCACGGACCGATGCGGTGGCGGACGCACTGCACGGTCGTCGAGTGCACGGAACCGAAGGCGTTCGCGTTCACCGTGGCGGAGAACGGGATGACCTGGGGCTGGCGGCTCGAACCGACCACGGCCGGGACGCGGCTGACCCAGTGGCGGGACCGGACCGGGCGGCTGACCCTGCTCGCGCGGATCGCGGTGGCGAGCGGGGTGCTCGGGAAGGACCGGGAGACGCTGATGGTGGACGGGATGAGACGGTCGCTGGAGGCGATCAAGGCGACCGCCGAGGCCTGACGCGGGGCTCGCCGCGCGGGTTCCCCGGCCCCGGCGAGGCGACCGCGCGAGCTGGTCGCCCGTCGACCGCGCGCGTCGACCCGCCCCACGCGCGCGGTCGATCGCGCGTGGTGGGGCGGGAGGCGCGCGTCGGATCCGCGAGGCGGCCCGGGCCACCTCGTCGTGCTCGGCGACGCGCCGGCTGCGTCACCCGCTTGGGTCGGGTCGGACGGCGCGGGCGGGTCGTAGGGTCGGCCCGTGCGAAGGCTGCTCTGGGTGCTGGGCGCGGTGGTGCTGGCGCTGGTGGCCGTCGCGCCCGCGGCGTGGGCCGCGCCGGGGGTGTGTGCCGGGCACGAGGCGCCGAGCGGGCCGCCCGCCCCGGAGGAGGCCGGCCCGGTCGTCGCGCCCGTCCCGGTTCCGGCGGAACCCGTCGGCGGCGGGGCCCTCGGTACGTGCGGCGACGCCGTCCCCGCCGATGCTCCGCCGCCCCCGACCGTCGGCGCGACGGGGTGGGTCGTCGCCGATCTGGACACCGGCGCCGTGCTCGCAGCACACGACCCGCACGGCCGCCAGCGCCCGGCGTCGACGCTCAAGATCCTGACGACGCTCGTGGTCCTCGAGCGGCTGGACCTCGACTCCGTCGTCGTCGCCGCGCCGGCGGACGTGCAGGTCGACGGCAGTCGCGCCGGGATCGTGCCCGGCGGCGGCTACACGGTCCGGCAGCTCCTCGCCGGGCTCCTGCTGAACTCCGGCAACGACACCGCCAACGCCCTGGCCCGCACTCTCGGCGGCGTACCGGCAGCGCTCGGGGCGATGCAGGCCAAGGCGTCCGCACTGGGTGCGCTCGACACCCGTCCCGGCTCCGTGTCCGGGCTCGACGGGCCGGGGATGTCGACGTCCGCGTACGACCTGGCCGTCCTGTTCCGGGTGGCGCTGCGGGACCCGACGATCCTCGAGCTGCTCGGGACGAGGAGCGTGCCGTTCCCCGGGTTCGGGACCCGGCCGGGTTTCACGCTGTCCAACGACGATCCGCTGCTGCTGCTCTATCCCGGCGCGATCGGCGGGAAGACGGGGTTCACCGACGCGGCCCGGCACACGTTCGTCGGGGCGGCGCAGCGGAACGGCCGACGGCTGGTGGTGTCGCTGGTCCGGGGCGAGCAGCAGCCGGTGCGAATGGAGAAACAGGCCGAGGCGCTCCTGGACTACGGCTTCGCCCTGCCCGCGTCGACGGCGCCGGTGGGGACGCTCGTGGACGCGGCGCCGGCACCGCCCCCCGCGCGCTCCGCCTCCGCGGCGTTCGGCACCGCGCCCGGGGCGAGGGTGAGTCCCCCGGCCACCCCGGCTGGTGGTGGGCCGGGAGCGTGGTCATCGTGCTCGCGGTGGGCGCCGCCGGCGCCGGCGTTCTGCGCCGCCTGCGGTAGTCCGGCGGACCGCGCGACGCGCAGTGGCCTGAGAGCGCGACTCGCGAGGCCTCAGAGCGCGACTCGCGGAGATGTGGGCAGGGTGCGGGTTCCGGGCGACGAGGGAGGGCGCGGGTCAGCGGCGGCGGCTGAAGGCGCGAAGGCCCAACAGGCCGGTCAGCACGCCCACGCCGACGAGGCCGACCGCGGCGCGGGGGGTCGGGCCGGAGCGGACGACGACCTCGGGCCGGATGACCGCCGGGGCCGGGACGTCGGCGGGCTCCTCCTGCTCGTTCTCCTTCGCCGTCGCGGCCCACGCCGTGACGAAGAGGATGAACCGCGAGGTGAAGAACGCGAAGACCAGCAGACCGATGATCGGGCCGAACGCCGCGCCCGCGGGCGAGCTCGTCACCGACGCCAGGTAGTACTGCATGATCTGCTTGAGGATCTCGAAGCCGATCGCGCCGATGAGCGCGGCGCGCATCGCGCTCCGTACGGCGACGGGGGCCCGGGGCAGCCGGGCGATCACCCAGAGGAACACGACCCAGTTCGCGGCCAGGCCGAGCAGGATCCCGAGCACGCCCAGCAGGAACCGTGCCCAACCCTGGTCGGCCAGCCCGACCAGTCGGAGCAGCGTCTCGGCGAACGCGCTGCCCGCCGCGGAGACCCCGAAGGACGCCACCAGCGCGAGGCCCAGGCCGACGAGGGCCAGCAGGTCGAAGAGGAGCCGCTTGACCACGTTCGGCGTCTCCGGCGGCTGGGCCCACTGCTCGGACAGCGCTTCCCGGAGGTTGCTCATCCAGCCGATGCCGGAGTACAGCGCACCGATCAGGCCGAACACCCCGACGGCACCCGCCTGCGCGATCGCCTGGTTGATGACGTCGTTGACGGTCTGCCCGAGCTGGCCGGGGACCTGTTTGGTGATGCCCGCCTGCAGCTGCTGCAGCAGCGCGGGCTGGCTGCGCAGGATGAACCCGGCGATCGCGAACGCGACCATCAGGATCGGGACCAGCGCCAGCACGCTGAAGTAGGTGATCGCCGCGGCGTAGTGGTCGCCGTGGCGGTCCGTGTAGCGCTCCCCGGCCCGGACCAGGTGGTCCAGCCACGGGTACTTGGCGCGCGCCTTCTCCAGGAAGGTGGGTTCGTCGGGCCGGTCCGCGTCGTCGTTCGGCTTCGTCGCGGTGGTCGAGTCGGCGGCCACGCCCTCACCCCATGTCTGGTCCCCGGGTCACCTTCCTGCCGGCGGCAGGAAGCCGATCTTCTCGTACACGGCCGCCAGCGTCGCGCCGGCGACCTCACCCGCCCGGGTGGCTCCGCGGGCGAGCACCCGGTCGAAGTCCGCCGGGTCCCCGAGATAGGTCCGTACCCGTTCCGCCAGCGGTTCAACGAACTCCGCGACGACCTCGCCCAGGTCCTTCTTCAGGTCCCCGTAGCCCTTGCCCGCGTACTCGGCCTCCAGCTCGGCGACCTTCCGGTCGGTGAGGGCGGAGTAGATCGTGAGCAGGTTGGAGATGCCGGCCTTGTTCTCCGGGTCGAAGCGGATCTCCCGCTCGTTGTCCGTGACGGCGGAACGGATCTTCTTCGCGGACGTCTTCGGCGGGTCCAGCAGGTCCACGATCCCGGACGGCGACGACGCGGACTTGCTCATCTTCGACGTGGGGTCCTGCAGGTCCATGATCTTCGCGATGCCGGCCGGGATGTACGGCTCGGGCACGACGAACGTCGTCCCGTACCGGGTGTTGAACCGCTGCGCGAGGGTGCGGGTGAGCTCGAGGTGCTGGCGCTGGTCCTCGCCCACCGGCACCCGGTCGGGCTGGTAGAGCAGGATGTCCGCGGCCTGCAGGACGGGATAGGTGAACAGCCCCACCGTCGCCCGGTCCGTGCCCTGCTTCGCGGACTTGTCCTTGAACTGCGTCATCCGGCTGGCCTCGCCGAAGCCCGTCAGGCAGTTCAGGACCCACTGCAGCTGCGTGTGCTCGGGCACGTGGGACTGGACGAACAGCGTGCAGCGGTCCGGGTCCAGGCCCAGCGCGAGCAGCTGCGCGGCGGCGTTGCGGGTGCGCGCGGCGAGCGTCTTCGGGTCGTGCTCGACGGTGATCGCGTGCAGGTCCGGCACGAAGTAGTACGCGTCGTGGTCCTCCTGCAGGGCCACCCACTGCCGGACCGCGCCGAGGTAGTTACCGAGATGGAACGAGTCCGCGGTCGGCTGGATGCCGGAGAGCACCCGAGGGCGAGGCGGAGCGGGGGTCGGGCCGGTCATGCGTCCAGTCTCCCAGCCCGGTCGAGCGACTTGTGCCGGGGTGAAGCGGAGCCGTGTCAGGCGACCGGGGACGGCACCAGCGTCCGCCGCTCGTACGGCACCCCGCACGCGGCGCAGGTCAGCACCGGCCGCAGGACGTGCCCGCAGGCGGTGTGCCGGATGACCAGTGCCGGCCGGGCCCCGTCCGCGCCCATCCAGCGGTCCGCCCAGGCCAGCAGGCAGGCGAGGATGGGGAACGTGGCCAGGCCCCGCTCGGTGAGTTTGTAGCCCCCCTTGGGCGAGGGGCCGAGGACGTCCATGGCGACGAAGCGGCGCAGCCGGTCCGTCAGCACGTCCGGCGAGACGTCCATGAACCGCTGGAAGTCCGAGAAGGTGCGGACCCGCAGGGCCGCCGCCGCGAGCAGGGCCGTCCCCACCGATCCCCGATGATCTCCATGGCCCCGGGGAACAGCGACAGCGGATCCGACGGCAGCGCCTTGCGGGTGCGCCGCGGGTGCAGCCGGGCGGGCAGCGCCGGGAGCAGCGGGACGCCCGGCTCACGCGTCGTCACGGTGTCCCGCAGCGCGACCGGGCGGTGGCAGTCCCCGCAGGTCAGCAGGACGTCCCGGCCCTGTCCGCAGACCGTGTGCAGGGGGTCCGGCAGCGGCACCTCGCGGGGGATCCACCGCCGTTCCCACGCCCAGATCGCGGCGAGCAGGGACCACGTGTCGGCGCCGCGTTCGGTGAGCGTGTACTCCATCCGGGAGCGGCCGCCGTCCCGGTAGGGGCGGGTGGCGAGCAGCCCGGCCTCGGTGAGTGACCGGAGCCGGCCCGACAGGGTCGAGTGCGAGATCCCGAGCACAGCGCGCCACTGCGCGTACCTCCGCGCGCCGAGGTGCGCGCGCTGCAGGATCAGCAACGTCCAGGTGTCCCCGAGCAGCGCCAACGCCCTGTCCGTCGTGCCCGGCAGCGCCGGGAGCACGCACACCTCGTCCGACCCCGGGGACCGCGGAAGGGGCGGCGTCGGGGCCGGCGGGCTCGCGTCGGGCGACTCGATGAGGGCATCTCCCTTGACCCGGGGGGCGACGGGATCGTAGCGTCGTGCTGGCTCTGTCGATCGAAGTCCGCGAGACGCCGGGGGGCGTCGCCTCTCCACCGCAGGTGGGTGACAGCGACTCGATCGGCCGGGCGGTTCGGGTTCACCTGAGGACCCGGATCCACCGACCACTGGGGGGTCGGGCGGGGTGGGGGCGGTCGCGGTGGGTCCGCGGCCGTTCTCACTCGCCGTCGTCAGGGATCTCCGGATCGTCGGTCCGGCTCGTCGCGCGGTGCAGCGTCACCACACCCTTGTCCAGGTCGATCGGGCCGATCCGCCACGTGTCGCCGTCGCCGGCCTCGGCGGACTCGTCACTGATCTTGGGAGTCGGGAACAGCTCACCGAATGCAGCCATGTCTCCACCGTACGCGAGGAACACGCAGGTCAGCAGGGGTGCGCGCCGATCGGCGCCACGCGCGACCGATTGCGGGCGTGGCGCCGGGCGGCGCGTGTATCAGGCCGGAGCCAGCGGCAGGGACAGCGGGAGCGTCGGGCGGAGCCGCGCGGGAGTGCCCCGATAGGTCGTGGTGCGCTGGCGCACCGGGCGTCCGGCGGCCGCGGCGATCGCCACCAGCTCCTCGACGGAGCGCTCGGAACCGTTCTCCGAGCCCGCCATCCGGCTGATCGTCTCCTCCATGAGCGTGCCGCCCATGTCGTCCGCGCCGCCGCGCAGGATGTCCGCGGCGAGGTCGTCGCCGAGCTTCACCCAGGAGCACTGGACGTGGTCGATCCGGCCGTGCAGGGCGAGCCGGGCGAACGCGTGGACCGCCCGGTTGTCCCGCTCGGTGGGGCCCGGACGGGCCAGCCCGGCCAGGTAGATCGGCGCGTTGGTGTGCACGAACGGCAACGGGACGAACTCGGTGAAGCCCCCGGTGCGGTCCTGGATCGAGGCCAGCGTGCGCAGGTGCCCGAGCCAGTGCCGCGGCTCGTCGACGTGCCCGTACATCATCGTCGACGACGACGAGATCCCCAGCTCGTGCGCGGTGGAGACCACCTCGACCCACTCCGACGCCGGCAACTTGCCCTTGGTCAGCACCCAGCGGACCTCGTCGTCGAGGATCTCCGCGGCGGTGCCCGGGATCGAGCCCAGCCCGGCCGCCTTGAGCTCCTGGAGCCACTCCCGCACCGACACCCCGGCCTTCGACGCCGCGGACACGATCTCCATCGGGGAGAACGCGTGCACGTGCATCCCCGGGACGGCCTCGTGGACCGCGCGGACCAGGTCCGCGTAGAAGGTCACCGGCAGCTGCGGGTCGATGCCGCCCTGCACGCAGACCTCCGTGGCGCCGTCCCGCGCGGCCTCCGCGGCCCGCGAGGCGACCTCGTCCAGGGAGAGCCGGAAGGCGTCCGCGTCCCGCTCGCGCTGGGCGAACGCGCAGAACCGGCAGCCGACGTAGCAGACGTTGGAGAAGTTGATGTTCCGGTTGATCACATAGGTGACGTCGTCCCCGACGACGTCGCGGCGCAGCGCATCTGCCAGCCGGGCGAGCTCCTCCAGCGCCGGCCCCTCGGCGGTGAGCACTGCCATCGCCGCGGCCTCGTTCGCCGGGTCCAACAGTCCCGCGGGGTTCTCCCCGGCGAGGACGAGGCCCTCGCGGACGTCCCCGGACAGCCGTTCCGGGGCCCGCGAGCGCTGCTCGGCCAGCTCGGCCTTCAGCTCGTCCCAGTCCCCGTAGACCGACGCGAAGTCCCCGCGCCGGTCCTCGGTCCGGCCGGTGGTGTCGATCGAGGAGTTCAGGTCGATCCGGCCGCTGGACTCGAACCCGCCGTCGGGCTCCTGCCACGGCCGGCCCTCGACCACCGCGTCGGGGTTCGCCAGCCCGGTCTCCGGGTCCGCCAGCGCGGCGACGTGCGCGTGCAGCCGGGTGTCGATCCACGGCGACCCCGCGAGCACGTACTTGGGGTAGGCGGTGAGCCGCTCGCGCAGGGTGAAGCCGGACTCCGCGGAGCGGGCCGCGAGCTCGTCGATCACCGGCCAGGGGCGCTCGGGGTTGACGTGGTCCGGGGTCACCGGCGACACGCCGCCCCAGTCGTCGATGCCGGCGCGGAGCATGAGCGCGAACTCCTCGCCGACGAGGTTCGGCGGCGCCTGCACCCGCATCTTCGGCCCGAGGACCAGGCGCGTGACCGCGATCGTGGCGGCCAGATCGTCGAGGTCCGCGTCCGGGTCGTTCGCCATCGCGGTGTCCGGCTTGGCCCGGAAGTTCTGCACGATGACTTCCTGGATGTGCCCGCTCGCCCGCGCCGCGGACCGGATCGCGAAGATCGACTCGGCGCGCTCGGTGCGGTTCTCCCCGATCCCGATCAGGATGCCGGTGGTGAACGGGACGCCCACCCGTCCGGCCTCGGTCAGGGCGCGGAGCCGGACCGCGGGCTCCTTGTCCGGGCTGCCGTAGTGCGGGCCGCCGGGCTCGGACCACAGGCGCGTCGCGGTCGTCTCCAGCATCATCCCCATGCTCGGGGCGACGGGCTTGAGCCGCGTGAGCTCCTCCCAGCTGAGTACGCCGGGGTTGAGGTGCGGCAGCAGGCCGGTCTCCTCGAGCACCGCGATCGCGCAGGCCCGGACGTAGTCCAACGTGGAGTCGTAGCCGCGCTCGTCGAGCCACTCCCGCGCGGCGGGCCAGCGTGCCTCCGGGCGGTCCCCGAGGGTGAACAGGGCCTCCTTGCACCCGGCCGCCGCGCCGGCCCGGGCGATCTCGAGCACCTCGTCGCGCTCCAGGAACGCCGCGGGCAGCCGGTGCGGCACCGTGGCGAAGGTGCAGTAGTGGCAGCGGTCCCGACAGAGCCGGGTCAGCGGGATGAACACCTTGCGCGAGTACGTGACGACGCCCGGCCGCCCCGCGTCGACCAGGCCCGCGTCCCGGACCGTCGACGCGGCGTCCAGCAGCGCGTCGAGCTGCTCACCGCGCGCCGCCAGCAGCACCGCCGCCTCGGTGACGTCTAGGACCACCCCGTCGCGCGCACGGCGCAGTGCCCGGCGAATCGCCGACTCCGACGGCAGCGGTTCGTCCGCGTCGTGCGCGCGAGGGGAGAACTGAGGGTCGGGGAGGTCCGCCATGGCCCTACCCTAGGTCGGCGCCCCGCGGTGGTCTAAGGACGGGAACGTCACATGTCCGGGGTCATGGACCGGGAATAGCGCTCACGCCACGTCCGCGGGCTCCCCTCCGGTGACCCGGAGCAGCTCCGCGAACGTCGTCGGGAAGACGGCGTGCGCGATCCCGCCCGCCGCCCAGATCTCGTCGAACGCCTCGAGCGCGCGGTCCACGAGCGTGCGCAGCGGGGCCGGGTGTCCGACGGGTGCGACGCCGCCGATGACCTGTCCCGTGGCGGCCCGCACGAAGTCCGGGCTCGCGCGCGTCACCTTGCGCACCCCGATCAGGGCGGCGACCTTGCCGGTGTCGACGCGGTGGGCGCCCGAGGTGAGGACGAGCAGCGGCTCCCCGTCCGCGTCGAAGACCAGGGAGTTCGCGATCTGCCCGACCTCCACGCCGAGCGCCGCGGCGGCCGACGCGGCCGTGGTCACGGCGTCCGGGAGGACCCGGAGCCCGTCGACCGCGCGGTCCGCGGCCCCACCCACGCGGAGGGCGTCGACGACGAGCTGGACGTTCCGATGCGCCGGCGAGTCGTTCATGGGGTCAGTGGACCACGGGTACCGGTGATCGGTTCATGCGAGGAAACGCCGCCAGAAGGAGCGCCGTCCCGCCCGTGAGCCCGTGCCCAGCATGGCGAGCGCGTCCGCCGCGGAAGGGCGTTCCCTGGGCTCCCGGCGCAGCAACGCCGCGATCACCCCGGCGAGCGGCGGCCCGCAGCCGGCCTCGGGGACGGGGCCGTCGAGCACCGCCGCCCGGGTCGCCGTGACGTCCGCACGCATGAAGGGGCCCCGGCCCTCGACCGCGAAGAACAGCGTCGCGCCGAGCGACCACAGGTCCGTCGCGGCCGTCGCGGGGCCGCCGGTGATCCGCTCGGGCGCGTGGAAGTCCGGGTTCGCGGTGAGCTGCTCGCGTCCCATCAGCCGCGGGTGGTCGAGCGCCTGCGCCAGGCCGACGTCGCTGAGTACCACCCGTCCGCCGCGTCCCAGCAGCACCGCGCGCGGCCGGATCGCCCCGTGCACGATCTCGCCCTCGTGCGCGACGCGCAGGGTCTGCAGCAGCGCCCGCGTCGTCTCGACCGCCTGCTGGCCCCGCAGGGGGCCGGACCGCGCGACGGCGTCGGAGAGCCGTCGGGCGTCGAGCAGCTCGGTGACGACATGGTCCACCCCGGAGTCCACGACGACGTCGTGCACGGCGAGGAGCCCGGTCGTCCCCAGCCGTGCGGCGCCGCGCGCCTCGCGCAGCAGGCGCTCGCGGAAAAGGGCGTGCTCGGGAGCGCCCAACCCGGCCGGGAGGTGCAGCTCCTTGACGGCCACCTGCCGCCCCGTCAGCCGGTCCTGGGCCCGCCACACCGGGCCCAGGGCGCCGTCGCCGAGGCCGCCGAGGACCACGTAGCGGCCTCCGATGACGCGGCTCGGGATCACGGGCCCGCGAACCGCACGGTGACGGGGGCGTGGTCGGACCAGCGGGTGTCGTACGTGGCGGCGCGCTCGACGGTCGCGAGCTCGGCGCGGGCGGCGAGGTCCGGCGTCGCGAGGACGTGGTCGATCCGCCAGCCGGCGTCGTTGTCGAACGCGCGGCCACGGTAGCTCCACCAGGTGTACGGCCCGTCGACGTCCGGGTGCAGCGCGCGCACGACGTCCGCCCAGCCCGCGGCGCCCAGCTCCGCCATCCAGGCCCGCTCGTGCGGCAGGAAGCCGGAGCTTCGCGAGGTTGCCGCGCCAGTTGCGGATGTCCGCCTCGGCGGGGGCGATGTTCCAGTCCCCGCAGACCAGCACCTCGCGGCCGTCCGCGGCGGACTTCTCGCGGCGCTCGGCGAGGTGCTCGGCGAAGGCGACGAGGAAGCGGTCCTTCTCCTCCTGCTTCGGCGTGCCCGCGGCACCCTTCGGGAGGTAGAGGGAGGCGACGGTGACCTCGGGGAGGTCGATCTCGACGTACCGGCCGCTGTCGTCGAACTCGGCCACCCCGACGCCGACGCGCACCGCCTCGGGTGCCTCGCGGCTCAGCACTGCGACCCCGCTGCGCCCCTTCGCGGACCCGCACGGCGCCTGCGTGAGGTGCCAGCCGCCGCGGTCGATCTCGTCTCGGAAGGCGGCCGGGAGCTCCTCGGGCCGGGCCCGGACCTCCTGCAGGCACACGACGTCCGCCTCGGTGGTGGCGAGCCACTCCACGAAGCCCTTGGTCGCGGCGGCCCGCACACCGTTGACGTTGACGGTGCTGACGGTCGAGGGAGCCACGTCCCCACCTTGCCGCAGCGGCCGGCGTTCCGCGGCGCCCGGGGGGTGCCGCCGGCCACGATCACCCGGAGGAGGTGGTCGGTGACTCAGCAGACACTGCCCTGTGTCGCCGCGAGGCTCTCGTTGAGCGCCCATCGGTCGCCCCCGGTCAGTTTGCGGAACCCGTTGGTGACGACGCCGCGCTCGGCGTCGACCTCGGTGCCCCGGCTCAGTGTCCCGACGGGCGCGAGCTCGGTCCCCGGCGACGACCGGACGTTGAGCTGATCCGGCAGAACGGTCATGGTGCAGCCGGTGACACCCGTGGCGGGAGCGGTCCCGAAGCTGAACCCGCCCCCGGAGACCAACGCGACCGCCGCGAGCAGGGTGCCCGCGAGCAGCACGAACGCCCATCCCCTGAACGAGGATGCCTCGAGCTTGGGGACCTTGATGCGGTTTGCCATGGACGTCCTCCGCGACGGGTGCGGACACCCACCGTAGCCGAGCGACGGCGCTGCGGGACAGGCCCCGCCGGGCGGTACTCCTCGTCACGCCCGCGACACGTTCACGCAGGCCACAGGACGCGCCGATGTCCCGGGAGGACGGGACGGGGGACGCGTAGGACAGCCGTACGGTATAGCGTGGCGGCCGAGTGGAGGGCGTAGCGCCTTCCCGGTCCAGGTCCGGAAACGAAGAGCTAGGTTGCCGACGTGACGATGAAGGTCATCTACACCTACACCGACGAGGCGCCGGCGCTGGCGACGCACTCGTTCCTCCCGGTCATCGAGGCGTACGCCGGCAAGGCCGGTATCGACGCCGAGACCCGCGACATCTCCCTGGCCGCCCGGATCCTGGCGCAGTTCCCGGACCGGCTGACCGACGCCCAACGCGTCCCGGACTCCCTCGGCGAGCTCGGTGAGCTGGCGAAGACCGCCGACGCGAACATCATCAAGCTGCCGAACGTCAGCGCCTCGATCCCGCAGCTGAAGGCCGCGATCAAGGAGCTGCAGGGCGCGGGCTACGACGTTCCGGACTACCCGGAGAACCCGCAGACCGACGAGGAGCGAACGGCCCGCGCGGCCTATGACGCCGTGAAGGGCAGCGCGGTCAACCCGGTGCTCCGCGAGGGGAACTCGGACCGCCGCGCCCCCGCGTCGGTCAAGGGCTTCGCCCGTAAGCACCCGCACTCGATGGGCGCCTGGTCGAAGGACTCGAAGTCGCACGTCTCGACGATGGCGGACGGGGACTTCCGGCACTCCGAGAAGTCCGTGACCCTGCCCGCGGCCACGACGCTGACCATCGAGCACACCGCCGCCGACGGGACGAGGACGGTACTCAAGGAGGGCCTGAAGGTACTCGAGGGCGAGATCGTCGACGCCGCGGTGATGAGCGCGTCGGCCCTGAACGCCTTCCTCGCCGAGCAGGTCGCCGACGCCGCCGACAAGGGCGTGCTGTTCTCGGTGCACCTCAAGGCCACGATGATGAAGGTGTCCGACCCGATCCTGTTCGGGCACGCCGTCAAGGCGTACTTCGCCGACGTCTTCGCGCAGTACGGGGACGACCTGGCGTCGGTCGGGGCGGACCCGAACGACGGCCTCGCCTCGATCCTGACCGCGCTGGAGAAGCTGCCCGCGGACACCCGGAAGGCCATCGAGGACGCGATCACCGCCGGGTACTCGTCGGGCCCGCGCCTGGCGATGGTCGACTCGTCGCGCGGCATCACCAACCTGCACGTGCCGTCGGACGTCATCATCGACGCGTCGATGCCGGCCGCGATCCGCACGTCGGGCCAGATGTGGAACGCCGACGACGCCCTGCAGGACACCAAGTTCGTCATCCCGGACTCGTCCTACGCGCCGCTCTACGCCGAGACCGTCGACTTCTGCCGCGAGAACGGCGCGTTCGACCCGACGACCATGGGCACCACGCCGAACGTCGGCCTCATGGCGCAGAAGGCCGAAGAGTACGGCAGCCACGACAAGACCTTCGAGATCCCGGCGGACGGCACCGTGCGGGTGGTCGACGCGTCCGGCACGACGCTGCTGGAGCACGTGGTCGCCGAGGGCGACATCTGGCGCGCCTGCCAGACCAAGGACGCCCCGATCCGCAACTGGGTCGAGCTGGCCGTCTCCCGCGCCCGCGCCACCGGCGCCCCGGCCGTCTTCTGGCTGGACGAGACCCGCGGGCACGACGCCCAGGTGATCGAGAAGGTCCGCGCGCAGCTGGCCGAGCTCGACACGGACGGCCTGACCATCGAGATCATGCCGGTGGCCGAGGCCACCCGGTACACCCTCGCCCGGGCCAAGGCCGGCGAGGACACGATCTCCGTCACCGGCAACGTGCTGCGGGACTACCTGACGGACCTCTTCCCGATCCTCGAGCTGGGCACCAGCGCGAAGATGCTCTCGATCGTCCCGCTGATGAACGGCGGCGGCCTGTTCGAGACCGGCGCGGGCGGCTCCGCGCCCAAGCACGTGCAGCAGCTCGTCAAGGAGAACCACCTGCGCTGGGACTCCCTCGGTGAGTTCCTCGCGCTCGCCGTCTCGCTGGAGTTCCTCGCCGACAAGACGGACAACCCGCGCGCGGCCATCCTCGGCAAGGCGCTGGACGACGCCACCGGCAAGCTGCTCGACGAGGGCCGGTCGCCGTCGCGGAAGGTCGGCGAGCTGGACAACCGGGGCAGCCACTTCTACATCGCGCTCTACTGGGCGCAGGCCCTCGCTGCGCAGACGGACGACGCGGAGCTGGCGAAGGTGTTCGCCCCGCTCGCGGAGGCCCTCGCCGCGGACGAGGAGAAGATCGTCGCGGAGCTCAACGGCGTGCAGGGCGAGCCGGTCGACCTGGGCGGCCACTACTACGTCGACAAGGCCAAGACGGACGCCGTGATGCGGCCGAGCGCCACGTTCAACGCTCTGATCGACTCGTTCTAGCGCTACGCGCCTGTGCGCGGAAATCGTCGCCCCGGCGACGATTTCCGCGCACGAGCACCAGAGGTGCCTCGATGCCCGCGGGACCGCTCGCCGGGGTGCGCCTCCTGGCCGTCACCGACACGTTCATGGGGCCGTACGCCACCGGCGGTCCGTCTCGGGCGAGGCCCGGTCCGTCGAGGTGCCGATGCCGGAGACGCTCGCGGCGTTCACCGGCTCGAACAGCGGGGCGGGTACGCCTACTCGCCGCCGCGGGGACCGGTGCGGATACGCGCGAACCACGTCCCCGCACCGGATCCCCTACGCGACTACCGGGCTCCGAAAGCCGCGTTGTGGCTCCATGACGCGGAGAGCCGGGGGTGCGGCCGGTCAGCTGACGGCCAGGGAGCCCCTGGTGATCGTCAGGGCCAGGGCCACGATCAGTACGCCGAAGCCGCCGTAGCAGAGCACGTCGATCATGCGGCCGCGGATCGCGAGCAGCCCGGCGCGGCTCGGCGGCAGCGTGGCCCGCAGGACCGCCGCGACGAGCAGCGCCCCGCCGAGCAGCACCGACCCCTGCCGCCAGTGCTCACCGAGCACCCGGGCCAGGCCGGCGACGGCGATCAGCAGGACGAGCAGCAGCGCGCCGTGGACCGTCAGCCAGGCGCGTACGTCGGGACGGCCGGTGGCGTTCACGCCCGCCATCCTCCCAGGCGAAGGCCAGGCGGGCGCACAGACCAGAGAGGACGGTCGAGATTCTCAGAATGAGACGACCATGACCGTTCACACTGCCCTTAATGATCTGTGACGGGGCGCACATCAGCGCTCCGCGCCCGCACGACCCCGCTCACCACAGGAGCGTCCATCCATGAGCACAGACAGCGACGTCAGCGCTTCCACCACCTCGGCCCCGCCCGCGGCACTTCCCGCCGGCAATCCCGCACTGCTGGGGCTGCCGAGCTTCCTCGTCGGCGGCATCGGCCTCACGCTCTACCTCTTCGGCTACCTGCCCGCCACCGCCGTCGGCGCACTCGTCCCGACGATGCTCGTCGTGTCCGGCTTCGGTCTGCTCGTCTCCGCGATCTGGGCCATCAGCATCGGTCAGGGCGCGGTGGGATCGATCTTCGGCGTCTTCGCCACGTTCTGGCTGAGCTACGCCTACCTCGTCCTCTCCCTGGTCAACGACTGGCTGAAGATCCCTGCCGCGGACGCCGGGGCCGCGCAGGCCGCCTTCCTCATCGCCTGGCTGGTGGTGTTCGCGGTGCTCACGCTGGCGACGCTGCGGCTGCCGCTCGCGTTCACGGCTCTCTTCACGCTCGTGACGATCGTCGTCGCGCTCGTCCTGGTGGCCACGCTCGGCGGTCCGGCCGGGCTGCTGACGATCGCCGGCATCGGGGCGACGCTGTTCTGCCTCGTCGCCCTGTACATCTACGTCGACGGGATGAACCAGGAAGCTCGGGGGCGCCGCCCGCCCGATGGGCAACGCGCTCATCCGCTGAGCCGACCCGCGCGGCGCTCGTGGTCCTTCCGTTCCGCGAGGAGGAACGGAAGGGCCACGAGTGTCAGCTGATCCGGAGGCCGTGGGCGGCGGCGAACGCCAGCGCCGTCTCGGCGTCGACCGCGGCGCCGGCCAGCCTCGCCTGCACCAGGGCGTCCGGGTCCAGGCGGGTGCCACGCAGGTCCGCGTCCTCCAGCCGGGCGTTGCGCAGCCGGGCGCCGGCGAGGTCCGCGCCCCGCAGGTCGCACGTGCGCAGGTCCGCCTCGACGAGGTTCGACTCCCGCATCCGCAGGCCCGACAGATCCGTGCCGCGCAGGTCCGCACCGCCCAGCCCGACGAGGGTGAGGTCGCAGTCCACGAGGGTGATCGGGCGCATCCGGCAGTCCAGCAGTGTGCTGCCGAGCAGCGAGCAGCCGTGGAGCTCGATGCGCGTCAACGTGGCCCGGCGGAACGTGCAGGAGCGCATCGCACCGTTGCGGTGCACCGACTCGGACAGGTCCGCGCCGGAGAAGTCGCACTCGTCGAAGGTGCAGTTCTCGGTGCGCAGACCGGTCAGGTCCGCATCGACGAAGCTCACCCCGATGAACCGACGCCCCGTCCAGAACTGCCCGTTCGCGACCATATCGGACAGATCGAGGCCGCTGAACTCGTCGTCGTCGCGCACGGCCCGACTATCCCAGGGCGCGTCGGAGATCCGGTGGGCAGAGGTCCAGGTCCCAGGCCCTCCGTTCGTAGGGTCCGGCGGAGTTGTGACCGCGCGCACAATGCCCCTCGCCGGAGGTAGCGCGCTCAGGCGCTGTCTCGGTCGACTCGACGAGGAGCGACACATGAGCGTGGAAAGCGACGTGCAGGGGGGGCGCATGCCGCGGGGGAGCCGGCGACGGCCGCGGCTCCGATCGGTAACCCGGCCCTGCTGGGTCTCATCACCTTCCTTCCCTCGGGCATCACCCTGGGTCTGTGGTTCGTGGGCTACCTCGACACCGCGACCCTGCCCGGCGGCATGATCCCGATCGTCTCGCTGTCCGCGGGCCTGTTCCTGCTGATCGCGGCGGTCTGGGCCGCACGCGAGGCCGCGAACTCGGTCGCCGCGATCTTCGGGGTGTTCTCGGCCTTCTGGCTCAGCTTCGGCCTGCTGCTCACGGGGCTGACCAGTGGCTGGTGGGGGATCCCGGATGCGGCGGCGGTGGCCAGCGTGCAGTCCACCTACCTGCTGTCCTTCACCATCGTGTTCGTCCTGCTGACCCTGGCCACGCTGCGGCTGCCGCTGGCGTTCACCGCGGGCTTCGTGTTCGTGGACATCACCTTCGTGCTGGCGTTCCTGGGCGTCAGCGGCGGCAACGCGGGGCTGTTCCCGATCGCCGGGATCACCACGTTCATCTTCTGTGCGATCTTCGCCTACATCCTGTTCGACGGCTTCGGCCAGGATCTCGGCGGCCGCGCGATGCCGATGGGCAACCCGCTGGTGAAGTAGGGCCCTGGTGAAGTAGGGCAAGGAGGAGAACGATCTCGTTCCCCAGCCGGTGGCCCCGTCGTCCGCGGCGGGGCCACTGCCGTGTCCGGGGGTCACCGGAAGTCCCGGGACTTCACCGCGACCGCCAGCGGCAGCCGTTGCAGCCGGTCCGCCACCAGGTTCAGCACCCCCTCCGGGCTGCGTTCCAGCCGGCCCCGGACCAGCAGCGCGGCGCTCCCCAGCGCCACCGAGCGGTACCGCGCCCACAGCCCCTCGGAGCAGGTCACGTTGAGCATCCCGCTCTCGTCCTCCAGGTTCAGGAACGTGACCCCGCGGGCCGTCGCCGGGCGTTGCCGGTGGGTGACCAGCCCCCCGACCAGCACCCGGGGCGGCGGCCGGTCCGGGTCGAACGGATCCGCGAGATCGCGACGTTCCCCCGCTCCGGCCGCCCGCCCGACCGCGTCGAGCCGGTCCATCCGGATCGCACCCAGCCCGTCGAGCCGGTCCCGCAGGTGCTGCATCGGGTGGCTGTCCGGGGAGACCCCGGTGGCCCAGACGTCCGCGACCGTCAGTTCGACCTCCGTCATCCCCGGCAGCGCGGGCGCGTCCAGCCCCACGGCGCTCCCGGGCAGGTGCTCCGGGCGCACCGCGGCGACCACCCCGGCCGCCCACAGCGCCGAGCGCCGCTCGATCCCGAAGCAGCCGAACGCCCCTGCCGTGGCCAGCGCCTCGGCCTGCCGCCCGGTGAGCCGGACCCGCCGGGCGAGGTCCGCCAGGTCCCGGTACGGGCCGTCGCGATCCCGTTCGGCCTCGATCTCCTCGGCCAGCTCGGTCCCCACCGCACGGACGTCCCGCAGCCCGAGCCGGATCGCCGTGCCCGCCAGGCTCGCCGGATCCGGTTCGAGGACCGCCGCCGCGGCCCCGCGGTTGACGTCCGGGCGGTGGCACCGCACCCCGTGCCGCCGGGCGTCCGCGACCAGGGACTGGGGTGAGTAGAAGCCCATCGGCTGGGAGTTCAGCAGGGCCGCGCAGAAGGCGGCCGGGTAGTAGAGCTTGAACCAGGAGCTGTAGTAGACCAGCGCCGCGAAGCTGATCGAGTGGCTCTCCGGGAACCCGAAGTTCGCGAAGGCCAGCATCTTGGTGAAGATCGTCTCCGCCAGCTCGCCGGTGATCCCGTTCGCGGCCATCCCTTCGTAGAACCGCCCGCGCAGCGCCTCCATCCTCTCCTCGGAGCGCTTCGACCCCATCGCACGGCGCAGCTCGTCGGCGTCCGACGGGGAGAACCCGGCGACGTCGACGGCGATCTGCATCATCTGCTCCTGGAACAGCGGCACCCCGAGGGTCTTCTGCAGGGCGTTCTCCAGCAGCGGATGGTCGTGCTCCCACTTGTCGATCCCGTTGCGGCGGCGGATGTACGGGTGCACGGAACCGCCCTGGATGGGGCCGGGCCGGATCAACGCGACCTCCACCACCAGGTCGTAGAACTCGCGGGGTTTCAGCCGGGGCAGCGTGGCCATCTGCGCGCGGGACTCCACCTGGAACACCCCGACGGAGTCCGCGCGGCGGAGCATCTCGTAGACCCGCTCGTCGCTCTCGCCCAGCTCGTGCAGCTCGACGTGGACGCCGTGGAAGGACTCCACCAGGTCCATCATCAGGTGCAGCGCGGTGAGCATGCCCAGGCCGAGCAGGTCGAACTTGACCAGGCCGGCGGCGGCGCAGTCGTCCTTGTCCCACTGCACGACGGTGCGGTCCGCCATCCGCGCCCACTCCACCGGCACGACCTCGGACACCGGCCGGTCGCAGATCACCATGCCGCCGGAGTGGATGCCGAGATGGCGGGGGAAGCCGAGGAGCTGGTCCGCCAGCCCGAGGACCGTCGGCGGCAGGTCCTCCGGCGCGTTGCCGCCGTCGAGCCCGTGCCAGCGCTCGATCCGCTTGCTCCACGCGTCCTGCTGGCCCGGCGAGAAGCCCAGCGCCTTCGCCATGTCCCGGACCGCGGATCGCGGCCGGTAGGTGATCACGTTCGCCACCTGGGCGGCATGCGTGCGGGCGTAGCGCTGGTAGACGTACTGGATGGCCTCCTCGCGCCGGCCGGACTCGATGTCCAGGTCGATGTCCGGGTACCCGTCCCGGTCCGGGGAGAGGAACCGCTCGAACAGCAGCTCGTGACGCACCGCGTCCACGTTGGTGATGCCCAGCGCGTAGCAGACCGCGGAGTTCGCGGCCGAGCCCCGGCCCTGGCAGAGGATCCCGGAGCGACGGCAGAACTCGACGATGTCCGCCACGATCAGGAAGTAGCCGGAGAACTTCTTCGCCTTGATGATCCCCAGCTCGTGCTCGACCATCTCGACCGCGCGCCGGTTCTCCGCGTGGCTGCCGTAGCGCCGGGCCACACCCTGCCAGGTGAGCGCAGTCAGCCAGGACGCCTCGTCCTCTCCCGGCGGGACGTCGAAGGGCGGCAGGTCCGGCGCCACCAGCTCCAGCTCGAAGGACAGCGCGCGGCCCAGCTCCGCCGCCCGGGCCACCGCCCCGGGGTGGCGGGCCTCGAAGCGGGCGGCCATGGCCGCACCGCTGCGCAGGTGGGCGGTGCCGGCGGGCGGGAGCCAGGCGTCCGCCTCGTCGAGGCTGCGGCGGGCCCGGACCGCCGCCAGGGCCGTGGCCAGCGGATACTGTTCCGGGGAGGCGTAGTGCGCGCCCGTCGTCGCGATCGTCGGCAGGCCCGCACGGGCCGCCAGGGCGGCCAGCACGTCGTTGCGTTCGGTGTCCTCGGGCAGGCCCTGGTGCGTGAGCTCGACGACGACGGCGTCCCGCCCGAAGCGCTCCACCAGCTCCGCGATCGCCCGCGCCGCCGCCTCCGGCCCGGCCGCCCGCAACGCCTGGCGCACCGTGCCCTTGCGGCCCCCGGTGAGCGCGACGACCTTGCCCGCGGTGTCCGCGACGACCTCGCCCGGGTCGTACACCGGGCGGCCCTTCTCCGCGCCGCGCAGCTGCGCCGTGCTGATCGTGCGGCAGAGCGCGCCGTAGCCCTCCGGGCCGCGGGCGAGCAGGAGCAGATGACTGCCCTCGGGATCCGGGACGCCGTTCTGCGGGGCGGACAGGCCCAGGCTCAGCTCCGCGCCGAAGACCGTGCGCACCCCCAGCTCCCGCGCGGCCTCGGCGAAGCGGACCACGCCGTACATGCCGTCGTGGTCGGTGAGCGCGATCGACTCCAGGCCGAGACGGTGGGCCTGCTCGACCAACTCCTCCGGATGGCTCGCGCCGTCGAGGAAGCTGAAGTTGGAGTGGCAGTGCAGCTCCGCGTACGGGACGACCGGTTCGGTCCGGGGCTCCGCCGGAGGGCCCTCGTAGGGCGCGCGCTTACGCGACCAGGCGGGGCTGTCCCCGCCGTCCGCCTCCGGGCCGCCGGTGAGGCTCGACCCCGTGCGCCCGGACCCGTCCGATCGTCCCGCCAGCGCCGCCTCGAGCTCGCTCCACGGTACGTCCGGGTTGTTCCATCCCATGGGCCGATCGTACTCGAACATTTGTTCGATCGCGGTCGGGACGCCGGTCGGAGGGAGCAACGCGCCATGGACCACGCTCCGTGTCCTCGGTCCGCGCGACGCCGGCCGACCGGGCGGGCCCTGCGCGCCACGGTGGTCGCGCTCGCGGCCGGGATCGCCGTCGCCTGTTCGGCGGCCGCCCCGGTCGCGCCGCCGGCGCCGGACCCGCCCGCCGTCGCCCAGCTCGTCGCGCGGACGACCGGCGACGGGGCCTACACCCATCTCCAGGCGCTCGCCGGGATCACTCAGGCCAACGGCGGGAACCGCGCCACCGGCGGCCCGGGGTACGACGCGAGCGCCGACCACGTCGCGGCCGTGCTCCGGGACGCCGGCTTCGACGTCAGCACGCCCACGTTCGTCCTCGAGCGGGACGGCCGGCGGGGCGAGTACCGCAACGTGGTCGCACAGACCCGCACCGGCGATCCCCGCAGAGCCGTCATGGCCGGCGCGCACCTGGACTCCGTGCGCCGGGGCCTCGGCATGGACGACAACGGCACCGGCGTCGCGAGCCTCCTGGAGATCGCGACGTGGATGGGCGGCTCGCCGCCGGTGACCCGTGCCGTCCGGTTCGCGTTCTGGGGCGCCGAGGAGATCGACTACGAGGGTTCCCGCAGTTATGTGGACTCGCTGTCCGGCAACGAGACGCCCGTCCTCTACCTCAACCTCGACATGGTCGGCGCCCCGAACGCGGGCTACTTCGTGCAGGGGGCGAGCGGCGGACCGGACGGCTCCGCGACTGTCGCGATCGACCTGACCAGGCGGTTCGTCGCTCTCGGCGTGACACCGGATCCGATGGACCTGGAGGGGAAGCTCGGACTACGACCCGTTCGTGAACGCGGCATCCCCTCGGCCGGGCTGCTGGCGGGCGACTCGGAGCACAAGTCCGCGGACCAGGCCAGAAGGTGGGGCGGTGAGCAGGGCGAGGTGTTCGACCGCTGCTACCACTCGGCCTGCGACGACCTGACGAACGTCGATCGCCTCGCGCTGGACCGCTTCACCGACGTCGCGGCGGGGACGCTGGCGCGCTTCGCGTCCACCGGGGACCTGCCCTGAGACGAGGACGGGCCCGAGCACAGAAGTGCCCGTGCGACGCCGGCCGGGCGCTCCCCAGTGCCGATCGGCGTCGCACGGGCTGAACCGGGCGTGGCGGGCCGGGGGGCTCCCCAGCAGCCGGTCCCCGTCACTCTCGGAGGTCTCGCTCCCCTGCGCTGTGAGATCAGTTCACCGCCTCCACCTGTGACGTACCTGTGAGACGCCCGTGCGTGGGCCGTGGCTTCCCGTGCCACCCGTTCGGGTGTGCCCGCTCCCGGGACGTGGCGTCCGCACGTGGCGGACACTGATCCCCGTCATCCGAGCCCGCACGGCGCCGGACGGAACGGACCTAGGGAGCGCGATGCACCACCGGCCGACCCTCTCCGGAGCCGCCACGCTGGTCACGGCCCTGAGCTGCGCGGCCGCGCTGGTCGCCTGCGGGAGTCCGGCCCCACCCGAACCGGACCAGGGGTTGCCCGCCGCCCTGGTCTCCCAGGTGTCCGGCGACGGCGCGTACGCGCACCTGCAGGAGCTGCAGCGGATCGCGGACGCGAACGGCGGGAACCGGGCCGTCGGCACGCCGGGGTACGACGCGAGCGTCGAGTACGTGGCCGGAAAGCTGCGCGACGCCGGGTACGACGTCCGGACGCCCTCCTTCGAGGCCACGACCTTCACCGTGCAGACCCAGACCCTGACGGTCGACGGCGCGCCGGTCGAGGCCGTCGCGCTCGGCTTCTCGCCCTCGACGCCGGGCCCCCTCACCGCGCCGCTCGCGGTGATCGCGCAGGACGACACCTCGGGCTGCGAGGCGAGCGACTTCGCCGGGATCCCGGCCGGGGCGATCGCCGTGGTCCGCCGCGGGACCTGCACGTTCGGGGTGAAGTCCCAGCTCGCGGGCGCGGCCGGGGCGGCCGCCGTGGTCGTCGTGAACACCGAGGACGGGCCGCTCAACGGCACTCTCGGCGAGACGCCGGGGGCCGTCCCGAGCGCGGGCGTCCGCAGCTCGGTGGGCGCCGGGCTGGTCGCGAAGAACGGTGCGCAGGCTGTACTGACCCTGGCGACGACGATCGAGAAGAAGGCGACCCGCAACGTGATCGCCCAGACCCGCACCGGCGACACCGCGAACGTGGTCATGGCCGGCGCGCATCTCGACTCGGTGCCGCAGGGGCCCGGGATCAACGACAACGGCACCGGCACCGCAGGGCTGCTGGAGCTCGCGACCCGGCTCGGCGGCTCCCCGGCCACCCGGAACGCGGTGCGGTTCGCCTGGTGGGGCGCGGAGGAGGAGGGCCTGCTGGGCTCGACCGCCTACGTCCGGGACCTGCCCGCGGAGGAACGTCCGTCGATCGCGCTCTACGTGAACCTCGACATGATCGGTTCGCCGAACCCCGGCTACCTGGTCTACGACGGTGACGACTCGGACAAGGTGGGGGCCGGCCCCGGGCCGCAGGGCTCGGCGACGATCGAGCAGGTCCTCTTGGACCAGCTCCGCACCACCGGGGTGACGCCGGCGGGCACGGACTTCGACGGGCGCTCGGACTACGGGCCGTTCATCGAGGCGGGCATTCCCGCCGGCGGTCTGTTCACCGGCGGGGAGGAGGTCAAGACGCCGGAGCAGGCGGCCCGGTGGGGTGGCGAGGCCGGCAAGCCCTACGACTCCTGCTACCACCAGGCCTGCGACACCCTGGCGAACGTGGACCGGACCGCGCTGGACCGCAACGTCGACGCGCTGGCCGGGGCGGTCGGCCGGTTCGCGCTCTCCCTCGACGGGATGCGCCCCTGAGCGGAAGCACCGGGCCGGGAGCACCGGGCCGGAAGCACGGAGCCTGGAGCACCGGGCGGGGCTAGTCGTAGATGCCGGTGACCCACCAGCGCCCCTCCCGATGGACGAGGAGCAGCGCCGCTCCGTCGGCGAGCACGACCTGGATCCGCACCTCGGTGTGCGCGCCGCCGACCCACCAGCGCTGCTGCAACGGCCACGGTCCCGCCCACGCGCTCAGCTCGCGACCGGGGTGGCCGGCCAGGACGAGCAGGTGCGGCTCGGAGTCCAGCAGGTCCAGCGCCCGCAACCCGACCGGACGCCCGTCGACGTCCAGGAGCTCGACGGGCAGGGGTTCCGGCGGGACGGTCGCGGGGGACGGCGCGGGGAGCCGGCCCGGCCAGGCGGGGACGGGGTCCTTCGCGGCCTTCGCGGTGCGGATGGGCCGGGAGCGGGTGGGCCTGCGGATGCTCGACGGCTGCGGGGCCTCGGTCAGCCGCGGGGCCTCGGCGGGCCGCGCGTTCCCTGCCACGGCGGGCCTGTGATCGTCGTTCGGGCGCACCGGGCCGCGGCCGGCGGTCCCCGGCCGGTGGTCGCGGGCGTCCGGCTCCGTCGCGGACGGGACGACCCGGAGCGGCCGGACCGGGACGCCCGGGGCTGCCCGCAGGTGTCCCCCCAGCCCGATCGGCTCCGGCGCGGGCGCGCCCGTCAGCTCCCCCGGCCCCGCACTCCCGCTGCCCGCCGCCCGGTCGTCCCCCCACGGGACGAGCCGCACCCGTTCCCCGGGGTCCCGACCGCCGGTCAGGACGGCGGTGACCACCGCCTCCGGCCCGAGCAGCGCCTGCACCCGGACGAGCGCCCGGCCCGCCCGCTCGTCGGACTCGCCGACCTCGCCCCACAGCCCTCTCTGCAGCGCCCCGGCGGTGACGGTCTCCTCCGGGGTGAGCCGCAGCCGCACGACCGCGCCCGATCCGCCGCGGGTGAGCCACGAGTCCAGCTGCCACCGGACCCGGTCCACCGTGCCGGACGGGGTGAGCGGCTCCGCGCAACGCCAGATCCGCAGCAGCTCCTCCCCGCCCTCCGTGCGCGCCCACACCCCGAGCCGCGTGCAGGACAGCGCGTGCCCGGCCAGCGTGGTGTGCAGCCGTTCGGCCAGGGCACGGGCGGCGAACGCGGCGGCGTCCACCCGGTCCACGGGCGGGTCCAGCTCCAGCTCGACGGCCAGCTCCTCCGGCGGGCGGCGGCGCACGGGCGGACGGGGGTCCAGCCCGCGGGCGAGGCGGTGGGCGAGCACCGCGTCCGTCCCGAACCGGGACGCGACGTCCGCCGGCGCCAGCCCGGCGAACGCCCCGAGGCTGCGCAGCCCGAGCCGACGCAGCAGGTCCACCAGCTCGGCGCGGTCCACGTCCGGCTCGCGGTCGAGCTCCTCGACCCCGAGCGGCGCCAGGAACTCCCGGCTGCGCCCGGCCTCCACCCCCAGGCCGCGCCGGGCCGCGAGGACCGCGGCGAACAGGCCGTCCGCGAACCCGGTCTGGCACTCGACCCCGGTGCGGGCGGCGACCTGGTCGATCAGCCGTTCCGCCGCCTCCCGCTCACCGCCGAACCAGCCGACGGGCCCTTTCGCGGGCAGCGCGAGCAGCCCCGGCCGGACGATCTCCACCCCGGGAGCCAGCTCCTCGACGGCGACGACGACGGGTTCGAACAGCCGGGCGTCCCGCTCCGGGTCCGGGGCGAGGACGGCCAGCTCCGGGCACCGGGCCTGGGCGTCCCGCCGGCGCAGGCCCCGCCGCACCCCGTGCGCCCGCGCGGTGGCCGAGCACGCCAGCACCCGGTTCGCGTGGAACACCGCCGCGGGCCGGTGCGCCGGGACGTGCGCGCCCAGCGCGGCCGCGGTGACGGGCCAGTCCGGGGACCAGAGGGCGAGCACCCGTTCCGCGGCCCCGTCCACGGGGGCACCGTGCACCGGGGCAGTGTGCTCGTCGGGCGGCCTCATCCGACGGCCACCCGGGTGTCCTCGTGTCCTGCCACGACGGGCACCGGCGCCGCGGCGGGCACGTCGATCGCGCCGTTCCTCCCCGGGAGCAGCACCTCCGCCCGTCGCCCCGCTCCGGCGCCCCGGCCACCGCTGCGTACGACGACCTGTCGGGAGCACAGCCGTCCCGCGCCCCGGTCCACCCCCGACCAGCGGACCTCCGAGCAGCCCAGCTCGACGTCCGCGCCGGGCCAGGCCCCCAGCGCGAGCAGTACCGCACCCCGCTGCCGCGCCCGGGCCGCGAGCCGTTGCCGGTCCTGCCCCCGCAGGCCGGCCCGCTGCGCCCCCGCGACGACGACGAGGTCCATCCCGTCCAGCAGCGCGAGCACGACCGCGACCAGGTCCCCGCCCGGCCGCGGGACGAGCGCGAGCCGCTCGAGCCGGACCCCCGCCTCCGCCGCGGCCACCACCCCGAGCCCGGGCACTCCGACGACGCCCGCCCACATCCCCTGGGCGGAGGCCGCCGTGAGCAGCCCGAACAGCAGCGACGTCGATCCCGTGCCGGACGCGACCGAGACCGAGGAGCCCCGGCGCAGCCCACCCGCGGGCAGCAGCGGCCGCAGCGGCGCCGCCACGGGCAGCACGTCGCCGCCCACGTCCTCCCCGGGACCGATCGGCGCGGGCCGCACCGCGTCCGAACGATCCGACCGGTCCTCCATCCTGCGGAGCAGCCCGCGTGCGAGCTCCAGCCTGCTCGCTGCGTCCCCCACGGCACCCTTCACCGGGACACCTACCTCCCGACCGGATCGCGTCGCGGGGAAGACGACGGGCATCGAACATGTGTTCGAACTTTAGCGGCCGAACGGAGCCTCTTCAACTCCCCGTACGGGCGTCCGCCGATGGATCCCTGCGCCGAATGCACGAACGGCACCTTCGCGCGGTAGGTCCGCACGACGGTGCCGTTCGTGAGTCGACAGAGCTAGTGCGCGAAGTGCCTCGTGCCCGTCAGGTAGAGGGCGACGCCCGCGGCGGCGGCCGCGGCGGTGACCTGCTCGTCCCGGATCGAGCCGCCCGGGTGGACGACGGCCTTGACGCCCGCTTCGAGGAGCACCTCCAGCCCGTCGGGGAACGGGAAGAACGCGTCCGACGCCGCGACGGAACCCCGCGCGCGGTCCCCGGCCCGGGTCACGGCGAGCTTGCAGGAATCCACCCGGTTGACCTGACCCATCCCGACACCGACGGCCGCGCCGTCCGAGGCGAGCAGGATCGCGTTGGACTTCACCGCACGGCAGGCGCGCCAGGCGAACGCGAGGTCCGCGAGCACCTCGTCGGACACGGGCTCACCGGCGACGAGCTTCCAGGACGACGGGTCGTCCCCGGCCGCGTCGACGGCGTCGCGCTGCTGCAGGAGCAGCCCGCCTGTGATCGGCCGCATCTCGGCGCCGGTCCGGCGGACCTCGCCGGGCAGCCGCAGCACCCGCAGGTTCTTCTTCGACGTGAGGATCTCCAGCGCGCCCTCGGCGAAGGACGGCGCGAGCACGACCTCGGTGAAGATGTCCTTCACCTGCTGCGCCATCTCCACGCTGACCTCGCGGTTCGTCGCGATGACGCCGCCGTAGGCGCTCACCGGGTCCGTCGCGTGGGCCTTGCGGTGGGCCTCGGCGACATCCGCGCCGACCGCGATGCCGCAGGGGTTCGCGTGCTTGATCACCGCGACCGTCGGCTGGTCCCCGTGGTCGTGCGCGGCGCGCCAGGCGGCGTCCGCGTCGACGTAGTTGTTGTAGGACATCTCCTTGCCGTGCAGCTGCTCGGCCTGCGCGAGGCCCGAGCGTCCCGGGGGACACGTAGAGCGCCGCGGCCTGGTGCGGGTTCTCGCCGTAGCGCAGCGTCGCCTTGCGCTCCCAGGTGGCACCGGCCCACGCGGGGAACACCGTGTCCGCCTCGGGCGCGAGGACCGAACCCATCCAGGACGCGACGGCGACGTCGTAGCTCGCCGTGTGCCGGAAGGCCTCGGCGGCGAGCCGGCGCCGGTCCGCGAGCAGGAACCCGCCCGCCGCGACCTGCTCGAGGACCCAGTCGTACCGCGCCGGGTCCGTGATCACGGCGAGGCTGTCGTGGTTCTTCGCCGACGCCCGGACCATCGCGGGCCCGCCGATGTCGATCTGCTCGACGCACTCGTCCTGCGTGGCACCGGACGCGACGGTCTCGGTGAACGGGTAGAGGTTCGACACGAGCATGTCGAACGGCGCGACGCCCAGCTGCTCGAGCTGCGCGAGGTGCTCAGGGCGGCGGGTGTCCGCGAGCAGTCCGGCGTGCACCCGCGGGTGCAGGGTCTTCACCCGGCCGTCGAGGGTCTCCGGGAAGCCGGTCAGCTCCTCGACCGGGGTCACCGGGATGCCCGCGTCCGCGATGCGCTGGGCGGTCGACCCGGTGGAGACGATCTCCACGCCCGCCGCGTGCAGCCCGGTGGCGAGGTCCGGCAGACCCGCCTTGTCGTAGACGCTGATCAGGGCCCGGCGTACCGGCCTGCGCTCACTCACGTCGATGCTCGCCTCTTTCTCCGCTCGCGCCGATCCGATGCGGACCAGCGCCTCGACGGTGCCGACCAGCAGCCGCCGTTCCGAGTTCTTGATCCGTTCGTGCAGCTCGGCCTCGGTGTCGCCGGGCCGCACGGGTACGGCTTCCTGGGCCAGGATCGGCCCGGTGTCCACACCGGCGTCGACCAGGTGGACGGTCGTTCCGGTGATCTTGACGCCGTGTGCCAGCGCGTCCCGGACGGCATGCGCGCCCGGGAACGACGGCAGCAGCGCCGGATGGGTGTTGACGATCGGGCAGCCGATCCCGCCCAGGAAGTCCGGGCCGAGGATCCGCATGAACCCGGCGCAGACGACCAGGTCGGGCTCGTGCGCACGGACCGCGGCCAGCAGCGCGCGGTTCCAGGCGTCCCGGTCCGGGTGCTCCGCGGGGCGGACGACGGCGGTGGGCACGCCGGCCCGCATCCCGCGCTCGACGGCGGGGGCGTCCCGGTCCGCGGCGACGGCGACGACCTCGGCCGGGTAGGCCGCGTCCGCGGCGGCGTCGAGGAGGGCCTGCAGCAGCGTGCCGGAGCCGGACGCCAGGACGACGAGCCGCGCAGGTGGGCGGGGTCCGGGTGTGCTGCTCGCGGCGCTGGGATCGGCGCTCGACGCGGCGGACAACCGGGCTCCTCTTCTCGACGGGGGCGGCACCGACTGCGGGAGGTCCTCCCCGTCGGATACTGCGACCCTGACCAGCGTAAACCGCGACCCGGGTCACAGCGCGGCCGCGTCGCCCGCACGGGGTGCCGGTCAGTCCCCGCGGGCGGCCTCCTCGGCCTGCCGGGCGCGCAGGGCGACGAGCTCCGCGACGGTCCGCGGCTTCGCTTCGGTGCCCTCCCTCGGCGCGTCGTGCGCCGGCTCCCCGGACGCACCGGGTCCGGGCGCGTGGGACTCGGGCGCGTGGGACTCGGGCGCCCGGGAGCCGGGGATCCGGGGGCCTGCCGCTCGGCGCTCGACCGGGGGCTCGGCCGCTCGGCGCTCCGATACGGGCTCGGCCGCACGGGCCGGGCCCTGCCGGGGCTCGGCCCGGCGGAACCGGGAGGCGCGGGGCCCGCCCTCCCGTTCCTGACGGGTCCGTTCCCGCCGCTTCTCCCGGCGGCGCTGCTCCCGCTCGGAGTACCGGGCGCCGACGGAGCGGGCGCGGGACAGGGGCTCGTCACCGGGCGCCGGGGTGGCTGCGGGGTCGTCGCCTGTGGAGCCGTCGCCTGCGGGGTCGTCGGCCAGGCCGCCGTCCACGGGCTCGCGGTCTGCGAGGTCGTCGTCTGCGAGGTCGTCGTCTGCGAGGTCGTCGTCTGCGAGGGCGTCGTCGTCTGGGGAGGCGTCGTCCACCGGGCCGTCGCGCACCTCGTCCTCGGGCCGCGCGTACCCGTCCAGGTCTCCGTGATCGACGGGCTCGGCCGATGCCCCCCGGCGGCGCTGCCGGTCGTCGTCGGTCTCGGCCTCGGAGGCGGCGTCCACCGGACCCCGGTCCTCCGGATCGTCCCCGTCCGGCTCGAGGTCCTCGTGCCCGGGCACGTCGTGCCCGGACTCGTCATACGCAGCCTCGTCCCACTCGTCGTCCCAGTCCCCGGTCTCCGGGTCCCGGCGCTCCTCCTCGACGTGCCGGTATCCGTCGGGCGCCTCCGCACCCCGCTGTACCAGCGCAACCAGCGCCCCCGGCCCGCCGACCCACAGCAGCACCGCCAGCAGCACCAGCCACGGCGGCACGACCACCGGGTCGAACGGCCCCGCCGCGAGTCTGCCTCCGGCGAGGGTCGCGGCGAGCGCGCCCGCGGCGGCGAGCAGCGCCGCGGCCGTCCCGACCGCGCGGATCCGCTGCACCACCGTCGACGAGGGCCCGAGCACCCGCCGGCACATCCCGCCGACGAGCAGTCCGACCCCGGCGGGGAGCAGGAACACCACGACCGCCCACACCGGCGGCGTCCCGACGGGCAGCGCCCCGAACAGCGGGAACGGAGGCAGCGGGCCGCTCGTCGAGCCGAGCGGGGACACCGAGGCCGTCCCCACCTCGACTCCCGGGCCGAGCAGCCAGGACGCCCCGGCGACGACGGCGTTGGGCAGGTAGGCCAGCGCGAGCAGGGTGAGTCCGAGGCCCGCCCCGAACGCGGGGGCGACGGCGACGTAGCCGGCGTGGACGCGCGTGGCGCCGAAGCCCAGGCCGACCAGGACCGCCAGCGCGCCGAGCGTCAGCAGCGCCGCGCCGCCGACGGCCGCCGCGGCCAGCCCGGCGGCCGGCCAGCCGGGGAGCCGCTCGCGCCACGCGTCGGGCAGCCCGCAGGCCCGCAGGACGCCGATCGCCGCGGCGAGCCCCGCCACCAGACCGCCGCCGACCATCGCGCCCCACGGGGACACGACGACCTCGGCCGCCCGGGGCAGCAGCGCGCTGCCGAGCACCGCGACGGCGGCGTGCGCGCCCGCCTGGCTGGCGATCACGGGACCGGTGTCCAGCCGGAACCGGCCGCCGAGGCGCCGGACGGACCAGCGGGTCCCGATCGCGACGACGACCGCGACCGCGAGGGTCGGCAGCAGCGGGAGCACGCCGATGGGCTGCCCCTCCAGCGCCATCGGGATCTGGTGCGCGGCGAGCCAGAGCGGGATGGAGACGGCGAACGCGCCGTCCACCGAGACGCTCCCACCCGCCGTGCCCATGACCAGCGCGGCGACCGGCACCAGCATCGCGTAGCTGACCAGGACCGTGCCCATGGCGGCGGCCAGCAGGATCCGGAGTCGGTCCAGCCCCTCGACCGGGGTGGGACCGTCACCCGGTCCGCGCTCGTCGCCGGGGGTCTCGGGACGGTCGGGAGCCGAGAGGGAGCGGGTCACCCGGCCAGCGTCGCAGCGCGACGGCCGCGCGTCAGCCTGCCACGCCGGGACGCCGTCACGGGCCGGTCACCCGCGACGACCGGGATCAGCCCCGGTCGTCCTTGCGCGGGTTCTGGATGACGGTGGTGTGCTCGCCGCCGTTCCCGGGGCGCTGCTGCTCCTCCGGCTGACCGTGCCGGCTTGTGTGCTCCTCGGGGGACGCATCCGTGACCGGAGGGCCGTCGACCCGGGTGGCACCGAGGTCCTGTGGCTGCCCGGAGGCACCGACCTGGGTCTCGTGGGAGCCGGCCCCGGACTGGCCCGGCGGCGTGCCGACGGCCTGGGTGGGCCCGGTCTGGGCGTATCCGGACTGGCCGTACGGCGGCTGCTGGCCCCACGGCTGCTGGCCCTGGCCGGGCTGCCCGGAACCCTGCTGACCCGGACCGGGCTGGCCGTAGGCCGGCTGTCCGGGTGCGGGCTGCTGGCCGGGTGCGGGCTGCTGGACGTACCCGCCGCCGTAGCCGCCCTGCGGCCCGTAGCCCGGCTGGCCGTACTGCTGGCCGCCCTGACCGATCCCCGGCTGCCCGTATCCGGGCTGGGCATACCCGGGCTGGGCGTACCCGGGCTGGCCCGAGGCGCCGTAGCCCTGCTGGCCGTAGCCCTGGCCGGGGTAGCCGCCGTAGCCGGGCCGGCCGTGCGCGCCGGAGTTCTGCGGGGACGGGCGCGGGGCGGGCAGCGAGAGCATGCCGGCGTCGAGCAGGACCGCGGCGACCAGCACCGCGGCCACGAGGAAAGCCAGCACCAGGCCCGTGATCACGATCCCGCCCACGGTCCCCTGCAGAATGGTGACGGTCTGCAGGAACGTCAGGAAGCCGACCGTGGCGAGGACGGCGCCCGGCAGGAGCACGCGACCGGCCCCGGGCAGCAGGGCCGCCGCAGCCAGCAGGCCGCCGGCCAGCGCCAGCGTGGTCCCCAGGCCGAAGCCGATGTCGGTGAAGAAGCCGAGGAGGTAGACCACCAGCGCCAGGCCGGCGCCCACCAGGACGAGCATCCGGGCGGGACCGGGGGCGAGCGGGGGCGCGGCGGCCGCGTGGGCGGATCCGGTCTCCCCGGAGGTGGCGGGCGGCTCGTGCTGCTGGCTCATCGACTGCTCCCTGGACCGTCGGGCACGGCGGTCGTTCTCGGACGTACTGGTCGCGTCGCGGACACCGGTCGCGGCGAACGCTAGCCCACCGCGCCCGTACACGCGGACGCCGACACCTGATGACAGCAGAACGCGCGGGCGCCGGGAGGGTTCCCGGGGCCCGCGCGTCGGCCGATCCGCCTCCGGAGAGGCCGAAGGGTCTGTCCAGCGGACGGACCCGGCCGGGCTCAGAGCCCGGCGATGATCTCCTTCATCAGGGCGGCGGTCTCGGACGGCGTCTTGCCGACCTTGACCCCGGCGGCCTCGAGGGCCTCCTTCTTCGCCTGCGCGGTGCCCGCCGAGCCGGAGACGATGGCGCCGGCGTGGCCCATCGTCTTGCCCTCGGGGGCGGTGAAGCCCGCGACGTAGCCGACGACCGGCTTGGTCACGTTCTCCTTGATGAACGCGGCGGCCCGCTCCTCGGCGTCGCCACCGATCTCACCGATCATCACGATCGCGGCGGTCTCGGGGTCCGCCTCGAACGCCTCGAGGGCGTCGATGTGCGTGGTCCCGATGATCGGGTCGCCGCCGATGCCGATCGCGGTGGAGAAGCCGAACTCCCGCAGCTCGTACATCATCTGGTAGGTCAGCGTGCCGGACTTCGACACGAGGCCGATCTTGCCCGCGCCCGCGATGTCCGCCGGGATGATGCCGGCGTTGGACTTGCCGGGGCTGATGATGCCGGGGCAGTTCGGGCCGATGATCCGGGTCTTGTTGCCCTTGGCGACCGCGTGCGCCCAGAAGTAGGCCGAGTCGTGCACCGGGATGCCCTCGGTGATGACGACGGCGAGCGGGATCTGCGCGTCGATCGCCTCGATGACGGCGTCCTTGGCGAACTTCGGCGGCACGAAGACGACGCTGACGTCCGCGCCGGTCTCCTTCATGGCCTCCTCGACGGTGCCGAAGACCGTGAGGTCCTTGCCGCCGAGGGTGATCGTGGTGCCGGCCTTGCGCGCGTTCACGCCGCCGACGATGTTCGTGCCCGCCGCCAGCATCTTGGTGGCGTGCTTGGTGCCCTCGCCGCCGGTGATGCCCTGGACGATGACCTTGCTGTTCTCGTTGAGGAAGATCGACATGATCAGGCCCCCGCTGCTGCGAGCTCGGCGGCCTTGTCGGCCGCGTTGTCCATCGTGTCCACCTGGGTGACCAGGGGGTGGTTGGCGTCGTCGAGGATCTTGCGGCCCTCGACGACGTTGTTGCCGTCGAGCCGGACGACGAGCGGCTTGGTGGCCGAGTCGCCGAGGATCTTCAGCGCCTCGACGATGCCGTTCGCGACGGCGTCGCAGGCGGTGATCCCGCCGAAGACGTTGACGAACACGCTCTTGACGTCCGGGTCGCCCAGGATGACGTCCAGGCCGTCCGCCATGACCTGCGCGGACGCGCCGCCGCCGATGTCCAGGAAGTTCGCCGGCTTCACGCCGCCGTGCTTCTCCCCGGCGTACGCGACGACGTCCAGGGTGCTCATGACGAGACCCGCGCCGTTGCCGATGATGCCGACCTGGCCCTCGTCGAGCTTGACGTAGTTGAGGTTCTTGGCCTTCGCCTTGGCCTCGAGGGGGTTCTCGGTGCGCTGGTCGACGAGCTCGGCGTGCGCCGGGTGCCGGAAGCCGGCGTTCTCGTCCAGCGTGACCTTGCCGTCGAGGGCGATGACCTTGTCCTGCGGGTCACGCACGAGCGGGTTGACCTCGACGAGCGTCGCGTCCTCGGCGACGAAGGTCTCCCACAGCTTCACGATGACGTCCGCGGCCTGGTCCGCGACCGCGGCCGGGATCTTGCCCTCGGCGACGATCTCGGCGGCCTTGGCCTTGTCCACCCCGGCGATCGGGTCGATCGCGATGCGGGCCAGGGCGTCCGGACGCTCGACGGCCAGCTGCTCGATCTCCATGCCGCCCTCGGCCGAGCACATGGCCAGGAAGGTGCGGTTCGACCGGTCCAGCAGGAAGGAGAAGTAGTACTCCTCGGCGATGTCGCTCGCCGTGGTGACCAGCACCTGGTGCACGGTGTGGCCCTTGATGTCCAGGCCCAGGATGGCGTTCGCCTTCTCCTTGGCCTCGTCCGGCGTCTCGGCCAGCTTCACGCCGCCGGCCTTGCCCCGGCCTCCGGTCTTGACCTGGGCCTTCACCACGACAGCGGAGCCCAGCTCCGCGGCGGCGGCCGCAGCGGCATCCGCGTTGTCCACCGTCTTGCCCGGAAGCACCGGGACTCCGTGTGCGGCGAAGAGATCCTTCGCCTGGTACTCGTACAGGTCCACTCGGTTCTCCCGCTCCACTTCGCTGTGCCCGCGGTGTGCTCGCCCTGTCGCGGGACCGCTGCTGCGATTCCGGACGGCGTCGACCGCAGGACTCGATCGCGCTGCTGCCATTGGACCCTAGCGACGTGCTCGACACATGCCCTGACCTGGGGCGGTGACAGCAATCACCCTGCCCCGTCGCCAGGGGTGAGGTCTGCCACCCCGAGTCGATCCGGGAGGCGTGCGACACATGTTCCCGCATCCCCCGCGACGACGGCGACGTCGTCCGCGCCGCCCGCGTCGAGCCCCTCCCGGACAGCGGCGACGAGACCCTCCGGCGCCTCCGGCAGGAGCACCGCGGCCACGTCCTCCTGCAGCGCGACGGCGGCGACGTGCCGGGCCGAGCGGGCCTCGTCGAGCAGGATCACCTCGGTGCCGCGGTCACGCAGGGTGCGCGCCAGCCCGCTGATCCCCGTACCCGGACCGCCGGTGTCGTCACCCGAGGCGACCAGGATCAGACGCACCCGCTCACTCATACCGACACTGTGCTCGATGCGGCGGCCGACCGGCCCAGCGGGCCACCCGTTCGGACCTGCCGACGAGGAATCAGGTGCGATGACCGGTCCGGATGTTTCGGTGCGATTTCACCCGGCAATTCTCTTTGACGTGGCCTACCGTTCATCCATGGCGCTGGTCCAGGGCGGACTGCGCCGCCTGGCACTGGTCGCCGGCGGCGTGCAGTCCCTGGCGGCCGGGGCCGGACGCGCTGGCGGTTACGCGCTGCGCACGTTCGGCGCGCCCCCGGGGCTCCGGGGACTCGTGCTCGAGAGCGCCTGGCTGGCCGCGCACATCGCGCTCTATCCGATCGGTCTGGCGAGCGAGAAGATCCACCAGCACGACGTCTACCGGACCGACGACCTTCCGCCGGCCCAGCGGTGCCTGGTCGTCGGGGACATCGAGGCCGCCGGCACACCGGTCCTGCTCGTCCACGGGATCATGGACAACCGGTCCGTGTTCACCGTTTTCCGGCGGGCGCTGCGGCGCCGCGGCTTCGGCGTCGTGCACGCCATCAACTACAGCCTCCTCACCGGGGACCTGCGCAGCGCCGCGCACGAGCTGCGCAGCCACGTCGAGCGGCTGCGCGCGGAGACCGGCGCGGACAAGGTGCACATCGTCGGCCACTCGCTCGGCGGCATGATCGCCCGCTACTACGTGCAGCGGCTCGGCGGCTCGGCGTCGGTGGACACCCTGGTGACGATGGGCAGCCCGCACGCCGGTTCGAACATGGCCTACCTGATGCCCACCCCGCTGGCCCGCCAGCTGCGCCCCGGCTCGGACGTCCTCGCCGAGCTCGACGAGCCGGCACCCGGCTGCACCACCCGGTTCGTCGTCGTGTGGAGCCGGATGGACGAGATGATCGTCCCCCAGAGGAATGCCCGACTGAGCCATCCGGACCTGCGGATCGACGAGCTGGAGCTCCGTGACGTGGGTCACCTGGCCCTGCCCGTGGACTCACGCACCGTGCACTGGGTCGCCACCGCGCTCGCCCGGCCGGTCCACGACCAGCACTTCCGTCGGCGTCATCGGCACATCACGCGGGTGCCGGACACGCTGCGTGCAGGAGCCTCGCCCGCCTCGTGAGCCGATCGGGCCATGGGTCCGAACACCCGCGCGCCGAATTTGCCGACTCGCGGGTAACCCCGCTACGTTCACCCGGTCCGTGTCACGGAGCGATCACGACGACAGGCTGCCGACCCCGAACCGACAGCCGCCAGGGTTCCCCGACCCGATGTCGCCGCCGCCACCGGCAGGGATGCACGAAGCCCACCCCAGGGTTGTCGAGAAGGGCAGGTCTTGGCGAGCCACCGCTCCCCCAGCGGCGCCCGACCGGTCCCCGACGAGTTCGACGCGGCCCCCCACGCGTCGGCCCCGCCGGGATCGCACCGGCTTCCGGCGCCACCCTCGCCGTCGCTGCACGTTCGCGCGATGGCGTTCGCCGTGGCCGGCGGCGCGCTCGTCGCCGCGGGACAGACCCTGGTGTCGGCCCACGGTGACCCCGGCGTCTCCGACGACCCGTACGCGAAGCTCGCCCGGAACGCGATGCTCCCGGTGACGGATCCCGTCCAGTCGGCGGTGGCCTCGGCCGCGCCGGCCACCAGCGCGAACGCCATCGGCGGCGACCAGCTCGGCAACTCCTTCACGCTCCCCGCGCTCGACGAGAGGTCCGAGGTCGACGTCGCGAGCCTGGTCAAGGCCGCCGGCATCGGCGAGGAGATGCAGAAGCGCACCTCGATCATCAGGGCCGCGCTCGCGGGCGGCGCTCCCGAGGCCGTCCTGGACGGAAGCACGGCCTACGTGCTCCCGACGAACGGCCGCTTCACCTCCGGCTTCGGCGCCCGCTGGGGCGTCACGCACTACGGCATCGACCTCGCGGCGCCGATCGGCACGCCGATCTTCGCGCTGACCGACGGCGTGGTGGAGGAGTCCGGCCCGGCCAGCGGGTTCGGGATGTGGGTGGTGCTCAAGCACCCGGACGGCACGCACAGCGTCTACGGCCACGTCAACCGCTCGTTCGTCGACGTCGGCCAGAAGGTCCGGGCCGGCGAGAAGATCGCCGAGGTCGGCAACCGCGGTCAGTCCACCGGCCCGCACCTGCACCTCGAGATCTGGGACGCGACGAACAACAAGATCAACCCACTGCCCTGGCTGCGGGCCAGGGGCATCGACGTCACCAGCACCGGCACCGGGGACGGCCCGGCGGACTGACCCCGCCGTCGCCTCGCCTCGTCGCGCCGATCACGGGCAGAGCCCACGATCCTGGTGACGGGGTCCGCGGCGGAGGAGCCGTCCGGTCCCCCGGCCACGGAACGCCGGCGGGTCAGAGCTTCTGGAGCGGGACCCCGCCGATCAGCATCAGGCGGACCGTGCCCGAGCTGCCGAAGTCGATCGTGACCGTGGCGCGGGGACCGATGCCGTCCGAGGCGACGACCGTGCCCAGCCCGTACTTGTCGTGGCTGACCCGGTCCCCGACGTCCAGGCTGATCTCGGCGTTCAGGGTGCGCTGCGGGACCTTCCAGTCCCCGCGGTCCGTCGCGGTCTCGCGGCGGCCGAAGCCGAAGCGGCCGACCGGCGCCGACGGGCGCTCCGGCTCCGAGCGCCGCCAGTCCACGAGCTCGGCGGGCACCTCGTCCAGGAAGCGGGACGCCGGGTTCGTGCTCGGCTGCCCGAACGCGGACCGGACGATCGCGCGGGAGAGGTAGAGCCGCTCCCGGGCCCGGGTGATGCCGACGTAGGCGAGCCGGCGTTCCTCGGCCAGCTCCGTCGGGTCCCCGAGGGTGCGCATGTGCGGGAAGATCCCGTCCTCCCAGCCGGTGAGGAACACGACCGGGAACTCCAGGCCCTTCGCCGTGTGCAGGGTCATCAGGGTGACCATGCCCGCGTCGTCGTCCGGGATGGAGTCCGCGTCCGCCACGAGGGCGACCCGCTCCAGGAACGCGGCGAGCGACCCGGGCTCCGGCGCACCCGCGGCGACGTCGTCGTCCACCTCGAGGTCGGCGACCGCCGCGTCGCCCGCGAACTCGCGGGCCACCGTCACCAGCTCGGCCAGGTTCTCCAGGCGCGTGCCGTCCTGCGGGTCCTCGCTGGCCTCGAGCTCGGACACGTACCCGGAGCGCGCGTACACCGCCTCCAGGATCTCCGCGGTCTCGTCGCCGCGCTCGACCAGCTCGCGCAGCTCGTCCATCATCCGCTGGAACCCGGCGATGTTGCGCTGCGAGCGGGTGGCCAGGGCGTGCAGCCTCGCAGGCTCCTCGGCGGCGACGCGCAGGGCCTGGGCGAACGAGATCCGCTCGCGCTCGGCGTACTCCGCGACCACCGCCTCGGCCCGGTCCCCGATCCCGCGCTTGGGCACGTTCAGGATCCGGCGCAGGCTCACCGTGTCCTCGGGGTTCGACAGCACCCGCAGGTAGGCCAGCGCGTCCCGGATCTCCTTGCGCTCGTAGAAGCGCACGCCGCCGACGACCTTGTACGGCAGCCCGATCCGCAGGAACACGTCCTCGAAGACGCGGGACTGGGCGTTGGTCCGGTAGAAGATCGCGATGTCCGAGTTCCGGAACTCACCCGAGTCCACCAGGCGGTCGACCTCCTGGCCGACGAACGACGCCTCGTCGTGCTCGTTGTCCGCGACGTAGCCGACGACCTTCTCGCCGTCCCCCTGGTCCGACCACAGGCGCTTGTCCCGACGGTTCGGGTTGCGGGCGATGACCGTGTTCGCCGCCGTGAGGATCGTCTGCGTCGAGCGGTAGTTCTGCTCGAGCAGGATCGTGGTGGCGTCCGGGAAGTCCTGCTCGAACTCGGTGATGTTGCGGATGTTCGCGCCGCGGAAGGCGTAGATGGACTGGTCCGAGTCCCCGACGACGCACAGCTCGGCGGGCCTCGCCCCGGCCGTCGCGGGCTCGACCAGCTCGCGGACCAGCGCGTACTGCGCGTGGTTCGTGTCCTGGTACTCGTCCACCAGCACATGCCGGAAGCGGCGCCGGTAGTACTCGGCGACGGCCGGCATCCGCTGCAGCAGCGAGACCGTCTCCATGATCAGGTCGTCGAAGTCGAAGGCGTTCGCCTGGCGCAGCCGGGACTGGTAGTTCGCGTAGACCTCGGCGATCCGGCGCTCGTGCTCGTTGCCCGCGCGGGACGCGGCGTCGTCCGCGGAGAGCAGCTCGTTCTTGAGGTTCGAGATCTGCGCGGCCAGCGCCCGCGGGGCGAACTTCTTCGGGTCCAGCTCCAGGTCCCGCGCGACGAGGCTGACGAGCCGGCGCGAGTCGTCCGCGTCGTAGACCGAGAAAGCGCTGCGGACGCCGAGGTGCTTGGCCTCGCGGCGCAGGATCCGCACGCACATGGAGTGGAACGTGGAGACCCACATCGCGGCGGACCGGCGCCCGACCAGCGCGTCCACCCGCTCCTTCATCTCGGCCGCGGCCTTGTTGGTGAAGGTGATGGACATGATCTCGCCCGGGTGCACGTCCCGTTCGGCGAGCAGCCAGCCGATCCGGTGGGTGAGCACCCGGGTCTTGCCCGACCCCGCCCCGGCCACGATCAGCAGCGGGGTGCCCGCGTGCACGACCGCCTCCCGCTGCTTCGGGTTCAGCCCCTCGAGCAGGGCTCGACCCCGCGCCGTCGTGGGCTCGACGGTGGCCTGGGCGGGGAGTTCGAACAGCGCGCTCATCGTGTCGAACACGGTACCTCTGCGGGGTGACGGTTCCCGAACCGACACTGCCCCCGGAGGCGACCGTGTGGCACACTGCCCGGGTGCACCGCGACGGGCGATTTTTCTACGGGTACCGGTTTCCGGCACCCGTCGATCGTCCTGCCTGACGCAGACCGACCTACGCCCCGGAGTCCACAGGACCCCGGGGCGTTCGTGTGTCCGGGGCGGTGGGCCCGCACCAGGAGGAGACCATGTCCGTGACCGACGACCGTTCCGGCGCCGTGCAGAACACCGCAGCCGAGACCGACATCCCGTCCGCCGAGGAGATCGGCGAGCTGCGGCTCGAGATCGACCACCTCGACGCCGAGATCCTGCGCCTGATCAAGCGGCGCACCGAGGTCTCGAAGCGGATCGGCGTGGCCCGGATGGCCGCGGGTGGCCCGCGGATCGTCTACAGCCGCGAGATGCGGGTGCTGGAGCGCTTCCGCGAGCTCGGCCCCGAGGGCCGCGAGCTGGCGATGATGCTGCTGCGGCTCGGCCGGGGCCGGCTGGGAACACGCTGAGAACCCGCCCCTGACCTCCGCAGATCTCCGACCGATTCCACCCCACGATGGTCTCCGGCCGTGGCACTGTGGGGGCCATGGGGATCGTGTTCACGCTCATCGCGCTCGTCGGGCTCCTCGCCGCCCTGGGCCACGTCGGATATGTGGCGATGCTGTCCAACGCTGCCAAGAAGAAGGGTGCGGCGGGCGCGGAGATCGCCGCCTACACGCGCACCCGCTGGCCCGCCGCGGGCGGCGCGGCCGGGCTCGCCCTCCTGGGCCTGCTGTTCACCTCCGGCGGCCTGACGATGGACATCCTCGGCGTGCTGCTGGCGGCCGGCGGCGGCCTGATGGGCTGGAACGGCCTCAACGCCGAGCGCAACCGGTACCCGACGAACCGCTGAGCGGGCCGCCACGGGCGAGGTCCTAGAGTCTTCAACCGTGTCTCTCTCCCCGGACGGACGTCGAGCGCGTCCTCGTCGTCACCGCCCACCCGGACGACGTGGACTTCGGTGCGGCCGGGACCGTCGCGTCCTGGGTCGAGGCCGGGATCCACGTCGCCTACTGCATCTGCACCTCCGGTGACGCGGGCGGTTTCGATGACACCCCGCGCGCCGAGATGGGCCCGCTGCGGGAGGCCGAGCAGCGCGCCGCGGCCAAGGAGATCGGCGTCGAGGACGTCACGTTCCTGGGTTACCCGGACGGACGGCTCGTCGCCGACATCGCCCTGCGCCGCGACATCAGCCGGGAGATCCGCCGGTTCCGGCCGCAGCGGGTGCTGACCCAGTCCCCGGAGATCTGGTGGAACCGGATCGGGGCGTCCCACCCGGACCACCGCGCCGCAGGCGAGGCCGCCCTCGCGGCCGTCTACCCGGACGCGCGCAACCCGTTCGCGCACCCGGAACTGCTCGCCGACGAGGGCCTCGACGCGTGGACCGTCTCCGAGATGTGGCTCATGGGCGCCCCGGAGGAGCGGACGAACCACGTCGTGGACGTCACGGACAGCTTCTCCAAGAAGGTTGCCTCGCTGCGGGCACATGTTTCGCAGACCGCTCATCGCCCGGACCTCGAGGAGCTCCTGCGGGGCGTCGGCGGCACCGTGGCCAGGCGATTCGATCTTCCCGCCGGCAGGGTCGCCGAGGCCTTCCAGGTTGTGACGATCGGCTAGCGGTACCTCTCGCCCGATGAACGGAGTTCGACCGAACGGGTGAGTCTCGACGAGCGGGCGAGTAGCACTTGGATGACACATCGTCACTCGGGTAGACCTGTTCGGGTCGCACAGTCCCTGGAGGTCGTCCCATCGTGGCAACGTTCGAGCACCGCGTCGGTAACAAGCTGCCGTCCACCGGCAGGGTCACCGTGGCGGAGCTGATGCGCCGGAACCTCCCGGCGCAGCGCACCTCCTCGCCCGACGCCGCCCCGGTCGTCCCGGAGCAGGCCAGGCCCGTCATCGACGGCGCCGCGCTCGCCGCCGTCCACACGGCCGCCCCCGCCGAGGTCGTGTCCGTCGGATCGCTGCTGCGCCGCGAGGGCCGGACCGACGTCCCGGCCCCGGTCCCGGCCGCCGTCCCCACCCCGCGCGGTCCCGCCCGGACCGCCGCGAAGCGCAGCGCGATCGCCGCGGGCACGCTGCTCGCCGCGGGTTCGGTGCTCGGTGCCGCCGTCCTCACCAACGCCTCCTCGGGCAGCTCCGAGGCACAGGCGTCGGCGAACGGCAGCTTCCCCGGCCAGCGCCTCCCGGACGGGTCGGACCCCGCGTCGGCCGCGTTCGCGTCCGACGCCCTGGACGCCGGCACCGCCGCCCCGGGCTCCTGGATGAACGTCGCCTTCCCGAGCGCACTGAGCCCGGCCGCGGCCGGCCCCGCCGCCTCCCCGACGTCCGCCCCCGCGGCCGGCGGGAACTTCATCGGGCCCGTCGCGCCGGCGGCAGGCGGCCGGACCGCCACGAACCCCGGCGCCACCCCCGCGGCGGCCGCACCCGCGGTGAGCCGGCCCGCCGGCCCGGTCGGCCAGGCGACGCAGACGGTCGGCCGGCAGGTCGTCGCGCCCGCCATGAACACCGTCGACACCGTTACCGCCCCGGTCACGTCCACGCTGGACACCGCGGGCAAGGCGCTGAAGCCCACGGCCGACAAGGTCCTGGCGCCCGTCGCGAGCGCCGCGAAGCCCGTCACCGAGACGCTGCGGCACGCCTCGCAGGGCACCGTGAAGCCGCTGACGGACACCCTCCGGCCCGTGTCGCAGCCGTTGGCGAAGGCGGTGGCCCCGATCTCCGGTCCGGTGACGCGCACGGTCGACCGGCTCGCCGCGCCGGTCACGAACCTCACCGCGCCGCTCTCGAAGCCGGTGCAGGACGCCGTCGCGCCGGTGACGGGGTCGCTGCTCGGCACCTCGGACGACGGGTCCGCGCAGCCGGAGTCCGTCGTGGGGAACACGGCGAAGGCCCTCGGCGGCGCGCTCGGCCGGAAGTAGCCCGGCCCTGAGCCACGCCCGGTCGGGCGTGGCTCAGACCAGCCGGCGGTCGGACGCCCAGCGGGACAGCTCGTACCGGTTCGACAGCTGCGTCTTCCGCAGCACGCTCGACACGTGCGTCTCCACCGTCTTCACCGAGATGAACAGCTCCCCGGCGATCTCCTTGTAGGCGTAGCCGCGGGCGAGCAGGCGCAGGACGTCCCGCTCCCGGCGGGTGAGCAGGTCCAGCTCCGGGTCGACGGCGGGTGCCGCGCCCGGGCGGTCCGAGAACGCGTCCAGCACGAAGCCGGCCAGCCGCGGCGAGAACACCGGGTCCCCGGCCTTCACCCGGCGCACGGCGCCACCCAGCTCGGTCGCCGAGATCGTCTTGGTGACGTAGCCCCGCGCACCGGCCCGGATGACGGCGATGACGTCCTCGGCCGCGTCGGACACGCTCAGCGCCAAGAACACGACCTCCGGCTGCTGCGGGCGGACCCGGCGCAGCACCTCGGCGCCCCCGCCGTCCGGCATGTGCACGTCCAGCAGCACGACGTCCGGGCGCAGGTGCGCGATCCCGGCCACCGCCTCCTCGACGGACCCGGCTTCGCCGGCGACCTCGATCGCGGGCGTCCCGGCGACGCCGCGGTCCAGCTCGGCGCGCACGCCGGAGCGGAAGAGGCCGTGGTCGTCGACCAGGAAGACCCGGATCGGCGCGTCGGAGTCGGTGGGCGTGGTCTCGGTCATCGCGCGTCCTCGTGCTCGTCGTTCGGCGCGGGCACCGACTCGTCCCGCTCATCGTCCCCCGGGCCGACCGGGACGGCCAGATGCACCTCGGTGCCCTCACCCGGCGCGCTGCGCAGCCGGACCGAGCCGTGGTGGCGTTCGATCCGCCGGCGGATCGAGTCCGCGAGGCCGTGCCGGTCCTCGGGGACCGTATCCGGGTCGAAGCCCCTGCCCCGGTCCCGGACGAACACGTGCACCACGCCTCCGTCGTCCTCCGCCTCCACCTCCACGTACACGCTGATCTCTCCGACCCCGGCGTGCTTCGCGGCGTTGACGATCGCCTCCCGCGTGGCGAGCACGAGGGCCCGCAGGCCGTCGTCGAGCGGGGCGTCGCCGACGAACACCGGGTTCACCGTGACCGCGTAGGTGTCCTCCACCTCCGCGGCCGCGGCGCCGAGGGCGACCGAGAGCTGCTCGTCGAGGGTGGCGGCCTTCGTCCCGCCGCGGCCGTACCCGGTGGGGCCGTAGAGCCAGTTCCGCAGCTCGCGTTCCTGGCCGCGGGCGAGGCGCTGCACCTCGCGCGGGTCCGCCGCCTGGCGCTGGATCAGCGCGAGGGTCTGCAGCACCGAGTCGTGCAGGTGGGCTGCGATCTCCGCGCGCTCGGACTCGACGATCCGCTCCCGGCGTTCCTCGCCGAGCTTCCCGGACCAGCCGCACCCACCACGGCACGGTCAGCACCGCGATGCCGACGATCGTGGCGAGCACGGCCAGCACGCCGAACTGCATCTGCCCGAGGTTGAGGTTGCCGAGCAGGAACACCGTGATCCCGGCCGCGACGAACAGCACGCCGGCGACGACCCGGATGATCATCGCCCGGCCGCCCCCGCCGCCCATGCCGAGCACCCCGGCCCGCGCGCCGACCGCCCAGCGGCGCCGCTGCGCCTCGTCGGCCTCCCGCCAGACCACCGCCACCCCGACCGCCGCGACGCCCAGCGGCCCGACGATCCAGCCGACGACCGAGTTGTTCAACGCCGCCGCCGCGAGCCCGACGCCCAGCGCGAGCACGGTCAGGCCCAACGCCTGCTGGCGTTCGGTGCGGTCCACGGCGCGCCGGACGTCGAGGGCCTCCTGGCGCACGAACATCCACAGCAGCGCGTAGGCGATCACGCCCGCCCCGTTCGCGGCGGCCAGCAGGATGAAGGCGGTGCGGACCCAGAGGACGGGGATGCCGAGGTGGTCGGCCACGCCGCCGGCGACGCCCGCGACGAGCCGCCCGGAACGGCGGCGGGTCAGGGTCGCCCGGGGGGACACGGCCGGTGTACTCACCCGACCATCGTCACACGCGGGACAAGACCGGGGATCGGGGACGAACCGGGGGTCGCCTCAGGGGCGTCCCCGATACCGTGGGGCCCGTGCCCGGCCCACGCTCGATGACATGAACCGGACGGACGTGCAGACGACTCTGCGGGAGATGTGGGAGACGCGCCCAGCGCGGCCGCGGCGTGACCGCAAGGTCGCCGGCGTCGCCTCGGCGATCGCCCGCCGTTACGACATCGACCCGGTGCTGGTGAGGGTGGGCCTCGTGGTCTCCGCCTTCTACGGTGTCGGGCTGGTCCTCTACGCCCTCGGCTGGCTGCTGCTGCCCGCCGCGGCGGAGGACGACCCGGCCGACGGCGCGACCGTCGGGATGCCGGGGTCCACGGCGCGGACCGCCGCGATGAAACCCGCGGTGAAGGTCGCGCTGGTCATCGCACTGGCCGCCGCGGTCGCGCACTTCTTCACCCACACCGGCATCATCCTGCCGCTGGTGGTGGTCGGGGGGCTGCTCTTCCTGCTGCACCGCAGCCGCGGGCAGCGGGCGTTCGAGCGCTCGACGGGCACCTCGGCGGCCGTGGGCGGGGAACCCGGCGCCGGCACCCCCGTGGACGGCGAGGGGGCCTCCGCGCAGGCCGTGCCGCCGGCGTGGGACCCGCTCGGCGCCGCACCCTTCGCGTGGGACCTGCCCGAGCCCGGCCCGGTCGTACCCGCGCCGGCGCCACCGCGCTCGAAGCTCACGCCCGCCACCCTGGGGCTGGCCGTGCTCGCCGGTGGCATCGCCGGGATCGTGGTGCTGCTCGGCCCGGGTCTGATCGGGCTGCCCGCGGTGTTCGCGACGATGCTCGCGGTCGTCGGCGCGGGGCTCGTCGTCGGGGCGTTCCGCCGGGCCGGGCGGGGCCTGATCCCGTTCGCCCTGATCCTGGCCCTGCTGACCTGGGCCTCGCTGGCCGTCACCTCACCGGCACGCGGCCTGGACGTCCGCGGCGGGGTGGGGGACACGCAGGTGGCGCCGCGGACGGCTGCCGAGGTGCTGCCGAACTACTCGCGGGCCGTGGGCTCGATCGAGCTGGACCTGCGCGGCGTCGACCTCACCGCCGCGCCCGGCACGGCCACCACCCCCATCCGAACCTCCGCGGACGTGGGCACCGGCGCGATCGAGGTGCTGGTCCCCGAGAACGCGGACGTCACCGTCCGGGCGCACGCCGGTACCGGCGACGTCCGGTTCGGGGACCGTGGCGAGAGCGGCCCGGACGCCACCATCGCGGCGACCGACGACCTCGGCGCGGACGGCGTCCGCTCCGGCCGGCCGATCGAGCTGACCCTGAATGCCGGCCTGGGCTCGGTGGAGGTGCACCGTGGCTGAGTTCGAGACCCCCGGCGTCGAGTCCCCCGGGAGCGACGGCGGCACCACCGAGAAGCGCCGGCGGATGCCGGACCTGCTCACCCTGATCGTCGGGCTGGTCAGCCTGGGGATCGCGGGCTCGGGGTTCCTGGGCCGGGCCCCGGACCTGCAGGCCTTCGACCCCCGCTGGCTCCTCGCGGGCGGCGCGGTCGTCCTCGGCCTGGTGCTGCTCCTGGCGAGCATGCGCCGCCGCTGACGCAGGCACAGGGCGGGAGAACCACCCTCACGCCGGATTCCGGCGTGAGGGTGGCTTTCCGCCGTTCAGCCGGGCGGAGCCGCTACTCCCACTCGATGGTGCCCGGCGGCTTGCTCGTGACGTCGAGGACGACCCGGTTGACCTCGGCCACCTCGTTCGTGATCCGGGTCGAGATCCGTTCCAGGACCTCGTAGGGCACCCGGGTCCAGTCCGCGGTCATCGCGTCCTCGGAGCTGACGGGCCGCAGGACGACCGGGTGGCCGTAGGTGCGGCCGTCGCCCTGCACGCCCACGCTGCGGACGTCCGCGAGCAGCACGACCGGGCACTGCCAGATGGTGTTGTCCAGGCCGGCGAGGGTGAGCTCCTCGCGGGCGATGGCGTCCGCCGCGCGCAGCGTCTCGAGCCGCTCGGCGTCGACCGCACCGATGATCCGGATGCCCAGGCCGGGCCCGGGGAAGGGCTGGCGCTGGACGATCGTCTCCGGCAGGCCCAGCTCGGCGCCGACCTTGCGGACCTCGTCCTTGAACAGTGCTCGCAGCGGCTCGACGAGGGCGAACTCGATGTCGTCCGGCAACCCGCCGACGTTGTGGTGGCTCTTGATCGTGGCCGTGCCGGCCCCGCCGCCGGACTCGACCACGTCCGGGTACAGCGTGCCCTGCACCAGGAACCCGACGTGCTCCTCCGCGGCGACCTCGGCCGTCGCGGCCTCGAACACCCGGATGAACTCCCGGCCGATGATCTTCCGCTTCTCCTCCGGGTCCGTGACCCCGGCCAGCGCCTTGAGGAAGCGCTCCTCGGCGTCCACGGTGTGCAGCTTCGCGCCGGTGGCGGCGACGAAGTCCCGCTCCACCTGCTCCCGCTCCCCCGCCCGCAGCAGCCCGTGGTCCACGAACACGCAGGTCAGTCGGTCTCCGATGGCGCGCTGCACGATCGCGGCCGCCACCGCGGAGTCCACCCCGCCGGAGAGCCCGCAGATCGCGCGCCCTTCGCCGATCTGCTCGCGCACCGCGGCGACCGTCTCGTCGATGATCGACGACGTCGTCCAGTCCGGCGTGATGCCCGCGATCTCGTGCAGGAACCGCCGCAGCACCTCCTGGCCGTGCGGCGAGTGCCCGACCTCGGGGTGGTACTGCACGCCCGCCAGCCGCCGCTCGGTGTCCTCGAACCCGGCGACCTGCACCCGGTCCGTCGACGCCGTGACCGTGAAGCCCTCCGGCGCGCGGACCACCGAGTCCCCGTGGCTCATCCAGACCGGATGCTGCGCGGGGAGCCCGTCGTGCAGCACCCCCGCCTCGTCCGCGACGCGCACCTCGGTGCGGCCGTACTCGCGGGTGCCGTCGTGCGCGACGTCCCCGCCGAGGGCCTGCGCCATGGCCTGGAAGCCGTAGCACATGCCGAACACCGGGATCCCGGCCTCGAACAGGGCGGGATCGACCGCGGGCGCGTCCTCCGCGTACACGCTGGAGGGGCCGCCGGACAGGATGATGGCGGCGGGACGGCGCCGGACGATCTCCTCGGTGGGCGTGCCGGCGGGCACGATTTCCGAGAAGACCTGCGCCTCGCGCACGCGGCGGGCGATGAGCTGGGCGTACTGGGCGCCGTAGTCGACAACGAGGACGGTGGGGGTTTCCACGGGTCCAGGGTAAACGCCGGGCACCCGCGCCCTGCCCGTCGCATCCGCTCCCGGCCGCGCCGATCGCCGCGAGCGGGACGTCAGAGCACCCCCTGCCGCCGTCAGGTGCCGCTCGCCTCGATCAGGTGAGGCCCTCGCGCCCGGCTGTGATCCGCCACCGGGATGCCGTGTCGCGGCCGGAGCGACGGTCACAATGAACCGACGCGCACGCGGCCGGAACAGGAGATCGCATGACCATCCGGGCTCACCCGGTCCGGCTCCGCCCGGCGACGCGCGGCCGCACCCCCGGCGCGGGCCGGCCCGACCTGCGACGAGCGGGAGCGGCGCGGCGGTGAGCACGCTCCCGTCCGGCGAGCGAGCCGGCCACCCGGGCCCCGGCTCCCCGGAGCACGCGGCGGCCGACGAGATGCGGACCGCCACCGGCGACGTCCGTCCCCTGTGGACGGGGCTCGCGGGGGTGCTCGACGCCGCCGGCCCGGCCGGGCTCGCGGCCCGCCGCGCGGACACCGAACGCCTGCTCGCGGACGACGGCGTCGCCTACCACCCGCCCGGCGCCGAGGACGAGCAGCTCTGGGAGCTGGACCCGCTCCCCCTGATCCTCGACGGCGCGGACTGGTCCTCGCTGCAGGTCGCGGTCGCGCAGCGGGCCGAGCTCGCGGACCGGCTGCTCGCGGACCTCTACGGCCCCCGGGACACGATCCGCCGCGGGCTGGTGCCGGTGGAGGTAGTCGACGGGCATCCCGGCTACCTGCACGCCTGGCGACGGCCTGCGGGGACGGTGCCCCGGCGCGAGCTGTTCCTCTGCGGTGTCGACCTCGGCCGCTCCCCCGACGGCTGGGTCGTCCTCGACGACCGGGTCCAGGCCCCTTCCGGCGCCGGGTACGCGATGGCGAACCGCCGGGTCGTCGCGCGGGTGCTCTCGGCGCTGCACCGGCGCTCCCGGATCCGCCGGCTCGGCCCCTTCTTCGAGGCGATGCGCGCCGGCCTCGCCGCCGAGGTGCCGGGAGCCGACGAGCCGCGAACCGTCCTGCTCACCCCCGGCCCCCACTCGGAGACGGCCTACGAGCAGGCGCTGCTGTCGTCGCTGCTGGGCGTGCCGCTCGTGCTCGGCTCCGAGCTCACGGTCCGGGACGGCAGGGTGTGGCAGCACGCGCTGGGCCGCCTCGAACCCGTCGACGTCGTGCTCCGCCGGCTCGACGCACAGTGGTGCGATCCGCTGGACCTGCGGCCGGACTCCCGGCTCGGCGTCCCCGGCCTGACGGAGGCCGCCCGGCTCGGCACGGTCAGCGTGCTCAACGGCCTGGGCAGCGGCGTCCTGGAGAACCCGGGCCTGCTGCCGTTCCTCCCCGCCGTGTGCGAGGCGCTGCTCGGCGAGCCTCTGACTCTGCCCTCGGCGCGGACCTGGTGGTGCGGGGATCCGCTGTCCCGCGCCCACGTGCTCGCCCGGCTGCCCGAGCTGGTCATCACCCCGATCGCCCGCGGCGAGGGCCGCACGACGGTCCGCGGGGCGGACCTCACCGAGGACGGGCGCGCCGCACTGGCCGCCCGGATCGAGGCCGAGCCCTACGCCTGGGCCGGCCAGGAGCAGGTGCCGCTGAGCACCACGCCCGTCCTGAGTCCCGCGCCCGTCCCGGGTGGCAGCGGCGTCACGTCCCGGTCCGTGTCGCTGCGAGCCTTCGCGGTCGCGACCGGGGACGGCTGGGAGGTCCTCGACGGCGGCCTCGCCCAGGTCCCGGCCCTCGACGGCGGCCATCCGGCCTTCGAGGGCACGGCGACGCTCGCGAAGGACGTCTGGATCGTCGGTGAGCGCCCGGAGCAGGCGGCCGGGCCCTGGTCCGACGACACGGGCGGCCCTCCGGTCGTCGTCCCGCTCCGGGGGGTCTCGCCGCGGGTCGCCGAGGACCTGTTCTGGCTCGGCCGCTACTCCGAGCGCGCCGAGGACACCACCCGGCTGCTTCGCGCCGTCGCGGACCGGTGGGCGGACTTCCGGACCTCCCCGAGCCGGCCGGTGCCCTCGCGCTCGGCGCCCTGCTGCGCGCGACGACCGCGATCACCGGCACGGACCCCGGCTTCCTCGCCGACGGCCCGGACCGGACGCCGCCCGCCGTCGAGCTGCATTCGTTGCTCTGCGACCGTGAGCGCCCGGGCACCCTCGGGTTCGCGGTGCACCGGCTCAACCTCTCCGCGCAGGCTGTCCGGGAGCAGCTCTCCACGGACACCTGGCTCGTGCTGAGCCGGCTCGACGAGGTGCTCGCCCGCCTCGCGGCCTCGCCCCCGACCCGCAACGGCCCCGACCCGGACCTGGACGGCGCGCTGGTCTCCGGCGCGCTCGACCGGGTCCTCGCGGGGCTGCTCGCGCTCTCCGGTATCGAGGCGGAGAGCCTGGTCCGCGACGCGGGGTGGCACCTCCTCGACGCGGGCCGGCGGATCGAGCGTGCCCAGCACGTCGTCGCGCTGCTGCGGGAGACGCTCGGCGAGGACCCGGGCGGCCAGGCCGGCCGGCTCGTCACCGAGACCACCGTGATCGTCGCGGAGAGCGTGATCACCCACCGCCGACGGCACGCCGGGCGCCGGGACGTCGCGCCCGTGCTGGGCCTGCTGCTCACGGACCGGGACAACCCGCGCGCCGTCGCCTACCAGCTGGCCCGGCTGGAGGAGGACCTCGGCGCGCTGCCCGGACCGGTGCCGGACGCGCTCGCCGCCACCGTCGAGCGGCTGGCCGCGGCGGACCTCGGCGCGGCCGCCGCGCGGGCCGCGGACGGCTCCCGGGCGGGACTGCGGCTGCTGCTCTCCGGGCTCGGGGACGACCTCGCCCGGCTCGCCGAGCAGATCGCCGCGGCCCACTTCGCCCACGCCGCCGGGCCCCGCCCCTACGACCCGCTGGTGGCGACGCCGTGATCCGCTACACCGTCACCCACCGCACCCACTACACGTACTCCGGCGACGTCTCGACGAGCTTCGGCCGCGCCCACCTGCTCCCCCGCGATCAGGCGGACCAGCGCTGCGGCGCCGCCGAGATCGTCCTGGACCCCGCGCCGGACGAGCTGCGCGAGCACACCGACGCGTTCGGCAACCGTTCCACCTACTTCGTCGTGCGCAGTCCGCACCGGGAGCTCACCGTGCTCGCCCGCAGCACCGTCACGGTCGAGCGGCCGGAACCGGCCCCGGCGCAGCGGCCCTGGGAGGCGGTGCGGGACCTGCTCACCGGCACGGCCGACGACGTGCTGGACGCGCGCACCTTCGCCGTCGCGTCACCGCGGCTGCCCGCGCTGGCGGAGGTCGCCGCCTACGCCCGGCCGTCGTTCCCGCCCGGGCGGCCGCTCGGCGAGGCGGTCGGGGACCTGTGCACCCGGGTCCACGCCGACTTCTCCTACGTCAGCGGTTCGACGACCGTGCGCTCCACCGTGCTCGACCTGCTCGAGGGCCGCGAGGGCGTCTGCCAGGACTTCGCGCACCTCGCGGTGTCCGGGCTGCGCTCGGTCGGGCTGCCGGCCCGGTACGTCAGCGGGTACCTGGAGACCCTGCCGCCGCCCGGCAAGCCCAAGGTGCGGGGCGCGGACGCGTCGCACGCCTGGGTCTCGGCCTGGACCGGTGACGGCTGGCTCGACCTGGATCCGACGAACGACCGGGTCGTCGACTCGTCCTACGTCGTGCTGGCGCACGGGCGGGACTACGGCGACGTGCCACCGTTGAAGGGCGTGCTCTTCACGGACTCGGGCGGGAGTGTGATGACGGTGGCGGTGGACATGGAACGGACGGAGGACGGGTAGTTCGCCCGGTGCGCGCCTTCACCTGCCCCCACTGCTCGGCCCTGGTGTTCTTCGAGAACTCCGTGTGCCTCACCTGTGCCACCGCGATCGGCTACTCGCGCGCGGAGGGCGCCTTCGTCGAGGCGGCGGGCCGGACGCGGTGCGCGAACCGGTCCCTCGCCACGTGCAACTGGTTCGCCGAGGACGACGGTCCGCTGTGCGGCTGCTGTGCGCTGACCCGCACCCGCCCCCGGGACGACGACGCCGAGGGCCTCGAGGCGTTCGCCCTCACCGAGGCGGCGAAGCGGCGGCTGGTCTACCAGCTCGACGACCTGGGCCTGCCCGTCGTCGGCCGGGACGTCGACCCGGAGGGCGGGCTGGCGTTCGACCTGCTCTCCAGCGCGAACGAGCCGGTGGTCACCGGGCACGCGAACGGCGTCGTCACCCTCGACCTCGCGGAGGGCGACGCCGGGCACCGCGAACGCCTGCGGATCCAGCTCGCCGAGCCCTACCGGACGCTGCTCGGGCACCTGCGCCACGAGACCGGCCACTGGTACTGGGAGGTGCTCGTGGACCGGCCCGGCCGCGGCGAGGACTTCCGCGCCGTGTTCGGCGACGAGCGCGCGGACTACGGCGAGGCGCTGCAGCGGCACTACGACTCGAACCCGCCCGCGAACTGGGGCGACACGTTCGTCAGCACCTACGCGACGGCCCACCCGTGGGAGGACTGGGCCGAGACCTTCGCCCACTACCTGCACATCCGGGACACCTCGCAGACCGCGGCGGCGTTCGGCGTGGTGGTCAACGGACCCCAGAACGTGCAGGTCCGTCCGGACGAGGGGCTGGTCTCCGAGCCGCAGGAGGCGTCGTCGGACTTCGCCGGGATCGTGGCCGCCTGGCTGCCGCTCACCTACGCGCTCAACGCCGTCAACCGGTCCATGGGGACCACCGACCTGTACCCCTTCGTGCTCGCCCCGGCCGTCCTGGACAAGCTCCGCTTCGTCCACGACCTGGTGACCGCGGACCGCGCGTACCTCCCCGCCGAGCCGGCCGAGCCCACCGCGGTGGCCGGCTGACGCACAGCGTCGTGAGCGGTGGGCCGCTCGTTCCCCTGTCCGCCGATGAGATCCGGGTCGCCGCCGCCGTGCTGCGTCGCGCGCGGGGCGTTGTGCGCCCGGGCCGGAACGACCCCTTCGGGTCTGCTTCCGGTCCAGAAAGCTCAGGTCGGAAGGATGATGTGTCAGCCGCGGACGGTGAGCCCCACCCGCTGGAACTCCTTGAGGTCGCTGTAGCCGGTCTTGGCCATCGCGCGGCGCAGCGCGCCGAACAGGTTGACCGTGCCGTACGGCGTGCTCGACGGGCCGAAGAGCACCTGCTCGAGGGAGCGGTCGCTCTGCGCGAACCCGGTGACCTCCGAGCGCGGGAGCGACGGGTGCGCCGCGGCGGAGGTCCAGTAGAGGCCCTCGGCCGGGGACTCCGCGGAGTCCGCGAGCTGCTCGCCGAGCATGACGGCGTCCGCACCGCAGGCGATGGCCTTCGCGATGTCCCCGGAGCCGGTGATGCCGCCGTCCGCGATGACGTGGACGTAGCGGCCGCCGGTCTCGTCCAGGTAGTCCCGGCGGGCCGCGGCGGCGTCGACGATCGCGGTGGCCATCGGGACGCCGATGCCCAGGACGTCGTCCGTGGTGGTGGCGGTCGCCTGGCCGTAGCCGACGATGACGCCCGCGGCGCCCGTACGCATGAGGTGCATCGCGGTGCGGTAGTCCCCCACGCCACCGGCGACGACCGGGACGTCCAGGGAGTTGATGAAGTCCTTCAGGTTGAGCGGCTCGTCCCCGGCCGAACCCACCGCGACGTGCTCCGCCGAGATGATCGTGCCCTGTACGACGAGGATCTCGACGCCGCCGGCGAGCAGCATCGGGGTAGCGCGCGGGCCCGCTGCGGGCTGACCCGCGCCGCGACCGTGACCCCGGCGTTCCGCACGGTGGCCAGCGCCTCGGCCAGCAGGTCCGGCTGGATGGGCGCGGCGTGCAGCTCCTGCAGGACCCGGATGGCGGCGGCCGGGTCGTCGGAGTCCGCGGCCTCGACCACCCGGGCGAGCGCCCCGTCGGCGTCCGCGTGCCGGGCCCAGAGGCCCTCCGCGTTCAGCACCGCGAGCCCGCCCAGCTTGCCGACGGCAGCCGCCGTCGCCGGGGACACCACGGCGTCCGTCGGATGCGTCACGAGGGGGATCTCGAACCGGTAGGCGTCCAGCTGCCAGGCGGTCGAGACCTCCTTCGAGCTCCGCGTCCGACGGGAAGGAACAATCTCGACCTGGCTCAGGTCGTAGGCCCGACGGGCCTCTCGGCCCATCCCGATCTCCACGAGGTCACGCACGGGTGACCAGGGTAGACGGTCCTCCGGTCGTGCTAGCGACCGGCGTAGTTCGGGGCCTCGACGGTCATCGTGACGTCGTGTGGGTGGCTCTCCTTGAGCCCCGCGGAGGTGATCCGGACCAGCTGCGCCTGCTGCAGCTGAGGGATCGTCTGCGCCCCCGCGTAGCCCATGCCGGAGCGCAACCCGCCGACCAGCTGGTGCACGACCGAGGAGAGCGGCCCGCGGAACGGGATGCGTCCCTCGATGCCCTCCGGGACGAGCTTGTCCTCGCTGAGCACGTCGTCCTGCGCGTAGCGGTCCTTCGAGAACGACTTCGTGGTCCCGCGCGACTGCATGGCGCCGAGCGAGCCCATCCCGCGGTAGGTCTTGAACTGCTTGCCGCCCACGAAGATCAGCTCACCCGGGGACTCGGCGGTCCCGGCCAGCAGGCTGCCCAGCATGACCGTGGACGCCCCGGCCGCGATGGCCTTGGAGATGTCCCCGGAGTACTGGATGCCGCCGTCCGCGATCACCGGGACGCCCGCGGGCGCGCACGCCCGGGAGGCCTCGTAGACCGCCGTGATCTGCGGCGCGCCGACCCCGGCGACCACGCGGGTGGTGCAGATGGAGCCCGGCCCGACGCCGACCTTCACCGCGTCCGCCCCGGCCTCGACGAGCGCCTGGGCCCCCGCGTAGGTGGCCACGTTCCCGCCGACGACGTCCACGGACTCGCCGACCTCGGCGCGCAGCTTCGCGACGGTCTCCAGCACGCGTCGGGAGTGCCCGTGCGCGGTGTCCACCATCAGCACGTCCACGCCCGCCTCGACCAGGCCCATCGCGCGGGAGTACGCGTCCTCGCCGACCCCGACCGCGGCGCCGACGACGAGCCGGCCGTCCGGGTCCTTGGTGGCCAGCGGGTACTTCTCGGTCTTGTTGAAGTCCTTGATCGTGATCAGGCCGCGCAGCACGCCGTCGCCGTCGATGATCGGCAGCTTCTCGAGCTTGTGCCGGCGCAGCAGGCCGAGTGCGGCCTCCGCCGTGACACCCACCCGCGCGGTGATCAGCGGCGTCGGGGTCATCACCTCGTGCACCGGGCGGTCGTGGTCCATCTCGAAGCGCATGTCCCGGTTGGTGATGATGCCGACGAGCCGGCCGCCCGTGTCCGTCACCGGCAGGCCGGAGATGCGGTACTTGGCGCACAGCGCGTCGACCTCGGCCAGCGTGGCCTCCGGCGAGCACGTCACCGGGTCCGTGACCATCCCGGCCTCGGAGCGCTTGACCACCTCGACCTGCGTGGCCTGCTCCTCGGCGGACAGGTTGCGGTGCAGCACGCCGAGCCCGCCCGCGCGGGCCATGGCGATCGCCATCCGGGCCTCGGTGACGGTGTCCATCGGGGAGGACACCAGCGGCACCCGGATCCGGACGCGCCTGCTCAGCTGCGTGCTCGTGTCCACCCCGCTCGGGACGACGTCCGATTCGGCGGGCAACAGCAGCACGTCGTCGAAGGTCAGGCCGAGCATCGCGAACTTCGGCGGCAGTCCGGCCGTCTCGCTGGTCATGATGGCTCGTTCGTCATGATTGGTCGTGCACCCTTCACCGACTCCCGGACACGGCGTCGCCGCCGTACCCACCATCGTATCGGTGCACGAGAACCCTTCGCGGGCCACCGCGGGAGGTCCCGGCCACACCGCGTTCCCCGAGGGTGAACACACCCGTTCGGCGACGCGGCCCGGGGCGGCCGGCCCTCTCCGACGAGGTACCGTGGACCCTGTGTCATCGGATGCCCTGCCACCGGACCCCTTCGCGGGCGACCCGCAGGACCCTGCCCTGTCGCTGGAAGACGAGCACAGTGACGAGCACGAGGAGCTCGGCCCGGACGAGCAGGAGGAGGTCCGCGCGGACCTCGCCGATCTCGCCGTCTACCAGGCCCTGCTGGAGCACCGTGGCGTCCGCGGCATCGTGGTGGACTGCGGGGACTGCGGGGAGCAGCACTTCCACGAGTGGAACCTGCTGCGTGCGAGCCTGCAGCAGCTCCTCGAGGAGGGACACATGCGCCCGCACGAGCCTGCGTTCGACCCGGACCCGGCCCAGTACGTCACCTGGGAGTACTGCCGGGGCTACGCGGACGCGATGATCGCGGACAGCTGAGTCCGGCCCTCCCCACGCACGAGAACGGCCCCCGAACCTCCGTCGGAACGGAGATCGGGGGCCGTCGTCGTTCGGGCGTCAGGCGGGGGTGGAGGTGGTCCCCGCCGTGGAGGTGCCGGTCCCGGACGACTTCGCCGTGGTGGTGCCCGACGTCGTGGTGCCCGACGTCGTCGTGCCCGAGGCCGTCGGGGTGGCCGGGGCGCTCGAGGACGACGGGGTCGCGTCCGGGGCGCCCTCCGAGCTGGGCGTCGGCTCGGTGCTGGAGGACGGCGCCGTCGAGGACGACGGGGCCTCCGACGACGTGCCGCTGCCCGGCGCGCTCGTGCCCGGCCGGTTCGGCGTCCGCGGGTCACCCGAACCGGTCCCGGTGCCCGAGGTGCTACCCGGCGACGTTCCCGTGCCGGGGTTGCTCGGCCCGGCGCCCGGCGAGGACGAGGTGCCCGACGCCGGTGGGATCACCGGTTCCGGCTGGCCCTCGGTCCCCGGGGGGAGGGCGGCGGGGTGCCGTCCGACAGCGGCGCCTTCGGATCCGTCGGCGTCCCCGAGGGCGTCTCCGACACCTTGGCGGCGAGGAACTCCTGCTGCGCGGCGAGGTAGGTCCTGCCCTCGTCCGGCTGCACCTTCGCCAGCAGCGGCGCGAGGTCCGCGATGTCCCGCTGGGCACCGGCGGTGTCCCCGTGGGCCAGCTTGTCGTTGACGGCGGCGATCCGGTCCCGCACCTCGAACGCGGCCTGCCGCGACTCCGCGACGTTGCTGTACAGCACCCGGGTGACCCCGAACAGCGGGTCCCCCGGCTGCGCGTCGTGCGCACCGAGCGAGACACCGCCGATGCTGAAGACCAGCAGCGCGGCGGCCCCGGCGAGCGGGATCAGGTGCCGGCGCCGGGCCGAGCGGGGCGCACCCGACTCGACGGCCTGCACGGCCTTGTCGGTGCTGACCAGCTCCGGGATCGGATCGGCGTCGACCTCGGCCTTCCAGGCGGCGAGCATCGCGACCACTCGGTCGTCGTCGTCGTAACCGGACAGGCCCGGCGACGAGACGGAGAGGCCGGCGGAGAGCGCGTTGATCAGCTCGTCGTCCGCCTGCACGGCGACGAGGTCGATCGGCTCCTCGGCGAAGCCGCCGTCGTTCGGGTCGTCCGCGGCGCGGCGTTCACGGCCGTGCAGCGGGATCGGACGGGTCACCATGCCGTCCGGGTGCGCACCGTTGCCGCCGTTGGTGCGGCGCCCGTTGGCGGACCGGCGGGAGTTCCGGCTGAACGGGTTGTCGTCCTGGTCGGGCACTCAGACCACCTCCTCCTCGGGCATGTTCCTGCGTAGTCGGGCGAGTGCGCGGTGCTGGGCGACGCGGACGGCGCCCGGGGTGGAGCCGACCGCGTCCGCAGTCTCCTCCGCGGAGAGGCCGACCACGACGCGCAGGACGATGATCTCCCGTTGTTTCTCGGGGAGCTGGTCGAGCAGCCGGGCCATCTGGCCGGAGAGCTCGCCGCGCAGGGCGCGCTGCTCCGGGCCGTCGGAGCCGTCGAGGGCGTCCGGGACGTCCGCGACCGGCTCGGATCTGTTACGGGTCGCGGCACGGTGCGCGTCGATCACCTTGTGCGACGCGATGCCGTACACGAACGCCAGGAACGGTCGCCCCTGGACGCGGTACCCGGGTAGGGCCGTCAGCACGGCCAGACACACCTCCTGCGCGACGTCGTCCGCCGAGACGGACGAGCGGTCCATCCGTCCGAGCCGGGCGCGGCAGTACCGCACGACCAGAGGCCGGATGGTGGCCAGTACACGTTCGACCGCTCTGCGGTCACCTGCCATCGCAAGTGCCACCAGCTCGTCGGGAACGTCTGTCGCTTCACTCATCGCGCAGAGTCGTCCAGGCGTTACGCAACATGTTGGTCATCATCCGTTCGTGAGGCCGACCACGCAGAGTGCCGGAATCTGGCCATCAGCGCCGATCACCGTAGCGAAGGCGCCGGGCGGGAGACGACCCGCTCCTCCTCTGCGAAGACGCCGGGAGGCCCCGGAAGTTGCCTCCGATCGACTCTGACCGCCCATGGGTCGCCGGGCGTCGGCGAACGGTCACGGAGACGGAACTACCGAAAAGAGACCTCAGACCGACGTTCCGTGGCCGGACGGGCACATGCGGTGGCGGGCACCAAGGGCCCGGGCGATGCCCGTCGATCCCCTGTGCGGTCCACACACAGATGCACGACGGCGAAACGGCGAAAGGCCGGCGCGGGGTGTCGTCACGCGGGACACCCGGCTCCGGCCGGGGCGACACGGGGCCGGTGCGGTGGCCACCCTCGGGCGGCCACGGCACCCCCTGACGTGTCGTGTGGTCGTGCTCCCGGACCCCCGTCCGGGTCGTGCGAGGCGGCGGGGACGGACCCCGGCGCGGCAGGCCGGCGCGGGCCGGCCCGGGAAGACTAGGAGACCAGTCCGCGGCGGAAGCCGTGGGCGACCGCCTGGGCGCGATCCCGCACGCCGAGCTTGCGGAACAGCCGGCGCGCGTGCGTCTTGACCGTGTCCTCCGAGAGGTAGAGCTCGCGGCCGATCTGGCCGTTGCTCTTGCCCTGGCTCATGCCGCGCAGCACCTGGAGCTCGCGCTCGGTGAGCTGCACGCCGGGGTCCGCGGGTGCCCGCGGAGTGGGTACGGCGGTGCTGGCGAGCGTGTGCGCGAGCGCGGCCACGAGCTCCGGGCGGGAGGCGTCCCACCGGAGGTAGCCACGAGCGCCCCCGGCGATGGCCGCGGCGATGCTGCCCGCGTCGTCCGGGGCGCCGAACACGATGACGTTGGCCTGCGGGTGCGCCGCGACCAGACGGCGCGTGGCCTCGACACCGGTGGGCACGGCACGCTGGGTGCCGACCAGGACAACGTCGACCGGCTGCCGGGAGAACCGGGCCAGCAACTCGTCCCCGTGGGCGACGCAGTCGATCCTGTGCACCCCCGGTACAGCGGACATCACGCGGGTAAGACCTTCGCGGACGCTGCGACGATCGTCGCAGATGAGTACCGTCGTCACGACGATTCCTTCCTGCAGCTTCCTGCAGCCGGGTGATGTGTCACCCTCCGCTTCGGCGGGTGACAGGCTCACCTTGACACGATCAGGGCGGGTTTGTGCCCTCCATTAGAGACCCTTGCGCCGAACGGCGCTTGTCATGTGGGTGACAAGGCCCGAATGGAGTAATTACCGTACCGCGTTTCCCGGGGCCATTTACACCACCTCCCTCATCAGCCGGCGCAGTTGCGGATCACTTCGGGTGAACATCGCGCTCAGCGCGTGAGCGGCGGCGTGTCGTCGGCGTGCCGCGTCGCTCGCCGCACCGTTCACCGATTCCGGTGCCGTTCGGCCGTGTCGCTCGTTTGTGCGAACCGCTGCCCCGGACGGGTTGTGCGGTCCCCGGCGCCCGACGGGCGGACCGTCCGTGGCGGCCCCGGCGAGTCCCGCGGCGGCGAGCAGGGCGGCCCAGCGGAGCGGGAGCAGGCCGAGCTCGCCGGCCTCCTCCGCGAGGGCGTCCAGGCGCGCGCTCCCGGCACTCCCCGCGCCTTCGACGAGGCCGGCCCGGGCGGCCACGAGCCCGGCGACCTCGGCCACGAGCCGGGACTTCAGGAGATGCCGTGCGGAGCCCCACCGCCGGGCGCCGGCGACCGCGTCCGCCGCGGCCCGGACGGCCACGGCCGGATCTCCGCGCAGCAGGGCGATCTCGGCCCGGACCCAGCCGGCCCGGATCGTCGAGCGCGGCCCGGCGCAGTCCCCGAGGACGGCGTCCGCCCTCGTCAAGAGGGAGGTGGCCGCTGCGGCATCGGCGCGGCCGACGGCGTCGGCGGCGAGCCCGACCAGCCCGTCGACGAGCGCGGTGCGGGCGTCGATCCCCAGCGCCGCGGCGCCCGGGTCCGGCCGGCCCGCGGCCGTCGCGAGCCTGATCCCGAGGCCGTCGAACCGGGCCGCGGCGCCGTGCCCGCCGAGCTGACGCAGGTGCGACGCGCGGGTCACCGCGGCGTGGGCGGCGAGCGCCCGCGGCGTCCGCGGGTCCGCCGCCAGCACCTCCAGGAGGGCTGCCGCGGCGGCGTAGCGGCCCTGTCCTCCGAGCGCCACGGCGGCCGTCCAGCGCGCCGTCGGATCCGCTCGGCGCGGTGACACCACCGACACGCCGGGACGGGGGCCGAACGCGATGGACCACAGCTCGGGATGCGCTATGTGGGTGGAGACCATTCAGGTAGTTCTCGTTCTTTCTTCACTCACACGTCGCAGCTAGGGAAGGGCGGCCTGGGTCAGTTGGTCGGTGGCGTCGGCCAGGGATTCCAGGTGGGTCACCGGCGCCGGGAGCCCGACGTTCGTCCAACCCGGCCCTGCCACAAACGAGCGGACCCTCGGTCGAGTGACGGGCAGGCCGCGAATCACCCCGGGTGACGCGGTGCTCCTGCTCTGGGACCAGAGCACCAGCGCGACCGGCGCGGTCCGCCGGATCGCGGACGCCAGGGCGTCGACCGGCAGGTCCGCACCCAGGGACCGGCACGGGACCCCGCGTTCGGCCAGGACCGCGGCGAGCACCGCCAGCGGCAGGTGGTGTCGCTCACACGGGGCCGAGGCGAGCACGACGGGCCGGCCGTCGTGCGCCGGCGGGCCCTGCAGCGACCGGGCCGCGCAGACGGCGAGCACGGCCTCGCTGACCAGGTGCTCGATCTCCACGCAGGTCCCGGTGGACGCCCAACGCTCGGCGATCCCGTTCAGCACCGGGCGGACGACCTCGTCCCAGGTCCGCTGCAGCCCGTCCGCCTCCGCGGAGTCCAGGAGCAGCTCGCGGACCGTCCCGCTGTCCATCGTCAGGGCCGCCCGGGCGAGGCCGCGGGCCCGGCGTCCGGCCCTCGGCATCGACAACATCCGGCCGCCGACCCGGACGCGCCCGCCCGGGTACGCCTCGGCGGTCGCCGGGCCGCCGGGCCCCGGGCCGACGTCCGGGCCGGGGCCGCTCTCCGGCCCCGGTCCGCCGGTCGGGCCGCGGGCCGGCTCCGCCGCGGGCCGGGCCGTCGGGAGGGTCGCCGCGGACAGCGCGAACCGGGCGGCCTCCGCCGGGGACACCCCACGGACGAGGGCCTGCTGCATCAGCTCGAGGCGGGCCAGGTCCGCACCGGAGTAGCGGCGGTGCTGGCCGGGGCGGTGCTCCCGCGGGCCGAGGCCGTAGCGGCGGTCCCAGGTCCGCAACGTCGCCGGGGCGACGCCGAGCCGGCGCGCCGCGGCGGCGACGGTGAGCCGGGGATGTTCCGCTGCCGAGCTGTCGGGACCGGCGATGTCGGGGTACGTCGGCGACACGGATGTCGTCGTCGCCTCCGGGTGCACCGCGCCATCGTCCGGGGCCCGGGTCCCCACGGCAACTCCGGGCTGTGACGACGGCGGGTCGCGCGCGACGCGCCGACGGCCCGAAACTCGTCGAAAAACTTCGCGTGAACAAGGTTTGGACTGGTTCCAGCATGGGAATCTCGCAGTCGAACACGAGATCCGATGCGCAGGGGTGATGACGGTGGCCGACGTTCGACGACTGCCCGGACCGGTCACGGAGGTCTGGGACTGGCAGATGCACGGAGCATGCCGAGGGATGGACAGCGCCTTCTTCTTCCACCCCGAGGGGGAGCGCGGCCCCGCCCGGGCCAACCGCGAGGCCCGGGCGAAGGAAGTCTGCGAAAGCTGCCCCGTCATGGATCTCTGCCGCCGGCACGCCCTCGAGGTCCACGAGCCCTACGGCGTCTGGGGCGGTCTCTCCGAGCACGAGCGGGACGACATCATCCGCGGCCGGGACCGGACCCTGCAGATCGGCAACACCCGGGCTCCGCACGGCATGGCCTGAGCAGCCTCCCTGACGAGAACGGGCGGGCGACCATCCGGTCGCCCGCCCGTTCCCCGTGGTGCAGGAAGGTCAGTGGCCGTGCCCGTGGCCGTGGCCGCCCGCGGCGGGAGCCGGGGCCTCCTCGGGCTTTTCCACGACGGCGCTCTCGGTGCTGAGCACCATGCGCGCGATGGACGCGGCGTTGACCACGGCCGACCGGGTCACCTTGACCGGGTCGATGACGCCGTCGGCCAGCAGGTCCGAGTACTCCAGGGTGGCGGCGTTGAACCCGCTGCCCCACGGCTGCTCGGCGACCTTCGCGGTGACGACCGCACCCTCGAACCCGCCGTTGGCGGCGATCCAGTAGAGCGGCGCGGTCAGCGCACGGCGGACGATCGCGACACCTGTCGCCTCGTCACCCTCGAGCTTGAGGTCCTCGAGCGCGGCGGCGGCGTGCACCAGGGCGGTACCACCCCCGGGCACGATGCCCTCCTCGACCGCGGCCCGGGTCGCCGCGACGGCGTCCTCGATGCGGTGCTTGCGCTCCTTGAGGGCGGTCTCGGTGGCGGCACCGGCCTTGATGACCGCGACACCCCCGGAGAGCTTCGCGAGCCGCTCCTGCAGCTTCTCGCGGTCCCAGTCCGAGTCGCTGGCCTCGATCTCCTTCTTGAGCTGCGCGATGCGGCCCTCGATGGCGTCGGCCGAGCCGGCGCCCTCGATGATCGTGGTCGTGTCCTTGGTGACGACGATGCGGCGGGCGCGGCCCAGCAGGTCCAGCCCGGCCTCGGACAGCTTGAGCCCGACCTCCGGGTTGATGACCTGGCCGCCGGTGGCGATCGCGAGGTCGTCCATGAAGGCCTTGCGGCGGTCACCGAAGAACGGCGACTTGACCGCGGCGACCTTGACCGTCTTGCGGATCGAGTTCACGACCAGCGTGGACAGGGCCTCGCCCTCGACGTCCTCGGCCAGGATGAGCAGCGGCCGGCCCTCGCCGAGCACCTTCTCCAGGAGCGGGAGCAGGTCCTGGATCGAGCTGATCTTGTCCCGGTGCAGCAGGATGTAGGCGTCCTCGAGGACGGCCTCCATGCTCTCCGGGTCGGTGACGAAGTAGGGCGACAGGTAGCCCTTGTCGAACTGCAGGCCCTCGGTGATCTCCAGCTCTGTGGCGAGCGTGGAGCCCTCCTCGACCGTGATCACGCCATCCTTGCCGACGCTCTGGATGGCGTCGGAGATGAGCCGGCCGATCTCCTCCTCGCGGGAGGCGATGGTGCCGATCTGGGCGATGTGCTCGGCGCCGTTGACCGGGATGGCCTTCTCGAGCAGGAACTCGGAGACCTTGTCCGCGGCCGCGGAGATGCCCTTGCCGAGCGCCAGGGGGTTCGCGCCCGCGGCCACGTTGCGCAGGCCCTCGCGCACGAGCGCCTGGGCGAGCACGGTGGCGGTGGTGGTGCCGTCGCCCGCGACGTCGTTGGTCTTGGTGGCGACGGTCTTCGCGAGCTGGGCGCCGAGGTTCTCGAACGCGTCCTCGAGGTCGATCTCGCGGGCGATCGTCACGCCGTCGTTGGTGACTGTCGGGCCGCCGAACTTCTTGTCGATGACGACGTGCCGGCCACGCGGGCCGAGCGTCACCTTGACGGCGTCCGCGAGCTGGTTGACCCCGCGCTCGAGCGCGCGGCGGGTGTCCTCGTCGAAGCTGATCTGCTTCGCCATCTGTGCCTCTCGATCTCAAAGAGCTATCGGGCAGAAATGCCACCGCCCCGAGGCCCGTACGGTCGACGGACCACCGGGGCGGCGGCTGTTACGCGAAGGTAACGATCACGCAGGGGCGCGCAGCGTCAGTTGACGACCGCGAGCACGTCGCGCGCGGAGAGGATGAGGTACTCCTCGCCGTTGTACTTGACCTCGGTGCCGCCGTACTTCGAGTAGATGACGACGTCGCCGACGGCCACGTCGACCGGCACGCGGGTCCCGTTGTCGGTGACCCGGCCCGGGCCCACCGCGAGGACCTTGCCCTCCTGGGGCTTCTCCTTGGCGGTGTCCGGGATGACGATGCCGGAGGCCGTGGTGGTCTCCGCCTCGCTGGCCTGGACGACGATCTTGTCCTCGAGCGGCTTGATGTTCGCCACGATGACCTCCCCTTCCTGGGGTTTCGCTCACGCGTACTTCGCAGTACTGACCGGTGCTGTTCATCGACAGTGGATCGGGGCCCCGTCGTCGCGGGTGCCGGGGCGGCCCGACCCGTCTGTGCCGTTGGCACTCTACCCATGAGAGTGCCAGCACCTCAACGGGCACGCCACTCCACGTTTCGCCGTACCCTCGGGCCATGCCGATGATCGGAACTCTCGACGTCTCGCGCTTCTGTCTCGGGGCCAACGTGTTCGGCTGGACGGCCGACGCCGACGCCTCGTTCGAGGTGCTCGACGCCTACGTCGCCGCAGGTGGGAACTTCATCGACACCGCCGACTCGTACATGTGGCGGATACCCGGGAACTCGGGCGGCGAGTCCGAGACGATCATCGGGGACTGGATGGCCGCGCGCGGCAACCGGGACTCGATCGTGATCGCGACGAAGGTGGGCTCGCTGCCGCAGCGGGCGGGCCTGGGCGGGGAGAACATCGCGGCCGCGGCGGAGGACTCCCTGCGCCGGCTGCGCACGGACCGCATCGACCTCTACTACGCGCACAAGGACGACCCGGACACCGCGCAGGAGGAGACGCTCGACGCGTTCGACGCGCTGGTGAAGGCGGGCAAGGTCCGGGAGATCGCGGCGTCGAACTTCTCCGCCGAGCGGCTCCGCTCCGCGCTGGAGATCTCCAAGCGGGACGGGCTGGCGTCCTACAGCGCCCTGCAGCCGCACTACAACCTGATGGAACGCGAGGAGTTCGAGTCCGCGCTCGCGCCTCTGCTGCAGGGCGAGGGCCTGGCCGCGGTGCCGTACTACGCGCTGGCCAAGGGCTTCCTGACCGGGAAGTACCGGGACGGCGGCCCGGCCGTGGACAGCGTCCGCGCCGAGGGCGCCCGGGCCTACCTGACGGACACCGGCCGCGCGGTCCTGGCCGTGCTGGAGGAGATCTCGCTGGGCCACGAGGTGCCGATGGCGTCCGTGGCGCTGGCCTGGCTCGCGGCGCAGCCGACGGTCGCCGCCCCGATCGCGAGCGCCCGCACGAGGGAGCAGCTCGACGGCCTCCTCCCGATGCTCGACCTGAAGCTCACCGACGACGAGCTGCGCCTCCTCTCCCACGTCAGCTAGCCCTGTGCGCGGGAAACCTCGCCGGAGCAGGTTTCCCGCGCACCGGGGATGAGCCGCGGAAACGCCGGTCAGCGGCCGAGCGGGTCCCGGCGGACGTCGGTCTTGAGGACCTTGCCCACGGTCGAGCGGGGCAGGTCCGGCTGGAACCCGACCTGCTTGGGAGCCTTCACGCTGCCGATCCGGGCCTTTACGAACGCCGTCAGCTCCTCCGTGCCGGCAGGTCCCCGGCGATCTCCTTCACCACCGGCGCACAGGAGGCCTGGAAGATCAGCGCGGTGCAGTCGAAGAGGTCCAGCAGCTCCCGGTTCTTCGCGGCGCCGTTGCGCGGGTTGATCGGGCACCACACCGCGCCCGCCCGCGTGACCCCGAGGACGCAGGAGAACGCCGTCGGGTCGTTGGCGGACAGGATGCCGTAGGTCAGCGACATGTCAGCCGTCGGCCGCGTCAGTCATGGATCGTGACGATCGGCTTGAGCACGAGCCCGTTGGCGCAGCACGCCCAGCAACTCCCGGTGCCCGAACGCCTGGCAGCCCGACGCGAACCCGACGCGCTTCGGCGGCTGCTGCAGCAGCGAGTACGCCGCGTAGGCCTGCAGCAGCCCGGCCTGCTTGTAGTTCTGGTTGCCGTGGATCGCCACGTGCGCGCGGCCCAGCGGACCGGACGCGTGGACGGGGTCGATCGAGGTGTTGATCCGCGGGTTCTCCCGGGGCGGTATGTCGGACTGCAGGCCGGCGGCGATGTCTGCCAGTGCGGCCTCCTGTGCGGCCGGCTCGAGGGGCTTGATCTGCTCCTCGAACGTGCCGGTGGTGGCGACGACGCCGTCCATGACCGCGCGGTCGAACACGCCGCCCGTGGCGGTCACGTTCGCGACGCGGGGGTCGTCGGAGAACCACACGGGATGCGCCATGCCGCCCCACCGGACGGTGAGCGCGGTTCCTGCGAGCCGGGGACGACGCACTCCCGGGTCGCCTTGTGGTCCCAGGCCACGTACTGGTTCTCCACCAGGTGGTACCAGTCCGCCTTGAGGATGGTGAAGATCGTCTGGGCGGAGGCGAAGGTGGGGTAGCCCTTCCACAGCACGAGGATGTCCAACGTGTCCAGGCCCGGAGTCTCCAGCGCGACGTTCGCGGCGATCTCGCTCGTCGTCTACATCTGCGCGATGCCCGGGGAGAGCAGCAGCCCCTTCTCGGCGAACGCCTCGCCCCAGGTGTTCTTCGCGTGCAGCGTCCAGTCCTGCTCGCCGGTGGTGTCGGTGTAGTGGCAGCCGGCGGCGAGCGCGGCCTCGACGGCCTCCGGTCCGTACTTGATGAACGGTCCGACGGTGTTGCAGACGACCGACGCGCCCTCGAAGAGGCCGGTCAGCGAGGCCACGTCGTGGCTGACCTCGACGACGTCGTGTTCCACTGTGTCCAGGCCGGGGATCTTGTCCAGGGCGGCCTGGACCTTCTTCGCGTCGCGGCCGGCGGCGATGAACGAGACGTTGAACTCGCGCAGGTACTCGCAGATCAGACGTCCGGTGTAGCCGGAGACCCCGTAGACGACGACCGGCTTGTCGGTGGGCCCGGTCCTCACATTCCCATCCCGCCGTCGACCGGGAGGCCGGCGCCGTTGACGAATTTGGACGCGTCGGAGGCGAGGAAGACCACCGCGTCCGCCATGTCCTCGACCGCGCCGAGGCGACCCGACGGGGTGAGCTCGATGACCGCTCCGACGGCGGCCTCGGTGCTCTCGAACAGCCCGAGGCCTGCGGTCTCGACGGCGAGCTTCATGCCCATGTCCGTCGGGACGAGGCCCGGGTAGATGCAGTTGACGCGCCCCCGTGACGAGCGCCCTCCGCCCCGTCAGATCGAACCCACTCATGCGGCTTCCTCCCTTGTGGACACGCCTCTGTGCCGGCATCGGTGATGCAGGGCACGACGTAGAGAGGATCTTGGACGACTGTCAAGATTTTTTGGACGATCGTCCAGAGTCGAGTCAGGACCGGAGGTCTGGGCTACCCTGGCCCCGACCAGCGCCCGACCGTGTTCCCCCGACCGAGAGACGGACAGCGTGACCAAGCCCGCCGAACGGATCTCCCGCCGCCAGGTCGACAAGTTCGAGCAGCGCCGCAAGCAGCTCGCGGACGCGGCGCTGCAGACGCTCTCCGAGCTGGGCTACGCGCGGACGAGCCTGCGGGAGATCGCGCAGAACTCCGAGTTCAGCCACGGGGTGCTGCACTACTACTTCCGGGACAAGGTCGAGCTGATCACCTACTGCGTCCGGCAGTACAAGGCGCACTGCGTGCTGCGCTACGACGGGATCGTCGCCGACGCCGAGGACCCGGACGCCCTCGCCCGGGACTTCGCGGACGGGCTCGTGGACACGCTGGTGGGGGAGGCGCTGCTGCACCGCCTCTGGTACGACCTGCGCTCGCAGTCGCTGTTCGAGGAGTCGTTCCGGGCGGACGTCGCGGACATCGACGAGAGCCTGGAGCGGATGATCTGGCGGATCGTCAGCCGGTACGCGGAGCTCTCCGGGAACGCCCCCACCTGCAGCTCCGCGATGGCCTACGCGACCTTCGACGGCCTGTTCCAGCAGGCCCTGCTCCGGCACCTCGCCGGCTCGGCGATCGCCCTGGACGACCTACGCGCGGGCGCGCGGCACCTGCTGAGCCACGTCGTCTGCGCCTGAACTGCTTCCCGCGGGCGGGCTTGCTGGCCTCTGACGCTTGAGCGGCTCAAGCGCCACCCTGCGCTGCTCGAGCCACTCAGGCACCGCGGCGCGTCCCGTACTGCCGCCGCTCGAGTGGCTCCAGCGGCGGCCGTTGACGCTCGAGCCACTCGAGCGTCAGCCGACCAGCACCTCGGTGACGGGCAGGCTCGAGTCCGCGGGCAGGTCCAGCGGGGACGGGGCCGCACCGGCCCGCAGCAGGTGCGCGCCCAGGGCCGCCACCATCGCTCCGTTGTCCGTGCACAGGACCGGCCGCGGGACCCGCAGCGTCAGGCCGGCGGCGTCGCAGCGCTCCTGCGCCAGGGCCCGCAGGCGCGAGTTCGCCGCCACCCCGCCGCCGAGCAGCACCGTGTCCATCCCGTGCTCCCGCGCCGCGCGGACGGTCTTCGCCGTCAGCACGTCGACGACCGCCTCCTGGAACGACGCCGCGACGTCCGCGACCGGCACCGGCGTCCCCTCCCGTTGCAACGCCTCGACGTGCCGTGCCACCGCGGTCTTCAGCCCGGAGAACGAGAAGTCGAACGGCGCGTCCCGCGGGCCGGTGAGCCCGCGCGGGAACCGGACCGCCGCCGGGTTCCCCTCCTTCGCCGCCCGGTCGACGTGCGGGCCGCCGGGGAACGGCAGGCCGAGGAGCCGCGCGACCTTGTCGAAGGCCTCGCCGGCGGCGTCGTCGATCGTGGCACCGAGCGGGGTGACCGGGCCGGCGAGGTCCGGGACGGCGAGCAGGCTGGAGTGCCCGCCGGAGACGAGCAGCGCGAGCGCGGGCGGCAGCGGCCCGTGCTGCACCGTGTCGACGGCGACGTGCGCGGCCAGGTGGTTCACCCCGTAGAGCGGGACGCCCCACGCCGCGGCGTAGGCCTTCGCGGCCGCGACCCCGACGAGCAGCGCGCCGGCGAGCCCCGGACCTGCGGTGACGGCGACCGCGTCGACGTCCCGGCCGGTGATCCCGGCGGTCGCGAGGGCCCGGTGCACCGCCGGAACCATCGCCTGCAGGTGCGCGCGGGACGCGACCTCGGGGACGACGCCGCCGAAGCGCGCGTGCTCCTCGACACTGGACGCGATCTCGTTCGCGAGCAGCTCCGGGACCCCGTCGGCGGAGATCCGCACGATGCCGACGCCCGTCTCGTCGCAGGAGGTCTCGATGCCGAGCACGATGCCCGCGCTGTTCATCCGGCGTTCTCCTGTCATCGCGCAGGCCTCTTCATCGTGAACGCGTCCGCCATGCTCGGCCGGTAGTACCGCTTCCGGAGCCCGACGACGGTGAAGCCGGTCGCGGCGTAGAGCGCCTGCGCGGCCTCGTTGTCCGTCCTGACCTCGAGGAACACCGTCGCGTGCGCTTGGTCCGCGATCCGCAGCAGCTCGTCGAGCAGTCGGCGGCCGATGCCGCGGCCCTGGTGCGCGGGATCGACGCCGATGGTGTGCACCTCGGCCTCCGCCTGGGGCGGTCCCGCGACGAACCCCAGGCCCGCATAGCCGACGAGCTCGTCGCCCACCCGCGCCGCGAAGTACGGCAGGCCGTTCGTCAGCTCCTCCCGGAAGGCCTGGGCCCGCCAGGGATCGTCTCCGGGGAAGAGGATCCGCTCCAGTTCGGCGCAGCGCTCCGCGTCTGCGCGGTAGAGCGGCCCGATCCGGACCGTCTCGATCGTCACGCGATCACCGGCTTCCGCTCCCCGGGCGGCACGGCGTCCGGCCGGCGCAGGTACAGCGGTTCGAGGGGACCCGGCTCCGCTCCGGAGCCGAGCAGGTCCACGGCCGCGGCGACGAGCCCGCGCGGGGTCGGCGCCTGCGGCCCACGGACGGGCAGCCCGAACTGCTCCACGAGCGACCCCGCGGCGGCCGCCAGGCCGAGGCCGGGGATCCGCTCGGCCAGCGCGTCCGGCCGCTCCACCGTCGGCCCGGTGAGCCGGCGGGCCTCGGCGTCGTAGGCGGCCCAGTAGACCTCGCGGCGCCGCGCATCGGTGGCGACCAGCAGGTTCCCGCCGATCCCGTCGCCGACGGCGTCGGCAGCGATCGCGTCGAGGGAGCACACGCCGTGCACCGGGATCCCGAGCGCGTCCCCGAGCGAGGCGGCGGTGACCATCCCGACCCGCAGCCCGGTGAAGGGTCCCGGTCCGGCGCCGACGACGACCGCCTCGATCTCCCGCAGCGTCACGCCCGCGTCGGCGCAGGCGGCCAGCACACCGGGCATGAGCAGCTCGCCGTGCTTGCGGCCGTCGTGGACGACCCGGGCGGCGAGTTCGGCGACGGTGCCGTCGGGGTCGAGGCGGACGACGCCCGCCGAAACTGCGGGCGTCGCGGTGTCCAGAGCCAGCACGAGCACGCCCCGAGCCTACGAGCGCTCGCGGAGCGCCCGGCTACCAGGTGCGGATCAGCCCCGGCAGCTCCGCGAGGCGCTGCACCACGCCGTCCGGCTCGATGTCCACCGGCACTCGCTGGTCGACCGGGATGTCGCTGTGCGGGACCAGCACGGCCTTCATCCCGACGCCCTTCGCGCCGCTGATGTCGTCGTAGGGCCGGTCCCCCACGTAGACGCAGCGAGCGGGATCGTCGACGCCGACCGCCTTCATCGCCGCGAGGAACGCCTCGGGGTGCGGCTTGGTCCAGGGCAGGTCGCTGCTCCAGGTGACGGCGTCGAAGTAGTGCAGCACGCCGTCCCGCCGGAGCCACTCCTCGTGCCACTCGCCGGGCCATGCCGTCGAGGACAGCACCCCCAGCTTGAGCCCGCGCCGCTTGAGCTCCTGCAGCATCGGCTCGACCTCCGGGTCCGTGTGCGTGGCCTGCACCCAGAACTCCCGGTAGGCCTCCAGCGCGTCCCCGTGCAGCTCCGAGGAGGCGTCCAGCCCGGCGTCGGCCAGGACGTGCGCGAGCGTGAACGCCGCGCTGCTGTCCTTCACGGCGGCCCAGCGGCCGGTGTCCGCCTCGGCGAGGGCGGCGGCCGCCGCGGCGGCGCGTTCGGCGTCGTCGCCGTGCAGCACGTCCGCGTACGTCCGCCAGCCGGCGTGGAAGTCCATCGTCTTCCAGGGCGTGAGCGTGCCGCCCCAGTCGAAGATCACCGCGTCGATCATGTGCTCACCCTCTCGGCGCGGGCCACCCGTACGTCGTCCGGGCGCCGGTCGAGGCGCACGAGCACGTGCCGGTCCGCCAGCCGCTCCGCGACGCCCTCGCCCCACTCGACGGCGACGACCGCGGCGGTCAGGTCCGTGTCCAGGTCCAGGTCGTCCAGCTCGTCCGCGATGCTGCCACCGCCCATGCCGAGCCGGTAGGCGTCGACGTGCACCAGCGGGACCCCGCGCGGGCCCGCCTTGTGCTCGCGCGCGATCACGAAGGTGGGCGAGGTGACCGCACCGCGCACGCCGAGGCCCCGGCCCAGGCCCCGGACCAGCGCGGTCTTGCCCGCGCCGAGCGGCCCGGAGAGCACCACGAGATCGCCGGGGCCCAGCTCGGCGGCGAGCGCCTCGCCGAACGCCTCGGTGTCCTCGACGCCCGGGAGCTCGACCTCCGCCCCCCAGAGCACCTGGCCGACGCTCACGCCCGCCTCCGCAGCTTCCGTAGGCCTTTCGGGCTCGCGCGCTTCGCCGCCCGCTGGATCAGCCCCGTCAGCGCCTCGTCGATCACCTCGTGCTCCTCCAGCATCGGCAGGTGTCCGACGCCGGGCATGGTGACCAGCGTGGCCGTCGGGAAGCTCGGCGGCGATCCGCTCGCTGTGCGAGTACGGGATGACCTGGTCCGCGGTGCCCGCGGCGACCAGGACCTCGGCCGAGGCCAGCCCGGGCAGTGCGGCGATCCGGTCGTGCGTGCCGAGGGTGTCCACGAAGTCCGTGAGCGCGTCCACGGCGTTCACGCCGATCATGGTGTCCACCAGGTCCACGAGCGCCGGGTCGACGGACTGGTTCCCGTAGGCGTAGCGCCGGGTGATGCCCCAGATGAGGTTGCCCGCGGCCTTGCGCACGCCCTCGACCAGCGACGGCTGCACCCGCGCCAGCAGCCCGACCCCGCGGGTCAGCGGGTTGTGCCGGGACAGCAGCGTGCCGGGCAGGCCTGCGCTGCCCATCTCGCCCGCGGACGTCGAGATCAGCCCGACGCCGGCGACGCGCTCCCGGAACAGCTCCGGCTGCTGCTCGGCCAGCGCCATCAGCGTCATGCCGCCCATCGAGTGACCGACGAGCACGAGCGGACCGGCGGGCGCCAGGGTGCGGATGACCGTGGCCAGGTCCTTGCCCAGCTGCTCGAGCGTGCAGCTCTCCTGCGCGGCCCGCTCGGAGCGGCCGTGGCTGCGCTGGTCGTACAGGACGACCCGGACGGCCGGTTCGCCCAGCTCGGAGAGGCTGCGCCGCTGGAACTGCCAGGTGCGCCGGTCCAGCGCGAAGCCGTGCACGAGGACGACCGTGAGCCCCGGCGTCCGGCCACCCGACGGTTCGATCTCCTCCGCGGCGAGGCGCACGCCGTCGTCGGCGGTGACCGAGCACTCCCGGCCCGAGGGCAGGGAGTCGGGGATCCCGCGGGACATCTCCGACGCGAGGCGACGCCGGTCCGTGGCGATCTGCGAACGCTTGCGCGCGGCGACCCCCACCCCGACGGCCGCGCCCGCGGCACCGGCGACTCCTCCCGCGACGCCGAGGGCCTGCCAGAGCCTGCGGTTCGCCATCACCGGCCCCCGTCCTGGTTCAGGAGGGTGCGCGTGACCCGGGCGCCGTGCACGCCGGTGGCGATCTCGTAGTGGATGGTGCCGAGCTCGGTGGCCCATTCCTGGGCGGTGGGGCCGTCGTGGTCGCCCGCGCCGAACAGGACCGCGGGTTCGCCCTCGCGCACGACGTCGTCCCCGCAGTCGACGACGATCTGGTCCATGCACACCCGGCCCACCACCGGGCGGGACCGGCCCGCGAGCCACACCCGCATCCGGCCGTTCGCGTTCAGCCGCCGCGGCACCCCGTCGGCATAACCGGCGGGTACCACCGCGAGGGTGGTCTCCCGCGGCGTCGTCCATTCGTGGCCGTAGGACACCCCCTCCCCGGCCGGTACCCGTTTGACCAGGGCGACCCGGGCCCGGAAGGTCATCGCCGGGCGCAGCGGGGACTCGGCGACGGGCCGGTCGAGCGGGTCCAGCCCGTAGACGGCGATGCCCGGGCGCACCAGGTCCAGGTGCAGGTCCGGGCGGGTCATCGTGGCCGCCGAGTTCGCGAGGTGGCGAATCGGGGTGAACCCGTGCGCCCGCGCCTCCTCCCACGCGGCGGTGAGTCGTTCGAGCTGCCGGTCGATGACCGGATGGCGCGGCTGGTCCGCAAGGGCGAGGTGCGACCAGACCGCCACCACCTCGGCCCGGCCGGCCGCCACGGCCTTCGCGACGTCGTCCAGCAGCTCGGGCCACTCGGCGGGGGTGACGCCGCTGCGGCTCAGGCCGGTGTCCGCCTTGAGGTGCAGCCGCGCGGGGAGGCGGGCGCGCCGGGCGCCGTCGAGCACCCCGGCGAGATGACGCACCGACGACACGGACAGGTCGACGCCCGCGGCGACGGCGGGCGCGAAGTCCTCGTCCGGCACGTGCAGCCACGACAACACGGGCGCGGTGATCCCGGCGGCACGCAGCTCCAGCGCCTCCTCCAGCGTGCAGACGCCCAGCCAGGACGCTCCCGCGCCGAGGGCCGCGCGGGCCACCGGGACGGCGCCGTGGCCGTACGCGTCGGCCTTGACCACCGCCATCATCCCGGCGCCGGACGCGGCCGCGGCGCCGGAGAGCAGGCGCACGTTGTGCCGGATCGCGTCGAGATCGACTATCGCCTCCGCGCGCGGCGGCGCGGGGGACGTGGGGCGGACAGGGCCATGGCCGGGGAGCTCGGGCACGTCCGCATCATCGCATCCGTGCCCGACAAGTTCCGGATCGATCAGGCGCACCCGCGGCCGTCCGGTCCGTGCGCGGGGCCTCTGCTCTGCGCACACCGACGCGCCGTTGCCCTGCACACACCCACGCACCGGCCCGCCCGACGCCGTGTGGCGCCACGCGCGCCGTCGACCGCGCGCGTCGCACCGATCCGCGCGCGTCGCGGTGGCGGGGTGCGCAGAGCGGTGCGGTGGGGTGCGCAGAGCAGAGCTCACGCCGCGAGCGCCGCCTGCCGGACGAGCCGGATCGCCTCCGTGATCATCAGCTGCAGGTACGACGCGGGCGCGGGCACCCCGGGGACTTCCGGAACGCCCCCGTGCGCCGCGAGGGACGCAGCCTTGCCGTGGACGTGCGCCGCGCACCCGGCCGCCCACAGCGGTTCGAGACCGGCGGCGAGAAGCGCACCCAGGATCCCGGAGAGCACGTCGCCCGAGCCCGCCGTGGCGGCCCAGGCGTCGGTCGAGGGGTGGACGAGCGTGCGGCCTTCTGGGGCGGCGATGACCGTCGCGTTGCCCTTGAGCAGCACCGTCACCCCGAGCGCGGCCGAGGCCCGGCGGGCCGAGGCGATCCGGTCTGTGCCCACCTCCCCCGCGATCCGGGCGAACTCACCGGCGTGCGGAGTGAGCACCACGGGCTTCCCCGCGACGCGTTCGCGCAGGTCCTCGTGGCGGGCGAGCAGGGTGATGGCGTCCGCGTCCGCGCAGACCGGGACGTCGCGGTCGAGCACCGTGGCGAGGACGTCGCGACCCTCGTCGTCCGTGCCGATGCCGGGTCCGACCGTCCACGCCTGGGTCCGCCCCGCGTCGTCGACGGTGTCCGTGGCGACGATCTCGGGCCAGCGCCCGCGCACCCAGTCGGCCGCGGACCCGGCGAACCGGACCATGCCGCTGGTGGCGAGGGCCGCGGCGCCCGCGCTGAGCACGGCCGCCCCCGGATAGGTCGACGAGCCGGCCGCGATCCCCACGACGCCCTGGGTGTACTTGTCGTCCGCCGGTCCGGGGATCGGCCAGCGCTCGCCGGCGTCGACGTCGTCGAGGACCTCGGCGTGCGGCTCGGGGAGCAGCGGGCCGAGGCCGATGTCCACCAGCTCGACGTGTCCGCAGCGCGGAGCCGCGAGCACGTGGACGGGCTTGAGGGCGCCGAACGTGACCGTCAGCGCGGCCCGTACCGCCGGCCCGTCGACCGCGCCGGTGTCCGCGTCCACGCCGCTGGGCAGGTCGACGGCGACGATCGGCACCCCCGACTCGTCCGCCGCCGCGACGAGCGTCGCCGCGGGCTCCCGTAGCGCACCCTTCCCGGAGATCCCCACGATCCCGTCGACGACGACGTGGGCGCCGGTCACGGCCGCGCGGGCCTTCTCCGGATCGTCGCCGGTCAGGATCCGGGCGCGGGACCGGCGCAGGGCCGCGAGCCCGCTCGGGTGCGCCCGGTCCGGCACGAGCAGGACCGCGGTGACGCGCGCCCCCCGGCGCGCCAGCTCCGCCCCGGCCCACAGCGCGTCGCCCCCGTTGTTGCCCGCGCCCACCAGCAACGTCACCCGCCGACCGGCCGTCGATCCGAGGAACCGGCGCACGTGGAGCGCGAGCCCGCTCGCCGCCCGTCGCATCAGGGCGTCGTCCGGGGTGCGCTCGAGCAGTACGGCTTCGGTCTCGCGGATCTGCTCCGCCGTCCAGACGCCTCGCATTCCGCAGACGCTAGCGGCGGATCAGGAGGCTCACACCTCGTTGATGTCGAACTCGACGTTGCCGCCCTCGACCGATGTCACCTTGGCGACGACGTCGAAGGTGCGGTCCGGCATGACGACGTTGCACTGCACCGACGCGCCGACCTCCGCCTCGAGGTCGTCCGGGCAGTCGACGGACTTCGCGGACGTACGCAGCTGCTCCTGCACGGTGCTCGTGAGGTTGCCGGAACGCTTTCCGGCCTGGTCGGAGCGGTATCGAGGGACGGGATCGGGGTCGGGAGTGTCACCGCCACATCCGGCGTGCGGATCCGCGCACCCTCACCGGGAGGCTGCTCGACGTCCCCGTGCCACGGGCGGGGTGGGCGCACCGCGGGCGGCGGCGGTAGCGTTCGCGGTTGTGAGCCGGACCAGCACGTTCACCCGTCCGCCCGCGCTGCGCAACGCCAAGGACGCGCTCGAGCAGCTGTCCCGGCCCGGGCCCAAGGCGGTCCTGCGCGGCGACCTGGGTCTCGTCGGGCTGCCCGGCGTCGTCTACGCCCCGGAGGAGGGCCTCGGCCTGCCCGCCGTCGCGTTCGGGCACGACTGGCTGCAGCCGCCGTCGCGCTACGCCGAGCTGCTGCGCCACCTGGCGTCCTGGGGCATCGTCGCGGCCGCGCCGGCCAGCCAGCGGGGCCCGCTGCCCAGCGCCGCCCGGTTTTCGGCAGACCTGCGCACGACGCTCGACGTGTGCGCCGGCGTCCGGCTGGGTGACGGCCGGATCAGCGTGGACTCCCGGCGCACCGCGCTGGCCGGCCACGGCACCGGGGCCGGGGCGGCGCTGCTGGCGGCCGCGGCCCACCCGAAGGTCGCCGCGGTCGTGACCCTCGGTGCGGCCGAGGTCCGCCCGTCCGCGATCGACGCCGCCCGGCGGATCACCGTGCCCACCCTGCACATCGCGGCCGGCAAGGACACGGTCGCGCCGGTCGCCGGCCACGCGGAGCCGATCGCGCAGGCCGCGGGCGGGCCCGTGTGGCTGCGCACGATCGGGAAGGCGAGCCACACGGAGTTCATGACCGGCCCGCACTGGACGGATCTCCTGCTCTCCGGCAGCCCGAACGGCAAGACCCGCCGGATCACCCGCGCGCTGATGACGGCCTTCCTGCTCAAGCAGCTCTGCGACGAGGACCGGGTGGACGAACTGGTGGACGGCAAGGTCCCGAGCACCACGCTGGTGGACCTCACCCCGAAGCGGTAACCGAGCCGGGCCTGCGGCGGGGCCTCGACGTGCACGATCGTGAACGGTTTCGCCGTTGCGCCCCGCGCCGAGGGGATGGCGCGCGATGCTCGTCGGCGTGCGTGCCGACCTGCATCACGACCCCGACGGGCTCGACGCCGCCGCCGCACTCGCGGCCGCGCTGGCAGCCGACCTCGGCGGGCTCCCGGCGCTGGATCCCGACGGGTTGCTGCCGCGCGCGGTCGCGGACGAGCACGAAGAGCTCCGGCTCACCGTCGGGCGGGCGGCGCAGGAGATCGCCGGGCTCGCGGACGAACTGGGGCGGGCGGCGAGGCGCAGCCGTGCCGCCGAGCATGCTGCGCTGACCGGGTTCGACGGCGCCGTCGTCCTCGGTCCGGGGGGGTGGGTGTGAACGCGGACCGACCGGCGGACGGGCTGTCGCTGCTCGCGGAGCGGCTGCAGAACGCCGTCGCCGACGCGGCCCGGCTCAGCCGGACGATCGAGGAGGCCAGCCCGGACGGACGCGGACGGACGTGGGTGGAGCGGACGGACCTGGTCGGCCGGGAACTGGGCCGGCAGGCCGACCTGGCCGCGGAGCTCGCGCGCGTCGTCCGTCGGATCGCGATGCCCGGGAGCGACGACGAGGGCCCTGCGGTGCTGCACGGTCCGACCGGCCCGGCCCGCAGCGGCTCCGCCCGGTTACCGGGGACCGAGGGCCGGCACACGCAGGATTCGCGCGGGGTCGTGCTGCCGTTGCTGCCGGACGGGGACGAGCCGACCTGACGACCGGGGCTCACCTCGTTCGAGGCTGCGGCCCAGCAGCTCGGGTGCCGTCTCGCGCGGCGGTGGACCGCGACTCGCGCGGTCCCACACCGCGACTCGCGCCGTCCCACATCGCGACTCGCGCCGTCCCACATCGCGACTCGCGCGGTCCCACATCGCGACTCGCGCGGTCCCACATCCCGACTCGCGCGGTCCCCGGTCGCGACTCGCGGGGTGCTCCCCCCGCGGGTCGCGGCGCTCGGGGTCAGGCGGAGGCGACGATCTCGGCGAGGTGGGTGGCGGTGCGTTGGGCGATCTCGGCCGTGGGGGCCTCGACCATCACCCGGACCAGCTGTTCGGTGCCCGACGGGCGCAGCAGGACGCGGCCGGTGTCCCCGAGCTCCGCCTCGGCCTCGGCGACCGCCGACGCCACCGCAGCCGACGCGGCGACGGTGGCCTTGTCCCCCACGGACACGTTGATCAGCACCTGCGGGAGCGTCGTGACGATCCCGGCCAGCTCGGCGAGCGACGAGCCCGTCTCCGCCATCCGGGCCATCAGCCGCAGCGCGGTGAGCAGACCGTCGCCGGTGGTGGCGTGGTCCGGGAGCACGATGTGCCCGGACTGCTCGCCGCCGAGGCTGAACCCGCCCGCGCGGAGCTCCTCCAGCACGTACCGGTCCCCGACGCCCGTGACCCGCAGCCCGATGCCCGCCTCGCGCATGGCGATGTGCAGGCCGAGGTTGCTCATGACCGTGGTGACCAGGACGTCGTCGACGAGCGTGCCGGCGTCCTTCATGGCGAGCGCGAGCACCGCCATGATCTTGTCCCCGTCGACGACGTGACCCGCCGCGTCGACGGCGAGGCAGCGGTCCGCGTCCCCGTCGTGCGCGATGCCCAGGTCCGCGCCGTGGGCGACCACGGCCTCCTGCAACGGACCGAGATGGGTCGATCCGACGCCGTCGTTGATGTTCAGCCCGTCCGGGGAGGCGTGGATCGCCACGACCTGCGCGCCGGCCTTCGCGTAGGCCGCCGGAGCGGCTTCGGCGGCGGCACCGTGCGCGCAGTCCACGACGACCCGGACGCCCGCCAGCGTCCGCGGGGTGCTCGTGAGGAGGTGGGCGACGTAGCGGTCCACGGCGTCCGTCTGGTCCCGGACGCGACCGATGGCGGCACCGGTCGGCCGGTGCCGGGCAGGCCCGGCGTCGATCGCCTGCTCGATCTCCAGCTCGATCGCGTCCGGCAGCTTGTGGCCGCCCGCGGCGAAGATCTTGATGCCGTTGTCCGGCATGGCGTTGTGCGACGCCGAGATCATGACACCCAGGTCCGCGCCCAGCTCCGCGACCAGGTGCGCGACGCCGGGGGTCGGGATCACCCCGACGCGCACGGCGTCCGCACCGGCCGAGGTGAGGCCAGCCAGAACGGCGGCCTCGAGCATCTCGCCGCTGGCCCGGGGGTCGCGGCCCACGACCGCGACAGGTCGGCTCGCGGCGCCACGATGGGCGGCGAGCACACGGGCGGCCGAGGCGGACACGGCAACGGCGAGCTCCGGTGTGAGGAGCTCGCCGTTGGCCAGGCCTCGGACGCCGTCGGTTCCGAAGAGTCGACGCATCCGGGTGAGATCAGCGCTTGGAGTACTGGGGCGCCTTGCGGGCCTTCTTGAGGCCGTACTTCTTGCGCTCGACGGCACGCGGGTCACGGGTGAGGAAGCCGGCCTTCTTCAGGGCCGGGCGGTCCTCGAGGTCGACCTCGATGAGCGCGCGGGCGATGGCCAGGCGCAGCGCGCCGGCCTGGCCCGACGTCCCGCCACCGGAGAGGTTGGCGAAGATGTCGAAGCGCTCGGTCTTCTCGACCGTGACGAGGGGCTCCCGGATGAGCTGCTGGTGCAGCTTGTTGGGGAAGTAGACCTCGAGCGGCTTGCCGTTGAGCTGGAACTTGCCGGTGCCGGGCATGAGGCGCACCCGGACGATGGCCTCCTTGCGGCGGCCGACCGTCTGCACGGGGTGGTCCGACACGACGGGCGCGTCGACGGCGAAGTCCTCGCCGGACTCGATGTCCGTGTCGACAGCGTCCGTGTCGGCGGCGTCGGCGTCGTAGCCGGCCGCGTCACCGATCGTGTAGTCGTTCTCGGCGTTGTCCGAGTCGGAGGTGTAGACCTCCTGGTCGGGGGCCTCGGGGGTGGTCACGGGCTGTCCCTCTTCGTTGCTGGGCGTGGTCACTGGGCGACCTGGGTGATCTCGAACGGCTGCGGCTGCTGCGCGGCGTGCGGGTGCGACGGACCCGCGTACACCTTCAGCTTCTTGGCCATGGCGCGGCCGAGACGGTTCTTCGGGAGCATGCCCGTGATGGCCTTCTCGACCAGCCGGTCCGGGTGCTTCTCGATCATCTCGCCGACCGAGCGCTGCCGGAGGCCGCCCGGGTAACCGGAGTGCCGGTACACGAACTTGTCGGTGCGCTTGTTGCCCGAGACCGCGATCTTCTCCGCATTGACGATCACGACGAAGTCGCCGGTGTCCATGTGCGGGGCGTAGGTCGGCTTGTGCTTGCCGCGCAGCAGGGTCGCCGCGTGGGTGGCCAGGCGGCCGAGCACGATGTCGGACGCATCGATCACGTGCCAGGCACGAGTGATCTCGCCGGGCTTGGGGCTGTACGTGGACACGGATCTACCTCGTCGTTCTCGGGCTCGGGATGCCTCGAAGGGTCGTCTCTCGTTCATCGTGCGGCGCTGTGGACGCCGGCCGCGCGGAGGTCGGAACCTCCGCACCAGCAGACGATCACCCGGAGGTGATCGCGGGTCTCCACCCGCCGCAACACGAAACATCAGGGTACCCGCCGCGGGGAAGGGAGTGCAAAACGCCCCCTCCCCGCGGCGGAACCCCAGGTCAACGGCCTGCGACGGCGCCGGTGGAGATGTTACGTCCAGCGCCCGGCGTTGGCCCGCTCGACCTGCTGGTAACCGTCGTTCGCGGCGCCGAGCGCGACCCCGATCCGGGCGAGTACCGCGCCCAGGTCCGCCGCCGCGGTGTCCCACTGCCGCTGCTTCGCGGCGTAGTCCACGGCGGCCTGGCCCTCCCACGTGGCCGCCAGCGGCGCCAGCCGGCGCTTGAGGTCCTCGAGCTGGGCGGCGATCCGCCGGGCGGTGCCCGCGACGGAGGTCTGGGCGGCGGCGAGCTCGCCGAACGTCACCTTGATCTCGGACACGGCGATCAGCCCAGCGTCCGGCGGATCGCGGACAGGGCGGACGACTGGGCGTCCTCCTGCTGCTGGTACGTCCGGCCCGAGCCCTGGATGGACTCGCCGATCCCGCGCAGCGCCTCGCTCAGCGAACGGGCGTCGGCGTCCCAGCGGGCCATCAGCCCGGCGAACGCGGTGGCCGCCTCGCCCCGCCACGCGCCCGCGAGCGGCTCGAGCTGCGTGCGCAGCGACGTCAGCTCCGACCGCACGTCCTGGTCCACGGACAGGACCTGCCGGCCCGCCCGCTGCATCTCCTCGACGCTCGTCCCGAATCCACCGGCCATCGCGCATCACCCCTGGGTATCGCTCGTCCGGCCACCGGTGTGGCCGGCCTTCTGCGGTGACGATCGCAGGGCGACCGCGGCGCCCGTGGCCGTTCGGGACCACCCTTCACGATCGGGAACGCTCTCGGGTGGGAGCGCCCGGTGAGCAGGCGGGGGCCGCACCGCGGTCATACGCCGCGGACCCCCGACACCACCTCCGCACAGGCGTCCGCCGGGGCCGGGCCCGCGTACCGGCACCCGACACTGAGCTGGTCCGTCCCGTCGAGGACGACGTACCAGTCGACGTGCACGGCTCCGCCGGACAGGAGCTGGCGGAACCGCACCACCGGGCGTCCGGCGAAGCGGGCGTCCGGATCGAGGTCCTCGAGGGCCTCGCCGGCCGCGAGCCCGCCGGCGTAGGCGGCGCGCAGCTCCGCGTGCGCGCGCTCCGGTTCGCGGGTGGCGTCGTAGCCCAGGGCGGTGCGTTCGACGGAGATCAGCTCGGCACCGTCCGGGGCGTCCCTCGGGGTGAGCAGGACGCGCCGCCGTCCGGGCTCGCCACCGGTGTGCTCCCACCCCCCGGGCAGCGGGACGGAGTAGCCGTACTGGACCACGAGGTCCGACGGCGACGCGGCGACCTCCGGGGCCGGGAGCAGCTGCCCGACCTCCAGCAGCCCCGCCGCGACGACGACCGCCCCGACCGCGAGTGCGAGCCGCCGCGGCGTGAGCCGCCGCCCGCCCGGGACCGGCGGCAGGCGCACGTGCTCGGCCGGCTCCACCGGGGGGTCGGGCACGGGCAGTGGCACGTCGAGCGCGCCTCGAACCGCCGCCGTCTCGGGCCGGTCCGCGACGACCACCGACGCCGGACCCGCGCCGTCGAACAGCTCGGCGAGCAGCGGTGTGCGCGCCACACCACCGACCAGCAGCGTCTCCGCCGCCGCACCCCGCGCGTGGCGCACCAGCTCGGCGAGCGGCCCCACCAGCGCCTCCCGCACCGTGTCCGCCCCGATCCGCACGCGGGTGTCCCCGGCCCGCAGCCGGATCTCGGGGCGCAGCGAGAGCGCCTCCCGGACGGCGCGGGCGCTCCCCGGCCGCGCGGGTCCGGTGCCGAGCCTCGCGCCGAGGGCCGCGCCCACCGCGTCGTCCAGCGTCGCGCCGCCGATCGGGACGCGCCGTTCACGGAGCACCCGCAGGCCGTCGACCAGGGACAACGTCGTGCCGGAGGCGCCCGCGTCGACCACCAGCCGGACCCCGGGACGGCCCCCGGTCGCCGCGACGGCCCGCGGGATCGACGTGCCGAGCACCAGGACGTCCCGCGGCGTCCCGGCGACGAGCAGCGCGACCGCGGCGGGCCCGGACGTCCCGGCGGGCAGCACGCCGAGCAGCCGCGGCTCCTCGCCCGGCTCGGCCGCCGCGACCCGGGTCCCGGTACTCCCCACGTCCACGGCGACGCGCACGGACATCAGCCCTCCTCCGGCGCCAGCCAGCCGAGCTGCACGCAGCGGGCACCCCTGCGGTCCACCAGGGTCGCGCGGCCCGGCGGCATCGGCGCCGGCTTCGTGGAGCCGACCAGCGAGCCCTCGTCCGGGCTGCCGTTCATCACCAGGCCCGGCGAGCCGAGCTCGCGCAGGCGGCCGAGCACGGGATCGAACAGGGCGCGGCCCGCGCCGCCGCTGCGCCGGGCGACCACGACGTGCAGGCCCACGTCCTTGGCCTGCGGCAGGAACTCCAGCAGCGGCAGCAACGGATGCGGCCCGACCGCACCGGACGGCGCGACGAGGTCGTAGTCGTCGACGAGCAACCACACGTCCGGGCCGCTCCACCAGCTGCGTTCCCGCAGCGCGCGCGGGGTCGTGTCCGGTCCGGGAAGCCGCCGGCGCAGCGACTCGGCGAGGTCCAGGGCCGCGGCGGCGGTGGCGTCCGCCGTGCCGCAGAACGCGAGCAGGTGGGAGTCCGGGAGGGCGCCGAGGAGCCCACGCCGGTGGTCGACGACCACGAGCCGGGCCTGCTCCGGGGTGCAGGTCGCGGCCACGGCGTGCCCCAGCAGCCGCAGCAGCGACGTCTTGCCGCTCTCCGCGTCCGCGAAGCACAGCAGGTGCGGCTCCACTGCCGGATCGAGCTCGACGAGCCCGAGCCGTTCCTCGTCGACCCCGATCCGCAGGCCCGTGCCCCCGGGCAGCGCCGCGAGCTCGGCGACGGGGATGCGTCCGGGCAGCAGCCTGACCGGCGGGAACGCCGCGCCGGGGTGCGCCGCGACGATCCGGGCGATCAGCGCGGACTCCCCGTCCGGGGCGTCCGTCCGCGGGGCGGCGAGGAGCATCGGGGCGCCGTCCCGGGCGAGCCCGTGCCCCGGCCCGCGCGGCACGTCGGCGGCCTTGCGCCGGTCCACCTCGGAGTCCGACGGCTCGCCGAGGCGTAGCTCGATCCGGCTGCCCAGCAGGTCCTTCAGGGCGGGACGGATCTCGCTCCAGCGGCCCGCCGAGAGCGCGAGGTGCAGCCCGAACGCCAGGCCACGGGTGGCCAGCGGGAGCAGCCGCGCCTCGACGGCCTCGAAGTCCGCCCGGAAGGACGCGTAGCCGTCGATCACGAGCAGCACGTCCGTCGCGGGCTCGTCCGGGAACGCCCCGGCCGCCCGGCGGGCACGGAACTCGTCGACGGAGGTCAGGCCGGCCGTCCGGAACAGCTCCTCGCGCCGCTCCAGCAGGCCCGCGACCTCGGCGACGGCCCGCCGAACCAGGTCCGGTTCTCCCCGCCCGGCAACCGTCCCGACGTGCGGCAGCGCGGCCGTCGAGGCGAGTCCGCCGCCGCCCCCCATGTCGATCACGTGGACCCCCAGCTCGGACGGGCTGTGGGTCGCGGCGAGCGCGGTGACGAGCGTCCGCAGGGCCGTCGACTTCCCCGACCGCGGGCCGCCCGCGACGGCGACGTGCCCGGCCGCCCCGGCGAGGTCGACGACGAGCGGGTCCCGGCGCTGCAGGTACGGCCGGTCGACGACGCCGACGGGCACCCGCAGCCGCCCCCCGGTGCTCAGGGCGAGGACCTGGTCCAACGGCGGCGGGACGTCCAGGGGCGGCAGCCAGACCCGGTGCGCCTGCGGCCCGCGGTCCGCCAGCGCGGCGACCGCCTCGTCGAGCACGGACCGGGCGCCCGAGGCGGCCGGCGGCGCCGCGGGCTCGTCGGTGACCGGCGCGATCCCGAACAGGCGGGCGCGGCGCACGCCGACGACGGGCGCCGCCGGGCCGGAGACCGGGCCGGACACGTAGGCCGCGCGGAAGCGCACCAGCTCGTCCGTCCCGGTCGCGAGGAAGGCGGACCCCGGCGCGGGCGGCAGCCGGTGCGCGTCCGGCACGCCGAGCACCGCCCGGGACTCCGATGCGGAGAAGGTGCGCAGCGCGATCCGGTAGGAGAGGTGGGACTCGAGCCCGCGCAACCGGCCCTCGTCGAGGCGCTGGGAGGCGAGCAGCAGGTGCAGGCCCAGCGAGCGGCCGAGCCGGCCGATCTGCACGAGCAGGTCCACCATCTCCGGGCGCCGGGCGAGCAGCTCGGAGAACTCGTCGACCACGATGAACAGCACCGGGAGCGGCGCGAGCGAGGCTCCGCCGGCCCGCACCTCGGTGTACTCGACGATCCCGGAGAGGTTGCCCGCCGCCCGCAGCAGCTCCTGGCGGCGGGTGATCTCCCCGGCCAGGGCGTCCGCCATCCGGTCCACCAGCGCCAGCTCGTCCGCCAGGTTGGTGATCACGGCGGAGACGTGCGGGAGGCCGCCGAGGTCGAGGAACGTGGCGCCGCCCTTGAAGTCCACGAGCACCAGGTTCAGATCCTCCGGGGAGTGCGTCGCGACTAGCCCGAGGACCAGGGTGCGCAGCAGCTCGCTCTTCCCGGATCCGGTGGCGCCCACGCAGAGCCCGTGCGGGCCGCTGCCGCCCTGCGCGGACTCCTTGAGGTCCAGCAGGACCGGACGGCCCGCGGAGTCCAGGCCGAGCGGGACGCGCAGCCGGTCCGCGGGCGTGCCGCGCCAGCGCCGGCGGAGCGGGTCGACGGTCTCCGGGCCGATCCCGGCGGACAGCCCGAGCAGCTCGGGCAGGCCCGCGGCGGTGTCCGGACCGTGATCCTCGGGACCGTCGCTCCAGTCCGGGTCGGCAGGCCGGTAGCGGGCGAGCCGACGGGCGAACGCGAGCGCCTCGGCGGCGGTGACCGCGTCGGGGACCCCGTAACCGTGCTCCTCCCCGGGCCGGCCAGCGACGACGGCCCGACGAGCAGCCGCACCACCGACGGCGCCGCCCGGCGTCCCGGCGGGGCCCCGACGCGCAGCACGGTCACCCCGGGCGAGCTCGCCCACGCGCCCGGTGACGCCGCGCCGTCGACGATCAGGAGCAGGTTCCCGGAGTGGCCGGCGCCCTCGTCGAGCCACCAGCGCCGGACGTCGTCGCCGTCTCCGCTGATCATCCGGATCGGACCGAGCGCGTCCTCCCGGCGGGGATGGGCGTTGTGCGGCAACCACTTCACCCACTCCCACTGCGGGACGAGCGACGCCGGGGCGAGGACGGCGAGCAGCGCGTCGGCCGGGCTGTGCCAGAGCGCGTACTGCACCACGAGAGCGCGCGCGAGCGCCCGTGCGGGGTCCAGGTCCGAGGGGTCCTCGCCCTCCAGCCAGAGCGCCGTGCCGGTGGGCCCGGCGGCGAGGTCCACGGCGACCGGCAGCGCGGGGACGACCGTGTGCCGCACCAGGAACCGCCGCAGCGCGAGCGCCGTGACCGGCTCCAGGCCGTCGACCGGGCCGGTCCGCGGCGGGCTCAGCCTGGTCGCGAGCCGCTGCGCGCCCAGGCCGACGCGGAGCCGGCAGAAGTCCTCGTCCGAGGCGCGGCGCTCCCACAGCCGCCCGGCCGCGAGCACCGCCGGCCACGCCGAGGGAGGCGGGTGCGCGGACTCCAGCGCCGTCCGCTGCGCGTCGGCGACCGCACGAACCCGGCCGCGCAGCAGCCCGAGGTAGCGCAGGTAGTCCCGGCGGTCCTCGTCGAGCGTCGCCGTCCGGTCCCCGCGGCCGCCCGCCCCGGAGACGAGCATGCCGATCGACGACAGCGCGAACATCCCGCCGAACAGCCAGGACGTCGGGTTGTCGACGCCCATCACCGCGACGAACCCGATCGAACCGAGCATCGTGGCGGCCGGGATCAGCCGGTTCAGGATCCCGCCGGGGACGATCCGCTCCGGCTCCGGCGGTGGCTCGACGGGGAGCTCGCCGGTGGGCATCGGCGGGACCTCGCGGCGGGCCCGGCGGACCGCGATCGTGCTCGGCACAGCTACCCCCACGACTTCTCCCGTTCGCCCACGGGACGGCCCCGGGCCCGGTGATACTCGCAAGGCCCCGGCCACCCGCGGGGGCGTTTCGCAGAAGTCACCAGCTCCGGAGGACGGCATGACGACCGGTACCGCGTTCTCCCGGATCACGCTCGTCGCGCCGCAGGGCCGGGTGGACGTCGCCCTGCCCGCGGACGTCCCGGTCGCCGAGCTCGTCCCGATGGTCCTGGAGCTGATCGGTGAGCCCCGGAGTGACCCGGCGCTGCTGCCCTGGCAGCTCACCGGGGCCGCCGGCGGCGTGCTCCCGCCCGCGGCCACGCTCGAGGGCCTGGGCGTGCTCGACGGCGAGCTGCTGCGGATCGGCCCGGCCCGGCCGGCGCCCCCGCCCCCGGTGTTCGACGACCCGGTGGACGCCGTCGCCGCGGCCGTCGCCGAGGGCACGCGCACCGCGGCATCCGGGCGCTGGGCGGTACCGGGCGCGGCACTGCTGGTCGCGGTCGTCGCGGCGGCGTCCCTGGCGGCGGTGCGCGGCACGGGCGGGGCCGCCCTGGCCGCGGCGTTCGTCGCGGCACTCGGCTCCGCGTCCGCCGCCGCCGTCGCGGCGCAGACGGCCCGCGCGCCGGCGGAGTCCGCTTCGGAGCACCGGCCGGGGACCGTGGCCGCGGCGCTGACCGGGGTCGCCCTCGCGGCGGCCGCGGGCTGGCTGGTGCCGCCCGGGCCGCCGGCCGCCGCGGTACTCACCGCCGCCGCGGCCGCCGGGGTCGCGGCCACCGCCGGGCAGGCCGTGCTGCGCATCGTCGCGCCGCCGCTGGTCGCGGCGATCCTGGTGTCGCTCGTCGTCGTACCGGCCGCGGGGATCGCGTTCCTCCTCGACGTCCCGCCGGTCGCCCTCGCGGTCGGAGCCGGGACCGTCGCGCTGGCCGCCGGGCCGGTGCTGCCGAGGCTGGCGCTGCGGCTCGCGGGGGTCCCCGCGCGCGGCGATCTGGCCGGCGAGGCGCCGACGGGCCCGATCCCCGGCGGGGACCCGGACGCGAGGGGCCGGGCGGATCTCGCCCGCGGGCACCTCGCCGGGATCGTCACCGCGGACGCGGTCCTCGTCGCGGTCGGCGCAGCCGCCGCGGCGACCGATCCCGGCGTCCCGGGCCCGGCACTCGCGGCGGTGTGCGTCGCCGTGCTGTTGCTGCGCTCCCGGGCCTTCGCCGAACGGCTGCCCGCCCGGAGCATGCAGGTCGCCGCGCTGCTCGCGGCCGGGACCGCCGCGACGGGCGCGGGGCTGGGCGCCTCCGGACCCGCTCAGCGGGTGCTCGTGGCCACGGCCCTGCTCGGCGTGCTGCTGGCCGGGGCCGCCGGGGCGCTCGCCGTCGCCTCCGGGTGGAGCGCGTCTCCCGTCCTCCGGCGGATCGCGGACCTCACCGAGCTGGTGCTGACCGCGGCAGCCGTACCGCTCGCGTTCGCCGTCACCGGCCTGTTCGCCGCGGTCCGCGGATGGTGACGGGCACCGCGTTGCTCGGTGCGGTCCTGGCCCTGGCGCCGCTGGCCGAGCCGGGGCCCGCGGCCGGGTTGCGCCAGGTGACCGCGTGCGTCGCCCCGGGTGTCGACGCCGGCGCGGACGGGTCGGGCGGGCTCGCTCCGGTCCCCGGCCCTGTCCCCGACGGCCTCCACACGCTCGCCCGCGGCGCCGGCCAGCGCATCGCGGTGATCGACACCGGGGTGTCCCCGCATCCGCGGCTGCCGAACCTGCGCGGCGGCGGGGACTACCTCACCGGCGGTGACGGCCTCGACGACTGCGACGGCCACGGCACCGCCGTCGCCGGGCTGCTGGGCGCCGCCGCAGGCCCGGACGACGACGTGGTCGGCATCGCGCCGGACGCCGAGATCATCGCGATCCGGCAGCTCAGCCCCTCCTTCACGGTGCAGGACGGCACGGGGCAGGACGGCACGGGGGCCCGGCCCGCCGGGGACACGGACACCCTCGCCGCGGCCCTCCTGCGCGCCGTCGAGCTGCGGGCCTCCGTGGTCACCGTGAGCGAGGCCGTGTGCCTCGAACCCGCGCGCGCCGCCGTCGTCGGCCGGTCGTTGCGGGAGGCCCTGCGCCGGGCGGCCGCGGCGGACGTGCTGGTGGTCGCGGCCGCGGGGAACGCCGGTGGTGGGAACTGCACCGGCCGCGGCGACGAGGTTTCCCTGCCGGGGGGCGCGGCGTGGGCGGGTGGTGACGCCGACGCCCGGATGCCGGGCGTCGGCGTGCTCGGCGACGGGGTCCTGACGGTCGGGGCGGTCGGCCCGGACGACGCCGCGGCCCCGTTCACCGTCCCCGGCCCCTGGGTCGACGTCGCCGCGCGGGGCACCGGGCTGCGCTCGCTCGGTGTCGGATCCGGGCTCACCGCGCAGGACCTGCAGGGCACGAGCTTCGCCGTCCCGCTCGTCGCGGGGCTGGCCGCACTCGTGCGCGAGCGCAACCCCGGGCTGAGCGCCGCCGAGGTCGCGGAGCGGCTTGCGGACACCGCGCGGCGGCCCGCCGGGGCGGGCGCGGGCGCGGCACGGATCGACTCCGTCGGGTACGGGGTCGTGGACCCGCTCGCCGCCTTGTCCGCGCTGCCCACCTCCGCTGTCCCGGACCCGACGGCCGGATCCCTGCTGCAGCCCGCGTCGGCGCTGCCCTCGGACCCGTCGACGACCGGGATCGCGATCGCGGCCGGGATGTCCGTGGTCCTCGTCGGCGCCCTGTTCCCGCTCCTGCGGCGGCTGCGGCGCACGAGCCTCAGCGAGGCAGCCCGTCCACCACGGCCCGGGCCGCCGCGAGGTCCAGCGCCGGACCGGCGGGCAGCAGCCGCAGGGCCGCCTCCGGTGCGTCGGCCGCGGCGATGACGCCGAGGGCGGCGCCGGTCGCGTCGTCCGCGACGCCGTAAACCACACCGGCGCCCGACAGCAGCCACAGCGTCCCGCCCCCGGACGCGCTGTGCGCCCGCACCGGGCCCGGGTCCCGCAGGACCACCGTGTCCGTCCCCGGGCCCGTACCGTCCGCCGCGGCCAGATCCACGGCCACGGCCCCCGGGGCCACCGGCGGCTCCGCGGCCGTCCGCACGTCCGTCACGCCACCAGCCCAGGTCCAGCACACGACGTGCCCGTCCGGCGGGTCCGCCCACGGGCCCGCGGACACCGGCCAGGCCGCCGCGTCCAGCTGGGCGACGGCCGGGACCTCGGCGACGGTGCCGGGCGCGACCTCCACCGGGTCCGCGCCCGAGCGCGCCCGCAACGCCTCGGCGAGGGTCCCCGGGATCTCCTGGACGCCGCGGGCCAGCACGGCGTAGTAGCGGGCGGGCCCGTTCAGCGGCCGGACGACGAGCACGGTGCCGGCGTCCTCGCCGAGTCCGGCGGGTCCCGGCCCCGTGGCGAGGACCGGTGAACGCAGCGCGGGTCCCTCGGTGATCGCGGAGAGCAGGCCTGTGCCGACCTGCCGCGGGGTGTGCCCGGTCAGCCCGAGCGCGGCGACGACCACGGCGTCCGCCGGGTCGATCCGGTGCCGGACGCCCCCGATCACCGCCCAGGTGTCCCCCGCGCCACCGGAGAGGAGCAGCCCCGGGAGCGGGCCCGCTGCCGGGGCCGATCCGGCGGCCGAGGAGCCGGTCCCACCCGGACCTGCGGCGACGGCGCGCTCCCCGGCCGGGATCGGCGGTCGGGCGGGGGGAGCGAAGGAGCCCGCGAGGACGAGGGTCCGGCGGGGTGCGCCACGGCCGACGCGGTCGCAGACGGCCCAGCGGTCCGGCACGGGCGGGCCGTCCGTGCGCACGGCGACGGCGCCGGGCACCGCGGCGGCCGGGGTGCGGGGAGCGACGGCGAGGTCCTCGTCCCGCACGACCCTCGGCTCGACCGTCCCGGCCCCGCCACCCAGGGCCGCCACGACCAGCCGTCCGGCCGCCGCGTTGGCCACCGGGACCAGCCGGTCCGGGTCGTGCGCGACGGCGTACAGCGCGCCGGAGGCCCGGCCCACGACGAGCGACTGTTGCGTCCAGTCCGGCCGCGGCGACACCGCGGCGATCACCGCGGCCGCCACCAGCCCGAGCACGCCCAGCACGACGCCGGCGAACGCGGCCCGGCGCTGCGAGCGGAGCAGCTCGTGGGCGAGCACGGGGTCCGCACGGACCAGGGCCGCCTCGAACCGGCGCAGGCCGAAGCGGTGGGCGTCGGCCTGGTCCTTGGTCGCGGGCGCCCGCACGAGGCCGTGCGGCCCGGTGGCGCGGGGCGGCTCGAGCGAGCCCGGTGCGGTCACCGGCCGGACGGTAGCCAGGCCTGACCGGCACCGGGGCCGCTTCGGAACAGCCGGGGGAAACTACTCAGCGACGCCGATGTCCTCGTTCCACAGCTCGGGCCTCGCCGCGATGAACTCCTCCATCATCGAGACGCAGCGCTCGTCGTCGAGCAGGGTGACCCGGACCCCGTGCTCGGCCAGCCAGTCGTGCCCGCCGGTGAACGTGCGGCTCTCACCGATCACGACCGCGCCGATGCCGAACTGGCGGATCAGGCCGCTGCAGTACCAGCACGGCGAGAGCGTGGTGACCATGGTCGTGCTGCGGTAGTCCCGCTGACGGCCGGCGTCGCGGAAGGCGGCCGTCTCCCCGTGCGCCGACGGGTCGTCGTCCTGGACGCGGCGGTTGTGCCCGCGGCCGAGCACCGTGCCGTCCGCGGCGATCAGTGCACCGCCGATGGGGACGCCGCCCTCCGCCAGGCCGGCGCGGGCCTCGGCCAGGGCGACCTCGAGCATGTCCTCGGGATCCACCCGGCTGACGATACGGGTGCTCACGACACGGAGATCGCGTCGAGCCGCTCCCGCAGGAACGGCGCGGACACGACCGGCTCGAGATCGTCCCGGGTCCCGACGGGCGGGCCGAGCGGGGTGACGAGCGCGTCGTGGTCCAGCTCGTAGAACCACACCAGCGAGACGAGCTCCTCCGCCGGCGCCCCGGACTGCGGCGGCAGCACACGGTGCCGGCCCGAGCGCCAGCGCAGCCCGGTCCAGTGGGCGAGCAGGTCCCCGATGTTGACGGTCAGCGCGTCCGGGTCGTAGGGCGCGTCCCGCCAGCCGCGCTCGTCCGTGTGCACCTGCAGGCCGCCCGCGCCGGGCTCCCGGTCCAGCACGGTGACGGTGCCGAAGTCGGTGTGCGCGCCGATCCGGAACTGGCCCGGCGCGGGCTCGCCCACCTCGGTCAGGGGCGGGTAGCGGTTGATGTTGAACGTCCAGGTGGGGTTGCGGGTGAGCAGGTCGAACGTCGTCGCGGGCAGACCGAGCACGGACGCGCACAGGGCCAGCAGCTCGTCGGACATCCGGCGCATGTGCGCGGCGTACTCCCGCACCGCGTCGCCCAGCGCGGGGACCTCCGCGGGCCAGACGTTCGCCGGGAACCACACGTCGTCGATCTCCGGGTCCCCGACCGGGGTGTCCGCGCCGACGGCGAAGGACTCCTTGAGGTCCGGCGGCGTCGGCTCGCCCTCCACGTTCCCGTTCGCCTCGACGCCGGGCGGCAGCCAGCCGCGCCCGCCGATCCGGACGGAGTACCGCTCCTTCACGGGTGTCGGCAGGGCGAAGAACTCCCGGGCCGCTCCGCGCACCTCGGCGCGCAGGTCCGGGTCCACGCCGTGGCCGCGGACCAGCAGGAACCCGGCCTCGCGCAGGGAGGCGTCGACGTCCGCCGCGACCTGCCCGGGCCTCTCGTGCGACCGCCACTGCGCCAGATCGATCGTCCGGATCGGCTCGTGCTCGCCCATGCGTCCAGCCTCCGGTCCGCAGGCCCCGCGGGCAACCGTCCGGCCTGGACGGCAACACCCCCGAAACACCCTGTGCTCAGCGGGGCTCGAGCGGGGCCCGCACGTTCCGCGTGACGCCCGCGCGGGCGGCGAGCTCCGAGTTCGGCGGGTAGTCCACCCGGACCAGGGAGAGCCCGTGCGCCGGGGCCACCAGGACGTCGTTCGCCCGCAGGTCCCGCGCGAGCAGCCCGCCGGGCCACTCCACCGGCCGGCGCCCGCGTCCGACGTCCAGCATCGCTCCGACGAGGCTGCGGACCATCGAGTGGCAGAACGCGTCGGCGGACACCGCGGCGCGGACCACACCGTCGTCGTCACGCGTCCAGGAGAAGCGCTCCAGGGCCCGGACGGTGGTGGCGCCGTCCCGGCGCTTGCAGAACGCCGCGAAGTCGTGCTCGCCGAGCAGCAGCGCCGAGGCTGCGGCGACGGCGTCGAGGTCGATCGGGTGCGGCCAGCTCACGGTGTCCCGGGCGCGCAACGGCTCGGCGCCGTGCGGGGCGGTCGCGAGCCGGTAGACGTAGTGGCGGCGCAGGGCGGAGAACCGGGCGTCGAACTCGTCCGGGACAGAGGTGACCGCCCGCACCCGGACGTCCGGCGGCAGCAGCCGGGCCAGCCGGCGGACGAGCCGGTCCGCGTCCTCGGCCACGGGGAGATCCACGTGCGCCACCTGCCCGGACGCGTGCACCCCGGCGTCCGTCCGGCCGGCGACGGTCAGTGTGACGGGCGTGCGGACGATCCGGGAGAGCGCGTCGGTGAGGACGCCGCAGACCGTCCGCCGGGTGGGCTGCATGGCCCAGCCGGAGAAGTCCGTGCCGTCGTAGGCGATGTCCAGGCGGACCCGGTGCACGGCGACGGGCCCGTCCTCCGGAGGGAGGACGGGCCCGTCGATGTCGTGCGTCATGCCGAGAGAGCCGGGATCAGCTCTCGTCCTCGTCCTGCTGGGACGCGGGCAGCGCGAACCCGGCGGCCTCGGCGGCCTCCGGGGTGGCGAACCAGACCTCGGCCACGGTGCGGTCGTAGAACGCCGAACCGGGGACGTGGTACAGCTTCGAGCTGTCGTTGCCCTTGATCGGGAAGCCCTCGGGGGCCTCCGACGCGTCGGCGAGCGGGGCGTGGCTGCCCTCGCCGTACGGCGCGTCGGCGGCGGAGGACTCCTCGACCGTGCTGGTGCCGACGGTCTCGGCCTCGGCGACGGCCTCGGTGTCCGTCGTCTGCGGCTGGGCCGCCTCGACGGTCTCGGCCGGAGCCTCGGCGGTGGCCGCCTGCGACGCGGCGGCGCGACGTGCGCGGTTCGCCTCGTCCGTGACGGTCTTCTGCCGGACGAGCTCGATGACCGCCATCGGGGCGTTGTCGCCCTTGCGCGGCATCGTCTTGGTGATCCGGGTGTAGCCACCCTGACGGTCCTCGAAGAACGGACCGATCTCGGTGATCAGCTGGTGCACGACCGACTTGTCCCGGATCACCTTCATGATCTGGCGACGGTTGTGCTGATCACCCTTCTTGGCCTTGGTGATCAGCTGCTCCGCGTAGGGACGCAGCCGACGGGCCTTGGCCTCGGTGGTGGTGATCCGCCCGTGCTGGAACAGCGCGGTCGCCAGGTTGGCCAGGATCAGCCGCTGGTGAGCGGGCGAACCGCCGAGACGGGGCCCCTTGGTGGGCTGAGGCATGGCTACAACTGCTCCGTTTCTGCGTAGTCCTGGCCGTCGTCGCCGAACGGCTGGTCGGCGTCGTAGGTGTCCGAGCCGTAGTCCGCGGCGGCGGCCGACGGGTCGAACCCGGGCGGGCTGTCCTTCAGGGCCAGGCCGAGGCCGACGAGCTTCATCTTGACCTCGTCGATCGACTTCGCACCGAAGTTGCGGATGTCGAGCAGGTCTGCCTCGCTGCGGCCGACCAGCTCACCCACGGTGTGGATGCCCTCGCGCTTGAGGCAGTTGTAGGACCGGACGGTGAGGTCCAGCTCCTCGATCGGCATCGCGAAGGCGGCGATGGTGTCCGCCTCCTGCGGCGACGGGCCGATCTCGATGCCCTCCGCGTCGACGTTCAGCTCGCGGGCGAGGCCGAACAGCTCGACGAGGGTCTTGCCGGCCGAGGCCAGGGCGTCGCGCGGGCCGATGGACGGCTTCGACTCGACGTCCAGCACCAGCTTGTCGAAGTCCGTGCGCTGCTCGACACGGGTGGCCTCGACCTTGTACGTCACCTTGAGCACCGGCGAGTAGATCGAGTCGACCGGGATCCGGCCGATCTCGGCGCCGGTGGCCTTGTTCTGCATCGCCGGGACGTAACCACGGCCCCGCTCGACGACGAGCTCGACCTCGAGCCGGCCCTTGTCGTTCAGCGTGGCGATGTGCAGGTCCGGGTTGTGCACGGTGACACCGGCGGGCGGGACGATGTCCCCCGCGGTGACCGCGCCCGGGCCCTGCTTGCGCAGGTACATCGTCACCGGCTCGTCCTCCTCGGAGCTGACGACCAGCTCCTTGAGGTTGAGGATGATGTCGGTGACGTCCTCCTTGACCCCCGGCACGGTGGTGAACTCGTGCAGCACGCCGTCGATGCGGATGCTGGTCACCGCCGCCCCCGGGATGGAGGACAGGAGGGTGCGCCGGAGCGAGTTGCCCAGCGTGTAGCCGAAGCCCGGCTCGAGCGGCTCGATGACGAAGCGCGACCGGGTCTCGGTGACCGACTCCTCGGTCAGGGTGGGGCGCTGAGAGATCAGCATGGGTTGGTGCCTCCTTCAGGCCTGCCGCGCCCGCTATTTGACGCGGCAGTACCCGGACGCGGCCCTTTCCGCGTCCGGGGTGAAGGCACAGCCCCGGCGTGAGCCGGGACCGTGCCTTCGGGGTCGAGAGGGGCGGAGCCCCTGGCGTCTACTTGGAGTAGAGCTCGACGATCAGCTGCTCGGTGACCTGGGTGTCGATCTGGGCACGCTCGGGCAGCTGGTGGACCAGGATGCGCAGCGTCGAGGGGACGACCTGCAGCCATGCCGGAACCGGACGGTCGCCGACGAGCTCCTTGGCGATCACGAACGGGTCCGTGTTGATCGACTTCGGCTTGACGTCGATCACGTCGTACTGCGAGACGCGGAAGCTGGGGATGTTGACCTTCTGGCCGTTCACGAGGAAGTGACCGTGGTTGACCAGCTGGCGGGCCATGCGCCGGGTGCGGGCGAGGCCCGCGCGGTACACGACGTTGTCCAGCCGCGACTCGAGGATCTGGAGCAGGTTGTCACCGGTCTTGCCGGGACGCCTGTTCGCCTCCTCGTAGTACTTGCGGAACTGCTTCTCCAGCACGCCGTAGCCGAAGCGGGCCTTCTGCTTCTCCTGCATCTGCAGGAGGTACTCCGTCTCCTTGATCCGGATCCGGCCGTGCTGGCCGGGCGGGTAGGGACGGCGCTCGAAGGCCTGGTCGCCGCCGACGAGGTCGACCTTCAGCCGGCGGGACTTGCGGGTCATGGGACCGGTGTAACGAGCCATGAGTTGTTACTCCCTTTCCCTTAGACCCGGCGCCGCTTGGGCGGACGGCAACCGTTGTGCGGCTGAGGGGTGACGTCGGAGATGGTGCCGACCTCCAGGCCGGCTGCCTGCAGCGAACGGATCGCGGTCTCGCGGCCGGAGCCGGGACCCTTCACGAACACGTCGACCTTCTTCATGCCGTGCTCGGCCGCCTTGCGGGCGGCGCTCTCCGCGGCCATCTGGGCGGCGAACGGCGTCGACTTGCGCGAGCCCTTGAAACCGACGTGGCCGGCGGAGGCCCACGCGATCACCGCACCGGTCGGGTCCGTGATGGACACGATGGTGTTGTTGAAGGTGCTCTTGATGTGCGCGTGCCCGTGCGCGACGTTCTTCTTCTCCTTGCGGCGGACCTTCTTGGGGCCGGCCGCGGAGCGGGTACGGGGAGGCATTACTTCTTACCAGCCTTCTTCTTGCCGGCCACGGTCTTCTTCGGGCCCTTGCGACCGCGCGCGTTGGTCTTCGTGCGCTGACCACGGACCGGAAGTCCCCGGCGGTGTCGGATGCCCTGGTAGCACCCGATCTCGATCTTCCGGCGGATGTCCGCCTGCACCTCGCGGCGCAGGTCACCCTCGACCCGGAGATTGTTCTCGATGTACTCGCGCAGGGTGGCGAGGTCCTCGTCGCTCAGGTCGCGCGAACGCATGTCCGCGTCGATCCCGGTGGCGGCGAGGATCTCCTTCGACCGGGACCGGCCGATCCCGTAGATGTAGGTCAGTGCGATCTCCATCCGCTTCTCGCGGGGGAGGTCGACACCAGAGAGACGTGCCATGCGGCGGTGTGCTCCTGAGTCTGTGTCCGCCAGGTCTTCCCGACACCCGCCCCGGTGGGCACGACCTCGTGTGCTGTCGTGTCTCCGGGCCCCGGCCTGGTTCCGGGGGTGGTTGCGCCCGTGTGGCGCGGTAGGTGTGTCGAGTGCTTCGGTTGCTGCGGTCAGATGACCACGACGTGCGGGTGGATCAGCCCTGACGCTGCTTGTGACGCAGGTTCTCGCAGATCACCATGACCCGGCCGTGACGGCGGATCACCTTGCACTTGTCGCAGATCTTCTTGACGCTCGGCTGGACCTTCACGTCCGTCGTCCTTCTCGTGGTCCTCGGGAATGTCCGGGGCTTGCTCCCGGACCGACCCGTGGATGCGGGATCCCGGGGGCGAAGCCCCCGGATGTCACTTGTAGCGGTAGACGATGCGGCCGCGGGTGAGGTCGTAGGGAGAGAGCTCCACGACCACTCGGTCCTCGGGGAGGATCCGGATGTAGTGCTGCCGCATCTTCCCGCTGATGTGCGCGAGGACCCGGTGCCCGTTCTCCAGCTCCACGCGGAACATCGCGTTCGGCAGGGGTTCGACGACCCGGCCCTCGACCTCGATCGCCCCGTCTTTCTTGGCCATGTCCTCCGCGTTCCGTGACAGGTGTCAGTGTCTTCTCGTGCTGTGTACGGAGTCCCCACCGCGGGATGCGACGAGTTCTCCGAGCACGGCACGCGACGAGGAGACGGGACCGAAGGGTGCGAAGGCACGACCGGAACCGGCGCCACGAGGCGCGCCGATAGCCCAGTGTACGTGTGTTGCGCAGGTCGGCGCACATGGGGTACCGGGCGCGCGGGGCGCTGCCGGAGAACCCGGGCGGACCGGACGGAATCCCGTTGACCTCGACCCGCGTGCAGGTGGTGGGGCCGTGGAGGCAGAGCCTACCCCGGCAACGGGTCGACCGGCGGTACCCGCGCCGGGCCCGGGTGGGCGGCCGCCCCGGCCAGTGCAGCCGCTCCGGCACCGGGACGACCGACGCCCGAGTGGCTCGAGCGCCGGTCATCGACGCTCGAGCCGCTCAGGCGGCGGTCAGAGCGCCTTGAGCTCCTCGGTCACCTCCGAGACGGACTTCTTCGCGTCCCCGAACAGCATCGAGGTGTTGTCCGCGTAGAACAACGGGTTGTCGATGCCGGCGAACCCGCTGCTCATCGACCGCTTCAGCACGATCACCGAGCGGGACTGGTCGACGTTGAGGATCGGCATCCCGTGGATGGGCGACCCGGGGTCCGTCCGTGCCGCCGGGTTGGTGACGTCGTTCGCCCCGATCACCAGCGTCACGTCGGTGCGGGCGAACTCGTCGTTGATGTCGTCCATCTCCTTGAGCGCGTCGTAGGAGACGTCGGCCTCGGCCAGCAGGACGTTCATGTGTCCCGGCATCCGGCCGGCGACCGGGTGGATCGCGTACTTGACCTCGACGCCCTTGGCCTCCAGCAGCTTCGCCATGTCCTTGACGGCGTGCTGGGCCTGCGCCACCGCCATCCCGTACCCGGGGACGACGATGACCTGGCCGGCGTAGGCCATCTGGATGGCCGCATCCGCCGCGGAGGTGGACTTGACCGTGCGGTCCACGCCGTCGTCGGCGCCCGGGAGCGCGGCGGTCCCGCCGAAGCCGCCGGCCACGATGGCCGGGATGGACCGGTTCATCGCCGTGGCCATCAGGTTGGTCAGGATCGAGCCCGACGCGCCGACGATCATGCCCGCGACGATCATCGCGGTGTTGTCGAGCGCGAGTCCCGCCGCCGCGGCCGACAGCCCCGTCAGGGCGTTGAGCAGGGAGATGACGACCGGCATGTCCGCACCGCCGATCGGCAGCACGACCAGCACGCCCAGGATCGCGGCGAGCACCAGCAGCCCGACGATCCACAGCTGCGAGGCCCCGCCCATCCCGGCGACGACGGCGCAGACGATCGCGGCGACGAGCAGCAGGCCGTTGACGAACTGCTGGGCCTTCCCGAGCCCGATCGGCCGGCCGGGGAGGACCTCCTGAAGCTTGCCGAAGGCGATCAGCGAGCCCCAGAACGAGATCGAGCCGATGATCGCCGCGAACATCGACGCGACGATCACGTAGGTCGCGACGCCGGCGAAGCCGCCCGTCGTGCGGAACTCCGACCAGGCGATGAGCGCCACCGCGCCGCCGCCCACGCCGTTGAACAACGCCACCATCTGCGGCATCGCCGTCATCTTCACCCGGCGCGCGGAGGGGATGCCGAGCGCGGCCCCGACGACGAGCCCGACGACGATCAGCACCCAGTTGTGCTGGACGCGCAGCAGGGTCGCGACCACCGCGATGACCATGCCGACTGCGGCGATCTTGTTGCCCCGCACCGCGGTCTTCGGCCCGGTGAGGCCCATCAGGCCGTAGATGAAGAGCGAGAACGCGATGATGTAGAGGATCGGGACCAGGACGTCCATCACGCGCCGCCCTTACCGTTGGTGGCGGCCTTCTCGGCCGCCGGCGCGTCGGCGGGGGGCGTGGGCTTGGCCTTGAACATGCCCAGCATCCGGTCCGTGACGAGGAACCCACCGATCACGTTGATCATCCCGAAGGCGATCGCGATGACCAGGATGACCGAGTCCAGGACCGACGGGTTCTCGAGCTCGCCGAGCACGATCAGCCCGCCCAGCAGCACGATCCCGTGGATCGCGTTGGTGCCGGACATCAGGGGCGTGTGCAGCGTGTTCGGCACCTTGGAGATGACGGCGAACCCCACGAACCCGGCCAGCACCAGGATCGCGATGTTCGCGAGCAGACCACCGGACTCCATCAGGCGTCCCCTTCCGTGCGGGTCACGCAGGACTTCGCGAGGACCTCGTCGCCGAAGTCCGGCGCCAGGGCGCCCTCGTCGTCGAGCATCAGTTCCAGCAGCGAGGAGACGTTGCGGGAGTAGAGCTCGGAGGCGTGCTCCGGCATCGTCGCCGGGAGGTTGAGCGGGGACGCGATCGTGACGTCGTGCTTGACGACGACCTCGCCGGGCTCGGTGAGCGCGCAGTTCCCGCCGCTCTCCCCCGCCATGTCGACGACCACGCTCCCCGGCCGCATGCCCTCCACGGCCTTGGCGGTGACGAGCGTGGGTGCGGTGCGGCCCGGGACGTTCGCCGTGGTGATGACGACGTCGAAGCCGGTGATCGCCTCCTCGAGGCGTGCCTGCTGCTCGACCCGCTCGTCCTCGGTGAGCTCGCGGGCGTAGCCGCCCTCGCCGACCGCCTCGATCCCGAGGTCCAGCCACTGCGCGCCGAGCGAGCGGACCTGGTCCGCCACCTCGGGCCGCACGTCGTAGCCGGTGGTGCGGGCGCCCAGCCGCTTGGCGGTTGCCAGTGCCTGCAGGCCCGCGACGCCGACCCCCAGGATCAGCGCCTGCGCCGGCTTCACGGTTCCGGCGGCGGTGGTGAGCATCGGGAAGAAGCGGGTGGAGCGCTCGGCCGCGAGCAGCACGGCCTTGTAGCCCGCCACGTTGGCCTGCGAGGAGAGCGCGTCCATGGACTGCGCGCGGGAGATCCGCGGGACGGCCTCCATCGCGAACCCGCTGACGCCCGCGCCGCGCAGCGCCTCGACGGTCTCCGGGGACGTGAGCGGCGCCAGGAAGCCGATGTAGCTCGCCCCGGACCTGAGCCGGCCGATCTCCTCGGCCGTCGGTGGGGCGACCTTCACGACGACATCGCACCCCCACGGGTCCCCGACGGTGGCGCCCGCCTCGAGGTACACCTCGTCGGGGATCAGCGCGCCCAGCCCGGCCCCGGACTCGACGACGATCTCGACCCCGCGGGAGACCAGCTTCTCGACGACCTTCGGGACCAGCGCGACCCGGCGCTCCCCGGCACCCGACTCCCGCGGCACCCCGACGGTCGTCCGCCCCGGGGGCCGGTTCTCCGGCCGCGGCCCTGCGGCTTCTGCACTCATGGGCAGAACCTAGACCAGCGAGGCGCCCGGTGGCCCCCTTCGAATCACCCTGACACACCGGACGAACGGCCGGTTCCCGCCGGGCAGGGTCCCGGCGGGCCCGATCCGAGGTCGGGTGCGGGTGGGTGGGTCAGTCCGGGAGTGCGGTGAGGATCCGGTACCCGTCGTCGGTGACGGCGACGGTGTGCTCCCAGTGCACGGCGCGCCCACCGTGTTCGGTGACGACGGTCCAGCCGTCCGCGAGCTCGCGGGTCTCGGGGTCTCCCGCGGTCAGCATCGGTTCGATGGCGAGCGCCATCCCCGTGCGCAGCCTCGGGCCGTGGCCCGGGTCCCCGTGGTTCGGCAGGAACGGGTCCATGTGCATCGACGTCCCGATGCCGTGGCCGCCGTACTCGGCGACGATCCCGTAGTCCGCGCCGTCCTGGTTCGCCGCGGCGCGGCAGGACTCCTGGATCGCGTAGGAGATGTCGGTGAGCCGGCCCCCGGGCCGGACCGCCTCGATCCCGGCGTACATCGCGTTCTCGCACGCCCGGGAGAGCGCGAGGTCCGCGGCCGAGACCGTCCCGACCGGGATGGTCACGGCGGAGTCGCCGTGCCACCCGTCGAGGATCGCTCCGCAGTCCACCGAGACGAGGTCGCCGTCAGCCAGGACCTGCCGGCCCGACGGGATCCCGTGCACGATCTGGTCGTTCACCGACGCGCAGATGCTGCCCGGGAACCCGTGGTAGCCCTTGAACGACGGGACGGCGCCGGCGTCGCGGATGGTCTGCTCCGCCAGCGCGTCAAGCTCCGCGGTGGAGACGCCCGGCTTCGCCAGGTCGACGACCGCGGCGAGCGTGGTGGCCACCAGGGACCCGGCCGCCCGCATCGCCTGGATCTCACCGGGGGACTTCAGCTCGATGTCCCGCCCCCGGATCCTGGCCAGTGCGCCGCGTACGCCGCCTCTCGTCCCGGTCACCGCCGGCCTCCCTCTCGATTCGGTGCCCCGACCCCAGGCTCGGGGCGGGTTCGCCGCGAAACTACTTCGCGGCGTGCAGGGCGCCGGTGACCCGCTCGGTGATCTCCTCGACCTCGCCGACGGCGTCGACGGTCACGAGGCGGTCGGAGTAGAACTCCAGCAGCGGGAACGTCTCGTCCCGGTAGACCTGCTGGCGGCGCCGGATGACGTCCTCGGTGTCGTCGGACCGGCCGCGACCCATCAGCCGGTCGACCACGACGTCGTCCGACACGGCGAACTCGACGACCGCGTCCAGCGCGGTGTCCTGCTCGGCCAGGATCTTGGCGAGCGACTCGGCCTGGGAGACGGTGCGCGGGAAGCCGTCGAGGATGAACCCGGCCGCGGCGTCCGGCTGCGCGAGGCGGTCCTTCACCATCGCGACCGTCACCTCGTCCGGGACGAGGTCCCCGGCGTCCATGTAACGCTTCGCCTCGACCCCCAGCGGGGTCTCCTCCTTGAGGTTGGCACGGAAGAGATCTCCGGTGGAGATGTGCGGGACGGAGAGCGTCTCCGCCAGGCGCACGGCCTGGGTGCCCTTACCCGCGCCCGGCGGACCGACAAGAACGAGTCGCACGCGAACCCGACCTCCCTGATGATCGACTGCTGCACCGCCCACGATGGCGGCAGCGAGGTGAATTTTCCCCGAAGGCCGGTGGGCCGGGGTCACACGGAACGGAGTTCCGATTGGATCCCCACCCGCACCTTAACGCAGGAATCCCTCGTAGTTGCGCTGCATGAGCTGGCTCTCGATCTGCTTCACGGTGTCGAGGCCCACTCCGACCATGATCAGAACGGCGGTGCCGCCGAACGGGAAGTTCTGGTTCTGGCCGCTGCCGGTCACCCCCAGGAAGAAGTTCGGGAGGACCGCGATGATGCCCAGGTACAGCGATCCGGGCAGCGTGATGCGGCTGAGCACGTAGTTCAGGTACTCCGCGGTGGGCCGGCCCGGCCGGATGCCCGGGATGAAGCCGCCGAACTTCTTCATCTCGTCCGCCCGCTCGTCGGGGTTGAACGTGATGCCGACGTAGAAGTACGTGAAGAAGACGATCAGCCCGACGTACAGGAGGATGTGCAACCAGTTGGACTGGTCCACCAGGTAGGTCTGGACGAACTGCTGGAAGCCGCCACCGCTCGTCCCGATGAGGCGGGAGATCAGGTCCGGAAGGTACAGCAGGGAGCTGCCGAAGATGACCGGGATGACGCCGGCCTGGTTCACCTTGAGCGGCAGGTAGGTCGAGGTGCCGCCGTACATCCGCCGGCCGACCATCCGCTTGGCGTACTGCACCGGGATCCGGCGCTGGCCCTGCTCGACGAAGATGACGCTGACGATGATCGCCAGGCCGAACACGCAGACGCCGGCGAAGACCAGCCCGCCCGCGGTGTCCAGGATGTTCTTGCCCTCGGCCGGGATCCGGTGGGCGATCGAGGCGAAGATCAGCAACGACATGCCGTTGCCGACGCCGCGCTCGGTCACCTGCTCGCCCAGCCACATCACGACCGCCGTGCCCGCGGTCATCACGACGACGATCACGGAGAGCGCGAACACCCCGTCGTCCGGGATGACGGGCAGCGAGCAGTTGCCGAACAGCTGGCCGCGCTCCGCGAGCGCCACGATGCCGGTGGACTGCAGGATGGCCAGCGCGATCGTCAGGTACCGGGTGTACTGGGTCAGCTTGTTCTGACCCGACTGCCCTTCCTTCTTCAGCGCCTCGAACCGCGGGATGACCACGGTGAGCAGCTGGACGATGATCGATGCCGTGATGTAGGGCATGATCCCGAGCGCGAGGATGGACAGCTGGAGCAGCGCGCCACCGGAGAACAGGTTGATCAGCGAGTAGACGCCGGAGTTGTCCCCGCCCTCGACCTGCCGGATGCACTCCTGCACGTTCGGATACGAGACGCCCGGGGCCGGGATGTTGGCCCCGAGGCGGTAGACGGCGACGACGCCCAACGTGAAGAGGATCTTCTTCCGCAGGTCGGGCGTGGTAAAGGCCGCCCGGAAAGCGCTCAGCACCTCAGGTGTCCTCCTACACAGGGGGCGGCTGCTGCCGCCGCGGACCGGGGGCACCGGCCGTCTGGCTGTCCCGGCCGCCATGCGAGACGGCGCCGGGCGGGTGACGCGACTTCTCTACGCGAGCGCGACCGACTCTAACAGCGGCCCCAAACGCGACGACGCCGCCCGTGAGCCCGGGTCACACCCTGTGCGGACACAAGGGGCGAACGGGTCGACACGGACGGCGTCGGCTGTGGGACGGCCCCTCGCGGGGCCGCCCCGGTGTGTTCCTACAGCTCGGTGACCGAGCCACCGGCAGCGGCGATCTTCTCGCGGGCGGACCCGGAGAAGGCGTTCGCGCTGACGGTCAGCTTCACGCCGTCGAGGTCGCCGGTCCCCAGCACCTTGACCGGCTGGTTCTTCCGGACGGCGCCGGCCGCGACCAGCTCCTCCGGTCCGACGGTGCCGCCCTCGGGGAAGAGGACCGCGAGGTCGCCGACGTTCACGACCTGGTACTCGACCCGGAAACGGTTCTTGAAGCCCTTGAGCTTGGGCAGCCGCATGTGCAGCGGCATCTGCCCGCCCTCGAAGGCCGGAGACACGTTCTTCCGGGCCTTGGTGCCCTTGGTACCACGACCGGCGGTCTTGCCCTTGCTGCCTTCACCGCGACCCACACGGGTCTTCGCGGTCTTGGCTCCGGGGGCCGGACGCAGGTGGTGGACCTTGATGGAGTCGGTCATCAGGAGCTCACCTCCTCCACCGTCACGAGGTGCCGGACGGTGTTGATCATGCCGCGGACCTGGGCGTTGTCCGGCCACTCCGAGGACTGGCGGATCTTGCGCAGGCCGAGGGCCTTGAGGGTCTCGCGCTGGTTCGCCTTGCCACCGATGGCGCTGCGGACCTGCGTGACCTTGAGCTTGCCCGTCGTCGAGTCAGCCATCACGACCTCGCAGCCTGAGCGGCGGCCGCACGGGCCCGCATCATCTGCGCGGGGGCCACGTCCTCGAGCGGCAGGCCGCGGCGGGCCGCGACCTCCTCGGGACGCTGGATCATCTTCAGCGCGGCCACCGTGGCGTGCACGATGTTGATCGCGTTGTCGCTGCCCAGGCTCTTCGACAGGATGTCGTGGATGCCGGCGCACTCCAGGACGGCGCGCACCGGACCGCCGGCGATGACACCGGTACCGGGGCTGGCCGGGCGGAGCAGGACGACGCCCGCGGCCGCCTCACCCTGGACGCGGTGCACGATGGTGCCGCCGATGCGGGGGACGCGGAAGAAGTTCTTCTTCGCCTCCTCCACGCCCTTGGCGATCGCCGCCGGCACCTCCTTGGCCTTGCCGTAGCCGACGCCCACCAGGCCGTCGCCGTCGCCGACGATCATCAGCGCGGTGAAGCTGAAGCGCCGACCACCCTTGACGACCTTGGCGACGCGGTTGATCGTGACCAGCCGCTCGATGTACGGGGTCTTGTCCTGGGCCGCCCCGCCACGGCCTCCGTCACGGCGGTCCCGACGGTCGTTGCTTCCGCCACCGGGCCCTCCGCCTTCGCGCCGTGTACGTCCCGGCATCAGACGGTCCCTTCCATCTCGAACTTGTCCATCAGAACTCGAGGCCTCCCTCACGGGCGGCGTCCGCGAGCGCCGCGATGCGGCCGTGGTAGTCGTAGCCACCCCGGTCGAACACGACCGCGCTCACGCCGGCCTCCTTGGCGCGGCCGGCGATGAGCTCGCCGACCTTCGCCGCCTTGGCCTTCTTGTCGCCGTCCAGCGTGCGGATGTCCGCATCCAACGTCGACGCCGAGGCCAGCGTGTGGCCGGTCAGGTCGTCGATCAGCTGCACGAACATGTGCCGCGAGCTGCGCTTGACGGCCAGCCGCGGGCGCTCGGCGCTGCCGCTGATCTTCTTGCGGAGCCGTGCGTGGCGGCGGGTCACCGACCGGCGACGGGTGGCGGACACCCGCGAGGCGGCGCGCTTCTTCGCCTTGGCAGAAATCGTCTCGGCCATCACTTACCCGTCTTTCCGACCTTGCGGCGGATCGTCTCGCCGGAGTAACGCACACCCTTGCCCTTGTACGGGTCGGGCTTGCGCAGCTTCCGGATGTTGGCCGAGATCTCCCCGACCAACTGCTTGTCGATACCCGAGACGGAGAACCGGGTGGGCGACTCCACCGTGAAGGTGATGCCCTCCGGCGCCTCGATCACGACGGGGTGGCTGAAGCCGAGCGCGAACTCGAGGTTCCCGCCCTTCAGCGCGACGCGGTAACCGACGCCGTGGATCTCGAGCTTCTTCTCGTAGCCGCTGGTGACACCAACGACGAGGTTGTTCACGAGCGTGCGCGAGAGGCCGTGGTAGGCCTTCGTCTTGCGCTCGTCGTCCGGCCGCTTGACCAGAACCGTGCCGTCGTCCTCGCGCTCGACCGTGATCGGCTCGATCACGGTGTGCGACAGGGTGCCCTTGGGGCCCTTGACGGTGACCGTGCGGCCCTCGATCGACACGTCGACGCCGGACGGAACGGCGATCGGCAGCTTCCCGATACGGGACATCGCTACTTCTCCCCTCTACCAGACGTAGGCGAGGACTTCCCCGCCCACGCCGCTCCGGAACGCCTGCTTGTCGGTCATGAGGCCGTGGGACGTCGAGATGATCGCGACACCCAGGCCACCCAGAACGCGCGGCAGGTTGGTGGACTTTGCGTACACGCGCAGACCGGGCTTGGAGACCCGGCGCAAGCCGGCGATGCTCCGCTCACGGTTGCGCCCGTACTTCAGCTCGACGACCAGGGCCTGGCCGACCTCTGCGTCCTCGGTGTGGTGGGCCGAGATGTAGCCCTCCTTCTGAAGGATCTCCGCGATGGCGACCTTCAGCTTGGAGTGGGGCATCACGACCTGGTCGTGATAGGCCGAGTTCGCGTTCCGCAGACGAGTCAGCATGTCTGCGATCGGATCGGTCATCGTCATGGTGGTGTCTCTTTCCCGCCGTGGTTCCCGTGAGGGCCTGCGGCGACTGGTGCCACTTCGTGGCCTGTGCGCGGTACGTGGTGCGACCGCTCCGCGGCGCGGAGCGGGCGCTGTCCACCGCGCAGAGGGTGGATCTCCCGTGTGCGGTGAGTGGCGCCGTGGCACCACTCACCGCATGGGGACAGCGTAGCCGCAGCTACCAGCTGCTCTTGTGCACACCCGGCAGCTCGCCCGCGTGCGCCATCTGGCGCACGCAGATGCGGCACAGGCCGAACTTGCGCAGCACGGCGCGGGGCCGGCCGCACTTCTGGCAGCGGGTGTAGCCGCGGACCTTGAACTTCGGCGTCTTCTCCGCCTTGATCCGAAGCGCCTTCTTCGCCATGTCAGGCCTCCTTGAAGGGGAAGCCGAGCTGGCGCAGGAGCGCCCGGCCTTCCTCGTCCGTGGTCGCGGTGGTCACGACGGTGATGTCCATGCCCCGCGGCCGGTCGATCGAGTCCGGGTCGATCTCGTGGAACATCGACTGCTCGTTGAGACCGAAGGTGTAGTTGCCCCGGCCGTCGAACTGGGTGGCCGAGAGCCCGCGGAAGTCACGGATACGCGGCAGCGCGATCGTCAGCAGCCGGTCCAGGAACTCCCACATCCGGTCGTTGCGCAGGGTGACCTTCGCGCCGATCGGCTGTCCCTCGCGCAGCTTGAACTGTGCGATGGACTTGGTCGCCCGGCGCATCAGCGGCTTCTGGCCGGTGATGGTGGCCAGGTCGCGCAGCGCGCCGTCGATCAGCTTCGAGTCACGGGCGGCGTCTCCGACACCCATGTTCACGACGACCTTCACGACGCCCGGGATCTGCATGACGTTCGAGTACTCGAACTGCTTCTGCAGCTCCGGCTTGATCTCGGCGACGTAGCGCGCCTTGAGGCGCGGCGTCGTCTTTTCGGCGGTGGTCATCTCAGATCTCCTTCCCGGACTTGCGGGAGATCCGGACACGCTTCGCCTTGCCGTCCTCGGTCTCGACGACGGACTTGCCGACGCGAGTCGGCTTCCCGTCGGCGTCGACGACCATGACGTTGGAGACGTGGATTGCCGCCTCCTGGGTCACGATCCCGCCCGACTGGGCGCCGCGCTGGTTCTGGCTCACCCGGGTGTGCTTCTTGATCCGGTTGACGCCCTCGACCAGGACGCGGTCGCGCTCCGGGTAGGCCTGGATGACCTTGCCCTTCGCTCCCTTGTCCTTACCCGCGATCACCAGGACGGTGTCGCCCTTCTTGACCTTCATGTCAGAGCACCTCCGGGGCGAGGGAGATGATCCGCATGAACTTGCGGTCGCGCAGCTCGCGCCCGACCGGGCCGAAGATGCGGGTCCCTCGCGGCTCGCCGTTGTCCTTGATCAGGACGGCGGCGTTCTCGTCGAACCGGATGTAGCTGCCGTCCGGCCGACGCCTCTCCTTGACCGTGCGCACGATGACCGCCTTGACGACGTCACCGCGCTTCACGCCGGCCGCGGGGATGGCGTCCTTCACGGTGGCGACGATGACGTCGCCGATCCCCGCGTAGCGCCGCGCCGAACCGCCCAGCACCCGGATGCACAGGATCTCCTTGGCACCGGTGTTGTCCGCGACGCGCAGTCGCGACTCCTGCTGGATCACTTCGCCTTCTCCAGGATCTCGACCAGCCGCCACCGCTTGGTGGCCGACGTGGGTCGGGTCTCCATCAGCCGGACGCGGTCGCCCACGCCGGCCGTGTTGGCCTCGTCGTGCGCCTTGACCTTGCTGGTCCGGCGGATGACCTTGCCGTACAGCGGGTGCTTCACGCGGTCCTCGAGAGTGACCACGATGGTCTTGTCCATCTTGTCGGACACGACCAGGCCCTCGCGGACCTTCCGCTCCCCGCGCGTGCTGGTGTTCTCACTCATGCCGCGCCCTCATCGTCGCTCGGGGCGGCCGAGAGGCCCAGCTCGCGCTCACGCATGATCGTGTAGACCCGCGCGATGTCGTGCCGGACGGTACGCAGCCGCCGGTTGTTGTCCAGCTGCCCGGTCGCCATCTGGAAGCGGAGGTTGAACAGCTCCTCCTTGGACTCCCGGACCCGCAGCACGAGCTCCTCGTCGCTCAGCTCACGCAGCTCGGCAGCAGTCGTGGCGGCCATCAGATGTCACCACCCTCACGGGTCACGATCCGGCACTTCATGGGCAGCTTGTGGATGGCGCGACGCAGGGCCTCGCGCGCGGTCTGCTCGTTCGGGTAGCTCATCTCGAAGAGCACCCGCCCGGGCTTCACGTTGGTCACCCACTTCTCGGGGGAACCCTTACCGGAACCCATGCGGGTCTCGGCGGGCTTCTTGGTCAGGGGGCGGTCCGGGAAGACGTTGATCCAGACCTTGCCACCACGCTTGATGTGCCGGTTGATCGCGATACGCGCCGACTCGATCTGGCGGTTGGTGACGTAGGCCGGCTCCAGCGCCTGGATCCCGAAGTCACCGAAGGTGACGCGGGTCCCACCGGTCGAGGCGCCCGTCCGGTGCGGACGGTGCTGCTTGCGGTGCTTGACTCTGCGTGGAATCAGCATGACTCAGGACTCCCCACCGGCGTTCTCGGCCGGGGCCGAGTCCGCCTGCACGGCCGTCGCGCTGCCGCCACCGGACTGCTCCGCGGCGGCGCGCCCGGCGTCCGTGCTCGTGGCCGTGGTGCCGGACGAACCGGAACGGCGACGGGCGGGACGCTCGCGGCGGGGGCCACGGTCGCCGGACGGCGCGGCGGCGGGCGCGCCCTCACGGCGGCCCCCCACGACGTCACCCTTGTAGATCCAGACCTTCACGCCGATGCGGCCGAAGGAGGTACGGGCCTCGAAGAGGCCGTAGTCGATGTCCGCGCGCAGCGTGTGCAGCGGGACCCGACCCTCGCGGTAGAACTCCGAGCGCGACATCTCCGCGCCGCCGAGGCGACCGGAGCACTGCACCCGGATCCCCTTGACCTGCGGCGAGCGCATGGCCGACTGGATCGCCTTGCGCATCGCGCGCCGGAAGGCGACACGGTTGGACAGCTGCTCGGCGACACCCTGTGCCACGAGCTGCGCGTCCGACTCGGAGTTCTTGACCTCGAGGATGTTGAGCTGGACCTGCTTCTTGGTCAGCTTCTCGAGGTTGCCGCGGATGCGGTCCGCCTCCGCGCCGCGCCGGCCGATCACGATGCCCGGACGCGCGGTGTGGATGTCCACCCGCACGCGGTCCCGGGTGCGCTCGATCTCGACCTTGGAGATGCCGGCCCGCTCCATGCCCTTGGAGAGCATCTTGCGGATCTCGACGTCCTCCTTGACGTACTCGGCGTACTGCTTGTCCGCGTACCAGCGGGACTTCCAGTCCGTGGTGATGCCCAGACGGAACCCGTGCGGGTTGATCTTCTGCCCCATCAGCGGGCCCTTCCCTTCGCACCACGTGCGCCGCGTCCGGCCTTGGCGGGCCGCGACTCGAGCTCGACGGTGATGTGGCTCGTCCGCTTGCGGATGCGGTACGCACGCCCCTGGGCGCGCGGCCGGATCCGCTTGAGCGTCGGGCCCTCGTCGACCATGGCCACGGCGATCACGAGGGTCTCCGGGTCCAGGTCGAGGTTGTTCTCTGCGTTGGCCGCGGCGCTCGCCACGACCTTGGCCACGGGCTCCGCGGCGGCCTGCGGCGAGTACCGCAGGATCGCGAGGGCCTCGGCGACCGGCAGGCCACGGACCAGGTCGATCACACGCCGCACCTTCGTGGGCGACATGCGGACGAACCGGGCCTTGGCACGCGCACGAGGCAGCTCGAGCGCGGCGCCGGCGGTGTCCTGGGCTGTGTCAGCCATTGTTCTCCACCTCTCCTAGTCGCTACTCGGGCCGCTCAGCGCCTGCGCGCTTTGCGGTCGTCCTTGATGTGGCCCCGGAACGTGCGGGTGGGAGCGAACTCCCCCAGCTTGTGGCCGACCATCGAGTCCGACACGAACACCGGCACGTGCTTGCGGCCGTCGTGCACCGCAATCGTGTGGCCGATCATGTCGGGGATGATGGTGGACCGACGGGACCAGGTCCGGATGACGGTCTTCTTGCCGGACTCGTTGAGAGCGTCCACCTTCTTGAGCAGGTGGTCGTCCACGAACGGGCCCTTCTTCAGGCTGCGCGGCATCTCTTACCTCCCTGCTCAGCGCTTCTTGCCGGTACGACGCCGGCGGACGATCAACTTGTCGGACGGCTTGGTGCGGCGGGTGCGGCCCTCGGGCTTGCCCGCGGGGTTGACCGGGTGGCGACCACCGGAGGTCTTGCCCTCACCACCACCGTGCGGGTGGTCGACCGGGTTCATGGCGACACCACGGACGGTCGGGCGCTTGCCCTTCCACCTCATGCGGCCGGCCTTGCCCCAGTTGATGTTGGAGTGCTCGGCGTTGCCCACCTCGCCGACGGTGGCGCGGCAGCGCACGTCGACGTTGCGGATCTCGCCGGACGGCATGCGCAGCTGCGCGTAGGGGCCGTCCTTGGCGACGAGCTGCACACTCGAGCCGGCGGACCGCGCGATCTTCGCGCCGCCACCGGGGCGGAGCTCGATCGCGTGGATCACGGTGCCGGTCGGGATGTTGCGCAGCGGCAGGTTGTTGCCCACCTTGATGTCGGCCTTCGGGCCGGCCTCGACGACGTCGCCCTGCTTGAGCTTCGCCGGCGCGATGATGTAGCGCTTCTCGCCGTCGGCGTAGTGCAGCAGCGCGATGCGGGACGTGCGGTTGGGGTCGTACTCGATGTGAGCGACCTTGGCCGGCACGCCGTCCTTGTCGTTCCGCCTGAAGTCGATCAGGCGGTAGGCGCGCTTGTGACCGCCACCCTGGTGACGCGTGGTCACCTTTCCGTGGGCGTTACGGCCACCCTTGTTGTGCAGCGGGCGAATCAGCGACTTCTCGGGCGTCGACCGGGTGATCTCGGCGAAGTCGGAGACGCTGGAGCCGCGACGGCCGGGGGTGGTCGGCTTGTACTTGCGGATTCCCATGGGTCTGCTCCTTTCCTCAGCTCACCCGGCCACCGAACACGTCGATGTCCTTGCTCTCCGCGGAGAGAGTGACGATCGCGCGCTTGGTGTCCTTGCGCTTGCCGTAGCCGGTCTTCGAACGCTTGCGCTTGCCCTGGCGGTTCAGCGTGTTGACGCTGACCACCGTGACTCCGAAGACCTTCTCCACGGCGATCTTGATCTGGGTCTTGTTGGCGTCCGGCTTGACGACGAAGGTGTACTGGCGCTGATCCAGCAGCCCGTAGCTCTTCTCCGACACAACCGGCGCGAGCAGCACGTCGCGCGGGTCGGGGATCACTTGCCCTCCTCCTTCTCACGCTGCGACGCCTCGGCGGCCTTCGACTTCCGGGTCGGCACCGCGACGGGGCCGGCGAGGAAGGTCTCGAGCGAGGCCGACGTGAACAGCACGACGTCGTTGACGAGCACGTCGTAGGTGTTCAGCTGGTCCGGGGCGATGAGGTGCACGTCCGGCAGGTTGCGCAGGCTCAGCAGGTTCACCGAGTCGTCGCGGCCGACGACCGCGAGCACCTTGCTCCTGCCCTCGGGCAGGATCGCCGCGAGGATCGTGCGGGCGGCCTTCGTCGACGGCGTGTCGCCCTCGACCAGGCCGCTGACCACGTGCACCAGCCCGGCGCGGGCCCGGTCCGAGAGGGCGCCACGCAGAGCGGCGGCCTTCATCTTCTTCGGGGTCCGCTGGGTGTAGTCACGCGGCGTCGGGCCGTGGACGACGCCACCGCCGGCGAACTGCGGGGCGCGGGTCGAGCCCTGACGGGCGCGGCCGGTGCCCTTCTGCCGGTAGGGCTTCTTGCCACCGCCGCGAACCTCGCCGCGGGTCTTGGTGTCGTGCGTGCCCTGGCGGGCGGCGGCCAGCTGGGCCACGACCACCTGGTGCATCAGCGGGACGTTGGCGGTCACGTCGAAGACGTGCGCGGGCAGCTCGACGCTGCCGCTCGTCTTGCCCTCGGGGGACCTGACCTCGATCGTGCTCATTACTTGCCACCACCCTTCGCGGCCGTCTTGACGACCACGAGGCCGCCCTTGGCGCCGGGGACCGCACCCTTGATCAGCAGCAGGCCGCGCTCGGCGTCGACCCGGTGCACGGTCAGGTTCTGCGTGGTCACCCGCGCGACGCCCATGCGGCCGGCCATCCGGAGGCCCTTGAAGACCCGGCCCGGGGTGGCGCACCCGCCGATGGAGCCCGGCGAGCGGTGCTTGCGCTGGGTGCCGTGCGAGGCGCCGAGGCCCTTGAACCCGTGGCGCTTCATGACACCCGCGGTGCCCTTGCCCTTCGTGGTGCCCACGACGTCGACCGTCGTGCCCACCTCGAAGACCTCCGCGGTGATCTCCTGGCCGAGGCTGTACTCGGCGGCGTCGGAGGTGCGGAGCTCGACGGTGAAGCGCCGGGGGGTGACCCCGGCCTTCGCGAAGTGACCGGTCTCCGGCTTGTTCACCCGGCGCGGGTCCACAGCGCCGAACGCAAGCTGGACGGCGACGTAGCCGTCGGTCTCCTGGGAGCGGATCTGGGTCACCACGTTGGGTCCGGCCTGGACCACGGTGACCGGAACGATCCGGTTGTTCTCGTCGAATACCTGGGTCATCCCGAGCTTGCGCCCGAGGATGCCGGTGATCTGCCTGTCAGTCGTCATCGTCTCGTCAGCCCTACTGGATGTTGACGTCGACACTGGCCGGGAGGTCGATGCGCATCAGCGCGTCGACCGTCTTCGGCGTCGGGTCGAGGATGTCGATGAGCCGCTTGTGAGTGCGCATCTCGAAGTGCTCGCGCGAGTCCTTGTACTTGTGCGGCGAGCGGATGACGCAGTACACGTTCTTCTCGGTCGGCAGCGGCACAGGCCCCACGACCCGGGCACCGGTGCGCGTCACAGTCTCCACGATCTTGCGAGCAGACGCGTCGATTGCCTCGTGGTCGTAGGCCTTGAGCCTGATGCGGATCTTCTGTCCCGCCATGGTCGTGGGTCGTCCTCTTCTTCCTGCCGCTGCTTCACGGTTCTCCGGGTCGAGCCCCCCGTTCGGGAGCCCCGCATCGCCCGCACCTGCTCACCGGCCTCGGCGTCGCCGGCCACGTGTCTCCTCGACACGCTCCGGGCGCCGGTCACCGACCGCGGTCCGCGCTCTGTTCAGGTCTCACCCATGTGGGCCGGGGTCCGCCCGGATTCGCATCCGTCCGGTTCCTGTCCCACCCAGTGGGCTCCGGTCCACGAGGTCGGGCGTGTCGCCCTGTTACTCGCACACCGGTCCCCGGTTCACCGCTCCCCCGGGGGGTTCGCTGTCAATCCGGGGCCGGCGCCGGCGGCCCGGGCGCGGAGTCCCGGGGAACCCGGCTTCCGCACGCTCGCCTCCGACGCGCAACCCGTCAAGGATGCCATACGTGTTTCAGGCACCCCCGACCGGGGTGCGGCCCGTGGACCACGGGGGTCCACGGGCCGCGAAAGGTCTTACTTGATGATCTTGGTGACCTGGCCGGCGCCGACCGTCCGTCCACCCTCACGGATGGCGAACTGCAGGCCCTCCTCCATGGCGATCGGCTGGATCAGCGCGACGCTCATGGTGGTGTTGTCACCGGGCATGACCATCTCGGTGCCGCTGGGCAGCGTCACCACGCCGGTCACGTCCGTCGTCCGGAAGTAGAACTGCGGACGGTAGTTGTTGAAGAACGGGGTGTGACGGCCGCCCTCGTCCTTCGACAGGATGTAGACCTGGCCCTCGAAGTCCGTGTGCGGGGTGATCGAGCCGGGCTTGACGATGACCTGCCCGCGCTCGACGTCCTCACGCTTGATGCCGCGGACCAGCAGGCCGACGTTCTCACCCGCGCGACCCTCGTCGAGGATCTTGCGGAACATCTCGACACCGGTAACGGTGGTCTTCGTCGACTTCTCCTTGATGCCGACGATCTCCACCTCCTCGTTCACCTTGACGATGCCGCGCTCGATGCGGCCGGTGACGACGGTGCCACGACCGGTGATCGTGAAGACGTCCTCGACGGGCATGAGGAACGGCTTCGCGATGTCCCGCTCGGGCTCCGGGATGCTCTCGTCCACGGCGTCCATGAGCTCGAGGAGCTTCTCGGACCACTCGGCGTCGCCCTCGAGGGCCTTGAGCGCCGAGACGCGCACGATCGGCAGGTCGTCGCCCGGGTACTCCTGCGAGGACAGGAGCTCACGGACCTCCAGCTCGACGAGCTCGAGGATCTCCTCGTCGTCGACCATGTCCGACTTGTTGAGCGCCACCACGATGTAGGGCACGCCGACCTGACGGGCGAGCAGCACGTGCTCACGCGTCTGGGGCATCGGGCCGTCGGTCGCGGCGACCACCAGGATGGCGCCGTCCATCTGCGCCGCACCGGTGATCATGTTCTTGATGTAGTCCGCGTGACCGGGGCAGTCCACGTGGGCGTAGTGCCGCTTCTCGGTCTGGTACTCGACGTGCGCGATGGAGATCGTGATACCGCGCTGGCGCTCTTCCGGCGCCTTGTCGATCATGTCGAACGCCGAGGCCTCGTTGAGGTCCGGGTACTTGTCGTGCAGAACCTTGGTGATGGCCGCCGTCAGCGTGGTCTTGCCGTGGTCGATGTGACCGATGGTGCCGATGTTGACGTGCGGCTTGGTCCGCTCGAACTTCGCCTTCGCCACTGCAGTGTCCTCCTGGACTTGATGTTCTTATCCGCCGAGCTGACGGCAGGTCTGGGGTTGGAACGGTCGTGCGGAGAGCCGGGCCGCGGACCCTACAGGGCCGCGACCCGGCGCTCTCACTCGCCCGTCGCCTTGGCGATGATCTCCTTGGCCACGTTCGCCGGAACCTCGGCGTACGAGTCGAAGACCATCGTGTAGTTCGCCCGGCCCTGGGTCCGCGACCGGAGGTCACCGACGTAGCCGAACATCTCGGACAGCGGAACGAGCGCCTTGACGATGCGTGCGCCCGACCGCTCCTCCATGGCCTGGATCTGGCCACGGCGGGAGTTCAGGTCGCCGATCACGTCGCCCATGTAGTCCTCGGGCGTCGTGACCTCGACGGCCATCATCGGTTCGAGGATGGCCGGGCTCGCCTGGCGAGCCGCCTCCTTGAGGGCGATCGAGCCGGCGACCTTGAAGGCCATCTCGGACGAGTCGACCTCGTGGTAGGCACCGTCGACCAGGGTCAGCTTGACCCCGACCAGCGGGTATCCGGCGAGGATGCCGTACTGCATGGCGTCCTGCGCGCCGGCGTCGACCGACGGGATGTACTCCCGCGGGATACGACCACCGGTGACCTTGTTGTCGAACTCGTACAGCGCACCGTCCGCGGTGTCCAGCGGCTCCAGGGTGATGATCACCTTGGCGAACTGGCCCGAGCCACCGGTCTGCTTCTTGTGCGTGTAGCTGTACTTCTCGACGGGCTTGCGGATCGTCTCGCGGTAGGCGACCTGCGGCTTGCCGATGTTCGCCTCGACCTTGTAGTCGGACTTCATCCGGTTGACGAGCACCTCGAGGTGCAGCTCGCCCATGCCGGCGAGAATCGTCTGACCGCTCTCCTCGTCCAGGGAGACCTGGAACGTGGGGTCCTCTTCCGCGAGCTTCTGGATCGCGATGCCCAGCTTCTCCTGGTCGGCCTTGGTCTTCGGCTCGACCGCGACCTGGATGACCGGGTCCGGGAAGGTCATCGACTCGAGGACGATCGGCGCCTGCGGGTCGCAGAGCGTGTCGCCCGTCGTCGTGTCCTTCAGACCGATGACCGCGTAGATGTGGCCGGCCATGGCCTCGTCGACCGGGTTCTCCTTGTTGGCGTGCATCTGGAAGAGCTTCCCGATGCGCTCCTTGCGGTCCTTGGTCGAGTTGACGACCTGGGAGCCCGCGGCGACCCGGCCCGAATAGACCCGGACGTAGGTGAGCTTGCCGAAGAACGGGTGCGCGGCGATCTTGAAGGCGAGGGCCGAGAACGGCTCGTCCTTGTCGGGCTTGCGGCTGGCCGGGGTCTCCCCGTCCGGCAGCGTGCCCTCGACCGGCGGCACGTCGTACGGCGACGGCAGGTAGTCGATGACCGCGTCGAGCATGGGCTGGACGCCCTTGTTCTTGAACGCGGAGCCGCAGAGGACCGGGTACGCCGAGCGGTTCGTGACGATCCGCCGGATACCGGTCTTGATCTGCTCGACCGTGAGCTCCTCGCCACCGAGGTAGGACTCCATCAGCGCGTCGTCGGTCTCGGCCACGGCCTCGACCAGCTTCTCGCGCCACTCGGCGACCACGTCGGCCATGTCGGCCGGGATCTCCTCGACGGTGTAGTCCTCGCCCTTCTGGACGTCGCCGCGCCAGGTGAGCGCCCGCATCTCGACCAGGTCGACGACCCCGATGAAGTCGTTCTCCGAGCCGATCGGGAGCTGAATCGGCAGCGGCCTGGCGCCGAGCCGGTCCTGGATGGTGCGGACCGTGAAGTAGAAGTCCGCGCCCAGCTTGTCCATCTTGTTGACGAAGCAGATGCGGGGAACGTCGTACTTGGTGGCCTGCCGCCAGACCTGCTCGGACTGCGGCTCGACGCCTTCCTTGCCGTCGAAGACCGCGACGGCGCCGTCGAGGACGCGCAGCGAACGCTCCACCTCGACGGTGAAGTCGACGTGCCCGGGCGTGTCGATGATGTTGATCTGGTGGTCTTTCCAGAAGCAGGTCGTCGCGGCGGACGTGATCGTGATGCCGCGCTTCTGCTCCTCCTCCATCCAGTCCATCGTCGCCGCGCCGTCGTGGACCTCACCGATCTTGTAGTTGATCCCGGTGTAGTACAGGATCCGCTCGGTGGTCGTGGTCTTGCCGGCATCGATGTGAGCCATGATGCCGATGTTGCGGACCTTGGTGAGGTCCGTCAGCACGTCCCGTGCCACTGTCAGCTCTCTTCCCTCTTAGTGGAGGTTGGCGCGGACGATCGGGCCCGTCACCAGCGGTAGTGGGCGAAGGCCTTGTTGGACTCCGCCATCTTGTGCATGTCCTCGCGCCGCTTCACGGCGGCGCCGAGGCCGTTGCTCGCGTCGAGGAGCTCGTTCATGAGCCGCTCGACCATGGTCTTCTCGCGGCGCTGGCCGGCGTAGCTGACCAGCCACCGCAGACCCAGGGTGGTCTGCCGCACGGCGCGGACCTCGACCGGGACCTGGTAGGTCGCGCCACCGACACGGCGGCTGCGGACCTCGAGGGCCGGCTTGACGTTGTCCAGCGCGCGCTTGAGCGTGACGACCGGGTCGGTGCCGGTCTTCTCGCGGGTGCCCTCGAGGGCGGCGTAGACGATGCGCTCGGCCAGCGAACGCTTGCCGTCCTGGAGCACCTTGTTCACCAGCTGGGTGACCAGCGGCGAGCTGTAGACCGGGTCGGAGACCAGCGGCCGCTTCGGAGCGGGGCCCTTGCGCGGCATATCAGCTCTTCTCCTTCTTCGCGCCGTAACGGCTGCGGGACTGCTTGCGGTTCTTCACGCCCTGCGTGTCGAGCGAGCCGCGGATGACCTTGTACCGGACACCCGGCAGGTCCTTCACACGACCGCCGCGGACCAGCACGATCGAGTGCTCCTGCAGGTTGTGACCCTCGCCCGGGATGTAGGCGGTGACCTCGATGCCGCTGCTGAGCTTGACGCGCGCGACCTTCCGCAGCGCCGAGTTCGGCTTCTTCGGAGTCGTCGTGTAGACGCGCGTGCACACGCCGCGCCGCTGGGGGCTGCCCTTGAGGGCGGCGGTCTTGGTCTTCGCGACCTTGTCCTCGCGGCCCTTACGGACCAGCTGCTGAATCGTGGGCATGAACCGTCTACTTCTTCCCTTGGTGCTTCTCAGGTGTCTCGCCCGTGCGGCTGCTCGGGCGGGCAGGTCGTGCGCCGGGCTCCGGGGCCGGTGTGAACCGGCCCGCCGGACCCCGAGGTCGGGCGTGTCGCGCCCTGCCCGCTCCACGACGAGGTCGTCTCGACTCCGGGGAGCGTCCAGGGTTCCCGCCGCCGGACGGACCCGATCGAGCGGCACGACGTCCCGGAGGGCGGGTACTGCACGACCCGGGACCGAGAGGCACGCGGATCGGCCCGACCGTGGCGTCCCGACCTGCGAGGATCTGGCGATCCGCGAAGATCCGGACGCACGCGAACGAGCGCAAGACCCAAGAATACTCGGCCCGCGCCATGAGGGTCAAAACGGGTCCGACCAGGTCTTGCGAAAGTACCCGCAGAGTGCCGTAGCCCGCCGCGCCGGGGCAAGCCGACTCACCCGCTCGCCGCAGCGCTTCTTCCGCTCGCCGCACGTCCGGAACCGCGTTCCGTCCGTTCGACGCACCTGGCCCACGCGGGCCCGGAATGCCCCGAGCGGGCCGGCCCGTGCGGACCTCACCTTGGTTACCGTCCGGTAATGCACCTCACGTTGCCGCGCCCCGTCGTCCGGGCGCTGGTAAGGGCCACCGTCGCCCCCGTGCTGTCCCCCGGGTTCCCGTGGGCGCGCAGCGACGACTGCTCGACCTTTCCGGCCGGGTGCTCCCGCTCCCCCGTGGGACCCGGAGCACCGCGTCGTCCCTGGGTGGCGTCCCGTCCGTACGGGTCACCACTGCCGGGTCGACCGGCCCCCACGTCGTGCTGTTCCTGCACGGCGGCGGGTACACGACCGGTTCCCCGGCCTCGCACCTCGGGCTGGGCGCCGGCCTCGCCGAGGCGAGCGGCGCCCCCGTGCACCTGCTGCACTACCGGCGGGCACCGGAGCACCCGTACCCGGCCGCGGTCGACGACGCGCACGCCGCCTTCCGCGCACTGGTGGAAGCAGGACAAGCACCTCAACGCATCGTCCTCGCCGGAGATTCCGCAGGCGCCGGGATCGCCGTGGCGCTGCTCCTCCGGCTGCGGGACGCCGGCGAGGAGCTGCCCGGCACCGTCGGCCTGATCTCGCCGTGGCTCGATCTCGACCTCACCGACCCCGCCGTCGCGGCGAACACGGGGCGGGACGCGATGCTCGACCCTCGCTGGCTCCGCCGGGCCGCCGTGGCCTACCGCGCGGGCAGCGACTCCCCGGGCCTGCGCCCGCTCGAGGCGGATCTGTCCGGGCTGCCGCCGCTGCACGTCGTCGCCGGGGCGGACGAGATCCTGGTCGGGGACGCGGAACGGCTCGTCCGGGGTGTCACGGCCGCCGGTGGCCACGCCGACCTGCACGTCGCCCCCGGGATGTGGCACGACCACCTGGTCTTCGCCGGGCTCCTCGGTCAGGCCGCCGCGGACCTCCGCGCGCTCGGTGCGGCCCTGCGCGCCGACGTCGTGGCGCGGCGGCCGCGGGTCGCCGTCGTCGGGACGGGGTTCGGCGGGATCGGCATGGGCGCCGCGCTGCGCGCGGACGGCCTCGCCGACACCACCCTGTTCGAGAAGGCCGACGGCGTCGGCGGCGTCTGGCGGGACAACACCTACCCCGGTGCGGCGTGCGACGTCCCCTCGCACCTGTACTCGTACTCCTTCGCGCCCGGCCGCGAGTGGTCCCGGCGGTTCGCCCCGCAGCCGGACATCCTGCGCTACCTGCGCCGGGTCACCGCCGAGCACGGGCTCGAGCCGGACCTGCGGCTGCACACGGAGATCACGGAGGCCCGCTTCGACGAGGAGCGCGCCGTGTGGCGGCTCGCCACGGGCGCCGGCGAGACCGTCGAGGCGGACGCCCTGGTCTCGGCCTGTGGTCAGCTCTCCCGACCCGCCGAGCCGGACCTCCCCGGGCTCGCGTCGTTCCGCGGCCCGGTGTTCCACTCCGCGCGCTGGGACCACGACGTCGACCTGCGGGGGAAGCGGGTCGCCGTCGTCGGGACCGGCGCCAGCGCGATCCAGTTCGTGCCCGCGATCGCCGGCGAGGTCGCGGCGCTGACCGTGTTCCAGCGCTCCGCGCCCTACCTGATCCCGAAGCCCGACCGCCGCTACGGCCCGCGCGCCCTGGCGCTGTTCCAGCGGTTCCCGATGTGGCGCACGGTGTCGCGCGGGTTCTGGGGTGCCTTCTTCGAGTTCGGGGCGCTGGGGCTCACGTCGGTCCGGGCCGCCGCCACCCCGTTCCGGCTCGCCTACGCCGCGCTCGTCCGCGCACAGCTCCCGGACCCGGAGCTCCGCGCCCGGGTCGAGCCGGACTACCCGGTGGGCTGCAAGCGGATCCTCATCTCGTCGGACTGGTTCCGCGCCCTGGCGAAACCCCATGTCGACGTGGAGACCGCCGCGATCGCCGAGGTCACGCCCGACGGCATCCGCACCGCCGACGGCGTCCTGCACCCGGCGGACGTGATCGTGTTCGGCACCGGCTTCCGCACCAACGACTTCCTGGCGCCGATGAAGGTGTTCGGCCGCGGCGGCGCGGAGCTTCTCCGAGCAGTGGCGCGACGGGGCCCGCGCCCACCTCGGGATCACCGTGCCCGGCTTCCCGAACCTGTTCCTGCTCTATGGCCCGAACACCAACGTGGGCTCGGGGTCGATCGTGCACATGCTGGAGTGCCAGATCCGGTACGTCCGCGAGGGCATCCGGCGGCTCGCGGCCGGTGTGCGCACCTTGGAGGTCCGGGAGGACGCCGCGACGGACTACGACGTCGAGATCCAGGACCGGCTCACCGGCAGCGTCTGGACCGAGTGCTCCAGCTGGTACCGCGACGCCGAGGGCCGGATCGTGAACAACTGGCCCGGCACGATGACGGAGTACCGCCGCCGCACGCGGACCTTCGACGCGGAGAACTACCGCGCCGAGTAGGCCCGGAAACGACGAACGGGGCCGAACACCGCCACGGGAGAGCGGTATCCGGCCCCGTTCGGGACCTCGCCTTCGGCATCGGGCCCCCTGCCGTCGCGGGGGGCCCGATCCGGCTACCGGCTAGCGGTAGTCGCGACCGAAGTCGTAGTCGTCCAGCGGCACCGCGGCACCGGTGCCCGTGCCGAACACGTCGGGGCTGTAGTAGCCGTCGTCGTAGCTCGGCAGCGCGTAGGCGGCCGCGCGGGCCTCCTCCGTGGGCTGCACCTGGATGTTGCGGTACCGGTTGATCCCCGTGCCTGCGGGGATCAGCTTGCCGATGATCACGTTCTCCTTGAGCCCGACGAGCTTGTCGCGCTTTCCGTTGATCGCGGCATCGGTGAGGATCCGGGTGGTCTCCTGGAACGAGGCCGCGGACAGCCACGACTCCGTCGCCAGCGAGGCCTTCGTGATCCCCATGAGCACCGGGCGGCCGGAGGCCGGCTCGTTGCCCTCGGACACCACGCGCCGGTTCTCCGACTCGAACTCGCCCCGCTCGGCGAGCGCACCGGGCAGGAACTCGGTGGCACCCGAGTCGATGATCGTCACCCGGCGGAGCATCTGCCGGACGATGACCTCGATGTGCTTGTCGTGGATGTCCACGCTCTGCGTGCGGTACACCTTCTGCACCTCACGCACGAGGTGCAGCTGCACCTCACGCGGGCCCATGACGCGCAGCACCTCGTGCGGGTCCGCCGTGCCCTCGAGGAGCAGCTGGCCGACGTGCACGTGGTCGCCGTCGCGGAGCGGGCGCTCCTGGCCGTCGACGTCGGTCATCGCCAGCCACTGACGCTTCGACAGCTTCTCGTAGACGATCTCCTCGCCCCCGTCGTCCGGGGTGAGGGTGATCTTCCAGAAGCGGTCGCCGTCCTCGATCCGGATCCGGCCGTCGACGTCCGCGATGGGCGCCTTACCACGGGGCACGCGAGCCTCGAAGAGCTCCGCGACACGGGCAGACCGGTCGTGATGTCGTCACCGGCGACACCACCCTGGTGGAACGTACGCATCGTCAGCTGCGTACCGGGCTCACCGATGGACTGGGCCGCGACGATGCCGACGGCCTCGCCGACGTCCACCAGCTTGCCGGTGGCCATCGAGCGGCCGTAGCACATGCCGCAGATGCCCGTGGCCGACGCGCAGGTCAGGGCGCTGCGCACCCGGATCGTCCGGACGCCGGCCGCCACGAGGGCGTCCAGTGCCGGGTCCCCGAGGTCCCCGCCCTTCTCGACGATGATCTCGCCGTCCGGGCCGCGGACCTCCTCGGCCGAGCAGCGCGCGTACACCGAGGTGCGGATGTAGCGGTGCGGGATCAGCGTCCCGTCCGCGGTCTCCTCGGTGACGGCCATGGTGACCGCCCGCTCGGTGCCGCAGTCCACCTCGCGGACGATGACGTCCTGCGAGACGTCCACGAGACGCCGGGTCAGGTAGCCCGAGTCCGCGGTCCGCAGCGCGGTGTCCGCCAGACCCTTACGGGTGCCGTGCGTGGAGATGAAGTACTCCAGCACCGACAGGCCCTCGCGGAAGTTCGCCTTGATCGGGCGGGGGATGTACTCACCCTTGGGGTTCGCGACCAGACCACGCATACCGGCGAGCTGCCGGACCTGCGTCATGTTGCCCGCGGCCCCGGACTTCACGATCAGCGGGATCGGGTTGTCCTCGGGGAAGTTGTCCTCCATGGCCTTGGCGACCTCTTCGGACGCCTGGGTCCAGATCTTGACCATCTCGTCGTTGCGCTCCTGGTGGGAGAGCGCACCGCGCTGGTACCGCTTGTTGACCTGGTCGGCCTTGAGCTCGTACCCGTCGAGGATCTGCTGCTTGTTCGGCGGCACCACGACGTCGTCGATCGCCATCGTCACGCCGGAGCGCGTGGCCCAGTAGAAGCCCGCGTCCTTCAGCCGGTCCAGGACCTGCGCGACCTCGGTCATCGAGTAGCGCTCGGCCAGGTCGTTGATGATCGCGGCCTGTGCCTTCTTGGGCAGCGCCTCGTTGATGAACGGGTAGTCCACCGGCAGCAGCTCGTTGAAGAGCACGCGGCCGAGCGTCGTCTCCGCCTTCCAGACCTCGCCGTCCTCCAGCACCGTCCCGGCGATCGGGGCGACCCCGGGGAGCCGGATCTTGATCGGCGCCTGCAGGTGCAGCGTCTTGCGGTCGTAGGCCATGATCGCCTCGGCGAGCGAGCTGTACGACCCGCCGTTGCCGTGCGCCTCCGGACGGATCCGGGTCAGGTGGTACAGACCCGTGACCATGTCCAGACGCGGCATGGCGAGCGGACGCCCGGACGCCGGCGACAGGATGTTGTTGCTCGAGAGCATCAGCACCCGGGCCTCGGACTGCGCCTCGGCCGACAGCGGCAGGTGCACCGCCATCTGGTCACCGTCGAAGTCCGCGTTGAACGCCTCGCAGACCAGCGGGTGCAGCTGGATGGCCTTGCCCTCCACCAGCTGCGGCTCGAAGGCCTGGATGCCGAGGCGGTGCAGCGTCGGCGCGCGGTTGAGCAGCACGGGGTGCTCGGAGATGACCTCCTCGAGCACGTCCCACACCTGCGAGCGGCCGCGCTCGACCATGCGCTTCGCGGACTTGATGTTCTGCGCGTGGTTGAGGTCGACCAGCCGCTTCATCACGAACGGCTTGAACAGCTCCAGCGCCATCTGCTTGGGCAGACCGCACTGGTGCAGCTTGAGCTGCGGGCCGACCACGATGACCGAACGGCCGGAGTAGTCGACGCGCTTGCCGAGCAGGTTCTGGCGGAACCGGCCCTGCTTGCCCTTGAGCAGGTCGGACAGCGACTTGAGCGGCCGGTTGCCCGGGCCCGTCACCGGCCGGCCGCGGCGGCCGTTGTCGAACAGCGCGTCGACGGCCTCCTGCAGCATCCGCTTCTCGTTGTTGACGATGATCTCGGGCGCGCCGAGGTCGATCAGTCGCTTGAGGCGGTTGTTCCGGTTGATGACCCGGCGGTACAGGTCGTTCAGGTCCGAGGTCGCGAAGCGGCCACCGTCGAGCTGCACCATCGGGCGCAGGTCCGGCGGGATGACCGGGACGCAGTCGAGCACCATGCCCATGGGCGAGTTGCCCGTGGTCTGGAACGCCGCGACGACCTTGAGCCGCTTGAGGGCGCGGAGCTTCTTCTGCCCCTTGCCGCTGCGGATGATCTCGCGGAGCTTCTCGGCCTCGGCCGGGATGTCGAAGTTCTTCAGCAGGGTCTGGATCGCCTCGGCGCCCATCGCCCCGGTGAAGTAGTCCCCGTACCGGTCGTAGAGCTCCCGGTAGAGGCCCTCGTCCGCGACGAGCTGCTGGACGTCCAGCTTGGTGAAGGTCGTCCAGATCTCGTCGAGCCGGTCCAGCTCGCGCTGGGCACGGTCACGGAGCTGGCGCATCTCGCGCTCGCCACCCTCCTTGACCTTGCGGCGGACGTCGCTCTTGGCGCCCTCCGCCTCGAGCTCGGCGATGTCGGCCTCGAGCTTCTGGGCCCGGGCCTCCAGGTCCGTGTCCCGGCGCACCTCGACCCGCTTGCGCTCCACGCTCATCTCGTTCTCGAGCGTGGACAGGTCCTGGTGACGCAGGTCCTTGTTGACCGACGTGATGACGTACGCGGCGAAGTAGATGATCTTCTCGAGATCCTTCGGCGCCAGGTCGAGCAGGTAGCCCAGCCGGCTCGGCACACCCTTGAAGTACCAGATGTGCGTGACCGGGGCGGCCAGCTCGATGTGGCCCATCCGCTCACGCCGCACCTTGGCGCGCGTGACCTCCACGCCGCAGCGCTCGCAGATGATGCCCTTGAACCGGACGCGCTTGTACTTGCCGCAGTAGCACTCCCAGTCCCGGGTCGGACCGAAGATCTTCTCGCAGAAGAGTCCGTCCTTCTCGGGCTTGAGCGTGCGGTAGTTGATGGTCTCGGGCTTCTTGACCTCGCCGTGCGACCACTGCCGGATGTCCTCCGCCGTGGCGAGGCCGATCCGCAGCTCGTCGAAGAAGTTGACGTCGAGCACTTAAATGTCCTCAGTTTCCCCGAAGAAATGAATTCGGTTGGTCGGCGGGCCGGTCAGTTGACGACGTCGTCGACGGTCATCGAGTCGGATCCGGGGCGGCTGGACAGGTTGATGCCCAGGTTCGCCGCGGCCCGCTCGAGGTCCTCGTCGTCGGTGTCGCGCATCTCGATCGCCGCGCCGTCGCTGGACAGCACCTCGACGTTCAGGCAGAGCGACTGAAGCTCCTTCAGCAGCACCTTGAACGACTCGGGGATGCCCGGCTCGGGGATGTTCTCCCCCTTGACGATGGCCTCGTAGACCTTGACCCGGCCCACCACGTCGTCGGACTTGATGGTGAGCAGTTCCTGCAGGGTGTAGGCGGCGCCGTACGCCTGCATCGCCCAGCACTCCATCTCACCGAAGCGCTGGCCACCGAACTGGGCCTTACCGCCGAGCGGCTGCTGGGTGATCATCGAGTACGGACCCGTGGAGCGCGCGTGGATCTTGTCGTCCACCAGGTGGGCCAGCTTCAGGATGTACATGTAGCCGACCGCGACCGGGAACGGGTACGGCTCGCCGGAGCGCCCGTCGAAGAGCTGCGCCTTGCCGTCCGGACCGACCATGCGCTCGCCGTCGCGGTTGGGCCGCGTCGAGCCGAGCAGCCCGGTGATCTCGTTCTCCTTCGCGCCGTCGAACACCGGCACCGCGGTGTTCGTGCCGGCGGGCACGGAGAGGAGCTCGTCGGGCATCTTCGACGCCCATTCGGGCCGGCCCTCGATCTCCCAGCCGGACTTGGCGATCCACCCGAGGTGGGTCTCCAGGACCTGGCCGATGTTCATCCGTCGCGGAACACCGTGGGTGTTCAGGATGATGTCGACCGGCGTGCCGTCCGGCAGGAAGGGCATGTCCTCGGCGGGGAGGATCTTGCCGATGACGCCCTTGTTGCCGTGCCGCCCGGCGAGCTTGTCGCCGTCGGAGATCTTGCGCTTCTGGGCCACGTAGACGCGGACCAGCTCGTTGACCCCCGGCGCCAGCTCGTCGTCGTCGTCCCGGGAGAAGACCCGGATGCCGATGACCTTGCCGTTCTCGCCGTGCGGGACCTTCAGCGACGTGTCGCGCACCTCGCGCGCCTTCTCACCGAAGATCGCGCGGAGCAGGCGCTCCTCCGGGGTCAGCTCCGTCTCGCCCTTGGGCGTGACCTTGCCGACCAGGATGTCGCCGGGCTGGACCTCGGCGCCGATCCGGATGATGCCGCGCTCGTCCAGGTCCGCGAGGACCTCCTCGGAGACGTTCGGGATGTCCCGGGTGATCTCCTCGGCGCCGAGCTTGGTGTCCCGGGCGTCGATCTCGTGCTCCTCGATGTGGATCGACGTGAGCACGTCGTCCTGCACCAGGCGCTGCGAGAGGATGATCGCGTCCTCGTAGTTGTGGCCCTCCCACGGCATGATCGCCACGAGCAGGTTCTTGCCCAGGGCCATCTCGCCGTTCTCGGTGCAGGGTCCGTCGGCGAGCACCTGGCCCACCTCGACCCGCTGCCCCTCGTCCACGATCGGCTTCTGGTTGTTGCAGGTGCCCTGGTTCGACCGGCGGAACTTGTTCAGCCGGTACGTCTGCCGGGTGCCCTCGTCGGCCATGATCGTGATGTAGTCGGCGCAGAGCTCCTCGACGACACCCGCCTTCTCGGTGACGACGACATCGCCCGCGTCGACCGCGGCGCGCAGCTCCATGCCCGTGCCGACCAGCGGCGACTCGCTGCGGAGCAGCGGGACGGACTGACGCTGCATGTTCGCGCCCATCAGGGCGCGGTTCGCGTCGTCGTGCTCGAGGAACGGGATCAGCGCCGTCGCGACCGACACCATCTGGCGCGGCGACACGTCGATGTACTCGACGCCCGTCGGCGGGATCAGGTCGACCTCGCCGCCCTTGCGACGGACCAGGACGCGGTCCTCGGTGAAGGAGCCATCCTCGTGCAGCGGCGCGTTGGCCTGCGCGATGACGAAGCGGTCCTCCTCGTCGGCGGTCAGGTAGTCGATCTGCTCGGTGACCCGGCCCTCGACGACCTTGCGGTACGGCGTCTGGATGAAGCCGAACGGGTTGACCTGCGCGAACGTCGACAGCGACCCGATCAGGCCGATGTTCGGGCCTTCCGGGGTCTCGATCGGGCACATCCGGCCGTAGTGGCTGGGGTGGACGTCGCGGACCTCGAAGCCCGCCCGCTCACGGGACAGACCACCCGGGCCCAGCGCGGACAGACGCCGCTTGTGCGTCAGGCCGGCCAGCGGGTTGTGCTGGTCCATGAACTGGGACAGCTGCGAGGTGCCGAAGAACTCCTTGATCGCGGCCACGACGGGCCGGATGTTGATCAGGGTCTGCGGCGTGATGGCCTCGACGTCCTGCGTGGTCATCCGCTCGCGGACGACGCGCTCCATCCGGGACAGGCCCACGCGGACCTGGTTCTGGATGAGCTCGCCGACCGTGCGCAGGCGACGGTTGCCGAAGTGGTCGATGTCGTCGGTCTCGACCGGGATCTCCTCGCCCGGCTTACCGGGCGCCGCCATCATGGTCTCGCCGGCGTGCAGCCGGACGAGGTACTCGATGGTGGTGGCGATGTCCTCCTCGGTGAGCGTGCCCAAGGCGGGCGGCTCGCTGAGGCCGAGCTTCTTGTTGATCTTGTAGCGGCCGACCTTGGCGAGGTCGTAGCGCTTGTCCTTGAAGAACAGGTTCTCCAGGAGTGTCTGGGCGCTCTCCCGCGTGGGGGGCTCGCCCGGGCGCAGCTTGCGGTAGATGTCGAGCAGCGCCTCGTCCTGGCCGGCGGTGTGGTCCTTCTCCAGGGTGGCGAGGATCGTCTCGGAGAACCCGAAACGCTCCTGGATCTGCTCGGTCGTCCAGCCGAGCGCCTTCAGCAGCACGGTGACCGGCTGGCGGCGCTTGCGGTCGATGCGGACGCCGACGGTGTCGCGCTTGTCGACGTCGAACTCGAGCCACGCACCGCGGCTCGGGATGACCTTGACCGAGTAGACGTCCTTCTCGGTCGTCTTGTCGATGTTGTGGTCGAAGTAGACACCCGGGGACCGCACCAGCTGCGACACCACGACTCGCTCGGTGCCGTTGATGATGAAGGTGCCCTTGTCGGTCATCACCGGGAAGTCACCCATGAACACCGTCTGGCTCTTGATCTCGCCGGTGGTGTTGTTGGTGAACTCCGCGGTGACGAACAGCGGGGCCCCGTAGGTCATGTCCTTGTCCCGGCACTCCTCGACGGAGGCCTTGACCTCGTCGAAGCGCGGGTCGGAGAAGGACAGCGACATCGACCCGGAGAAGTCCTCGATCGGAGAGATCTCCGTCAGGATCTCCTCGAGACCTCCGACCGGGTTCTCGTCGCCGGCGTCGATCCGCCGCTGGAACCAGGCCTCGTCGCCGACCAGCCACTGGAACGACTGGATCTGGAGATCGAGGAGGTCAGGCACCTCCAGGGGCTCACGGATCTTCGCGAAGGAGACACGGGTGGGTGCGCCAGGGAAGCTCGGGTTCGCCGAGACGGCGTTGCCGGGGGTCGCAGTGGTCACGGTGGCGCGGGAGACAGCCAAGATGCGTCCTTCCGAGAACTACGCTCTCGTCTGGCGGGCACCGCCCCCGAAGCGCTACCGTCACCTCCGCCGCCACCGGATGCCGATTGCTCGGTGATCCGGGACGTGGACGTCCGGTGTTGCCGGGGAGCGGGACTCGCCGTTTATTGTCAGGGCGCGGACTCCGACCAGGCCCGGCGAGCACGATGGCGGACCTTCGGCACCGGCAGGGGTCCGTTGACCCTGGGAGGGTCGGACCCTGACCGGCGGAATTTCCGACAGCGTGCACGCGGAACCTGGGCGGAGGCAGCGCAAAGAGGCAGTCTAGCCGCAAAAGCAGCCGCTGTCGAGACGGGTCACCGAGCCAAGCATGAAGGCAACCATCGAGACCCAAGAGTGACCTGACAGGCGCACCGAGTCAAGACGCTACGCGTCGGTAAGTGGTCCCCCGTGGAGGACGACCGGCTACTCCGGGCGAGGAACGGCGACCGTCCGCCCGTCCGGCGTGGCGTCCGTCCGCTCCACCCGCCACCGGCGCGAGGTGAACGGTCCACCCGATCGAGGTCTCGCCCGCCGTAGGCGGCGAACGGAACCCGGGGTCGCTCCGACCTTACCCGCAGCAGTCCGCGCCCCCGGCCCCCGGCCCCCGCCCCGTCGGTCTCCGGGCGGATCCCGCCCGGCGGTTGACACCCCCTCACACACGACACGACGATCGACGCGTGCCAGGCAGCTGTCGCACGACGGCCGCGAGCACGCACCTCGCACGACAAGGGAGTCGACCATGACCGAAGTCCCCGCCATGAAGGACCTGCTGGGCGCGGACGCCCCGAGCAACTGGGGCAAGTGGGGGCCCGACGACGAGCTGGGTTGCCTCAACTACCTCGACGCGGGCGAGGTGCTGCGCGGGGTGCGGCACATCAAGTCCGGCGAGGTCTTCACGCTGCAGATCCAGATGGGCCGCACGGACGGCCCCGGGGACCCGCTCTGGCCCGGCCGCGAGGGCATCCAGCGGCGGAACGAGCTCGACGAGAGCACCTGGGACGGCCCGGACGCCCCGGCCTTCCCGGGCGGGCTGCACTACGCCGACGACACCGCCCGGATCTTCCTGCAGGGCTCCACGCAGTACGACGCGCTCGGCCACGTCTGGTACGACGGCAAGCTGTGGAACGGCTACGACGCCCGCACCACGATCGGCGCGATGGAGAAGGCCTCGGTCCTGCCGATCGCCGAGAAGGGCATCGTCGGCCGCGGCGTGCTGATCGACATGGCCCGCCACCGCGGCAAGCAGTGGCTGGACAAGGGCGAGACCTTCGACCACACCGACCTCGAGGCCGCCGCGAAGAACCAGGGCGTCGAGATCGAGCCGCACGACGTCCTCGTCGTCCGCACCGGGTGGATGAAGTACTGGTACGAGCTCAACGACCCGAAGGCCTTCTACGACGGCTTCATCGAGCCGGGCCTGACGTACTCGCGCGAGCTGGTCGAGTGGTTCCAGCAGCGGGAGATCCCGAACCTGGTCACCGACACCATCGCCAACGAGGTCACCTCCGACCCGAACTCGGGCGTGGCGCTGCCGCTGCACTGCGCGCTGATGCGCAACCTCGGCGTCACCCTCACCGAGATCGCCTGGCTCGACGACCTCGCCGACGCGTGCGCCGCCGACAACCGCTGGAGCTTCCTCTACGCCGCCGCCCCGCTCAAGGTCGTCAACGGCACCGGTGCGCCCGTCAACCCGCTCGCCATCCGCTGAAAGGCCACCCCTTGTGAGCATCTACGACGAGAAGCCCTGGCTGGCCCGGTACGCGCCCGGGCAGCCCCCGGAGATCGACGTCGAGTTCGACAGCGCGCTGGACATGTTCCGCGCCACCGTCGCCCGCAACCCCGACGGCGACATCATCCGGTACTTCGACGGGCGGATCACCCTGCGCGAGCTCGACGGGCTGACCGACGCGTTCGCCGCCGGCATCACCGACGCCGGCTTCGCCCCGGGCGAGCGGGTGGCCATCTACGCGCAGAACGTGCCGCAGTTCGTCATCGCCCAGATCGGGACCTGGAAGGCCGGCGGCATCGCCGTGTCGATCAACCCGATGAACAAGGAGCGGGAGCTCACCGAGCTGCTGACGGACTCGGGCGCCACCGTCCTGGTGGCTCTGGAGAGCCTGTACCGCGACGTCGCGGCGAAGGTCGTCCCGGGCACGGCGGTCCGGACCGTGATCACCACCTCCGAGCTCGAGTACCAGACGCGCGACGACGAGCGGATCTTCGCCGGGGTGGAGCGGATCCGGAGCGACGACACCCTCGACATGGCGGAGCTCCTGGAGCGCTTCCGCGACACGGCCCCGCCGGAGGTGACGCTCGGCCCGGACGACATCGCGTTCCTGACCTATACCTCCGGCACCACCGGCCCGCCCAAGGGCGCGATGACCACGCACCGCAACGTGGTGTTCAACGCCCAGAGCTACCGGGACTGGATCGGCCTCGACGGCGACGACGTCGTGCTCGGCGTCGCCCCGCTGTTCCACATCACCGGGCTGGTGGGGCACATCGCGATCGCGCTGCTGGTCGGCGCGCCGCTCGTGCTGATGTACCGGCTCGACCCCGAGGCGACGATCGAGACGATCCGCGACGCCGGGGCCACGTTCACCGTCGGATCGATCACGGTGTTCATCGCGCTGATGAACGCCCCGAACGCCGAGAAGGAGGCGCTCGCCAGCCTGGTGAAGATCTACTCGGGCGGCGCGCCCATCCCGCCGAGCACCGTCAAGGCGTTCCAGTCGACGTTCGGGCACTACATCCACAACATCTACGGGCTCACCGAGACCACGTCGCCGTCGCACGGCGTGCCGCTCTGGTCCGAGGCACCGGTGGACACGGCGTCGGGTGCCCTGTCGGTGGGCGTGCCGATCTACAACACGATCGTCCGGATCGTCGGCGACGACGGCCGGGACCTGCCTGCCGGCGAGGTCGGCGAGCTCGTGACGGAGGGCCCGCAGGTCGTCGCCGGCTACTGGAACAAGCCGGAGGAGACGGCCAAGGCGCTGCCCGGCGGGGTGCTGCACACCGGCGACGTCGGCTACATGGACGCCCAAGGCTGGTTCTACATCGTCGACCGCAAGAAGGACCAGATCAACGCGGGCGGGTACAAGGTGTGGCCGCGCGAGGTCGAGGACGTGCTCTACGAGCACGAGGCGGTCCGCGAGGCCGCCGTGGTCGGCGTGCCGGACGAGTACCGCGGGGAGAGCGTCAAGGCGTTCGTGAGCCTGCGCCCGGGCCGCACGGTGTCCGAGGAGGACCTCATCGCCTTCACGAAGGAGCGGATGGCCGCCTACAAGTACCCCCGCCAGATCGAGTTCCTCGACGAGATCCCGAAGACGGTGACGGGCAAGCTGCTGCGCCGGGAGCTCCGCGACCGCTGAACAGCTGTGCGCGGGAACCGCTGCTCCCGCTCCGCGGCGTGGAGCGTGGCGCCGGCACGCCGAAGGGGCGGGCACCCGGTCCGGGTGCCCGCCCCTTCGGCGGTACTACGTGGTGCAGGCGATCAGGCGAGGGAGACCTTCGCGCCGGCCTCCTCGAGCTTCGCCTTCGCGGCCTCGGCCGCGTCCTTGGCGACACCCTCGAGGATCGGCTTCGGGGCCGACTCGACGAGGTCCTTGGCCTCCTTCAGGCCGAGGCCCGAGACCAGCTCGCGGACGACCTTGATGACCTGGATCTTCTTGTCACCGGCGGCGTCGAGGACGACGTTGAACTCGTCCTTCTCGGCCTCGGCCTCGGCCGGGGCACCGGCGGGGGCGGCGGCGGCGACGGCGACCGGGGCGGCCGCGGTGACGTCGAAGGTCTCCTCGAACTTCTTCACGAAGTCCGAGAAGCTCGATGAGGGTGAGCTCCTTGAACGCGTCGAGCAGCTCGTCGGTGGACAGCTTCGCCATGGTGGCGGTCCTTTCAGAGAAAACGTATGGGGGTGGAGCGGTGGTGCGGGATCAGCTCTCGGCGGGCGCGTCGGCGTCCGCGGGGGCGTCGGCGGCCGGAGCCGTCTCGCCACCCTCGGCGGCCTTCTTGTCCGCGAGCGCCTGCGCGAGACGCGCGACCTGCGACGCCGGAGCGGCGAACAGACCGGCGGCCTTCGACAGGCTGCCCTTCATGGCGCCGGCCATCCTCGCCAGCAGCACCTCGCGGGACTCGAGATCGGCGAGCTTCTCGATCTCGCTGGTGGTCAGGGCGCGACCGTCCATGTAGCCGCCCTTGATCACCAGACCCTGGTTGGCCTTGGCGAAGTCCTTGATCGCCTTCGCGGCGTCGACCGGCTCACCGGTGACGAACGCGATGGCCGTGGGGCCGGTCAGGAGCGCGTCCAGACCGTCGACGCCCGCATCGGCCGCCGCACGCTTGACCAGCGTGTTCTTGGCGACGCGGAAGTTCGCGTTCTCGCCGAGCGCCCGGCGCAGCTGACCCAGCTGGGCCACGCTGAGGCCGCGGTACTCGGTGACCACCGATGCGGTCGCGCCCCGGAAGCGGTTGGCGATCTCGTCGACCGCCTCGACCTTGTCGGGTCGAACCATCGTCGGATGCCTCCTCTCGGGTGTCGGTACGTGCCACCGCTTCGGACCCGGGAAAAGACGAACGCCCCGCGCGCAGGGCACGGGGCGTGAATCGGTGCGTGACGCACCGGCTGCTACCTCGTCCTCCTGCGCGGGCCGTCCGCTGTCGCGGACCTTCGTACACCGCCCGGGACTCCCGGAGCCGTGCAGACCTGCGGTCTTCGGTGGAACTGAGGTCGAGCATACGCGACGGGCGAGACCCCTCTCCGCGGGGCCCCGCACCGGACGTCAGGCGGCCTGCACGGCCGCGATCCTCCAGCGGCCGTCGACGAGCTGGCCGGTCACCGTGAGCCGGCCCGCGGCGGCGAGCTGCTGTGGCTGGTCCCCGGACGCGGCCCGGGTGGCCTGCTGGTCCAGGAAGACCAGCACGACGGCGCGGTCCCCGGCGATCTCGCGGACGGCCGACTGCGCGATCGTCGCCGTGACCACGGCCTGCTGTTGCGGCGCGAGCTGGCGGACCTGACCGAAGAGCTGATCGAACTGGGCGGCGAACTCCGGGGTGATGACGTCGCGCGCCGCGCGCTCGTTCTCGTCGAGCCGGTTGAAGTCGTAGGAGTAGACGGTCTTCACGGCGTCCCCGAGCTGCTGGGAGACCTGAGCGGTGGCGGCGACGTCGGTCAGCGCGGAGTTCTGCGCCGCCGGCGTGTGCCGCATCTGGTACCAGCTCACCCCGGCCGCGACGGCGACGAGCGCCAGCACGAGCGTGACGGCGGCGAGGACGACCGTCCCGCGCTTCGTCCGGGGGCCGGCGGGGAGGTGGAGCCTGCGCGCGCCGGAGAGTCCCGTGGAGGCGCGCGCCGCGGAGACGGTCTCGGTGCTGGAATCCTCGGACCCGGAGTCCTCGAGCACCGGGTCCGCGACGGTCGGGCGCTCCGCCGCGTCCTGTCCGGCGGCCCGGTTCCGTGCCCGGCGGCCCGCCCGCGTCTCCGGGCGGCCCGGCCGGTCCTCGGAGTGGTCGTCGCGGGCGCGGTCCTCACGGGGACGGGTCGTGGTGCTGTCGGAGCGGACCTCGCGGCCCGCGGTGCGGTCGTCGACGGCGACCGAGGCGGTGGCGGCGTCGGCGGCGGTTCCCTCGGGGGCGCGGCCGGCGACGCGGGGACGCCGGATTCCGCTGGTGGGGCGGCGGCGGGGGCTGGTGGGGGGCATGTCGGTGACCTCCTGGCTGTCGGTCGACCTCGGGGGCGGGCGGGGCGGTGTCTGCTCAGCCGCCGGAGCCCGGGGAGCGGATCGGGGCGAGCTTGCTGACCTTCCAACCCGCGTCGGTGCGGGTCATCTCGAGCTGCAGCCGCTGCCGGGTCTGGATCGGCGCCTGCCCGTCCGGGGTGACGGTGACGTCCACGCCGACCAGCACGCGCGCGACGCCCGCGCGGTCGTCGAGCTCGCCGACCGCGGCGTCGGACACGGTGGCCCGGGTCGTGCGCTTCGAGCTGACGACGAACTGCGAGTACTGCGCCCGGTTGGTGCGGAACTCCTCGAGCACCGGGCCGGTGGAGGACTGCTCCCACAGGTCGAGCCCCGGGTCCGGGTTGTGGAAGTCCAGCGTGTTCAGGTTGATCGCGGCCTGCCGGGCGTCGACGAGCACGGCGTCCCGCTCGGTGGCGAGACCGAGCGAGGCGTCGTTGCGCGCCGTCAGCCAGAGGACGCCGAACACCACCGCGGCGACCGCGGCGACGGCCGCCGCGACCTGCAGGGCCCGCCCGGCCGAGGGGCGAGCCCGAGCCGGGGGTTCGGGGGCGGCGGGGGGAGCGTCGTCCAGGACGGTCATCGGTGACTCCATCTCGGGCCGCGGGGGTCGGCCGTCGCGGGGGTTCGGGTCAGGCGAGCGACTGCAGGATCTGGGCCGGCGTCGCCAGGGGCACCGCGGACGTCGGGCCGGTGGGCGCCGTGCCGGACGGTAGCGGACCGGGTGTGGGGTCGACGGTGGCGCCCCGGGCGGGCTTGGGGGTCGCGGAGTTCGGGGCGTTCTGCGCGCCGCGCACGGTCGTGGGGCTGCCCTTCGGCTCGGCGCAGTACGCGTCGGGGTTCACCTGGGTGTCCGCGAGCTCGTTGCCGGCCCGGTGCGGGGTGCCCTCGTAGCCGCGGGCGCACGGGAACGGGTCGAAGACGTTGAGGACCAGGCCGAGGTGGGCCGAGCCGTCCGCCGGCGCCGCCGTGTACCCGACGGCGGTGATGCCCGGGTACGTCGTCAGGATCTGCCGCAGGTTGTCCTGGCGGGGCTCCAGGATGCGGCTGACGGTGAGCAGGTTGGCGACGGTGTCGCCGAGGCCGCCGCCGCTCTCCCGCAGCAGCCCGCGGATCTGCTCACCGGCCTGCGGAGCCGTCGCGATCAGGTGCCGCAGGTCCGGGTCGGATTGCTTCAGCTGCGACGCAAGCTGCGCGAGGCTCGCGGAGAAGTCCTTGAACTGCCCGGAGACCTCGTTCTGCGTGGTCAGCACGGTCCGGCCGTCGCGGAGCAGCGCGGTGGTCTGCGGGAGCGCCTCGGTGGCGGCCCGGCTGAACTCGCTCGTGGTGTCGAGCAGCTTCTGCAGGGGCTCGCCGGTGTTCGAGAAACCCACCCCAAGCTGGTCGACGACGGTCCGCAGGCTGTCCAGCGGGACCGAGCGGACGAGTCCATCGAGGCTGACGACCAGGTCCTCCACCGGGACGGGGGTGCTCACGTTCGCCACCGGGATGACGGACCCGGCCTCCAGCTCGGCACCGGAGAAGCCGGGGCTGAAGGTCGACGTACTGCTCGCCGATCGCGGAGAGGTTCCGGACGGCGGCGTCGACGTCGGCGGGGATCTCCGGCGCGCTGCGCTCGATGTCCAGCTGCACGTCGACACCGTCGGTGGTGAGGGTCAGCGCGCCGACGCGGCCGACGCTCACGCCGCGGTAGGCGACGTCCGCGCCGGTGAAGATGCCGCCGGAGTCCGCCATCCGCATCGTCACCGGGTAGGTCGTCGCCCCGAAGATCGCGCCGAGGTTCGCATACCGGAAACCGACGTAGCCGACGCCGAGGACGGTGACGAGGGCCAGCGCCAGCAGCTGCAGGCGCACGGTGCGGGTGATCACGAGCCACCTCCGAGAAGACCGCCGAGCACGCCGCCGCCGGGCGCCGGGGTGGTCGTGGGAGCGGGTGTGGTCGTGGGCGCCGGCGGGGTCGTCGGCGGCGGGTTGCCCGCCGAGTGGCCGCCGGACGGCGTCGGGACGGGGCCGAGCAGCGGGAAGGCCGGCTGGTCCGGGCGACCGCCGAGCAGCGGGGAGAGCAGCTGCGCGGTGGCCGGCAGCTGGTTGAGGCCAGGGGTGTCCGGGCCGGGGAAGGGCTGGTTGGCGCGGGCCAGGTTGTCCAGCAGGTTCTTCAGGTCCAGGTCCGCGCGCACGTAGAGGTTCGCGTAGTCACCGGCGAACGCGTCGGTGGCGGCGTCGCTGAAGGGGAAGCTGCCGAGCAGCTGCAACGAGTCCGGGAGGTCCTGACCGGACTCGGCGAGCTTCTGCAGCGTCGGGCGCAGGGCCCGCAGATCCGCGACGGCGTCCTCCTGGCTGCGGTTCACCACGTTCGTCGCGACGCCGGAGAGCCGGTCCAGGGACTGCAGCATGTCCACGAGCTGGGTGCGCTGGCTCTCCAGCTCCCGCAGCCCGGGGCCGAGGTTGTCCAGGGCGTTCGCGATCTGCCCGTTCCGCTCGTTCAGCGTGGCGCCGAGCCGGTTGAGCCCGTCCAGGGCGCGGGTGATCTCGCCCTTGCGGTCGTCGAGCGCGCCGACCAGCGTGTCCAGGTTGTCCAGCAGCGAGCGGATCTCCGGGGCGCGGCCGTCGAGGGCGTTGTTCAGCTCGGTCGAGATGGTCTTGATCTGGGCGACGCCGCCACCGTTGAGGAGCAGGGACAGCGAGCCGAACACCTCCTCGACCTCGACGCCGCGGCCTGCGCGGTCGATCGGGATGGTCGCGCCGTCCGCCAGGGTCCCGGCGGCGCTGTTCCCCCGTTCACGGGAGCGGGCGCGGAGAGCTCGACGAACTTCTCCCCCAGCAGGCTCGTCGTGCGCACCCGGGCCTCGGCGTTCGCCGGGAGCGTCACGTCCCGGTTCACCGCGACGGTGACCATCGCGTTCCACGTCGCCGGGTCCACGGCGATCCCGGAGACGGAGCCGACCGGGACGTCGGCGACCTTCACCAGGGACTGCGGCACGAGGTCGACGACGTCCGGGAACTGGATGGTCACCGTGTACGGGTCGTCGCCGAGATCCGCGCCACCGGGGAGGGACACCCCGCGCAGGCCGCTGGAGAGCACGCCGCAGCCGCCGGTCAGCAGCGCGACCGTGGTGCCGAGGGCCAGCACCGACGCGACGCGGCGCGGGCGGGCGGTCCGAGGGCGGATCACGAGCCACCTCCGAAGAGCCGGGAGAAGAAGCCGCCACCGTCGTCGGCCGGGGCCGGCGGCGTGGTGGTCGGCGCGGGAGCGGCCGGCGCGGTGGTGGCGTTCTGCGGCACCGGGCCGGGCGTCGGCGTCGTCCCCGGGGCGGGGACGGTCGGCAGCGCCAGGCCCGGCACCGGGGGTGCCTGTCCTTGGGTCAGCGAGCTCAGGACCTGCGCGGCACTGGGGAGCGGCACCGCGCCGTCGAGCACCGGGGCCAACCCGGAACAGGTGTCCGCGACGGACCGGAACGGGGCCAGCTGCTCGGGCGTCGCCCGCTTCAGCTGGGTGCAGAGGGTGAGGATCGGCGGGTAGGACAGCTCGTTGATGTTCGCCCGGGTGTCCAGCGTCCCGGACGAGCCGTTGTAGCTGTTGGCGAGGTTGCCGAGACCCACCGGCGCGACGTCCAGGATCTCGGCCAGCGAGCGCTGCTGGTCCACGAGCACCTGGGTCACGTCGGTCAGCCGGTCCACGTTCGAGCGCAGGGTGTCGCGGTTGTCCCGGACGAAGGCGGAGACGTCGCCGAGCGCGACGCCGAGGTCCCGCAGCGCGCCGCCCAGGTTCTCCCGCTCCCCCGCGAGGAACCCGGTGACGTCGGAGACCCGGCCGTTGAACTCGCGGACCTGCGCGTCGTTCTGCGCGATGGTCTCGGTGAACTTCTGCAGCTCGGTGACGGTGCCGAAGAGGTCGTCGCTGGAGCCGGCGAGGGTGCCGGAGAGGCCACCGAGGTTCCGGATGGTGTCGTTGAGCGCCTGGCCGTTGCCGTCCAGGTTCTGCGCCGCGACGTCCAGGGCCTCCGACACCGCACCGGTCGAGTTGGCGCCCTGCGGGCCGAGCGCCCGGGAGAAGCTCGGTCGCGGTCCGGGAGAGGTCGTCCACCCCGAGCGGGACCGCGGTGCGCTCGAGCGGGATGGTCGCCCCGTCCGCCAGGGTCGGGGCGCCGGGGGCGGCGACCGGGAAGAGCTGCACATAGCGGCCGGTGACCAGGCTCGGCGAGACGACCGCGGCCTTGGCGTCGGACGCGAGCCGGACGTCCGGACCCGTGAGGGTCATGTCGACCTTCACCTGGGTGCCCTCGGGGGTGATCGAGTCGACCCTCCCGACCGGGACACCCAGCACCCGGACGTCGTTGTCCTCGAACAGCGCCGAGGCGTTGGTGAAGTAGGCGGTGACCTTGCGGCCCCCGTTGTTCGTGACCAGCCAGATCGCGCTGGCCAGCAGGATCACGATGACGGCCAGCAGCGCGAAGAGCTGCAGCTGACGACGGTCGTTGGACCAGGAACCCACCGGGAGCCTCATCTCAGCAGCCCCCCGGGTTGAGCGGGCCGATGCTCGGGGTCGGGAGCAGGCCGCAGATGTAGTTGTCGAACCAGCGGCCGTTGCCCGTGGCGTTGGTGAACAGCCGCAGGAAGACGGCCTCGTTCCGCAGCGTCGCCGCGAGGTTGTCCTGGTTGCTCTGCAGCACCGCGGTGACGCGGTCCAGGGTCTCCAGCGTGGGCCGCAGCTGCTCGCTGTTGTCCGCGACCAGCCCGGAGAGCTGTGCCGAGAGCGACCGGGTGCCGGTCAGCAGCCGGTCGATCGCGTCCTTGCGCTGCTGCAGCTCGCCGAGCAGCAGGTTGCCGTCGGAGAGCAGCTTGTCGAACTCCCCCCGGCGGTTGGCGAGGATCGTCGAGAGGTTGCGGGAACCGGCGAGCAGCTGCTTGATCTGCGCGTCCCGGCTGGAGATCGTCGTGGAGAGCCGGGAGAGGCCGTCGAGCGTGCCGCGCACCTCCCCGGGGGTGTCCCGGAAGGTGTCCGCGAGGGTCCGCAGGCTCTCCGCGAGCTGGCCGGTGTCCAGCTGGTCGACGGTGCCGGACAGGCCGTTGAACGCCTCGACGACGTCGAACGGCGAGACCGTGCGGGTCCGCGGGATGGTCGTGTCCGGGTCCTGCTCCGCCTCGCCCTGCGGGTCCAGCGCCAGGTACTTGCTCCCGAGCAGGGTCGCGATCTGGATCGAGACGCCGCTGCGGTCGCCGACCCAGGCGTCGTCGACGTGGAACGTGACGAGCACCTGGTCGCCGTCGAGCTCCACGCTGCGCACGCGGCCGACCTCGACACCGGCGACCGTCACGCGGTCGTCCGCCTGCAGTCCGGCGGCCTCGCCGAAGTAGGCCTTGTACGTGTCGCCGCCGCCGAAGAGCGCGGTTCCGTTGAACGCCACGAGCACGGCCACGAGGATCACCAGGATCCCGGTGATCGCGAGCGGGACCGGGCGGCGGGCTCCGGGGAGGGCCATCTCAGTTGCCTCCCGTTCCGAGGTCGCCGAAGAGCGGCAGGGCGGGAGCCCCCGCGGGCGGCTGCAACGGGTTCCGGCCCGAGACGAGCTGCTCGAGGGCCGGCGGGGGCGCCGGCAGCAGCGGGGACGGCTGCCCGTCGACGCCGTCCGGGTCCGTCCCGCAGCGCGGTGCGTCCGACTGCCAGAGCGGCAGCTCCTGCGCGGGAACCAGGTCCCCCACGCCGATCGAGCCGGAGAGCCCGCAGAGGTAGAACTGGAACCAGCTGCCGTAGCTCGCCGCCCGGGAGATCTTGTTCAGCTTGTACGGCGAGAACTCCAGGAAGTGCTCGAGCGTCGGCTTCGCCGCGTCCAGGTTCGACGAGAGCGCCCCGAGGGCGGCGATGTCGTCCTTGAGCGGCGGCCGGGCGTCCGCGAGGAACCCGGCGGTGACGTCGGTGAGCTCGCCGATGGACGCGATCGCGTCCCCGATGGGCTGCCGGTCCTGCGACAGCCCGGACACGAGCTGCTGCAGGGAGACGATGAGGTCGTCGAGCTGCTGGTCGTGCGCGTCGAGGGTGCCGAGCACGCCGTTGAGGTTGTCGATCACCTGGCCGATGACCTGGTCCTTGTCCGCGATCGTGCTGGTGAGCGAGGCGGTGCTGGCGAGCAGGCTCTGCACCGTGCCGCCCTCTCCCTGCAGCGTCTGCACGATCTGCATCGAGAGCTGGTTGACCTGCTGCGGGTCCAGCGCCGTGAACAGCGGCTTGAACCCGTTGAACAGGGTGGTCAGGTTCAGCGGGGGCTTCGTGTGCTCGACGGGGATGGTGTCCCCCGCGGCGAGCGTCGCCCCGGTGGCACCGGCGCCCTGGCCGAGGGAGAGGAAGCGCTGCCCGATGAGGTTCTTGTAGAGCACCGCGGCGATGGCCGAGGCCGGCACCCGCAGGCTCGAGTCGACACTGAAGTCCACCTGGGCCAGGCGCCGGTCGACGATCTGGATCTTGTCCACGGCTCCGACGACGACGCCGGCGATCCGGACCTCGTCGCCGGTCAGCAGGCCGTTGACGTCGGTGAAGCGGGCGCTGTAGGTGGTCTTGTCGCCGCCCTGGCTGTTCGCGATGGTCAGCCCCAGCACCGTGGTGGCCAGCATCGTGACCAGCGCGAACACGCCGAACTTGACGAGCGGTCCGATCGGGAGACGGCTCATGTCAGGGTCACCTCCGCACCCCGGTAGAGCGGGCCGACGAGGACGCTGCCCCACTGCGGGACGTCCTGCGGCGAGCCGCCGTTCTGCGCCGACACGAGCTCGGCGACCATCTGCTGCTCACCGGGCGAGTTCGGGACGCCCATGTCGACGCCCCGCCACGCGGCCGGGGTCGCACCCGACGTCGGCTCGTTCTCGCGCGGGCCACCGCCGCGGATCAGGCCCCACGAGTTCGTGCCGTCGTAGGTGCCGAAGGTGTCCGCACCGAACGCCTCGGGGTCGCCGCGCGGGGTGCCCACCGGCGCGGGCGGCGGGACCGAGCCGTCCCGGAACGGGCCGTCCGGCGGGTACTGCGGCCCCGGGTCGACGATCGGGTAGCAGCGCGGGCCACGGTCGTCGGAGAACTCGGGCTCGTCCTGGTTCGGGACGTACTTGCCGTTGTTGGCGACGATCTCCAGCGTGATGTGGATGCCGGGCTGGTCCGTGCCCTTGCCGAACACCTGGTCGACGTTCGGGATGAGCCTGTTCATCTGCTGGAAGAAGCAGGGGAACTCCGGCGCGTAGCGGGCCAGGGTCTCCAGCGTCGGCCGGCTGCTGGCGGAGAGCTGGATCAGGTTCTCGCCGTTCGCGTCGAGGAAGGCCCGCAGGTCGTCCGACGCGCCGGTGACGGAGCGGTAGAGGTCGCGCAGCTCGTCCCGCTGCTCGACGATCGTCCGGCTCGTGGTCGTGAGGTCGTCGAGGGCGTTCAGCAGGTCCGGCGCGGCGTCGGAGAGGTTCTGCGAGAAGTCCGCGAGTTGGGTGATGTCCTCCTGCAGGTCCGGGAGGGACGGGTTCAGGCCCGCGGTCAGCGTGTTCAGCCGGACCAGGGTGTCCCCCAGCTCCTCGCCGCGGCCGGCGAGCGCCTGGGAGAGCGAGCCCAGCGTCGTCGACAGGTCCTGCGGCTTGACCGCCTGCAGCAGCGGGAGCAGGTCGTCGAGGACCCGCTCGACCTCCATCGCGCTCTGGCTGCGGTCCTCTCCGATGACGTCCCCGGCGCTGAGCCGGGCCGCGCCCGCCTGCACGGGCGGGACCAGCGACACGAACTTCTCGCCGAACAGCGTCTTCGGCAGCAGCCGCGCCGAGACGTCCGCCGGGATCTGTCCGATGAGGTCCGGGTCCAGGCTCATCGACACGGTGGCGCCGGCGCCCTCCGTGCTGACCTCCTCCACCTTGCCGACGATCAGCCCGCGGATCTTGACGTCCGCCCGCTCGGCGAGCTGGTTGCCGACCCGGTCGACCTTGAGCGTGACGGGCACGCCGGACTGGAACGCCCCGACGTACTTCGCGATCGAGAGCCCGATCAGCAGCGCGATGACGGCCAGGAACGCGAGGCCCTGGACGACCTTCTTCGTGGACGTCATCCCGCCACCCGCACCGAGGTCTCGGTCCCGTAGATCACCAGGGTCAGGAAGAAGTCCAGGATCGCCGTGCTCACGATCGACAGCCGGACCGCGCGGCCCACGGCCACGCCGACGCCCGCCGGGCCGCCCTTGGCCGAGTAGCCGTAGTGGCAGTGGATCAGGATGACCACCGTCGCGAAGACGATGACCTTGAGATAGGAGTAGAGGATGTCGCTGACCGGCAGGAACAGGTCGAAGTAGTGGTCGTAGGTGCCACCCGGCAGCCCGTTCAGGAAGGTCACGTTGAGCCTGGACGCCGCGAAGCTCGACAGCAGGCCGATCGTGTACATCGGGATCACCGCGAGGATTCCGGCGATCACCCGGGTGGTCACCAGGAACGGCACGCTGGGCACCGCCATGACCTCGAGCGCGTCGATCTCCTCGGAGATCCGCATGGCGCCGAGCTGCGCGGTGAAGCCGGCGCCGAGCGTCGCGGTGAGCGCCGACGCCGCGACCAGCGGGGCGATGTCGCGGGTGTTGAAGTAGGCGGTGATGAAGCCGGTGAGGGCCTCGACGCCGAGTGAGTCCAGGGCCCGGAAGCCCTGCAGCCCGACGAGCGAGCCGACGAACAGCGACAGCGACGCCATGACGCCCGCGGTACCGAGGATGACGATCAGCGAGCCGGAGCCGAAGCTGACCTCGGCCAGCAGCCGGGCGATCTCCTTGGGGTAGCGGCGCAGCGTGCGCGGGGTCCAGGCGATCGCCCGCGCGTAGAGCGAGAGCTGGTCCCCCAGCTGTTCGAGCTGGTCGACGGGGCCGCGGAGGGCGCGGCGGGCCCGGACGGAGAGCGGGGTGGCCACGTCAGATCCCCTTCGGCGGGACGATCTGGAGGTACAGGGCCGTCAGCACCAGGTTGATCATGAAGACCAGGACGAACGAGATGACGACGGACTGGTTCACCGCGTCCCCGACGCCCTTGGCGCCGGGCGGCGGGTTGAGCCCCCGGTAGGCGGCCACGACCCCGGCGGTGAAGCCGAACAGCACGGCCTTCAGCTCGCTGACGACGATGTCGGACACCTGGGCGATCGCGGAGAAGCTCGCGATGTAGGCACCGGGAGTACCGCCCTGGACGATCACGTTGAAGAAGTAGCCGCCCCCGACTCCGACGACCGTGGCCAGCCCGTTGAGCACCACCGCCGTCGTCGCCATGGCCAGCACGCGGGGCACCACCAGCCGCTGGATCGGCGAGATGCCCAGCACCTCCATGGCCGCGATCTCCTCGCGGATGGTGCGGGCACCCAGGTCCGCGCACACGGCCGAACCACCGGCGCCGGAGATCAGCAGCGCGGTGACGATGGGCGCGGCCTGCTGCACGATCGCGAGCACGCTGCCCGCGCCGGTCTGGCTCTGCGCGCCGAACTGGCGGGTGAGCTCGCTGAGCAGCAGCGCGATCGTCGCGCCGAAGGGGATGGTGAACAGCGCGGTCGGCAGCGCGGAGACCTTGCAGACGAACCAGGTCTGCTCGATGTACTCGCGCAGCTGGAACGGCGGCTTGAAGGTCTGCCGGATGATGTCGACCATCAGCCCGAACATTCGCCCGACGGGGGTGAGGGCGCGTGTCACGGGACTGGGGCCGGCCTGGGGAGCGGTCACGGCGGTAGTCCTCGGGGAAGCTCAGCGGCTGTGGTGCCGGCCGGAGGGTGGCTCGAACAGGTTGTCGGGTCGGGGAAGGTCTCGGTGGGGGCGCCGTCGCCGGCGAAGCCGGAGTGCGGGGAGGCCGCCGGCTGGCCGTACGGGGAGGCGCCGGTGACCTGTTCGCGGGTGAGGGTCGTGCCGACCTGCTGCTCGCCGGAATAGGACTCCCGGATGGCGGCCTGGGCGGCGGGCGGGAGCGTGGGGAGCATCCGCATCACCCGCTCGCGGCGGCGGTGCACCGCCTTGCGGTCCGGGAGCCCGGCCGCCGCCTCGAGCTGCGGCTTGAGCGGCGGCAGCCCCTCCAGCTCGGTGACCTCGGCCATCTCCCGCGCCGCCTGCGCGGTGTCCTTCTCCTCCGACATCCCGATCGGGCCCTGCCGGCGACCGTTGAGGAACTGCGCCACCACCGGGTCGTCACTGGTCAGCAACACCTCGCGCGGCCCGAACATGGCCAACTGCTTGCGGTAGAGCATCCCGATGTTGTCCGGGACGGTCTGCGCGGTGTTGATGTCGTGGGTGACGATCAGGAACGTCGAGTCCGTCTGCGCGTTCAGGTCGATGATCAGCTGGTTCAGGTACGCCGTGCGCACCGGGTCCAGACCCGAGTCCGGCTCGTCGAACAGGATGATCTCCGGGTCCAGCACCAGCGCCCGCGCCAGCCCGGCCCGCTTGCGCATCCCGCCGGAGATCTCGCCGGGGAGCTTGTTCTCGTCGCCCTTGAGGCCGACGAGGTCCATCTTCTCCATCACCACGTCGCGGATCTGCGCCTCGGACTTCTTCGTGTGCTCGCGCAGCGGGAACGCGATGTTGTCGAACAGGTTCATCGACCCGAACAGCGCGCCGTCCTGGAACAACACCCCGAACAGCTTGCGCAGCTCGTAGAGCTTGGACTCGCTGCACCGAACCAGGTCGGTGTCGTGGATGACGATCGAGCCCTTCTCCGGCTTCAGCAGCCCGATCAGCGACTTGAGGAACACCGACTTCCCGGTACCCGACGGGCCCAGCAACACGCTGACCTCGCCCGGAGGGAGCGTCAGGGTGACATCCGACCAGATGTTGGCCCGACCGAAGGACTTCGTCAGCCCTTCGACCTTCACCTCGACACCGGTCACGTCGCCTCCTTGCGCTCACCGATCCGCCGTGCCAGGAACCACACCGCGCGGAGCGCGGAAGGGTCCTGCATCACACAACGAGCAGCACGCAGTGTGGTTACCCATCAGTATTCCCGGCGCCTCGAACGGCTCTCCGCCGGGTTCACCGACACGGGAACGCCTAGTGACCATGGATGGCTCTCCGTGACGATTTCGTCCGGACACTAGGCCGTATCGAGCACGGGACTGACCCGCTCGGAGGTACGAGCGGGCCAGTCCCGTCAGGTCGTGCATCACACCGCGTCCGTCGAATGTCACTCGATCGGAGCAGCATCCCGTGGCGGGGAACTCAGCCGGCGGCCTCCGGAACCGCCTCGAGCCCCCGGGCCGCGTGCGGCACCGGGCAGCCGGCCGGGAAGGTGCCCAGCCGGTCCACCTCGTGGCCCTGCGGGTAGCTGCGGACCTGGGGCAGATCCCGGACGAGCTGCGGCTCCGTTCGCACCGGCATGTGCCGGACGACCTTCGCGCGCAGCCGCATCGCGAACCGGGACGCCTTCTCGAACGCCGCCGGGGGCGCGTCGTAGTGCAGGGCCCGGCGCAGCGGCGGGTCCATCAGCGCCCGGGAGAACGCGTTGATCAGGGCCTTCGGCGCCTTGTCGTTGGGCGGGAACGTGCACATCAGATCCAGTGTGGAGTCCGCGACGGCGCGGCCGCCGGCGTCGAACCCGAAGTGCACGTTCTCGTACTCGTCGAGCGCGGCGCCGAACTCCTGCCACGTCGCCGGGATGTCCTTGATGCCCATGTGCTTACCGAGCTCGCGGTAGTAGTTCGCGCTCGCGACCTTCTCGGTCTCGGTGAACGGGCGCCAGCCGAACTCCTCCATCCACCGCAGCGGGACGACGACGAACGTGCACAGCACGTACCGCAGGTCGTCGTTCGTGATCGGGTAGCTGCGGTGCATCTGGTTCATCCGGCGGATCGCCGCGCGTCCGGTCTCGTGCGCGAAGCCGTGCTCCAGCACCGCCTCGAGGATCAGCCCGGTGTCGTCGTAGCGCTTCTGCACCCGCTCGGTGAACTCGCCGGTCTCCGCGAGCAGCCGCCCGATGCTCGGCACCGCGTAGGTGCGGAACAGTGCGAACCCGAGGGACTGGTTCATGTCCCAGGGGAACTCGTACATCGTGGTCAGCCGGTAGATCTCGTGGAAGTCGGCTTCCGGGTCCAGACGCTCGATCTCCGCGCGCCGGTCGAAGCGACCGGCGCGGTCGGGCAGGAGTCCCACGAGCTCAGCTCGCGGTCGCCAGCACGCGCTGGTCCTCGGCGTGGAACCGCTCCTCCAACGCCTCCGGGGACGCGTCGACGTCGATCGTCAGGAGATCGGCACCCCGCGCGGACTCGATCGCGCCGAGCCGGCGGCCGAGCTTGTCCATGGCGTACTCGGCCATCTCGGAGATGTCGACGGCGAACGGCGGGTCCTCGCCGTCGTACTTGTCGAACGTCGCCGTGACGACGCCCATCGCCGGGACCATCAGCTCCTGCATCCGCTCGTCCACGACGTCGAACATCGAGTCGTCGGCGGCGACGTGGCGGCGGCAGGTGAACGTCCCCCAGGCCATGTGGCGGCGCTCGTCGTCCCCGATGTACTTGATCACCTGCTGGATGCCGGGCAGGATCCCGCGGCTGGAACAGACCTTCTGCCAGGCGAAGTAGCCGGTCAGCGCCAGGGTGCCCTCGACGATGTGGTTGTAGGTCACCGACGCCCGGATCTGGTTGCGCGGCGACGGGTCCTGCGCCAGGGCGTAGAGGCTGTCCGGGAAGCTCCTTGGTGAAGATCTCCATGTACGAGTCGTTGAACTCGATGTACTCGTGGAGGTCCCCGGTCATCCCGATGGCGTCGAACCAGAGCCGGAAGGCCTGCGTGTGCTTGGCCTCCTCGTAGAGGAACTGGGTCAGGTACATCTCGTCCGCGAACCGGCCCTCGGCGGCCATCGCGGCGACGAACGGCTGCAGGTCCTGGGTCACGGACTCCTCGCCGGCGAGGAACTGGGCGGCGAGCGCGCAGGTCCACCAGCGCTCGTCGTCCGTCATGGCCGCGAAGTCCTTCGCGTCCTGGGAGAAGTCGATGTCCGCGGGGTTCCAGTGGCGCGCGTTGCCCTTGGTGAACAGGCGCATCGGGAAGGAGTCGTGCTTGATCCCACCCTCGCCCAGGGACGCGAACCCGTTCCGCTTGCCGTGCTCGATCGTGCGCATCGTTCGGCTCCTTCGCCGTGCCGGGGAATCAGAAACGGATGAGGCCGCGGATGTTGCGGCCCGCCCGCATGTCCTCGTAGCCCTCGTTGACCTGCTCGAGCGTGTACTCCCGGGTGATCAGCTCGCGGAGCTTGAGCATGCCGAGGTTGTGCATCTCCAGCAGCCGCGGGACGTCGTGCTGGCCGTTGGAGCTGCCGAACAGGGCGCCGCGGATCTGCTTCTCGTAGAGCGTCAGCTCCAGCAGGGACAGCGAGGCGACCTCCTGCTCCGCCTTGCCGAGCGCGGTCACCACGACCCGCCCCTTCTTCCCGACGAGCTGCAGCGCCGGCTGCAGGTCGTCGCCCTCGGCGATGCCGGTGGTCAGGATCGCGGCCTCCGCCAGCTGGCCGCGGGTGAGCTCGCTGACGATGCCCCAGGCCTCGTCGATGCTCGCGGCGGCGTGCGTGGCACCCAGCTCAAGCGCCTTGTCCCGCTTGAACTCGACCGGGTCGACGGCGACCACGTGGCGACAGCCCGCGGCCTTCGCGCCCTGCACGGCGTTGGCCCCGATCCCACCGATCCCGATGACGACGGCGGTGTCCCCCGCACGCAGGTCCGCGGTCCGCACGGCCGAGCCGAAGCCGGTGGTGACGCCGCAGCCGACGAGCGCGGCGAGATCGAGCGGGAAGCCCTCGTCGATCTTCACGACGGACTTCACGGGGGCGACGGTGTGCTTGGCGAAGGTCCCGAGCAGGCACATCTGACCGATGTCCTCACCGCGGGCGTGGAAACGGTAGGTGCCGTCGAGCTGCGGGCCGAGCGTGGCGCCGGCGCCGTCGTCACAGAGGCTGGTGTAGCCCCGCACGCAGTAGGAGCATCGCCCGCAGCTGGGCAGGAAGGTCATGACGACCGGGTCGCCGACCGCGACCTCGGTGACCCCGGGCCCGACCTCGATCACCCGGCCCGCACCCTCGTGCCCGCCCACCATGGGCAACGCCGCCGGCAGGTCGCCGGTGACCAGGTGTTCGTCGGAGTGGCAGAGGCCGCTCGCCGCGAGCTCCACCAGTACCTCGCCGGGACCGGGCGGATCGAGCTCGACGTCCTCGACCTCCCACTTGCCGCCGGGTTCCCAGAGCACCGCTGCCGTGGTCTTCATAGCGGCACACGATGCCGTGGATCACCACGTCCGGCACCGGGCCGACCGCGCCTCCCCTGGCCCGCCGGTGCCACGCGATCACTCCGACGGGTCAGGCGGCGGGGAGGGGCAGCTCGAGGCGGGCGGTGAGGCCGCCGCCCTCGCGGGGAAGCAGGCTGAGCTCGCCGTCCATCGCTCCCACCAGCGCCTCGACGATCCACAGGCCCAGGCCCGCGGTGCCCCTGCGCTCCCCGAGCGCGACGCCCTTCGCGGTGACCAGGCCCTGCTGCCCCGGCGGCAACCCCGGGCCGCGGTCCCGGACCTCGGCGACGAGCCGGCCCTCGGCGTGCTCCATCGCGAGCTCGACGGGCTCGGCGCCGCTGTGCCGGGCGGCGTTCTCGACGAGGTTGGTGAGCACCCGGCGCAGCCGCTGCGGATCGCACCGCACGGCCGCATCCGGCGGGTCGACCGACGGCCGTCGCCGCGCGGGCTCGACCCCGGCCGCGTCGAGCACGGCGTCCGCCAGCTCCGCGAGGACGACCCGCCGCTCCCGCACCCGCCCGAGCGGGCTCCCGTCCGTGACGGCCAGGTCCGCGAGCCCGTCGAGCATGTCCCGCAGGTGCACGGCATGCTCCGCCAGCAGGCGCACCGCGGTGACCTGCGACTTCTCCGAGAGCCGGCCGGCCGCGAGGTCTGCGGTGAGCGCCGTGAGCGAGGCGACCGGCGTGCGGAACTCGTGCAGGACGACGCGGACGCCGTCGAGCCGGGCCTGCTGCGCCGCGACGAGCCGGCCCCGCAGCTCCCGCTCGGACAGGAACCGCTCGTGCTCCGCGGCCGCCCGCGCCCGGGACACCGCGGCCGCCTGCAGCTGCCGTTCGAGCATCCGCACGAGCACGCCCACCAGCACCGCCGCCGCGACGAGGAAGCCCGACCACCAGGCCCCGGTGAGCAGCCGTTGCGCGAGCGGCACGGACGGGTCACTGCCGAGCAGGCACGCGACCGTGAACCCGACCCCCAGCGCGAGCGCACCGAGCCGGCCCCGGACGGCCCCGGTGCGCAGCGACGCCGCGATGGCCACCAGCGGCAGCACCGCCACCATGATCGTGTCCGCGCCGCCGGTCATCCCGCACGCGACCAGGAGCACCAGCCCGTCGACCACCGTGATCAGCGCGGGCCGCACCGGGAGCCGCTGGCGCCACTCCGCGACGGCGAGGGCCACGGCGTACACCCCGTAGCAGGCGACCAGGACCCACGCCGCGGTGAGCCGGCCACGCGCGATCTCCGGCCCGATCACCAGCGCCAGTGCGACGCTCGCCACCACGACGAGCCGGATGACGACCGCCGCCCGCTCCTCGGAGAGCCGCGTCGTCGGCTCCTCGTCGTCCCCCGTGCTCACGTCGATCCTCCTCGCGCAGGTCAGGCCGGTGTGCCGGGCCGACCCTAGGCCTGGTTAGGCTCGCCCCGTGCCGGACGGTCCGCACGTCGTCGTGATCGTCGACGACCACGCCCTCTTCGCCCAGGGTCTCGCGCTGCTGCTCGAGTCCCGGGCCGGTGAGACGTTCCAGGTCGCGGGCTTCGCCACCGCCGGTGAGGACGCCGTCGCGCTCGTCGGGAAGCACCGGGCGGGCATCGCGATCATCGACCTGGCCCTGCCCCCGCTCGGCGGCGTGGAGACCATCCGCCGGGTCAAGGCGGCCTACCCGTGCACCCGCGTCCTCGCGCTCTCCGGCACCGAGGACCTCTCACTCGCCGCAGCCGCGCTGCGCGCCGGCGCGGACGGCTACCTCGCGAAGTCCGCGGACCCGGAGGTGCTGGTCGCGCCGCTGCTCGCGCTGGTCGCCGGGGTGCGGGTGGTCCGCGCGGAGCTGCTCGACGCGCTGCTCGCGGCCGCGGACCGGACCGCGGACGGGCTCGTCGACCGGCTGGGGCCGCGCGACATCGAGCTCTGGACGTTGCTCGCCCGTGGGCTGGAGACCGCCGAGATCGCCCGGCCGATGCTGGTCAGCGAGCGCACCGCGAAGCGGATGATCGCGTCCCTGCTGCACAAGCTCGGGGTCGCGAACCGGATCGAGGCCGCGGCGCTGGCCGGCCGCTGCGGGCTGCTCGACGGCCCGGACGGGCTGCGCTGACCGTCCCGGCGGCCACGGGCCCGCACGGGCCAGACATGGCCCGGTCAGGGTGTCGTCGCGCTCGGGTCCGGTGCGCCAGACTTCGCTCCTCACGACGAGAGGAGCTGCGCCGTGGCGGCGTTCACCAGCGAGGACGAGGTCTACGACTACCTCGGCGGGGTCTTCCGGATGGGAATGGAGGACCCGGCGCTCGTCGAGAAGCTCAAGCCCTCGGGCGTCGTCCTCCGGATCACCTACACGGATCCGGACGCCGTGATCACGGTCGACATGCCGAATTCGGAGCTCCACACCGGCCCGGGCGTCGGCCCGGAGCCGAACGTGGAGCTGTTCATGTCCGCGGACACCGGCAACCGCTTCTGGCTCGGCAAGGTCGTCCTCCCGGTGGCCCTGGCGAAGGGCCAGGTCCGGGCGAAGGGCCCGGTCGCGAAGCTGCTGAAGGTGCTGCCGCTCGCGAAGGGCATGTTCGGCCAGTACAAGCAGAGCCTCGAGGCGAAGGGCCGCACGGACCTGCTCGCGGCGAAGTAGCTCGATCGGGTCCTTTCGGCGCGTCCGGCCGGTCCGGGCCACCCGGCACGCGAATACTCCCCGGCACGGTGGTCTCATGATCACCGGAGCCGGGGAGGGCGGTCGACATGGACACTGTGTGGCTGGACGTCCAGATGTGGACGCCGATGCGCGGGCGTGTGCACCCCTTCACGACGGTGGTCTGCGACGCGCCCGATCCCGCTCCCCGCACCACCGCGGACTGGCAGACCTGGGCCGCCGCCTACCTGGAGATCGTCGCGGGCAAGGACGACTGGCAGCCCGGCCGCTACCACTACACGGCCGAGCTGCGGGACGACGGCGGGCGTACCGCCCAGGTCTTCACCCGCGGTCAGTGGAACTGGCGCACCTGAGTACCACCCCGTCCGTGTATCCGGCGGACGACCGCACGTAGGTCACTCCCGATCGTCGGGCCACGCCGGTGGCGCGCCGCCGGATCGCGGCTGTCCACGCCGTAGCGCGGTGCCAGCAGGGCGATGAGGGTGAGCAGAGCCGGGATGACGATCAACATGATGTCCATGTGAGGAAGCGTGCGCCGGATTGGCCTTTGCAACCATGGCCAATTCGACGAGAGTGGACTCCATGGATCGTGACGTGCTGGAGCGCCGGATCGGCCCCCGCAGCTTCGCCCGGCTGCTCGGACCCTGGCGGCCACCGGGCGGCCGCGGGCTGGCCTCGGCCCTGACCGAGCGGGTCCGCCTGCTCGTCCTCGACGGCCGGTTGCCGCTGGACACCCGGGTTCCGGCCGAGCGCGAGCTCGCCGCCGCACTGGACGTCAGCCGCACCACCGTCGCCGGCGCCTACGACGCACTCCGCGCCGCCGGCTTCCTGCACAGCAGGCGCGGCGCCGGCAGCTGGACCAGGATTCCGGCCGGGCCCGCGGTCGGGGCGGACAGCCCCTCCCCGTTCTCCCCGGTCACCGACGACCACCTCGTCGACCTCGCCACCGCCGCCCTCCCCTCGCCGAGCGACGCCCTGCGCCGCGCGGCCGCCGCCGCCCTCACCGACCTCGACGGCCACCTCGGCGGCCACGGCTACACCCTCGCGGGCCTGCCGGTCCTGCGGGCCGCGGTCGCCCGCCGGTTCACCGACCGCGGCCTGCCGACGACGCCGGACCAGATCCTGGTGACCTCGGGGGCGCAGCACGCGATCGCGCTGCTCCTGGCCCTGTTCACCGGGCCGGGCGACCGGGTCGTCGTCGAGCATCCGACGTACCCGAACGCGCTCGACGCGATCCGCGGACGGGGCTGCCGGCCCGTCCCGGTCCCCCTCGGCCCGGACCCCGAACGGCCCTGGGACCTCGACCAGCTGACGGCCACGGTCCGGGACACCGCACCCGCGCTCGCCTACCTGATCCCGGACTTCCAGAACCCGACCGGCGCGCTCATGGACACCGCGACCCGCGCCGGCGTCGTCGAGCTGGCCCGGCGCACCCGCACCCCGCTGATCGTCGACGAGACGCTGGCCGAGCTGCCCCTGGACGTCCCGGGCCCGGTCCCGGTGGCCGCCCACGGCGCCGAGGACGGGTCCCTGGTGATGACGGTGGGCTCGGCGAGCAAGGTCTTCTGGGGCGGCCTGCGGATCGGCTGGATCCGGGCGTCGCCGGCGGTGGTCCGCCGGCTGGCGGCACTGCGGCCGTCGATCGACCTGGGCGGCGCGGTGCTCGACCAGCTCGTCGCGGCCCGGCTGGTCGGCGAGGTCGACGCGGTGGCCGACGAACGCCGGGAGACGCTGCGGACCCGGCGCGACGACCTCCGCGCGCAGCTCACCGCGGCCTTCCCCGAGTGGCACGTGCCGCGTCCGAGCGGCGGCCTGAGCCTCTGGGTGGACCTCGGCGCGCCGGTGTCCAGCCTGCTCGCGGGGGCCGCCCGGCGGCACGACGTCCTGCTCGCCGCCGGCCCGCGCTTCGGCCTGGACGGCGCCTTCGAACGGCACCTGCGGCTGCCGTACACGGTGCGCCCGGACCGCGTCCCGATGGCGGTCGAGCGGCTCGCCATCGCCTGGCGGACGCTGGGCAGCATGCCCCCTCCCACCGAGGCCGAGCGGATCGCCGTGGCGTGAGACATCCCCCGGCTCGTCGCGCCGGGGCGCGCCCGCACTCTAGAGTCCGACCGAACGATCGATAAACAAGGAGGACTGGTGACCACACGCAGCGGACCGCTCAGCGGGGTGCGGGTCGTCGAGCTCGCGGGGATCGGCCCGGGGCCGCACGCCGCGATGATCCTGGCCGACCTCGGCGCCGACGTGGTGCGGATCGACCGGCCCGGCGGCCTGCGCCTCGGCCCGGACACCGCGATCGACCCCACGCTGCGCGGCCGTCGCCGCGTCGCCGCGGATCTCAAGTCCCCCGAGGGCCGCGAGACCGTGCTGCGCCTGGTGGAGAAGGCGGACGTCCTGCTCGAGGGCTACCGGCCCGGCGTCACCGAGCGCCTCGGCGTCGGCCCGCAGGACTGCCACGCCCGGAACCCGAAGCTGGTCTACGGCCGGATGACCGGGTGGGGCCAGGACGGCCCGATGGCGGAGCGCGCCGGCCACGACATCAACTATATCTCCCTCACCGGCGCCCTGCACGCGATCGGCCGGGCCGGCGAGCGCCCGGTCCCGCCGCTCAACCTGGTCGGGGACTTCGGCGGGGGCTCGATGCTGCTGGTCATCGGCGTCCTCGCGGCGCTGCTGGAGGCCAAGGGCTCCGGCGAGGGGCAGGTCGTCGACACCGCGATGGTCGACGGCGCGAGCATCCTGCTGCAGATGGTGTGGAGCATGTTGCAGTCCAAGATCTGGACGGACGCCCCGGAGAGCAACCTGCTCGACGGCAGCGCCCCGTTCTACGACACCTACACCTGCGCGGACGGCCGGCACATGGCCGTCGGCGCGATCGAGCCGCAGTTCTACGCCGCCCTGCTCGACGGCCTCGGGATCGACGCCGCGGACCTGCCCCAGCAGTTCGACCAGGCCTCGTGGCCGGCCCTCAAGGCCCGGTTCACCGAGGTGTTCGCGACCAAGAGCCGCGACGAGTGGACCGAGATCTTCGCCGACACCGACGCCTGCACCACCCCCGTGCTGGCCTTCGGCGAGGTCGCGGCGCACCCCCACATCGCGGCCCGGTCCACGATCGTCAGCCCGGACGGCGTGCCGCAGGCCGCGCCGGCCCCGCGCTTCTCCCGCACCGCCACCCGCGTCCCGCCGCAGCCGGCGGCACCCGAGGACGTCGACTCGGTCCTCGCCGCCTGGTCCTGACCCACGCCACGACAGAACGCCCCCGCCGCGAGTGCGGCGGGGGCGTTCCGGTGGTGCTGTGCGGCGCGGATCAGGCGGTCGGCTCGTCCACCAGCAGGTTGCGGGTGCGGTTCGGGTCGACCGGGATGCCCGGGCTCGTCGTGGTGGAGACGGTGATCTTCTTGATGTAGCGGCCCTTGGCGGCCGACGGCTTGGCGCGCAGGATCTCGTCCAGCGCGGCGCCGTAGTTCTCCACCAGCTTCTCGGTGTCGAACGACGACTTGCCGATCACCAGGTGCAGGTTGGCCTGCTTGTCGACACGGAAGTTGATCTTTCCGCCCTTGATCTCGTTGACGGCCTTGGTGACGTCCGGCGTCACGGTGCCCGTCTTCGGGTTCGGCATCAGGCCACGCGGGCCGAGGATGCGGGCGATGCGGCCGACCTTGGCCATCTGGTCCGGCGTCGCGATCGCGGCGTCGAAGTCCAGCCAACCACCCTGGATCCGCTCGATCAGGTCCTCGGCGCCGACGACGTCCGCGCCGGCGGCCTCGGCCTCGGCGGCCTTGTCACCGATCGCGAACACGATGACGCGGGCGGTCTTACCGGTCCCGTGAGGCAGGTTCACGGTTCCACGGACCATCTGGTCCGCCTTGCGGGGGTCGACGCCCAGCCGCATGGCGACCTCGACGGTCGCGTCGGTCTTCGTGCTCGCGATCTCCTTGGCCAGGGTCGCGGCCTCGAGCGGGCTGTAGAGCCGCTCGGCGTCGATCTTCTCCGCCGCCTGGCGGTAGACCTTGCTGCGCTTTGCCATTGAACTGTCCTCATGCTTCCCCGGGTGGAGGTCCGCCCGGAAGGTCAGGTCGTGGTACGAGCCGCGCCCGGCTCTCCCACGCTCTCTGGTGTATCCGTACTGCTGGTGGGTCGGTGTCGGGGACTCAGCCCTTGACGGTGATCCCCATGGACCGGGCGGTGCCAGCGATGATCTTCGCGGCCTGGTCCAGGTCGTTCGCGTTCAGGTCGCGCATCTTCGTCTGCGCGATCTCGCGGACCTGGTCCATCGTGACCGTCGCGACCTTCTTGACGTGCGGCTCGCCCGAGCCCTTCTCGACGCCGGCGGCCTTGAGCAGCAGCCGGGCGGCGGGCGGGGTCTTGAGCTCGAAGGTGAACGAGCGGTCCTCGTAGACCGAGATCTCGACCGGCACCACGTCGCCACGCTGGGCCTCGGTGGCCGCGTTGTACGCCTTGCAGAACTCCATGATGTTCACGCCGTGCTGGCCCAGGGCCGGCCCGACCGGCGGCGCGGGAGTGGCCGCGCCGGCCTTGATCTGGAGCTTGATGATCGCGGAGAGCTTCCGCTTCTTGGGGGGCATCTCTGGTTTCCTCGTTCGTCGGTGCGCAGCATGGCTACTGCGCGCGCCGCGGACCTGCCTCCGCGGCGGAGGTTCGTGTGGGTCAGATCTTCGAGACCTGACTGAAGGCCAGCTCGACGGGCGTCTCACGGCCGAAGATGGACACGAGCACCTTCAGCTTCTGCGCGTCGACGTTGACCTCGTTGATCGTGGCCGGGAGCGTCGCGAACGGGCCGTCCATGACGGTGACCGACTCGCCGACCTCGAAGTCGACCTCGACGGTGCCGGCGCCGCGGCCGGAGGTGCCGCCGCCGGGCGCGGCCGCGGCGGCCTTGTCCTTGGCGGGCTCCTGCTTCGGCAGCAGGAACTTCAGCACCTCGTCGACGGTCAACGGCGAGGGACGCGAGGTGGCGCCGACGAAGCCGGTCACACCCGGGGTGTTGCGGACGGCGCCCCACGACTGGTCGTTGAGCTCCATGCGCACCAGGATGTAGCCGGGCAGCACCTTGCGCTGCACCTGCTTGCGCTGGCCGTTCTTGATCTCGGTGACCTCTTCCGTGGGCACCTCGACCTGGAAGATGAAGTCCTCGACGTCCAGGGTCTGCACCCGGGTCTCGAGGTTGGTCTTCACCTTGTTCTCGTAGCCGGCGTAGGAGTGCACGACGTACCAGTCGCCGGGCGCGCGGCGCAGGGCCTGGCGCATCTCCTCGACGGGGTCCAGCTCCTCGGCCGGCTCGGCCTCGGCGACCTCGTCGACGGCGCCGTCCGCATCCGCGGTGTCGGCTTCCTCGTCGTCAGTGCCGGCGGCGTCAGCCTCCTCGGCCTCGATCGTCTCCGCCGCGGCGCCGGGCGTCTCGACGTCCTCGACGTCCGTGTAGGAGTCCGACGCGACGTCCGCGCCGTACGCGGCCTCGACGTCGTCCTGCTGGACCGAGGTGGTGTCCTCTTCGGCACGGTCGTCGGTGTCCGGGGTGGCGTCGATCGCGGCCTGGTTCGCCTCGATCTCGCTCTCGGTCAGCCGCTGGCCGCCGTCTGGGGAGGTCACGTGCGTCTCGCTTCCTTCATCGCGTCGTGCTCTTGGTGGGTGGACGGGTCCGGCGGGCTCAGGTACCGAACAGGAACAGCACGCCCTGCCCGAACACCCAGTCCAGCAACGACACCAGAGCCACCATGAACGAGACGAAGACGAGCACGACGATCGTGTAGGTCACGACCTGCTTGCGCGTGGGCCAGATGACCTTGCGCAGCTCCGCGACGACCTCGCGGATGAACCGCACCAACCGGCTGAACACCGAGGGCTTGCGCTCGGTACGTCCGTCCCGCGACGGCGTCGGACGACCCTTGCGAGGCGTGGCGACCGCGCCCGCACCGGTGGAGGCGGGGGAGACACGCTTGCCCCGCCGGTCCGCGGCGGTGCTCGGACGTTCCCGCCCGGGCTGCTCCGGCTCCTCGCTCACGCTTCCAGGTCCTCCAGCTGTGACGACGCCGCGGCGCCCTCACTCGTCCGAAAAAGTTCCGTACTCGTCCTCGTCCGTCATGCCGTCCACGGATGTGCGGGCCGTGAATGTTGCAGGGGTGACAGGACTTGAACCTGCAACCTGCGGTTTTGGAGACCGCTGCTCTGCCAATTGAGCTACACCCCTACGCGTCCCGAACCGTCCGGTGGACGGCGCGGAACAGGCACACCTGAACTTCCGGTGTGCCCGGCTCGATCGAGTCTACCCCCACGCCGGACGGGGCCGGACACGGGACCTCGATGGAGCCGTCGGGTGCGAAACCCGCTGGCGGCAGCGTACGTGGCGTGCGGGAGACTGGGCACATGGCCACTCCGACAGCCTCCCACGCACCGAAGCCCAGGATCTCCGCCCGGATCGGGGGCATCGCCGAGTCCGCCACCCTCGCGGTCGACGCCAAGGCCAAGGCGCTCAAGGCCGAGGGGCGCCCGGTCATCGGCTTCGGCGCCGGCGAGCCCGACTTCCCGACCCCCGCCCCGATCGTCGAGGCCGCGCAGGCCGCCGCCGCGGACCCGAAGAACCACCGCTACTCCCCCGCCGGCGGGCTCCCCGAGCTCAAGGCCGCGATCGTGGCGAAGACGAAGCGGGACTCGGGCTACGACATCGCCGCGAACCAGGTGCTGGTCACCAACGGCGGCAAGCAGGCCGTCTACCAGGCCTTCGCCACCCTGGTGGACCCGGGCGACGAGGTCATCCTCCCGGCGCCGTACTGGACCACGTACCCGGAGGCGATCGCCCTCGCGGGCGGCACCCCGGTCGTCGTCACCACAGGGCCCGAGCAGGACTACATGCCCTCGGTCGAGCAGCTCGAGGCCGCGCGCACCGAGAACACCAAGGTGCTGCTGTGGTGCTCGCCGTCGAACCCGACCGGCGCCGTCGCCTCCCGGGAGCTGACCGAGGCCGTCGGCCGCTGGGCCGTCGAGCACGACATCTGGGTCGTCACGGACGAGATCTACGAGCACCTCGTGTACGACGGCGCCGAGGCCGTCTCGATGCCCGTCGCCGTGCCGGAGCTGGCCGACAAGTGCGTCGTTCTCAACGGTGTCGCCAAGACCTACGCGATGACGGGCTGGCGGGTCGGCTGGATGGCCGGCCCGGTGGACGTCATCAAGGCCGCGACGAACCTGCAGTCGCACCTGTCGTCGAACGTCGCGAACGTGTCCCAGCGCGCGGCGGTCGAGGCCCTGAGCGGCTCGCTCGACGCCGTTGCGGAGATGCGGGAGGCGTTCGACCGGCGCCGCCGGCTGATCGTCGAGCTGCTCTCGGCGATCCCGGGCGTCGAGTGCCCCACGCCGCGGGGCGCCTTCTACGCCTACCCGGCGGTCGGCGCGCTGCTCGGCAAGGAGATCCGCGGGCAGAAGATGGAGACCAGCCTGGACCTGGCCGCGGCGGTGCTGGAGCACGCCGAGGTCGCGGTGGTCCCGGGCGAGGCCTTCGGCACCCCCGGCTTCTTCCGGCTCTCCTACGCCCTGGGCGACGACGACCTGCGCACCGGCGTGACCCGCATGGGCGAGCTGCTGGCCGAGGCGAAGTAACCCGCTCACGCACACGTTCGCGGGCTCGCGCACAGGTCGGAACCCGTGCGCCGACCCGCGAAGGTGTGCGTGGGCCGCGGGCAGAACGAAGGGGCGGGCACCGTTGCGGTGCCCGCCCCTTCGTCGCCTGTGCTCTCTGCCGGTGTCGGGCTACTTGTCGGTGTCGGCCAGGTCGACCAGCGCCGCCGCACGCTTCGCGTACTTCCACTTGCCGAGGTCCGCGATCGTCTTGATGCCGAGCGCCGCGAGCTGCTCGTCGTGCTTCTCCGTCAGCCCCTCGAGGGCCGACGGCGGGGCGGCCAGGATCTCCGAGGCCGTCTTGTCCTCCCACGCCTTGTCCACGAGCTTGCCGAACTTCACGCTGTGCCCCCTTGACGTAGAGATGTGCGATACGCGCGCAGCATCTCGGCATCCGGAGCAGGCGGCAACCGGGGATCACCCGGCAGGTGGGGTCGGGCAGGTGGGGTCGGGCAGGTGGGCCTAGGGCAGCTGGACCTCGGCCGATGCGCGGCCGAGGACAGTCTTCCCGTCGAACTTCGCGGTGATGTCCACGCGGGCCACGCGCGTGCCGTCCGTCTCGGTCACGTCGCCGACGACGCCGGTGATGTCCACCGACGCGCCCTCGTCGTCGTCCGGGACGAGAACGGGGCGGGTGAACCGGACGCCGAACGTGCGCAGCGCGGTGGGGTCGCCGATCCAGTTGGTGACGAGCCGACCGGCCGTGGCCATGGTCAGCATCCCGTGCGCGATGACGCCGGGCAGCCCGGCGCCGGTGGCGACGCGGTCGCTCCAGTGGATCGGGTTGAAGTCCCCGGAGGCACCGGCGTAGCGGACCAGGTCGGCCCGCGTGAGGTGCACCTGCAGCGGGGACGCGTCCCCCTTCGCGACGCGGTTCGGCTCAGGAGTGCTCACGACGCCGCCTGCGTGACGAGGAGCGCCGTGGTGGTGGCGACCGGGGTGTCGTCCGCGATCTCGCAGCGGACCGTCAGCATGTGGCTGCCGGCGCGGCTGCGGAGGTCGTCGACGTTCACGGTCGTGAAGAGTTCGTCCCCGGCGTGGATCGGCCGGTGGAACGTGATGCGCTGGTCGCCGTGGACCATGCGGGTGTAGTCCCACCCGAAGGCGGGATCACGGAGGAACGCCTCGAGCAGCGGCATCGTGAAGGACACGGAGAAGGTCGGCGGAGCGACCAGGTCCGGGTGTCCGGCTGCTCGGGCGGCCTCGACGTCGTGGAAGACCGGCGAGTCGTCACCGATGGCGGTGGCGAACTCGCGGATCTTCTCCCGGCCGACCTGGAACGGGCCGGCGGTCGGGAGCGAGCGGCCGACGTAGGACTCGTCGGGCACGCGTCAGCGGGTCTCGCGGTGCGCCCGGTGAGTCCCGCAGTTCGGGCAGAACTTCTTGACCTCGAGGCGGTCGGGGTCGTTGCGCCGGTTCTTCTTGGTGATGTAGTTCCGGTGCTTGCACTCCTCGCAGGCCAGCGTGATCTTGGGCCTAACGTCGGTGGCCTTGCCCATCGGAGGTGCCTCCCAGCAGGTACTTCTTGAATCAGTTCGGTGTGGTAGCGGCGGCCGGACTTGAACCGGCGACACAGCGATTATGAGCCGCTTGCTCTACCGACTGAGCTACGCCGCCATGCGAAGCCCATCAGTGCCACTTCGCTGGAGCCCCTTTACGGAATCGAACCGTAGACCTTCTCCTTACCATGGAGACGCTCTGCCGACTGAGCTAAAGGGGCGGCATGGCCGTCCCGGGGAGTCTGAACCTCTCTCCCCGGTGGGCCTGGGCAACTCTACACAACGCCGCGTCCGGTGCGGAAATCCGGGGGTGCCCGTCCGCGTTCACGCAGGTCAGCGTACCCGCGCGGCGGGTGGTGCGCCGCCACCCGCCCACCGCGCGAAGACGCTCACCAGCTGGACTTGCGCACCCCCGGCAGGGCACCGGCGTGGGCGAGCTCGCGGAGCCTGATCCGGGACACCCCGAACTTCCGGGAGTAGGCCCGCGGGCGGCCGTCGACGGAGTCCCGGTTCCGGACGCGGGTCGCGCTCGCGTCCCGGGGCTGACGGTCGAGTTCCGCCCGGGCCGCGGCCCGCTCGTCGTCCGGGGTCGTGGGCCGGGCGAGCAGCGCCTTCAGTTCGGCACGCCGCGCGGCGTGCCGGGCGACGACCGCCTTCCGCCGCTCGTTGCGGGCGATCTTCGCGGACGTGGCGATCAGACCTTCTCCCCCTGGCTCCGGATCCGCCCGACCGCCGCCTCGACGCCGATCCGGTCCACGGTCCGGATCCCCTTGACCGAGAGCCGGAGCCGGACGAACCGGTTCTCCGACGCCAGCCAGTAGCGGCGGGACTGCACGTTCGGGTCGAACCGGCGCGGGGTGCGCCGGTTCGAGTGGGACACGTTCCGGCCGAAGCCGGGTTCGCGTCCCGTCAGCTGACACCTGCGGGCCACGCCGTCACCCCCGCCCGGGGCGCGGGTACGGCAGCAGGGCCATCTCCCGCGCGTTCCGGATGGCGACGGCGACCCGCCGCTGCTGCTGCGGCGTCAGGCCCGTCACCCGGCGAGCGCGGATCTTGCCGCGGTCGGAGATGAACGTGCGCAGCAGCGCGGTGTCCTTCCAGTCGACCTCGGTGATCCGGCGCTGGTGCAGGGGATTGACCTTGCGCTTCAGCGGGCGGCCGGGGCGCTCCGGGCGCGCCATGTCAGCGCTCCTCGCGGAAGTCGACGTGCCGGCGGACGACCGGGTCGTACTTGCGCAGGACCATCCGGTCCGGGTCGTTGCGGCGGTTCTTGCGGGTCACGTACGTCGTGCCGGTCCCCGCGGTCGAGCGGATCCGCACGATCGGACGGAGCTGGTTGCGGGCCATGCCCACCCCTCCCAAACAAATGACATCGATTTTCATTTACAGTAACAGCGCGACCGACCGCGTTGTTCCCTACCCGAGGAGTACCCGTGTCCCCACCCACCGAACTCATGGTGCTCGCCGGGTTGCCCCCCGTCGGCGTCGAGCAGGTGATCGCGCGGATCCGCGCGGCGGACCCCGAGGTCGTCGTGCTGCACCACGACCTGCGCGACGTCGCGTCCGGCACCGTCCACCGCCGGGTCCGCGGCCCCGGCACGGACACCTGGACCGACCTGCACCTCGCCCACGGCTGCGTCTCCTGCACGCTCCGCGAGGACCTGCTGCCCCGGCTCCGGGCGCTGGCCGGGACGGTCCGCCGGGTGGTGCTGCACCTCGATCCGGTGCTCGAGCCCGAGCAGGTCTGCTGGGCGCTGCGGCACGTGCTCGTCGACGGGGTGGTGCTCACCGACCTCGTGGACCTGCGGGGCGTGCTCACGGTCGTCGATGCCGGGACCTGGCTCGACGACGCGACGGGCGACGAGGCCGTCGAGGAGCGGGGGCTGGCGGAGCTGCCCGACGACGAGCGAACCCTCGCGCAGGTCGCCGTGGGCCAGGCCGAGTTCGCCGACGTGATCGTGCGGACCGGCACCGCCGAGGCCTGGGAGCTCGCCCGGCTCGACGCCGTCCTGGCCCGGCTCGCGCCCGCGGCCGGCCGGATCCCGCTCGCCGAGCTGGACGCGGGTGTCCTGGAGCTCGACGGCCTGCCCGCGGCCGCCCGTCGCGGCGTCCCGGACGACGTCCACGGGTCCCTGCTCCGCGGCACGCCGCCGCTCACGCCGGACTGCGGGGTGCGGCTGCACGTCTTCTCCGCGCGCCGCCCGTTCCATCCCGAGCGGTTCCACGAGGCGATCGACCTGCTGCTCGACGGCGTGGTCCGGGCCCGCGGACGGATCTGGCTGGCCACCCGCCCCGGCGACGTCCTGTGGGTCGAGTCCGCCGGCGGCGGGCTGCGCGTCGGCCAGGTCGGCGAATGGCTCGCCGCGCAGGACGCGGACGCCTGGGAGCGCGTTCCCGAGGAGCGACGGGCGCTGGCCTCACTGGGCTGGCACCCGGACTTCGGCGACCGCGCCCAGGACCTCGTCGTGCTCAGCCACGACGTCGACGCCGACGGGACCGACGCGCTCGACGCGGCCCTTCGCGGCGCCCTGCTCACCGACGACGAGCTGGCGGGCGGCCCGGCCGCCTGGCACCGGCTGCCGGACCCCTTCGGCTGGTGGCACACCGATCCCTGCGAGCCCACCCCCGGGGTCCCCGCCTCGACCGGCACCGATCACCACGAGGAGAACTCCTGATGGCCGTCCCCAAGCGCCGCACGTCCCGCTCGAACACCCGCAGCCGCCGCGCGAACTGGAAGGCCGCGCGACCGGACCTGCTCCCCGTCACGATCGACGGGCGACGCCACCTCGTCCCGAGACGCCTGGTGAAGGCCTACGAGCGGGGCATCCTGAGGCCCGAGTGAGGGCTCCTTACCCCCGGCCCGGGCCCGAGGCGTTCGCGGACGACGTGATCGTCCGATGCCGACGGGGCGGCCTCAGCACGACTCTCGACGCCATGACGACCGAGTACTTCATCCAGTCCGAGATCGCCGTCCGTCGTCGGGACATGCTGGCCGCCGCCGCCGAGTCGCGCCTGAGGCGCCTCGCCCGCGCCGCGCGCGACGCCCTCCGGGAGGCCTCGGCCGCGGCGGCCCCGCACGAGCACACCGTCGCGCAACTCCCCCGACATCGTCGGGGGGTCGTGCAAACATGACCCCCGTGCCGAGACCGGGGGTGGGGATCGGCCTGGTCGGCCGCCACGCCGAGCGGGCCACGCTGGCCGCTGCGCCGGCCCGCGCCCGGTCCGGCACGGCCTGCGGCGTGCTCCTCGGCGGGGACGCCGGGGTGGGGAAGTCCCGGCTTGCCGGCGAGCTCGTCGAGGAGGCCCGCCCGGACGCCCTCGTGCTCGTCGGCCGCTGCATCGACGCCGCCGAGTCCGCGCTGCCCTACCTCCCGTTCACCGAGGTCGTCGGCACCCTGCTGGCGGCGCGGCCGGAGCTGCCCGAGAGCCATCCGGAGCTGCTGCGGCTGAGCCCGGCCGGGCATCAGGACGCGCGCGCCCGCGAGGAGCGGGAAGCGGGCAACTGCGGGTGTTCGACGCCGTGCTGTCCGCGCTCGCGGCGGTCTCGGTGCGGGCACCGGTGCTGCTCGTCCTCGAGGACCTGCACTGGGCGGACCGTTCCAGCCGGGACCTGTTGACCTTCCTGCTCTCCCGGCTCGGCGGGCAGCGGTTGCTCGTGCTCGCCACCTATCGCACGGACGACCTGCACCGACGCCATCCGCTGCGCCCGGTGCTCTCCGAGCTGGTGCGGCTGCCCGCGGTCGAGCGCCTCGAGCTGGGGCCGCTGCCGCCGGCGGACGCGGTCGCCCTCGTGGAGCGGCTGGGTGGGGACCTGCTGGGCGAGGCGGAGGCCCTCGAGCTGGCGCAGCGCAGTGAGGGGAACGCGTTCTTCGCCGAGGAACTGGTCACCGCGTGGAACGACTCAGGCTCGCCGGGCGAGCTCTCCGGCGCCCTGTCGGACGTGCTGCTCGCCCGCATCGAGCGGCTCCCGGCGCAGGCCCAGCAGGTGCTGCGGGTGGCGTCGGTGGCGGGCCGCCGCGTCCGGCACGACCGGTTGGGTGTGATCTGCGCCCAGGGACCGGACGCCCTGGACGTCGACGAACTCGAGACGGCGCTGCGCGAGGCCGTCGCCCGGCACGTGCTGGTGGCCGAGTCCGCGCCCGGCGCCGTCGAGGGCTACTCCTTCCGGCACGCACTGCTCCGGGAGGCCGTCTACCACGATCTTCTGCCCGGGGAGCGGAGCCGACTGCACGGCCGCTACGCCGCCCTGCTGGCCGCGGCACCGGACGAGCCCGGCACCGCCGCGGAGCTGGCCCGGCACGCGCTGGCCGCGCACGACCTGCCCCGGGCGCTCGACGCGTCGGTCCGGGCGGCGCAGGAGGCGGACCGGCAGGGCGCCCCCGCCGAGGTGCTCGTGCACGCCGAGCGGGCGGTCGAGCTGTGGCACGCGGTACCCGGTGCCGAGGAGCTGACCGGCACGGACGAGGTCCAGGTGACGCTGGCCGCGGCCTGGTCGGCGAGCGCCACCGGAGATCCTGACCGCGGGGTCGCGCTGGCCCGGCGGGCCGTGGAGCTGGTCGACGCCCGGCGGGATCCGCACCGCGCGGCGGACGTACGCGTCCGCCTCGCGATGCGGCTGCTGGACCGCAACGACTACGGGGCCGAACCGCTCGCCGTCGCGCGGGAGGCCGTGGCCTTCCTCGCGGACGAGCCCCCATCCGCGGACCAGGCCTGGGCCCACGCCGTGCTGGCCCGGGCCTGCTGGCGCGAGGACGAGGTCGAGGAGATGCGCGCCGAGGCCGCGGAGGCCCTGCGGATCGCCCGCGCCGCCGCGGCCCGGCTCCGTGCCCGTTCCGGGGACCCGGAGGAGCCCGAACCCGACGACGACCCGCAGGACATCGCGGCGGCGGAGGCGGACGCGCTGATCACCCTCGCCGTCTCCGAGGAGCACGCCGGGCGCACCGGGCACTCCCGCGCGCTGCTGTCCGAGGCGCTGCCGCTGGCCCGAGGCTCCGGGAACGTCGCCGTCGAGCTGCGGATCTTCTACAACCGCGGGATCTCGTTCCTGGAGGAGACCCTGCTCGCGGAGGCGTCGGCCGAGTTCGCGGCGGCCGAGCGGCGGACCGCGGAGACCGGGTCGACCTGGAGCGCCTACGGGATGGACCTGCGGGTGGCGCACGTCCTCACCCTCTTCACGGCCGGGGACTGGGCGGCGGCGGAACGTACGGCCCGGCTCGGGGGCGCCTCCGTCTCCGCGACGGTCGCGGGCCGGCTCGCGGCGGCCGGCCTGCTGGTAGAGATCGCGCGGGGCCGGGACGTCGAGGCGCGTTGGACCGAGCTCGTCGCCATGGACACCCACGACGACCAGGTGCTCCTGCTGCTCGGGCGGACCGGGGCGGAGTCCGCGCTCTGGCGGGGCGAGCCCGCCGAGGCGGTCCGGCGGATCGACCACGCCCTGGCCCACCTGCGCCGCGTCTTCACCCTGGACATGGCCGAGATCATGCTCTGCGCGCTGGGCCTCGCGGGCCGGGCGGAGCTGGGCACGAACCCGGAGAACCTGACCGCGGCGGACGCGCTCGCGGCGGCCGCCGAGCACGTCGCGGCGCACGGGCTGCCGAGGGCGGGCACGCTCGGGCCCGAGGGCCGGGCGTGGCTCGCGCAGGTCCGCGCCGAGCTCGGCCGGGTGCACGGCCGCTCGGATCCGCAGGAGTGGGCGGCGGTCGTCGAGGCCTTCGGCTACGACGCGTTCCGGCAGGGGATCGCCCGGCTGCGCCGCGCCGAGGCGTTGGTCGGTGCCGCCGTGGACGCCGGCCACGAGGGGGCGAACGGCCGATCGGGGGCCGCCGGTCTCCGGGACGAGGCGACCGCCGAGCTCCGGGCCGCGATCGGGACCGCGGAACGCCTCGGTGCCGTTCCCCTCGCCGCCGCGGTCCGGGAGTTCGCGGCCCGCTCCGGCCTCCGGCTCACCACCGCGGGTCCTGCCGCCGAACCCTTCACCCCCCGGGAGCGGGCGGTGCTCGCGCTGGTGGCGGGCGGGCGGACGAACCGCCAGGTCGGCGAGGCGCTGTTCATCAGTGAGAAGACGGTCAGCGTCCACCTGTCCCGGGTGATGGCGAAGCTCGGCGCGGGCAACCGCACCGAGGCGGTCTCGATCGCGCACGAACGCGGCCTCCTCGCCGCGGACTGAGCGTTCGCGTTCCCGCCGGGAACCCGCGCGCGGGAGCCTCGTCCGGCGGAAACCGTTCCCTGAATGACCGTTCAGTAACTATGCTTCGGACGGGCCGGTCACCGAGGACCGGCGGGAGGGACGAAACCCATGTCGACGACCGAACGGTCACCCGACGCCACCACCACCCCCCGACCGGATCTCTCCGACGTCGAGGGTTTCTGGACCGCGCCGATCCCCCGGCGGGCAGCCGCGTTCGCCGGGCTGCGGATGAATGAGCCGATCCCCTTCTACGAGGAGCCGCTGCTCACCTACGTCCCACAGGGCCCCGGCTACCACGCCCTGACCCGGCTCGACGACGTCGTCGAGGCCAGCCGGAACCCGCAGATCTTCCGCTCGGGCAGTGGCTCGACCTCCGTGGCGGACATGCCGCCGGAGTTCAACGAGTTCTTCGGCTCGATGATCAACATGGACGACCCGCGGCACGCCCGGCTGCGCCGCATCGTCTCCCGCGGCTTCACCCCGCGCCGCCTCGCCCAGCTCACCGAGGACGTCGAGCGCTCGGCCCGGCAGATCGTGGACGACGTGATCGACGCCGGCGAGTGCGACGCCGTCACCCAGATCTCGGCCCGGCTCCCGCTGAAGATCGTCTGCGACATGATGGGCGTCCCCGCGAGCCAGTACGAGTTCGTCTTCGACCGCTCGAACGTCATCCTCGGCGCGGCCGATCCGGAGTACGTGCCGGACGCGGGCAACATCGTCGCCGCGCTGCTCGGCGCCGGGGCGGACCTGGCCGGGCTGATGAAGGAACTCGGCGAGGAGCGCACGAAGAACCCGACGGACGACGTCACGTCCGCGCTGGTCAACGCGGAGATCGACGGCGAGCGCCTGACCCCGGAGGAGCTGGCGAGCTTCTTCGTGCTGCTCGTCGTCGCCGGGAACGAGACCACCCGCAACGCGATCAGCTGGGGCATCAACCTGCTCACCGAGCACCCGGAGCAGCGCGACATCTGGCTCGCGGACCTCGACGGGGTCACTCCCACCGCCGTCGACGAGATCGTCCGCTGGGCCTCGCCGGTGATCTTCATGCGGCGGACCCTCGAGACGGATGCGGTGCTCGGCGGCAAGCAGCTCACCGCCGGGGAGAAGGTCCTGCTCTTCTACTGGGCCGCGAACCGCGACCCCGCGCATTTCACCGACCCGGAAGGCTTCGACGTCCGCCGCTCCCCGAACCCCCACGTCGGCTTCGGCGGAGCCGGGCCGCACTACTGCCTCGGCGCGCACCTCGCCCGCCGCGAGATGTCGGTGATGTTCCGCGAGCTGCTCACCCGGATCCCGGACATCCACACGACCGGCGAGCCGCAGCGGCTGCGCTCGATGTTCATCAACGGGATCAAGCACCTGCCGGTCGCCTTCACCCCCGGAGGGAAGAAGTGAGGACGCTGGACTACCCCGAGGTCCCCGTCGGCGCGATCCTCGCCGGTGCCGCCCGCCGCTACACCGACCGCACCGCACTGCACTACTACGGCCGCGAGCTGACGTTCGCGCAGCTCCACGCGCGGGCGAGCGCCTTCGCGAACGCGCTGACCGACGCCGGGATCGGGCGCGGCGACGTCGTCGCGATCCACCTGCCGAACTGCCCGCAGTACGCGATCGCCTACTACGGGATCATGCTGTCCGGCGCCACGTTCACCCCGGCGAACCCCCTGCTCCCGCCCGCGGACCTGGCCGCGCAGCTCGCGGACTCCGGCGCCGTCGCGATCCTGAGCTGGGCGCCCGCGTACCCGGCGTTCGCCGCCGTCCGGGAGAAGACCGGGGTGCGGCTCGCGCTCGTCACGGACAAGGCACAGGCGCTCGACCCCGCGCACCGGCTCGCCCTCGACGGAGCGGAGGACTTCGAGGCCTTCCACGCGGACGGGCCGACCACGCCACCCTCCGTCGAGATCGACGTCCACAGGGACCTGGCCCATCTCGCCTACACCGGCGGGACCACCGGCCGGTCCAAGGGCGTGCAGCTGCCGCACCGCAACGTCGTCGTCAACGTCCTGCAGTACGCGTGCGTCGGCAGCGGCGCGCATCCCGCCCTCGACGAGGCGGGCGGCCTGATGCTGGCCGAGCAGGGCCCGCCCGAGGAGTACCCGACGCGCTTCGGGGAGGGAGCGGTCGTCAACCTCACGCCGTGGTTCCACGCGATGGGCACCATCGGCGGCCTGAACATCCCGGCGCTGACCGGCACCACCGGCATCCTGCACGAACGTTTCGACCCGGCCGCCTACCTCGCGGACGCCGAGCGGTTCCGGGTGACGTCGATGGGTGGCGCGCCGCCGCTCTACGCCGCGCTGCTGCGGCACCCGGATCTCGTGACCCGGGACCTGTCGACGGTGCGGTCGATCAGCTCGGGCGCCGCGCCCCTGCCCGTCGAGATGATCGACGCGCTGCGCCGCCGCTTCGGTGCGGACGTCGTGATCACCGAGGGGTACGGCCTCACCGAGGTCACCATGGGGGCCACCCAGAACCCGTCCCACCGCTCGGGCGACCGCCGCATCGGCACGGTCGGGATCCCGGTGCCGGACACCGAGGTCCGCGTCGTCGGGCCCGACGGCGAGCCGCTGCCCACCGGGGAGGCCGGGGAGGTGTGCATCAAGGGCCCACAGGTGATGACGGGCTACAAGGACCGGTCCGAGGAGACCGCCGCCGCCCTGCGGGACGGCTGGCTGCACACCGGCGACGTCGGCGTGCTCGACGCGGACGGCTACCTGCGGATCGTGGACCGGCAGAAGGACATGCTGCTCTACAAGGGCTACAACGTGTACCCGCGGGAGCTGGAGGAGATCCTCTTCCGGATGCCGGGTGTCGTCGGGGCGGCCGTGGTCGGCCGGCCCGATCCGGACGTCGGGGAGCTCGCGGTGGCGTTCGTCGTCGCTCCCGGGCTGGACCGGGCCGGCGCCGAGGCGCTCATGACCGCGGTGAACGAGCAGGTCCTGCCCTACAAGCGGCTCCGGGAGATCCGGCTCGTGGACGAGATCCCGGTGTCCGCGGCGGGCAAGGTCCTCAAGCGCGAACTGCGCGAGCGGCTGACGACGGTCCCGGGCTGACGCCCGTTCGTCGACCGGAGCGGCCCGGGAGGACCGACGGCTGCTAACGACGGCGCGTAGCCGAGCGATCACCAGAAGGTGCGGAACCCGGCAGGCGGTCCGGGGCCCGCACACCGGTCGCCGAGGAGGCGGTCGACGCTGCCTCGGGAGACGGTGATCAGACATGTCGGTGCCGACGCAGCCGGCCGTTCCGGGCGCGCGCACCCTCCGGGGACCGCGGCACGTGCTGCGGCTCGAGCCGCCCGCCCCGGGCCGCGTCGCAGCACCGGTCCGGGCCGGGCGTCGGCCGCACACGGCGTTCGACGTGATCGGCCGCGCGGGCAGCCTCGTGACGCTCGCGGCGATGCTCGTGCTCGGGGCCGCAGCCGGCGGAGCCCTGGACGACACGCCGAGCACCCGGCCGACGTCCGGCATCTCCGGCCCGGCACCCGCCGGACCCGCGCACTGACCGGACGCGCGGACCCGAACAGGGGGCTGGAGCCAGGGTCCGGGCCTAGGCAGCCACGTCGGACTGGTTCAGCGGCGTCTTGAGGACGTGGTCCACCAGACGCATGACGAGCTGGCCGCCGCCGAGGCGGTAACCGAACTCCTCCCAGGTGAGCAGCTCGCGGGAGAGCATCTCGCCCACGGGGCCCGGATACAGCCGGGTCACGCGGAACGCCGCTGCTCGCAGGCGCATCTTCTCGTGGTGGTCCATGGGTACGGGACTCATTCCGCTACCTCCGTGGGCGTTGGAACTGCGGTCCGGCGCGCGCGCTCAGCGCTGAGTCGCCCTCCGTAGGGCTCCATCGTGACGCACCACGTTGACCACCCTGTTTTCTGGCACCCGGGAGTGACCAGTCTCTCACTGTGAGAGAACAGCGTGTACGTGATCCGCTACCGCCTGCAGCTCGGAACACGGCTGGGGATGACCCGCACCACAGCGCCCAAACCTCCACGGCCGCTAGCGTTCCTGCATGACCATCGGCGCCCGCACCCGCACCACCGACGTCCTCTGGGCCGACATCACCGACATCTACGCCGCCGTCCTGGCCCACCCGTTCGTCACCGGCCTCACCGACGGGACCCTGCCCCACGAGGCGTTCCGGCACTACATCGTCCAGGACGCGCACTACCTGCGTGGCTACGCGAAGGCGTTGGCGGTCTGTGCGGCGAAGGCGCCCGACGAGCACGACCTGGCCATGTTCGCGGCGCACGCGGGCGGGGCGATCGCCGCGGAGCAGGAGCTGCACGCGGACCTGCTCGGCGGGCTCGGGCTGACCTCCGAGCAGGCCGCGGCGGAGCCCGTCGCGCCGGCGACCCGGGCCTACGTCAGCTACCTGCTGGCGACCGCGTACTCCGGCTCGTACGCCGAGGCCGTCGCCGCCGTGCTGCCCTGCTACTGGATCTACGCGCGGGTCGGCGAGCACCTGCTGGAGCAGGGGTCGCCGGACCCGCTGTACTCGCGCTGGATCGCCACGTACGGCGGCGGGGACTTCCAGGCCGTCGTCGACGCGGTGCTCGCCGCGACGGACCGGATCGGCGAGGGCCTCTCGGAGCGCGAGCTCGCCCGCATGCGGGAGCACTTCACGACGACCTCGCGCTACGAGTGGATGTTCTGGGACGCGGGCTACCGCCAGGAGCGCTGGCCCGTCTGAGCGGCGCCGGCCCCGCGGCTCAGCGGCGGTCGAGGCTGTCCGGGATGACCAGGTGCAGCAGGAAGCCGACGACCGCGACGATCACCGCACCCCAGAAGCCCGGCCAGAACCCGGCGATGTGGAAGGGCAGGCCGACGTTGCTGCTGAGCGTCCCGACGAGCCAGAACAGCAGCGCGTTGACCACCAGCCCGAACAGCCCGAGCGTCAGGACGTAGAGCGGGCAGCTCAGCACCTGGATCACCGGCTTGAGCACGGCGTTGACGATGCCGAAGATCAGGGCGACGACGACCAGCGTGCCCAGCCGGGCCTGGGTCGTCGCCCCGCCGAGGGAGATGCCGTCGACCAGGATCGTGGCGATCCAGAGGGCCACCGCGACGACGACGACCCGGATGACGAAGGCCAGGATCGGGGATCCCGGCCGGTCCGTGTAGGTCATTCCACCACCGCCTGGTTGACGAGGACCCGCAGCTGCGAGCGGATCGGATAGGTACTGGAGGGCATCAGCTGGGTCATGAAGACCCCGGTGATCTCCTCGACCGGGTCGACGTAGAACGCGGTGCTGGCCAGGCCGCCCCAGGCGTACTCGCCCAGGCTGCCGAAGGCCTTGCCCGCGGCGGGGTCGACCACCACCGAGAAGCCGAGGCCGAACCCGACGCCCTGGAACGCGGACTCGGCGAAGATGGGCCGGCCGAAGGCCTCGAGGTCCGCGTTGCCGGGCAGGTGGTTGCGGGTGGCGTAGGCCAGCGTGCGCGGGCCGAGGATCCGGACGCCGTCGAGCTCCCCGCCGCGGGCCAGCATCTGGGTGAAGCGGTGGTAGTCGTGCAGCGTCGACGCGAGACCCCCGCCGCCGGAGAGCAGCGTGGGCTCGCGGGTGATCGCGTCCCCCATCGCGCTGCTGCGGACGAGCCCGCCACCGGGCTTCGGGACGTAGAGGCCGGCCAGGCGCGACAGGTCGTCCGGCTCGCTGACGTGGAAGGACGTGTCCGTCATCCCGAGCGGGCCGAGGATGCGCTGGGCGAAGAACGCGTCCAGGGACTGGCCGGAGGCGACCTCGACGACGCGGCCGAGCACGTCCGTCGCGACCGAGTAGTTCCACTCGGTGCCCGGCTGGAACAACAGGGGGATGCTCGCGTAGCCCTCGCAGGCGGCGGCGAGGTCCTGGCCGCGCGGGGCGCCGAACTCGTAGCCCTTGCCGCGGTACATCTCGTCGACCGGGTGGGCGTGGTGGAAGCCGTAGGTGAGTCCGGCGGTGTGCGTGAGCAGGTGCCAGACGCGGATCGGCTCGGTGGCCGCCTCGGTGCCGGGGTTCAGCGCGGAGCCGGACCTGTAGACCCGCATGTCCGCGAACGCCGGGATGTAGCGGGAGATCGGGTCGGTGAGCTCGAGCGCGCCCTCCTCCCACAGCATCAGCGCCGCGACGGAGGTGATCGGCTTGGTCATCGAGTAGATGCGCCAGATCGTGTCGTCGGTGACGGGCAGGGCCGCGTCGATGTCGCGCAGGCCGTGGTGGCTCACGTGCACGACCTTGCCGCGGCGGGCGATCGCGACGGACCACCCCGCGAGCTTCGCCTCGTCCACGTAGCGCCGGAAGTGGGTGTCGATCCGGCCGAGCCGGGCGGCGTCCATCCCGACCTCGGCGGCCTCCGCCTCGATCTTCAGTGCGGTCACCCGGCCGACCCTACCCGGGTATCAGCCCTAGGAAACGAGGACGCGCATCATGGAGCCATAACGCGATTCCAGGGCCCGAAAAGTCGCATTGTGGCTCCATAACGCGAAAATCAGGGTGGGGTGAGGACGGCCCGGCCCAGCCATCTCGTGGCCAGGAGGGCGAGTTCGACGTCCAGGCGGCCGTCGGCCAGCGGCCGGCCGCGCTCCTGCTCCGCCCGGCTCACCCGGTACTTCACCGAGTTCTTGTGCATCGTCAGCCGCTCCGCGGCGGTCGTGTAGCTCCCGCCGCTCGTGAGGAAAACCCGCAGCGTCTCGCGCAGCCGGGCGTGCTGCGGGTCGTCCAGGGCCAGCCCGCCGAGCGTGTCCGCGACCCAGGACCGGGCGGCCTCGAGGTCCCCGCACAGCAGCGACACCGCGCCGACGTCGGCGAACGCGGTGGCGACGTCCGCCTCCGCCCCGGCGACGAGCGCGACGGACTGGGCGCGGACGGCTTGGCGGTGGCTCGCCCGGAAGCCCGCGATCCCGGCGCCGGGATCGCCGAACGCCAACCGGGCGGAGGGGTCCAGCTCGCGGACGACCGCCCCGACGGCGGCCGGGTCCGGCGGCGCGGAACGACCGACGGGCAGCCAGGCCCAGGCCGTCGCGTGGTCGTAGGCGACCGACAGCGGCCGGCTCCGGCAGCCGAGCTGCTCCGCCAGCGCCCCGGCCAGGCGTTCCGGCCCGGCCAGCTCCCCCTCCGTCGACCAGGCCACGACGGCCAGGTGCCGCCCGCGCAGCGCGTAGCCGAGGACCCCCTCCAGCGCGTCGACGTCCAGCGGCCCCGTCCCGTCGAGCGTGCCGTCGAGCAGGGCACGGATCCGTCCCGCGCGCAGCGTGTTGCGGTTGGCGAGCCAGCGCTCGCGCTCCTCCTCGTAGACCTCGGCGACCTGCTGGGAGATCCAGTCGACGTAGCCGAAGGTGTCCGCGACCATCCGGCGCACCACCCCGAGTGCGGTGGCCGGGTCCTCGTCGCGCCGGTCCAGCTCCTCGAACGTCCAGGCCAGCAGCCGGTCGTGACCGAGCCGGTAGGCGCGCAGCAGGGCGTTGACCGGGACCCCGCGCTGGGCGAGCCGGCGCGCGTACTCGAACGCGGCCGAGGGCGGTTCGACGTGCTCCGCGGGGATGTCGTGCTGGAGCATGTGCAGGATCGTGGCGACGTTTCCCTCGATGCTCGCGCCCAGCAGCTCGACGATCCGCGGGTCCCCGTCGAGCTCGGAGATCTCGGTCGACAGGACGTGCCGCAGGTCCATCGTCACCTCGACGACCTGCGCGCCGAGCCGCGCCGCGATGGACACGACGCACTCCCCGACGCGCTCGGGCGCGCTGCGGAGGTCCGTCGACGATGGCGGCACGGGCTCCAGACTAGGGACTGACGATCGTTCGGCAAGGCCCGTCCGAGCGCAATCCCGGCCGGGGTCCCGCGTCGGCGACGCTGCCGACGCGGGACCCCGGCCGGAGTCTCAGCTCCCGGTGGGGACCAGGTCGTAGGCGTCCACGTCGAGCCGGCGGGTCGCCGCCTTGTAGTCCTCGACGCTGCCCATCCAGTTGTTGGTGATCCGCCCGGCCGCGGTCTTGTACCAGCTGTTGCAGCTGCCCGCGAAGGAGCTGTCGCTCAGCTCGGCCTGCAGCTCGTCGTTGAACCGCCGCTGGACGTCCGCGCGGACGTCGAGCGCCGCGTCCTTCTCCTGCGAGACCTCCAGACCCTGCAGCACGTAGTCGAACTGGCACTCGAGCATGGTGATGATCGAGTTGTGGCCGAGGTTCGTGTTCGGGCCGTAGAGCATGAACATGTTCGGGAAGCCGGACACGGTGACGCCGAGGTAGGCCTGGGGGCCGTCCCGCCACGCCTCGTTCAGCGAGACGCCCCCGCGGCCGGTGATGTCCAGGGCGCTGTTGAAGGACAGCGTCTCGAACCCGGTCGCGTAGACGATCACGTCGAACTCGTGGAGGGTGCCGTCCGAGGTGCGGATCCCCGCCTCCTCGACGCCCTCGATCTTGTCGGTCACCAGTGAGACGTTGTCCCGCACCAGCGCGGGGTAGAACGTGTCCGCGATGATGATCCGCTTGCAGCCGATCGGGTAGTCCGGCCAGAGCACCTCGCGCAACGCCGGGTCCGGCACCTGCGCCTCCAGGTGGGCCCGGGCGGCCGCGGTGAACTCGGCGGCGACCTCCGTGCCCTGCTTCATCGCCCCCATCCAGCCCTCGTGCTCCCAGTAGAAGCCGTCGCGGCTCGCTCGGAGCTTGTCCGGCTGCTCGAGGAACTCCTTGCGTTCGAGCTGCTCGTAGGGCCGGTCCTCGCGGGGCACGACGTAGTTGGGCGTCCGCTGGAACACCGTCAGCTCGCCCGCGACCTCGGCGACCTCCGGGATGAGCTGGGCCGCGCTGGCGCCGTTGCCGATGCACGCGACACGCTTGCCCGCGAGGTCGACGGCGTGGTTCCAGCGCGCCGAGTGCCACGACTCGCCGCGGAAGGTGTCCCGCCCGGGGATGTCCCGGTACGTCGGGCGGTTGAGCTGGCCCCACGCCGTGACCAGGGACTTCGCCCGGACCTCCGAGCCGTCGGCGGCCGTGATCCGCCAGACCCCGGCGGCCTCGTCCCAGTGCGCCGCGGCGACCTCGGTGTTCAGCCGGATGTGGCGGCGCAGGCCCATCCGGTCGACGAGCCGGTCGATGTTGGCCTTGATCTCCGGCTGGAACGCGAAGACACGGCTCCAGTCCGGCTGCTCGTCGAAGGAGAACCAGTAGAGGTGGGACTGCACGTCGCAGCTGGCGCCCGGGTAGGAGTTGTCCCGCCAGGTGCCGCCGACGTCCGACGCCTTCTCCAGGATGACGAACGAGTGCTCGCCGGATTGGGTGAGCTTCATGCCCATCCCGAGCCCGCCGAGCCCCGCGCCGAGGATGGCGACGGAGAACTCCTGCTGCCGGCTCATCGGCCGACCGCCGCGGTCACGGCGGCCGCGATGTCGTCGATGATCACCGCGCCGGACGGCGTGGCGCCGAGGGTCCACAGGAAGTCGTGCAACATCCCGTCGTAGCGCTTGGCCGTCACGGCGACGCCCGCCGCCTCCAGCTTCCGGGCGTAGGCCTCGCCCTCGTCCCGGAGCGGGTCGTACTCGGCGGTGGCGACGAACGCGGGCGGCAGGCCGGCGAGGTCCTCACGACGCCCGGGCGTCAGGTAGTCGATGTCGACGTTCTGGGCCCCGAGGTAGTGGGCCCAGAACCACTCCATGGAGCCGCGGGTGAGCAGGTAGCCGTCCGCGTTCTCCTCGTAGGAGGGCGTGGAGAAGTCGAAGTCCGTGGCCGGGAAGAGCAGCAGCTGGGCCGCGATGGCCGGGCCGCCGCGGTCCGTGGCCGCCTGCGCGACGGACGCGGCGAGATGCCCGCCCGCGGAGTCCCCGGCGACGATCAGCCGGGCCGGGTCCGCGCCCAGCTCCGCGGCGTGGGCGGCGGCCCATTCGGTGGCGGCGTAGCAGTCGTCGAATGCGGCGGGGGCGACGTGCTCGGGCGCGAGCCGGTAGTCCACGGAGACGATCACGGCGCCGGTCCGGTTCGCGATCGTGCGCAGCGGCCGGTCGACGATCTCCAGGTCACCGATGACCCAGCCGCCGCCGTGGTAATAGACGATCAGCGGCTTGGGGCCGGCCCCGTCCGGGGTGTAGACCCGGACGGGGATCTGGCTCGCCGGCCCGTCGATCCGCCGGTTGTCGACCGCGATCGGCTCGGGTTCGCCCTGCAGGTCGAGGAACCCCTTGGTGGCCGCGCGGGCCCCCGGGACGGTCATCTGCGGGAAGGGGGGCATTCCGGCCTCGGCCAGTGCTCCGAGCAGTGCCTGGGCTTCCGGGTGGACGGGCAACGTCGCCTCCATCGGTGCGCGGGTGTCCCCCACACCGTGACACCCGTCACGTCGAAACCGTTCGTGTCCGGGAGACGAAAGCGCGCCGGCTCTTCGTGCTCCGGACACGGTGCGCCCGGCTAGCGCGCCAGAACCTCGTACCGGGCGAGCCGGTGGGCGCGCTCGGCCCTGGTCAGCCGCGCGCTCAGCGCACCCGCGCGGTGGCTGAACCCGGCGCGCCGGGCCGTGGCCGGCGGCAGCTCGCCGGTGCGCCGGGACTCCTGCAGGCGCAGCCCCCACGGCTCCAGCTCGACGGGGTCCTCGCAGGTCCAGTCGAAGGTGAGGCCGAGCGGGCCGAGAGGGGCGCTGCTCTCCAGCCGCTCCGCCGCGGCCCGGCCGACCGTGTCCGTCACCAGCACCGCGCCGGGGAGCACGCGGCCGATCATGTCGACCAGCCGCTGCACGCCCTGCTCGGGCAGGTGCACCAGGACGGACTCGGAGACCAGCAGGTACGGGCCGGGGTGCCGGCGGGCGACGTCGAGCCAGTCCTCGTCGAGCACGGACCCCGCGAACGTGGTGCGGCTGCCGGCGTCCGGCAGCAGGTCCCGGCGCAGCCCGGCGACCTCCGGGAGGTCGATGTCCAGCCAGTGCGCGCGTTCGCCCACGGCGCTGCCGCCGAGGCGTTCGGACCGCGTGTCCAGCCCGCAGCCCAGCTCGACCACCGTGCCGCCGCGGTGGGCGGCCAGGAAGTCCCCGACCCACTGGTCGATCACGGCGGCGCGGAGAACCGGCACCAGCGACCCGCCTGCGGCGAGGCCGAGCGCGGCGACGAGCTCGGAGGCGCGACGGTCCGCGAGTAGGGGCCGGCGACGGCTCGCGTCCCGTGCCCGCGCGCGCAGCGGCGTCAGCAGCGTCCGCTGCACGGCCTCCAGCTCTGTTCCGCCCACCTCGGCGTCCCCCACGTACCCACCCCCGGCCGCGGAAGCTAACAGTGGCCCGGCACCCGGTGGGAGCGGCCCCACCGTCAGCGGCGGCTGCCGAGCGCCGCGCGGTAGCCCGCCAGCTGTTCGCGGGTCTCCGGCGCCGCGAACGTCCTGGCGAACTCGTCGACGCTGGCGACCGCGCCGTCGGCCAGGCCGGTGTTCTGCCAGGTCTCGAAGAGCCGTTTCTGCGCCGCCAGCACCGTCCGCGTGTGGCCGGTGACCTTCGCCAGGAGCTCGTCGACGCGTGGGCCCAGCTCCCCGGGTTCGACGACCGCGGTGCAGATGCCCGCGAGGCTCGCGGCCGGGTACGGGTCCCCGGTCAGGATGATCTCCTTGGCCGACGAGAGCCCGACGTACTGCTGCAGCAGCGCCGCGTCGACGACCGACGGGATGCCGAGCTTGATCTCCGGCAGCCCGAACGCGGCACGGGTGGTGGCGACCCGGAGGTCGCAGGCCAGGACGAGCTCGAACGCGGCGCCGAGGCAGTAGCCGTCGATCGCGCAGACCGTGGTGACCGGCGCTGTCCGCACCGTGTGCAGCAGCTCGCGCAGGCCGTCGATGAAGGTCCGGGCCTCGGCCTCGGAATCCAGCGCGAGGAAGACGTCGACGTTCATGCCGGCGCAGAACGCGCGCTCCCCGGCGGCGTCGAGGACGACCGCACGGACGTCCTCGCCGACGGTGAAGGCCTCGCGGAGATCGCGCAGGTCGTCGAGGGTGAGGGCGTTGCGGGTCTCCGGCCGGTCCAGCGTGACCCGCCGGACCGGGCCGTCCTCACGCACCTGGACACCGTTCACGTCGTCTCTCCTCCTCCGTCGCGGCGGGCGATGATGACCCCATGCGCCCGGAGATCCACGAGAACACGGAGGAGCCCGCCCCGCTACAGGGGGACGCCGAGGTGCTGCGGCTCCTGCTGCGCCGCCGGGACGAGGGCAGCACCCCGCTGAACCGGAGCGATCCCCATCGCGTGGCGCTCGTCGTCGGCGGGGGCGGGATGCGCGGCGCGTACGCGGGGGGCATGGTGCACGCCCTGCAGGAGGCCGGCCTGAACAGCGGTTTCGACGTCGTCTACGGGGCCTCCGCCGGCGCGTTCGTCGGGACGGCGCTGCTGCTGGGACACGGCTACGAGGCCGCCCGGATCTTCCCGGACGACATGGCGAACCGGGCCTTCATCGATCGCCGGCGGTTCGGCGGGCGACGGCCGATGGTCTCCCTCTCGCATCTGATCGACGAGGTGCTCGTGCGCTCGAAGCCGACGGACTGGGACGCGCTGCGGGACTCCCCCGCGCCGCTGCGGGTGATGGTCACCGACGCCGCGGACCTGCGCCCGCACGTGCTCACCGGCCTGGCGACGGCCGCGGAGTGGCGGCTCGCGATGCGGGCCACGGCGGCGATCCCGCTGCTCACCGGGCCGCCGGTGGAGCTGCACGGGCGGCGCTGGGTCGACGGTTCGATCGGCGACCCGCTGCCCGTCGTGCGCGCGCTGCGGGACGGCGCGACGCACGTCCTCACGCTGCTCACGCGGACCGTGCCGGAGCTGCGGCGGGCGGATCCGGCGCAGCGGGTGCCGTGGTGGGTCCGGTCGCTCAACCTGCTCGCGCCCGGCCTCGGGTCCATGACCCAGGACGGCCGGCGCTACGCCGAGACCATCGCGTTGCTCTCCGACGCCGCGCATCCGGACCGCGCGGGCCTCCACCTCTTCGCGATCACGCCGCTGCGCTCCTCCGGGATCGGCGGGCTGACGACGGACGTGCCGCGGGTCGAGCGGGCCTCGGAGCTGGGGTTCGAGGCGGCCCGGGCGGCGCTGCACGCCGCCGCGGGGTAGTCCACCGATGACTTTCCGGTCGTCGGGTGGTCCCTAGCTGTGTGGGCCGCACGCCGGCTCTTCGAACGAGGGGTGGGAGTCGCCGTGAGCGGTACCGGCGCGGGCCGGGGTGAGCCTACGGGCGGCCCCGGCCCTGCCGCGTTCTCGCGGCGGACCTTCGTGATCGAACCCGGCGGGTGCCGGCCGCACGTCGAGGAGGAGTGGATCGGCGTCCTGGTGGTCGTGAAGGCCGGGGAGATCGAGCTGCAGTGCCGGCACGGGGGTGCCCGCCGGTTCGTCGAGGGGCACGTCCTGTGGTTCACGGGCCTGGACCTGCGGACCGTCCACAACCCGCGATCCGAGCCCGCGGTGTTCCTCGCGGTGTCCCGCCTCCGCCCGGCCTGACTCAGCGGGCTCGCCTGGCTCGTGGACCGGGACGGCGCCGCCGCCCGCACCGCCCTCGACGCCTTCGCGGACCAGCTGGCGAGCTACGCCCGCTGAGCGCGGAGGAACTCCGCGAGGACCGGCGCGAGCACGTAGGCCGCGATCCTCGTGATCGGCAGGTCCTGCCCCGCCACCGCGACCCGCGTCCGTACGAAGGGACTACCCGCCGCCGGTCGGCTGTACGCGGGTCGAGGACGGTGCGACACTCTTCCGGCCCCGATGCGCGGGCGGGCGGCGGCACGAGACGAGCGGGGTACCGGTGATCGACGAGCCAGGCCGCGAGCCGTTCGCGTACCCGTCGCTCTGCGATCCCGAGCGGCTGCGCGCCCTGGCCCGGACCGGGCTGACGGCGGATCCGGACCCGGAGATGGACGACATCGCCGAACGGGTGCGGCGGTGGCTGCACGTCCCGATCGGCCTGGTCTCCCTGGTGCAGGCGGAGCAGCAGATCCTCCCGGGCATGTCCGGGCTGCCGGAGCCGTGGGCCACGAAACGCGCCACGCCGCTGAGCCACTCGTTCTGCCGGGAGGTCGTCGTGGCCGCCGCGCCGCTGGCCGTCACCGACGCCCGGGCCGATCCCGTGCTGCGGGCCAACCCGGCGATTCCCGAGCTGGGGATCGTCGCCTACGTCGGCGTGCCGCTGACGGACGAGGACGGCGGCGTCCTCGGCGCGCTGTGCGCCATCGACACCGCGCCCCGCCGGTGGACGCCGACCCATCTCGACGTCCTGCGGGACCTCGCGCGGGCCTGCTCGACGGAGCTCCGGCTGCGCCTGTCCCGCCACGACGCGGACAGGGAACGCACCCGGCGGGACGAGCTGGAGCACGCCCTGCGCCGGTCGCTGGAGCGCAGCCGCACCCTGCTGACCGCGTCGCAGCGGTTCACGGACACGTCCACCGTCGCCGACGTCCGGGACCGGGTCGGCGAGCTGGTGTCCACCGAGCTGGCGCCGTCCTACGTCGGGATCTCCCTGCTCGGCCCCAACCGGCGGATGCAGCGCGTGGACGATCCGGCGTTCCCGCTCGGCGCCGAGGGACTCCGGCCGTGGGCGAACTACGACCTCTCCGCCGTGCTGCCGACGGCGACGGCGACCCGCGAGCAGCGCCTGGTCCACTATCCGGACCTCAGGAGCTTCGACGCCGACCACCCGCCCGGCGCACGCCGGCTGGTCCGGGACCTCGGTCTGCAGGCGGTCGTCGCCGCGCCGTTGCCCGGTGACACGCATGCCGTCGGCGCGGTCGTGCTGGGCTGGGCCGAGCCGCGCACCTTCGCGCCCTCGGACCTGCTGATGATCACGACGATCGCCGGGTACGCCGCGCAGGCCCTCGGCCGGGCCGAGCTCCTGCAGCACCGCACGACCGTCGCCGAGCAGCTCCAGCAGGCGATGCTGACGAACCTGCCGGAGGTTCCCGGCCTGCGGATGGCCGCGCGCTACCAGCCCGCGGACTCCCGCGAGCACGTCGGCGGGGACTGGTACGACGCCGCGGCGCTCCCCTCCCGGGACGGCCGCGGCACCCCCGTGCTCGCGGTGTCGGTGGGCGACATCATCGGCCACACCCTCCAGGCAGCGACGATCATGGGCCAGGTCCGGGCCATGGTGCGACAGGCCGCCTGGGACCTCCCGGACGCCCCGCCGTCCCGGACCCTGACCGCGTTCGAGACCGCGAGCGCGGGGCTCCACCTGGACGCGGCGGGGACCGCCGTCCTCGCCCACCTGCACCGCACGGCGGGCCCGGGCTGGACCATGACCTGGAGCAACGCCGGGCACCCGCCCCCGATCGTGATCGCCCCGGACGGGCGCGCGCGCCTGCTGGCCGAGCACGACTTCCTCTTCGGGTTCCCCTCGGTCTCCTCACTGTTGCGGCGGGACCACCGGACGGAGATCGAGCCCGGTTCGCTGCTGTTCCTCTACTCGGACGGCCTGGTCGAGCACCGGGACCGGGACCTGGACGTCGGGACGGACCGGCTGCTGGCCCTGCTCGGCCGGATCCACGAGCGGGAGCCGGCGGAGATCGTGGACCTCGCGGTCGACGGCCTGGCCCCGGACTCGCCGGACGACGTCGTCGCGTTCGCCGTCAGGTTCCTGCCGGACCGAGGCGCCGGCGCAGTCCCTCGACGATGATCTCCAGGCCCTCGTCGAGCTCGCGTTCGCCGTCGAAGGACGCGAGCTCGGTCGCGAGGCTGCGCAGCCGCGGGAACTCGCGCGCGGGCAGCCGGTGGAGGCCGAGCCGCAGCAGCGCGTCGGTCTCGTCCGGTGCACTCACGCGCTCCTGCAGCTCGGTGAGTACGAAGCCGTAGAGGAAGCCCGTGTAGAGGCGGTAGCCGTGCAGCGCCGCACGCTCGTCGAAACCGGCGCCGATCAGCAGCTCGAGCAGGCTCTCCAGGGGGCGCAGCGTGCCGGCCGGGCGCAGCCCCAGCGGGGTGGCCAGCGGCCGCGTGATCAGCAGCGGCACGACGTTGGGGTGCGCGAGGGCCAGCCTGCGGAAGCCGTGCGCAGCGCCGCGCAGCACGTCCTGCCAGTCCCCGCCCGCGGCCTCGGGCACGCAGAGCTCCTCGAGCACGAGCTCCACGACGCCGTCGAGCAGGGCGTCCTTGCTGTCCGCGAAGCGGTAGAGGCGCATCGGGTCCCGGTCCAGCGCCTTGCCGAGGCGGCGCATGGACAGCGCCTCCACGCCGTCGGAGTCGATGAGCCGCAGAGCCACGGTGAGGACCTCCCGGCGGCTGAGCGCGGGCCGGCGACGAACGGCTCTCGGCTCGACGGACTCGACGGTCACGGGCGCGTTCCCCCAGGTAGATGGGCCGGTGGAGAAAGATTGCGCTACAGCGTAGCTTCTACACCGTAGCGCTATGGCTGCCCACACCCCGAGAGGCTCCGGATCCCGACCGCGACAGTGAGGAGCACGTTCATGGCACCGACGGCCACCGCCACCCGACCGGCGAGCGGGACGGCCGCCGGCCAGGACGTCGGCGCCCCCGCGGACTCGGTCCGCGCGTACCTCCGCGAGATCGGCCGGGTCGCCCTGCTCAGCGCCCAGGACGAGGTCGATCTCGCCACGCGGATCGAGGCCGGGCTGTTCGCCGGTGAACGGCTGCGGATCGCCGCGGAGAACGGCGAGACCCTGGACCAGGCCCGCGACCTGCGCTGGCTCGTCCGCGACGGGGCCCGCGCCCGGGATCGCCTGGTCACCGCGAACCTGCGGCTCGTCGTGTCCGTGGCGAAGCGGTACACCGGCCACAACGTGCCCTTCCTCGACCTCATCCAGGAGGGGAACCTCGGGCTGCTGCGCGCCGTCGAGAAGTTCGACCACCGCACCGGCTACAAGTTCTCCACCTACGCGACCTGGTGGATCCGGCAGTCCGTCGGCCGGGCGCTGTCGGACCAGTCGCGCACCATCCGGATCCCCGCGCACAAGGCGGAGCTGCTGAACAAGCTGCGCCGCGCCCGCCGCGAGCTGGTCATGGAGACCGGGGACGAGCCCGGTGCCGCGGCCCTCGCCGCGCGGCTCGGGGTGACCGAGGAGCAGGTCGTCGAGATCCTGGACCGGTCCCGCGTCCCGATCTCGCTGGACGCGACCCTCGGCGACGACGGCACCGGCGCCCTGGGCGACCTGCTGGAGGACCCGCACGCGCCCGTCGCCGCGGACATCGTCGGCTTCGGCCTGCTGCAGGACGAGCTCGACGCGGTCCTCGCGACGCTGACGGACCGGGAGTCCCACATCGTCCGGCTACGGTTCGGCTTCGACGACGGCCGCCCGCACACCCTCGACGAGATCAGCCAGGTCTACGGCGTGAGCCGGGAACGGATCCGGCAGATCGAGTCCCGCACGATGACGAAGCTGCGCCACCCCGCACGGTCGCGCTCGCTGCGCGACTACCTCGACTAGCCCGCCTGCGGCGCCCGTGCGCGCTTCTCGTTGTCAGGGCGACGGCTACCGCGCACGAGCAGCGGAAGCGCCTCCGGCGTCCCTCTCGGGTGTACCGTCCCGACCCTTGTGACCTCCCCCTCGCTCGTCGCCGTCGTCGATCGACTCCGCGCTGCCGGCTGCGTCTTCGCCGAGGACGAGGCGAAGCTGCTGGCCGGCGCGGCGTCGTCACCGGCGGAGCTGGCGGCCATGGTCGAGCGGCGGGTGGCCGGGCTGCCGCTCGAGCAGGTCGTCGGCTGGGCGGAGTTCTGCGGGTTGCGCCTCGTCGTCGAGCCCGGGGTGTTCGTGCCGCGGCGCCGCACGGAGTTCCTCGCGGAGCAGGCGATCGCGCTCGCCCGGCCGGGCGCCGTCGCCGTCGACCTGTGCTGCGGCGTGGGGGCCGTGGCCGCCGCGCTGGTCGACGCCGTCGAGCGGATGGAGGTCTACGCCGCGGACCTCGACCCGGCCGCGGTCCGGTGCGCCCGCCGCAACGTCGCGGCGGACCGGGTCTTCGAGGGCGATCTCTACGAGCCCCTGCCCGGCGGGCTGCAGGGACGCGTCGACGTCCTCGCGGTCAACGCGCCGTACGTCCCCACCGGCGAGATCCGGCTGATGCCGCCGGAGGCCCGGGACCACGAGCACCACGTCGCCCTGGACGGCGGCCCGGACGGGCTCGACGTCCAGCGCCGGGTCGCGGCCGCGGCGCCGCGGTGGCTGGCGCCGGGCGGGCACCTGCTGATCGAGACGAGCGAGCGTCAGGCGCCGCTGACGGTCGCCGCGTTCGAGCGGAGCGGGCTGACCACGCAGGTCCTGCACCTCGAGGACCTGGGCGCGACCGTCGCCGTCGGAACCCTTCCGGTCCATCGCTGATCCGGGCTAGCATCGTGTTGTGGGGGCTGACCGACCTGCTGCGCAGGGCGGAGTTGCTGCTGGCCGAGACCGGGAACGCGGTCGCGCTGTGCCCTGCGTACGCGGACGCGGCGGCGACCGATCATGACCCTGGACCGTCGAGCCGTGCTCCACCACCGGATCCGGCTGCTCGTCGCCGCGACCATCACCTACAACGTGATCGAGGCCGTTGTCGCGATCACGGCGGGGACCGTGGCGTCGTCGGTGGCGCTCGTCGGGTTCGGGCTGGACTCGGTGATCGAGGTCGGCTCGGCCGCTGCGGTCGCCTGGCAGTTCGCGGGGCCGGACCCGGAACGCCGCGAACGGACCGCGCTGCGCGTGATCTCCTGGACGTTCTTCGCACTCGCCGCGTACGTGGCCGTCGAGTCGCTGCGGGCCCTGCTCGGCGGGGGCGAGGCGGACCGTTCGGTCGTCGGCATCGCGCTCGTGGCGCTCAGCGTGGCCGTGATGCCGGTCCTGTCGCTGGCCCAACGCCGCGCAGGCCGCGAGCTCGGCTCCGCCACCGCGGTCGCGGACTCCAAGCAGACCCTGCTCTGCACCTACCTGTCCGCGGCGGTGCTCGTCGGCCTCACCCTGAACGCGACGCTCGGCTGGTGGTGGGCGGACCCGGCCGCCGGTCTCGTCCTGGCGGCGCTCGCGGTGCGGGAGGGCCTCGCCGCGCGGCGCGGGGACGCCTGCTGCACCCCCGTCCGGCCGGACACCGAGGAGGGCCCGGTCGACGCCTGCTCGCCGAGAACGCTCACGCCCGCACCGTTCCGCGCGCGATAGCCCCGACCTCCGGCCCCGCCTCCGCGACGACGGCCCCGTCCGGCACCCAGATGCCGGAACGCCCCGCGGCCTCGTCGAAGCCGCCGCCCGCCGCGCCGGCGTAGCTCGCCGTCACCACCCAGAGGCCATGCGCGGCGGCGACCCGGCGGGCGCGCTCGTCCGGCACGGCCGAGTCCTCCCTCGTCTCCAGCACCCCGGCGACGCAGGCGTCGACGCCCAGCGCGGCCGTGTCCGCGGCGTGCTGCGGGATGCCGGTGTCCCGGCAGACGGCGAGCCCGAGCCGCCAGCCGTCGACGGCCAGGATCGCGATGTGGTCGCCGGATCCGGGGCTGGGCGGCGGCGATCGTCAGGGGCTCGCGCATCCGGCTACTGCCCCACCGCGCCGTCGATCCATTGTCGCCGGGCCCGCGAGGGGATTTCACTCGCGCAGGGAACCGGCCGGCGTCACCGGACGACGCGGAACCAGACGTTGGTCCCGCCCGGCGCCTGGCTCAGGCCGATGCGGTCGAGCCTGACGTTCGCCCCACCCGGGTGGGCGAAGAGCCGCACGCCGTCGCCCAGCAGGACGGGCACGATGCAGGTGAGGATCTCGTCCAGGTATCCGGCTTCCAGGCACTGCCGGGCGACGTCCGCGCCGAGGACGTTGACGTACCTGTCCCCGGCGGCGTCCTTCGCCGCCGCCACCGCGGTCTCCAGATCGCCGGCGAACGTGACGCCGGGGACCGGCTTCTCCGGGGCGTGGTGGGTGAGCACGACCTGCGGCCCGCTCCACTCCCCGCCGAACGGCTCGCCCTCCTGGGGTGTGCCCTTGTACGGGTCGTCGCCGCCGAAGGTGCGGTTGCCGACGAGGAGCGAGCCGACGTCGTCGACCAGCTCGTCGACCGTCGGGTTGGGGCCGAGATGGTCGCTCAGCCAGGACATGTCGCCGCCGGGACCGGCGATGAAACCGTCCAGGGACATGCAGGCCGAGTAGAGCAACCTCGCCACGGGCCACCTCCGTCGGCTGCACCGTACCGAAAACGTCGGTGCACGGAGTGCGGCGTCACCGCGCTGGTGGTCAACGACCTGCTCGGCCGAGACCTCGTGCGCGGGGAGGTCCACGTCGACGGCGAGCGGGTGGACTTCCACTGATGGAACCGTCTCGGTCTCGGCGTGGAGGTCGATGGCTGCCACCACGCCGGGCCACAGCGCCGCCGCCACGGCTCCGATGTCCCGGTCGGTGTGCCGTTTGCCAGCTCAAGGCCCCCCGAGGGCGGCCGAGCCGGATCGTCGGTGAAGCCCTTCGGCTCACCGCCGGTCGTCGACACCGGTCGGGCGAAGGATGCTTCGCCCAGCCGGTGCAGCCCAGGGGGAGCGGGCCGTCGGTTTGGTCGAACCGTGTCCGAGGTGTGCCACCACCACCGGAGAGCGTCCATGATGGCTCCTATCGATTCCTACCCGGGAGGAGGACTCCCAGGTTCGGTACCGGCGGCTCCGGCGTGACTCACTACGGACCGCCCGCTTCGGCTCGATCTTCTTCTGACCTGTCCGTTGTGGTTGCCGCACCGGCCTGGCCCACGCCCCACGCGCTACCTGCCGGCATGAGCCCGAGGACTCCGGTCACCCCCGGGCATGTCAGCCGCTGGCGGTGATGCGCACGGTCTGCATCACCGCAACGCTGGTTCGGTGAAGCACATACCGATCACGCTCCTCGCCCGTGGCGGAATCGGTCGGTGATGGCCGGGAGGGCGGCATGACCAGCGGGAACCGCAGGGTCAGGGGTCGGGAGGGACGTCCACATGAAGATCGTCGTGGATCTCACGCGGTGCCAGGGGTACGCGCAGTGCGCCTTCGCCGCGCCGGACGTGTTCGCCATGCGGGGGGACGAGGCGCTGCTCTACGACCCCGCTCCGGACGACGCGCAGCGGGAGAAGATCACGCGGGCCGCGGCGGCCTGCCCGGTCCAGGCCATCGTCCTCGACCGGGAGGACGCCCGGCATCGGCAGCCGGGGGCCGGGGCGCAGGTGGCCACCTCAGGCGCTGAGGAGGCGTTCGAGCGCACCGGGCGCATCGTCATCGTCGGGGCCTCCCTGGCTGGGCTGCGGGCTGGTTGGGCGCTGCGCCAGGAGGGCTTCACCGGCTCGCTGACCGTGATCGGGGACGAGCCTTACCCCCTTACGACCGGCCGCCGCTGTCCAAACAGGCGCTCCTGGGCCAGGTTCCGGCGCGGCGGACCACCCTGCCCCGCTACGACGCGTTGGACGCGGACTGGCGGCTCGGAGTCGCGGCCACGGGGCTCGACCTGCGCGGCAAGCAGGTGCTCCTGGCCGACGGCGAGCAGGTGGGATTCGACCGGTTGCTCATCGCGACCGGGGTGCGGGCCCGCCCGGGACCGAACGAGGCAGAAGCCGGGCTCGATGGGCTCTTTGCGCTGCGCACCCCGGACGACGCGGACGGGCTGCGCCGACGGCTGGCCGCCGGACCCGGCCGGGTGCTGGTCATCGGCGCCGGGTTCACCGGCTCCGAGGTCGCCTCCGCCTGCCGCGAGCTGGACGTGCCGGTGACCGTGGCCGAGCGGGGCCCGGCCCCGCTGGTCGGCGCACTGGGCGCGGTGATCGGCGGTGTCGCGGCCCAGATGCAGCGCGACCACGGGGTCGACCTGCGGTGCGGCGTTCAGGTCGAGGCGCTGGAAGGCGATGGGAGCGGGCGGCTGCGGCGCGCCCGGCTCTCCGACGGCAGCACGCTGGACGTCGAGGTGGCGGTGGCCGCGCTCGGCAGCATCCGCAACGTCGAATGGCTGGAAGGCTCGGGGCTGGCGGCCGGGGTCTGGGGGGTGGCGTGCGATGCGGGGTGCCGCGCTGTCGACGCCAACGGCGTCGTCACCGACGATGTGTTCGTCGCAGGCGACGTGGCCCGATTCCCACACCCGGTCTACGACTACCAGTATCTCGCCCTGGAGCACTGGGGCAACGCCGTCGCCCAGGCGGAGATCGCCGCCCACAACATGATCAGCGCCCAGAGCGGGCGCTGGCCGCACCTGGCGCTACCGGAGTTCTGGTCCACCCAGTTCGACACCGAGATCAAGTCCGTCGGCGTCCCGACCCACGCCGACCAGGTCGTCATCGCCCAGGGATCGGTGCCCGAGCGCCGCTTCGTCGCCGCCTACGGCTGCCGCGGGCGCATCACCGCGGCGGTCGCCTTCAACCAGTCCAAGTGGCTGGAGTTCTATGCGGGGTTGATCGACCGGGCGGCGCCGTTCCCGCCGTCCTTCCGCACCGTCGACCAGCCCACCGACGGGCACCCGGTCGCGGCCGAGGTCCCGGACCGGCCCACCCCGCAGGCCACCGTCGTGGTGACCGGCCACCGACCCAGCGAACGGCGGGCCACGTTCGTCCGCAGAACGTACTTGTGACCCTGCCCGAGGCGGCACAGTCCAGATCCCCGAGTTGCGGGAGACGCCCACCATGGCCCAGACCAGCATCTGGCAGCAGATCCTCGACCACTCCCACCGGGCCGACCCCTACCCGCTCTACGCCGAGCTGCGGAAGACCCCCGTGGTACGGACGGAGGACGGGAGCTATGTCGTGAGCACCTACCGGGAGATCGTTGCCCTGCTCCACGACCCACGGCTCAGCTCGGATGTGCGCAACCTCCCCGAGCTGGGCGCCGACGCGCCGATGCAGGCGTCCGAAGAGGTCCCTGCCGGGCTCCCGCCCAATGTCATTGCCATCGATCCGCCCGAGCACGACCGAGTCCGGCGCCTGCTGACGCGGAACTTCGGGCCGCCGCACCGCCCCGGTCGCGTCGACAGCATGATTCCCGACATGGTCGAGATCGTGACGAGCGAGATCGACGACTTCGCAGGAAAGGACCGGTCGGGCACAACCCGGGTCGACATCGTCGACGATTTCGCCTATCCGTTCCCGGTCACGGTGATCTGTCGACTGCTGGGAGTGCCCCGCGAGGACGAACCGCGATTCCAGGCATTGTCCGACGCGGTCGTCAAGGCCGTCGACCCGACCACCGGACGGATCGCGGAGCGGCAGCGCCGACGCGCCGAAGCCATCGCCGACCTCGGTCGGTACTTCGCCCAGCTCCTCGATGCGCGCCATGGCCGTCCGGGCGACGACCTGCTCTCCGGGCTCGTCGGCGGCGACGGCCCCGAGACGCCGATGTCACGGGAGGAGGTGCTGAGCAACGCGGCCCTGCTGCTCGTCGCCGGGCACGAGACGACCGTCAACCTCATCACCAACGGCATGCTCACCCTTCTGCGGCACCCCGAGGTGCTCGACCGGCTACGCCGCGGCGACGAACCCGATCTGGCCGCCCGGGTGATCGAGGAACTCCTGCGCTTCGAACCACCGGTGCAGTTCCTGCCGAACCGGAACGCCCTCGACGACATCGAGGTCGCCGGCACCACCATCCCCAGGGGCTCACCGGTCACACTCGTGCTGGCTGCCGGCAGCCGTGACCCGGACGTCGTCCCGGACCCCGACCGCTTCGATCCCGACCGCGAGCACAACGAACACATGGGCTTCGGCGGCGGCGTCCACTACTGCTTCGGTGCGCCATTGGCCCGTCCCGAGGCCCGGATCGCGCTCACCGAGCTGGCCCGCCGGTTGGAGAACCCCCGACTCGCCGATCCGCCGCCCTACCGCCCGAATCCGGTCCTGCGCGGCCCCCTCCACCTCCTCGTCGAGATCGACGGCGTCAACCCCGCGCAACACCGCCCATCGTGACCATGCGCCGTACCCGCTCGACCGCCCAGCGGCACGGGATCACCGCCGACTTCGACCACACCAGCGACTCATGCCTTTCGGGCGCCTTTCGGCGAGCCTGCGTCTACGCCCCGCGGCTCAGGCGGTTTGGTTCTCGGCGCTCACCATCCATGCGTACTTCTCGAGACTGTCGATGATGGCGTGGAGCAGGTCGGCGGTAGACGGGTCTTCCCGGTCGACCTCATCGTGGACCTCCCTCGCGGTCGCCGCCGCGCGACGCAGCCGCTCGGTGATCAGGTCGACGACGGTAGAGGTTGCCTGCTCTCCCGAAGGGAAGCGGGCCAGGCTGGTGCTTGCGGCGATGGTGTCTGCGCGTCCGTCGGGGACGGCGTTGAGCGCGCGCATGCGTTCGGCGATGGTGTCGGCGAACTCCCGCGCAGCGTCGACGATCTCATCGAGCTGCAGGTGAAGATCCCGAAAGTTGCGCCCTACGACGTTCCAATGCGCCTGCTTGCCCTGGAGATGCAGCGCTATGAGATCGACCAGGACCCGTTGGAGGTCACCGGCCAAAGCCGTGGAGGCGGTGAAGCCAGCTGCGAGGTTCTCAGTGGCTGTGGTCTGTTGGCTCGTGGGAGGTGACATTCGCTTGAGCCTCTCTGGATCGTGGTCGTGTGGGCTTCCACCGAGGAGGCTTCCTCAGTGCCGCACCGGCAGACCTGAATCGGTCAGACGGTGCGTGCGGCCCCTGGCGCAGGTATCCCGCTGTTGCTGGCCCAGGGACTTGCGCCAAGGCCGCTTGTGCAAGTGTGTCCGGCGGGCCCGGCCTCGGAAAGGGTGCACACTGACGTCGATCTCGGGCCCGAATGCTGGTCACGGCCTGCGGCAGCCGGAGGAGGCGTACAGCCGGGAGCGACGCACGTCTTCCCGCCTTGTGCCCCACCCCTCGGTCTGGCAGCCGTCTCGGCGCGCCGTGAGGAGATCACCACCCCGCCGCACTCCCCCTGATCTCTGAGCGGTGCCGGGTTCGGGCAGAGCCCGGAATTTCGGATATTGGCCTTAAAGTGGCGCAGTCCCATACTTCCGTTATGGACATGGATCCGGTCACGACGAACCCCGACCTCTACAAGGTCGTCTTCGAGAACAAACGGGTGCGAGTGCTGGAGTACAGGGACCGTCCGGGAGACAAGACCACGCCCCATGAGCATCCGGACAGCGTGATGCACACGCTGAGTTCCTTCCGGCGACGCCTGGGTGCGGACGGGGGCGAGCGGGAGGTAGAGCTGCCGGCCGGAATGACTGGCTGGCTACCGGCGCAGCGCCACTACGGCGAGAACATCGGCGAGACGGATACTCATGTTCTGTTCGTTGAGTTGAAGGAGAACGCGGCAGAGCCGTCATCTGACGTCGTGGGGCCATCCGAGGCCTGAGCTTGCGGATCATCTTCGGAGCGCCAAGTGGGCCGGCTGAGGCCCGCCGGCTGCGCCCGGGCCGGAGGCAGGAGGGCGCGAGCCGAGCGATGCCGGCGTAGCCGGCCCGCGCCGCCGGAGGCGGCGCCTTGATCCGGTAGAGGCAGATTCGGCAGCAACGTGGCCTGTTACGTGGACTGGACGCGGGAGGCCGCCCTTATGAGTTCCGGGCAGTTGGGTGCTTCGTCCCCCTAATACAGCAGTAGGGGATGCGAACCGTCCCGGTGCAGGCTCACCACCGGCGCCGGTCCGCCTCGACACATGACCAGCCCGCCTGGGCGCCCGCGGTCAAGGCGACCTCGACACGCCCTCACGCCGCAGCCTGGTTGCTGGCGGCGGTCGTCGTCGCGCTCGTCCTCGGCCTGCTCATCGCCGGCGCTCTGTCGATGCTGCCGACAGGGTTGTGCTCAGCTGCTGCTCTCATCGGCAGCGAGTTCGGCTACGGCCGAGGACGAACACGGCCCGCTCGGCGGGCATGACCAAACGACCGGATCACCTCCTTGCCTGTCTCCGGCGCCTGCGCACGACAGGACATCTCCGAGGTGCTCATCGACAGCCGGTCCGCCTAGACGCCGAGGAACTCGGAGCAACCTTCAGCGGCGATGTTCAGACCCGCACGCGGCGCTAACCGATCGGCGGGCTCTGCCAGCGGTCGGTGACATCCCAGGTCAGCCCGCGCATCCGCGCGGGCTCCCCGTCCTCCCCGACGAAGACCCGGCCCGTCGAGTACAGCCACCGGACCGCGCCGTCCGGCCGCACGATCCGATGGCTGGCCGCATAGGACTCCTTGGCCGCCAGAGCCCAGCCGATCGCCTCGGTCACGGCCGCCCGGTCGTCTTCGTGAATGCGCTGCAGGGCGATGTCCAGGTTGTGCCCCGTCCCCGGCTCGAGCCCGTAGATCTCGTACATGCCTTCCGACCATGTCGCGAAGTCCCGGCTGATGTCCCAGTCCCAGGACCCGACGAGGAACCGCTCTCCGCGAACCTGCGGTGGGTGGTCGGTGACGTCCTCACCGCAGAGGTAGATGCGTTCCTCCTCCGGGTTGGCCCGCATCCCGCAGGCGATGAAGCGGTGCGTGCCGTCCCGGCACAGCATCCGCACCCGCCGGGCGGGCATCCGACCCGGCCCGCGCAGCACCAGCCGCTCCCGGTCCTCCATCAACCGCTGCTGGTCGTCGGGGTGCACCAGCTCCCAGAACGGCACCGCCGACAGCTCGTCCAACGACCACCCCAACACCGCCCGGTGCGCGGCGTTGATCGACAAGGTGTAACCGTCGAAGTCCTGGACCCACACCAAGACCGAATCACCGGACGAGCCCTCGGGCGGTGGTGCCTCCTCGCCTCCGGCCATCGCGCAGCTCCCCTAGCCGCCTGAACGGCCGATACCTGAGTTGGTGCGAGCGTGACTATCCCGCAGAGCCTCGGCATAAACCGGCATAACCGGCATGGGGCGGCACCTCACTCGGCACGCTCCTCCGTGAGCACCTCGACGAGCACGGCACGACCCCCGATGGCCGGTGTTCCGCGGGGTGCGTGGCGGTCCGCTCTCCGAGAGCCTCCACGGCCGCTTGTGGGCCGCTGCGCTCTCCGACGAGGAAACCGCCTCGCCGCTCGCCCGGCGGCCATACGACCTGCGGCATGCGGCCGTGTCGACGTGGCTCAACAGTGGGGTCCCCGCGCCGCAGGTCGCGCAGTGGGCCGGCCACAGCGTCGACGTCCTCCTCCGGGTCTACGCGAAGTGCATCGCCGGCCAGGAGCACGAGGCGCGCCGTCGGATCGAGAACGCCCTCCGGGATCCCGGTTCATGATCGCGACCGCGTAGCGACCGCGAACACCCGTGGAGAGCCGGACGGAGTCGAACACCACTGGACACCAACGAAAACGGCCCCTGACCGGCTTCTCGCTGGTCAGGGGCCGTTTTCACGGGGTGTGGCAGGTGAAGGATTCGAACCTTCGTAGGCTAAGCCGACGGATTTACAGTCCGCTCCCTTTGGCCACTCGGGCAACCTGCCGGGTGCTTGTCGGCGTGCCGACGTGCGGGAGAAGGATACGACAGACCGAATGCGGGCCCTGAAGAGGGGGCCCGCTTGCACGAGGAGGACCCATGGCCGACCCGTCGTTCGACGTGGTGAGCAAGGTCGACCGGCAGGAGGTCGACAACGCGCTGAACCAGGCGTCGAAGGAGCTCTCGCAGCGCTTCGACTTCCGGGGGACGGGCACGTCGATCTCCTGGGCGGGCGAGGAGGCCATCACGATCGAGTCCGAGACCGAGGAGCGTGCGAAGGCCGCCGTCGACGTCTTCAAGGAGAAATTGATCAAGCGCAACATCTCCATGAAGGCCTTCGAGGCCGGTGAGCCGGCCGTCTCCGGCAAGACCTACAAGGTCGCCGGCAAGATCCTGCAGGGCATCGAGCAGGACAAGGCCAAGGAGATCAGCAAGGCCATCCGGGACGAGAAGTTCAAGGGCGTCCAGGCCCAGATCCAGGGTGACCAGCTGCGGGTCACGGGCAAGAAGAAGGACGACCTGCAGGCCGTGATCGCCCTGCTCAAGGGCAAGGACTTCGGGATCGCGCTGCAGTTCACGAACTACCGGTAGCACCGCTCCGAGCTGTGAAGACAGCTTCTCGAGGGGTGTTGGCAGATCACCGGAACAGCTGAGCGCAGAGCCCCTCAGCGTCTGCGTCTGGTCCGTGCCGAGCAGATCCAGCAGGAACGCTCGGTCGGACTCGGCGCCGGCGCTGTACACGATCACGTGCGCGCCAGCGATCATCGAGGCTCCCGTCCGGCGGTGGGCACCGCCCACCTTCCCGTCGCCGGCGCGAGGGCGTGTCGCGCGGCACGCCGAGGGGGCGGCACACCCGACCCCGCGAAGCCCACCGCGTGGTGAGCGGGGTCCGGTCAGGGTGCCTCGACCGCCGAGATCCGGTACTTCTTCACGTCCGCGTCCAGGTTCCGGGCCGAGGTCTCGTCGTCCGGCCCGGATCCCGGGAACGCCACCAGCTCCCCGTCGGACTCCCAGCCCTCGTGGACGATGATCCGGGCGGGGTCCGTCGCGTCGGCCGTCGGCGCGAAGTCGAGGCACCGGCAGAAGCGCGGGCAGCCTCCACGACCTCGACACCGTCAGCGACGTAGCCGTCCCGGTCGATGGGATCGACGACGAGATGTCCGGCGATGATGAACATGCCCCTACGCCCGGTACCGGACCCGGAACTCATCGCCGCCGAACCCGGCCACCCGTCGCGAGCGGCCACCCGAAACCCTCAGCGGAGCAGCAGACAGGACGACGTCGCCTCGCCCAGCAGCTTCCCCGCCTCGTTCCGCAGCTCGGCGCGCGCCAGCACGGTGCTGCGACCCGCGTGCACGACCCAGCCCTCGCAGCGCACGAGCCCGGTGTCCGTGGTCATCCGGCCCAGGAACTTCACGTCGAGGTCCAGGCTCGTGTACCGCACGCCGGCCGGCAGCGTGCTGTGCACCGCACAGCCGCACGCCGAGTCCAGCAGGGTCGCGTAGACGCCGCCGTGGACCGAGCCGATCGGGTTGTAGTGGTACTCGGCGGGCGTCAGCACGAAGACCGCGCGGCCGTTCTCGACGGACTCGAGATCGAAGCCCATGGTGTGCGCGATCGGCGGCGCCGGGAGCGAACCGTCCGCGACCCTGCGGAGCAGGGTCAGCCCGTCGAGCCCGGCCCCGGCGGCCATGCCGCGCGGGTCGGCCCAGGTGTAGGCGCGTTCCCGGTCCAGCTGCACGTTCGTCATGCAGCCGAGACTAGCTGGATAGCGATAAGAAACCCAGACTCGGGCGTAGGCGAACCGCTCCCGCCCGACACCGGCGACGGCGAGGTTCCCGCGGTCCAGAACCAGGTCGACGCACGGGTGCGGCAACAGCGTGACCGACGCCCGCCGGCCTCGGCAGTGCCCAGCTCACCACCCGGTGCCGCTCGACGAGCTCGGCGAGATCGGGCGGCGGCGGCAGCCGCTCGAGGGCGAAGTCCACGTCCCGCACGCCGAGGACGCCGTGCTCGCTGGTGGTGGACAGCTCGGTCACCGGTGCAGCACGGCCTGAGGGTTCGACGGTTTCGCGTGGGAGGATTCCCGGCAATGAAGGGGATCATCCTGGCCGGTGGCACCGGCACGCGTCTGCATCCGATCACCCGGGGCGTGTCGAAGCAGCTCCTGCCGGTCTACGACAAACCGATGATCTACTACCCGCTCTCGGTGCTGATGCTGGCCGGGATCCGCGAGATCCTGGTGATCACCACACCCGAGGAGCAGGACCTGTTCCGCAGGCTCCTCGGCGACGGTTCGGAGCTCGGCCTCTCGCTGAGCTACGCCGCGCAGCCCAGGCCGGAGGGGATCGCGCAGGCGTTCCTGATCGGCGAGGAGCACATCGGCGGGGACTCGTGCGCGCTCGTCCTGGGGGACAACATCTTCCACGGCCAGCGCTTCGCCGAGACGCTGCGCGAGTGCTCGGCCCGGATCGCCCGGGGCGCCCACGAGCCCGACGGCGCGGGCGCGGTCCTGTTCGGCTACCCGGTGCGCGACCCCGAGCGCTACGGCGTCGGCGTCGCGGACGACGACGGCCGGCTCGTCGACATCGAGGAGAAGCCCGCCCGTCCCCGCTCCAACCGGGCGATCACCGGGTTGTACCTCTACGACTCCCAGGTCGTCGAGATCGCGGCCGGGCTGAAGCCGTCACCGCGGGGCGAGCTGGAGATCACCGACGTCAACCGCGCGTACGTCGACGCCGGCGAGGCCCGGCTCGTCGACCTCGGGCGCGGTTTCGCCTGGCTGGACACCGGCACCCACGACTCGCTGCTCGAGGCGGGCCAGTACGTCCAGGTGCTCGAGCACCGCACCGGCGTGCGGATCGCGTGCGTCGAGGAGATCGCCCTGCAGCGCGGCTTCATCGACGCGGACGCCTGCTACAAGCTGGGCGAGGCCCAGGCCAAGTCCGGCTACGGCGAGTACGTGATGTCCGTCGCGGCGGCGCACGGGGCGGCCGCACCCGCCTAGGAAAGTCGTGACAGCGGTCACGTCTGCCGTTTGACTGGGACGCATGAGCGTCTACGACGACCGACCCTGGCTCGCCCGCTACGACGCCGGGGTCGCGCCCGAGACCGCGCTCGAGCACCCGTCGGCCCTGGCGATGTTCCGCGCGGCCACCGTGGCCCGTCCGGACCGGCCGCTCCTGCACTACTTCCACGCCACCCGGACCGTCGGCCAGGTGGACGCGGACTCCGACGCGCTCGCCGCCGGTCTCGCGGGCCTCGGGGTGCAGCCGGGCGACCGGGTGGCGGTGTACCTGCAGAACGTGCCGCAGTGGCCGGTCGTGATGCTCGGCGTGTGGAAGGCCGGCGGGGTCGTCGTGCCGGTGAACCCGATGCTGCGCGAACGCGAGCTCCAGGTGATCCTCGCCGACTCCGGCGCGACGGTGCTGGTCGCCCTGGAGTCCCTGTACCCGGTGGCGCACAGCGTGCAGGCCTCGACCCCGGTCCGGACGATCATCACGACGTCGGAGCTGGAGTACCTCGGCGGCGAGGTGCCCAAGCTGCTGGCCGGCAGCGCCCGGATGCGGCCGGCCTCGGCCGTCGACCTGCTGGAGCTGATCGACGAGCACGCGGGCGCGGCCCCGCCGGCGGTCCCGGAGCCCGGTCCCGACGACGTGGCGTTCCTGACCTACACCTCCGGCACGACGGGGCCGCCGAAGGGCGCGATGAACACCCACCGCAACGTCGTGTTCAACGCGCAGACCTACCGCGACTGGATCCGCCTCGGCCCGGACGACGTGATCTTCGGCGTCGCCCCGCTGTTCCACATCACCGGCCTGATCGGCCATCTCGCGCTCGGGCTGCTCCTCCCGGCACCTGTCGTGCTCGGCTTCCGGTTCGACACCGGGACCGCGCTGGAACTGGTCGAACGCTGGCGCGCGACGTTCGTCGTCGGGGCGATCCCCGTCTTCATCGCGATGATGAACCATCCCGACGCCGACGAGCGGGACCTGTCGTCGCTGGTCAAGGTCTACAGCGGGGGCGCGCCGGTGGCCCCCGCCGTCGTCGACGCGTACGAGCGCAAGTTCGGGCCGTACATCCACAACGCCTACGGGCTGACGGAGACGACGTCGCCGTCGCACGTCGGGCCGTTCGGGGAGCGGGCACCGGTGGACCCGGTGTCCGGTGCGCTGTCGGTCGGGGTGCCGGTGTCGAACACGATGGTCCGGATCGTCGGCGAGGACGGGCAGGACCTGCCGGCGGGCGAGGTCGGCGAGATCGTGACGAGCGGTCCGCAGGTCGTGCCGGGCTACTGGAACCGCCCGGACGAGACGGCGAACGCGCTGCCTGGCGGGGTGCTGCACACCGGCGACGTCGGGTTCATGGACCCCGACGGGTGGTTCTACATCGTCGACCGCAAGAAGGACCAGATCAACGCCGGCGGCTACAAGATCTGGCCGCGGGAGGTCGAGGACGTGCTCTACGGCCACGACGCCGTCCGCGAGGCCGCCGTGATCGGGGTCCCGGACGACTACCGGGGCGAGACGGTCAAGGCGTTCGTCTCGCTCAAGCCCGGACACGCCGTGGAACCCTCGGAGCTGATCGCGTTCGCGAAGGAACGGATGGCGGCCTACAAGTACCCGCGACAGGTCGAGATCGTCGACGAGCTGCCCAAGACGGTCAGCGGCAAGATCCTGCGCCGGGAGCTGCGCGGACGTTGAGTCAGCGCCACGCCATCTCCTCGAGGCGCCGGATCCGGTCCGCCATCGGCGGGTGGGTGGAGAAGAGCTTCACCCTCTGCTCCCCCGGGCGGAACGGGCTCGCGATCATCAGGTGCGACTGCGAGACGAGGCTCGGCTCCGGCGGCAGCGGGGCCCGGGCGACGCCGTACTCGAGCTTGCGCAGCGCCGAGGCCAGGGCCAGCGGATCCCCGGTGAGCTCCGCGCCGGAGGCGTCGGCCTGGTACTCGCGGGAGCGGCTCACCGCCATCTGCACGACCCCCGCCGCGACCGGGCCGAGGATCGCGATCAGGATCATCGCTATCGGGTTGGGCCGGTCCTCGTCGCCCCCGCCCAAGAGGCCCGTGAACATCGCCAGATTCGCCAGGAAGCCGATCATGGTGGCCATCGCCCCGGCGACGCAGGAGATCAGGATGTCGCGGTTGTAGACGTGGCTGAGCTCGTGTCCGAGGACGGCGCGCAGCTCACGCTCGTCGAGCAGGTCCAGCAGGCCGGTGGTGGCGCAGACCGCGGCGTGCCGGGCGTCCCGGCCGGTGGCGAAGGCGTTGGGCGCGTTGGTCGGGCTGAGGTAGAGCTGCGGCATGGGCTGACGGGCGCGCTGGCTGAGCTCACGGACGATCCGGTACATGCCCGGGTGCTCGGCCTCGGTGATCGGGCGCGCGTGCATCGCGCGCAGCGAGAGCTTCGCGGAGTTGAAGTAGGCGTAGCCGTTCATGCCGAGCGCGACGACGAACGCGAGGACCACACCGGTCCGCCCGGCGATCAGCCCGCCGACCAGCAGCACCAGGGCGCTCATTGCGCCCAGGAGGACCGCCGTCTTCAGCCCGTTCATGTGCCTGTGCACGCCGCTCTCGCCTCTCCGCTCGGGTGTCTGCAGAGTCAACGAGTCGTGCCCGACCGGTGTTCCGGGCCGGCCCGTGGTCTAGGGATTCACCGCGATCTGGTCCGGGAGCGCGGATCCGTGGTCGACGAAGTGGCTCGGCGGGACGATCAGGAACAGCGCGGACGCCTCCGCCGCCAGCGGGCCGTCCGGCGCGTCGAGACGTCCGCTCGCGCGCATCCAGAGCTTGCGCCCCTCCCGGCCCTCGAGCCGCGCCCACAGGTGCACCGTCGACCCGACCGGCACCGGCTTGCGGTAGCTGGTGTTCAGCTGCCCGGTCACCGACGCCTCCCCGACGTAGGCGTTCAGCGCGCCGAACGTCTCGTCGAAGGCCGCCGCCAGCACGCCGCCGTGGATGAGCCCGGGAGCGCCCTGGTGGGCCTCCCGGACCTGCAGCTCGGCGGTCACGCTGAGGTCCTCCCCCGCCGTGAACCGCAGGTGCAGCCCGTCCGGGCCGTCGCCGCAGGCGAAGCATCGGTCGTAGTGCCGCGGGACCGGCGCTCCGGGCGCCGGAGCTTCCCCGGACGGGGGCCGGCCGCGCCGCGGCCGCCGGTACTTCGAGGGGCCTTGCCGACAACGGTGAGGGGTGGGACACGACCGGACGGTAACCGAGGTCGCCACACCGGGCACCCACGAGCGGCCCGGCGGTGTCAGGATCACAGCATGAGTACCGAAGTCCGCACGAAGGTCGACGACGGCGTCGCCCTGCTCACGGTGGCCAACCCGGAGCGGCGCAACGCGATGAACCTGGATCTCGCGGGGAAGCTCGTGAGCGCGCTCGACGAGGCGGTGGCCGACCCGTCGGTCGGCGCGATCGTCATCACCGGTGAACCGCCCGCGTTCTGCGCCGGCGGCGACCTCGCCGAGCTGCAGAGCGCGGACCCCGCGACGTTGCGCCGGGTGTACTCCGGTTTCCTCGCCGTCGCGAACTGCCCGCTGCCCACCCTCGCCGCGGTGAACGGCGCCGCCGTCGGCGCGGGCCTCAACCTCGCCCTGGCGTGCGACGTCCGCCTCGCCGGGCCCGGCGCCAAGTTCGACGCCCGGTTCATGCAGCTCGGCCTGCACCCCGGCGGCGGCTACACCTGGATGGCGCAGCGCGCGATCGGCGCCCAGGCCGCGGCCGCGCTGACCCTGTTCTGCGACGTCCTGGACGCGACCGAGGCCGAACGCGTCGGCCTGGTCTACCGCCGGTACGACGACGACGAGGCCCTGCTCGCCGGGGCGCACGAGCTGGCCTCCCGGGCCGCGTCCGCGTCGCGGAGCCTCATCGAGACCACCAAGGCCACCATGCGGATCACCTCCGGCACCGTCTCGCACGCCGAGGCCACCGAGATCGAGGTCCGCGCCCAGGCCGCGTCCGTCCACTCCGAGGACTTCAAGCAGCGGGTCACCGCCCTGCAGAAGCGGATCAGCAAGCGATGACGCGTTCGCCTCAGCGGAACGAAACCGGTGTGACATCGGGCAGGGTCGACGGACACTCGTCGACACCGGGAGTTAACCTCGACCGGACATGCGTATACCCGACCGGAACCGGGGACTGACCTCGATATGACGACCAGCGACACCGCCGTCGATCGCGCCTCCGAGGGTGACCCCGAGGTGGTTCAACGTGACCGGGTGGTCATTCGATTCGCCGGGGACTCCGGCGACGGGATGCAGCTCACCGGTGACAGGTTCACCTCGGAGACCGCGACCTTCGGCAATGACCTGTCGACGTTGCCGAACTTCCCGGCCGAGATCCGGGCGCCTGCCGGGACGCTGCCGGGGGTGTCGTCGTTTCAGCTGCATTTCGCGAACTACGACATCTTGACCCCCGGGGACCGGCCGGACGTGCTGGTGGCGATGAACCCGGCCGCGTTGAAGGCGAACATCGCGGACCTGCCCAAGGGTGGGGTGCTCATCGTCAACACCGACGAGTTCACCAAGCGGAACCTGACCAAGGTCGGGTACGAGGCCAACCCGCTCGAGGATGACTCCCTCGCGGACTTCGCGGTGCATCAGGTCGCCATGGCCACCCTGACCCGGGGGGCGCTGGAGGAGACCGGGCTGTCGAAGAAGGACGCCGAGCGCAGCAAGAACATGTTCGCGCTCGGGTTGTTGTCGTGGATGTATCACCGGCCGCACGAGGGCACCGAGCGGTTCCTGCGGGAGAAGTTCGCCAAGCGCCCGGATCTGGCCGAGGCCAACATCTTGGCGTTCAAGGCCGGGCACGCCTACGGGGAGACCACCGAGGCGTTCGCGGTGACCTACGAGGTCGCCCCGGCCAAGCTGGAGACCGGGACGTACCGGCAGATCACCGGGAACACCGCGCTGTCCTACGGCCTGGTCGCGGCCGGGCAGACCACCGGGCTGCCGGTCTTCCTGGGCTCGTACCCGATCACCCCGGCCTCGGACATCCTGCACGAGCTCTCCAAGCACAAGGCCTACGGCGTGACCACGTTCCAGGCCGAGGACGAGATCGCCGGTGTCGGTGCCGCGCTGGGGGCCAGCTTCGGTGGCGCGCTCGGGGTGACCACCACCTCCGGGCCGGGGGTGTCGCTGAAGTCGGAGACCATCGGGCTGGCGGTGGCCCTGGAGCTGCCGCTGCTGGTGATCGACGTGCAGCGCGGCGGGCCCTCGACCGGGTTGCCGACCAAGACCGAGCAGGCCGACCTGTTGCAGGCGATGTTCGGGCGCAACGGCGAAGCGCCGTTGCCGATCATCGCGCCGCAGTCGCCGGGGGACTGCTTCCACGCCGCGGTCGAGGCCGCCGAGATCGCCGTGCGCTACCGCACCCCGGTGATGATCCTGTCCGACGGTGCGCTGGCCAACGGGTCGGAGCCGTGGAAGGTCCCCGACGCCTCCACCCTGACCCGGGTGGACCCGCAGTTCGCGACCGAGCCGAACGCCCCGGACGGGTCCGGGGAGTTCTGGCCCTACCTGCGCGACGCCGACACCCTGGCCCGGCCCTGGGCCGTGCCCGGCACGGCGGGGCTCGAGCACCGGATCGGTGGTTTGGAGAAGGCCGACGGCCGGGGCTCGATCTCCTACGACCCGGACAACCACGACCGGATGGTGCGGCTGCGCCAGGCCAAGATCGACGGGATCCCGGTGCCGGACCTGACCGTGGACGACCCGACCGGGGATGCGGAGGTCCTGGTCATCGGCTGGGGCTCCACCTACGGCCCGATCGGGGCCGGGGCGCGGCGGGTCCGGAACAAGGGCAAGAGCATCGCCACCGCGCACCTGCGCAACCTCAACCCGCTGCCGGCCAACCTCGGGGAGGTCCTGGGCCGCTACCGCACCGTGCTGGTGCCCGAGATGAACCTCGGGCAGCTCTCCCTGCTGCTGCGCGCCCGGTTCCTGGTCGACGCGAAGTCCTACACCAAGGTCTCCGGGCTGCCGTTCAAGGCCGAGGAACTGCAGGACGTGTTCCTCGGCTACGTCAGCGGGGACTACCTGACGGGGTCGCACCCCACCACGAGCACCGACGTCTCCTCCGGAGTTCTGGCATGAGCACTGATCTGGGACTGCCCGTGATCGGGGGTCTGGACCTGGTCCCGACCACCGAGGCGAAGCAGACCGCGAAGGACTTCACCTCCGATCAGGAGGTGCGCTGGTGCCCCGGCTGCGGGGACTACGCCGTCCTCGCCGCCGTCCGCCAGTTCCTCCCCACCCTGGGGATCAAGCGCGAGAACACGGTGTTCGTGTCCGGGATCGGCTGCTCGAGCCGGTTCCCGTACTACCTCAACACCTACGGGATGCACTCCATCCACGGCCGCGCCCCGACCATCGCCACCGGCCTGGCCGTCTCCCGCCCGGACCTGTCGGTGTGGGTGGTCACCGGCGACGGCGACGCGCTCTCCATCGGCGGCAACCACCTGATCCACGCGCTGCGCCGGAACGTGAACCTGAAGATCCTGCTGTTCAACAACCGGATCTACGGGCTCACCAAGGGCCAGTACTCGCCCACCTCGGAGGTCGGGAAGGTCACCAAGTCCACCCCCATGGGCTCGCTCGACCACCCGTTCAACCCGATCTCCCTGGCCCTGGGCGCCGAGGCGTCCTTCGTCGGCCGCGCCCTGGACAGCGACCGCAAGGGCCTGACCGAGGTCCTCGGGGCCGCCGCCGCGCACCGCGGCAGCGCCCTGGTGGAGATCTTCCAGGACTGCCCGATCTTCAACGACGGCAGCTTCGACATCCTGCGCAAGCCCGAGACCAAGGAGCAGCGCCTGGTCCCGATCCGCCACGGCGAGCCGATCCGGTTCGGGCCCGCCGACGCCGACGGCCTGGGCAGCTACGCCGTCGTCCAGAACGGGTTCCGACTCGAAGTGGTCGAGGCCGCCGGCGTGGACCCGGCACAGATCGTGGTGCACGACGCGGGTAACCACGAACTCGCGTTCGCGCTCTCCCGGCTCTCGGACCAGGACCTGAACCACACCGTCACCGGGATCTTCCGCAACATCGACCGCGGAACCTACGACGACGCGGTCCGCGCCCAGGTCCAGGAGGCCAAGAACCAGGCCGGCACCCCCGACCTGCAGGCCCTGCTCAACGGCCGCGACACCTGGACCGTCGTCTGAGGGCCCCAGCCCCACGATCGACGACCGCCGGCCCCCTCGGGGCCGGCGGTCTCCTCGTTTCGAGGGTCGGCGGCTCGGCGGTCCTCACCGCCCGGCGGTCCTCACCGCCCGGCGGTCCTCACGCCTGGTCCGGGCGGGTCTGTCGCGGGATGTCCGGGCCGTCGTCGCCGTCGGCGAGGCCCTCGAGCGCACCGGCGGCGGCCGCCCCGGCCGAGCGGCGCCGGGCCGAGATCCGGCGCTGGTCGAGCTCGGCCAGGGCCGGGTCCGCCGGGGCCGGGATCCTGGGCGGCTCCGGAGCCCGGGTGCGGGGCGGCTCGGGAACCGGCGCCTGCGGCGTCGAGGCCCGGCCCGCCGGGAACCACGGGGGCGGTGACCACACGGCGTCGGAACCGGGGGCGCGCCGGGCCGCACGCCGCAACGGGACGGCGAACGCAACCCAGGTCAGCAGCGCCCCCAGCAGGAACGCGACCAGGAGCAGCACCCACACCTGCCCGAACAGCCAGACCATGACGACTCCTATCCGAGGATGAGCTCGACGCGCCGGCTCGCGGCCTGCGACGCCAGCGGGTTGGTGGTCCCGGCACCGCGGGCGCGGATCCGGACGGGATCGACGCCGGCGGCCACCAGGGCATCCCCGACCGCCGCCGCGCGCCGCTCGGACAGGGCCTGCGCGTCGACCGTCGAGTCCGGGGAGTCCGCGGTGTGGCCGACCAGCTCGATCGGCGCCGCCGGGAGCTGCGCGAGCAGCGCGCCGAGCTCCTGGACGGCCCGGGCGGTGGACGGGGTGAGGGACGCGCTGTCGCCGGTGAACAGCAGCGGAGAGCGCGCGAGCAGGGCGGCCACGCGTTGCCGGTCCGCGTCCGTCGTCCCCGGGGCCGGCGGCCCGCCGGGCAGGGCCGCGGTAGGCGCGGGCTCGGGTTCGTCGGTGCGGGACGCCGTGCCGGATGTACCGGGCCGCACCCGCACCTCCCGCACGCCCTCGACCCCCTGGACGATCCGCGTCGCTTCGGACTCCCGCCCGTTCGGGACGCCCGCCAGCACCGCGTCCCGGCCGCTCAGATCCACCGTCACGCCCCGGAGCCCCGCCGAGCCGAGCGCCGCCACCGCCCGGCCGTGCAGGTCGTCCGCGATGCCGGGACCGGGCCAGACGAGGGCCAGGCCGGCCAGCACCACCGGGATCGCGAGCGCACCGACGAGCCAGACGCCGGTTCGCCGGGAGCGTCCCGGCCCGGCGGCGTGCGCCGGCGTGGGCGAACCTCGAGCCACAGTCGTCTCTCGCCTTCGCTCGACCCGCGCGTTCGGCGAGAACGCCTCCCCCGAGCAGGTGGTCGCCGCATCACGGGTGACGGTGACCGAACCGCATCACGTTCGAGTCTCGTTCCGATCACGGCTCGTGACCTGAGTGTGTGCTGGACCGTTTCGCCGCGAACGGGTCGGGATGTTCTGATGACGGGGTGACGAGCACGGCGGTGGAGGTGGACCGGCGGGGCCTCGGCCTCGGCGTCGGCGCGCACGTGGTCTGGGGGTTGTTCCCCGCATTCTGGCCGCTGCTGGATCCGGCGCCGCCGCTGGAGGTGCTCGCCCACCGCATCCTGTGGACGGCCGTCCTGATGGCCGGGGTGCTCTCGCTGCTGCGCGGATGGGGCGCGCTGCGGGCGCTGCGCCTGCGCGGCTGGCTGACGGTCGCCGCCGCGGCCGCGTTCATCACCGTCAACTGGGGCATGTTCATCTACGGCGTCGCGATCGACCACGTCGTCGAGATCGCCCTGGGGTACTACATGAGCCCGCTGGTCAGCGTGCTGCTCGGCGTCGTCGTGCTCCGGGAGCGGCTGCGGGTGACGCAGTGGGCCGCCCTGGGCATCGCCACGACGGCGGTCGTCGTGCTGAGCGTCGAGAACGGCGCGCCGCCCTGGCTGGGCCTGGTGCTGGCGACGTCGTTCGGGATCTACGGGCTGCTGAAGAAGACCGTGCCGTTGCCCGCGACGGCGAGCCTCACCGCCGAGGGGCTCGTGCTGGGCCCGTTCGCGCTCGCCGCCGTCGTCTGGTTCGGGGTGAGCGGTGCGGGAACCGTCCTCGGCCACGGCGCCCTGCACGACGTCCTGCTGGTCCTGGCCGGCCCGGCCACGGCCGTCCCGCTGCTGCTGTACGGGGCCGCGGCGCGCCGGATCCCGCTCACGACCCTCGGCACCCTGACCTACATCACGCCGACCCTGCAGTTCCTCTGGGGCGTGCTCGTCAACCACGAGGACATGCCGCTCACCCGCTGGATCGGCTTCGGCCTCGTGTGGGTCGCGCTGATCCTCTTCACGGTCGACCTCCTCCGCCACTCCCGATCCCCGCGGGTCGGCACTTCCGGTCGCCCGAGGAGCACATCCCGGGTGGTCCCGGGTTAGCGGACTCGGACGACCGGACGTGCCGCCTCGCGCGACGGGGAGGTACCGACTCGCGGGGGATCAGCCGGTGCGGTCGATGGTGTAGCCGGTGAGGGTGCCCAGGGCGTCGACGGCGGGGCAGGCGGGGAGCTTGCCCAGCTCGGCCCGGGCCTCCTCGGCGTAGCCCGCGAGGGTGTCCTTGGCGCGCCGGATGCCGTTGCCTGCGCGGAGCAGGGCCAGGGCCTCGGCCACCTCGGCGTCGTCCGTGATCGGGCGGGCCAGGAGCGCGCGCAGGCGCTCGGACCCGGGCTCCTGCATCGCGTAGAGCATCGGCAGCGTGTGCACGCCCTCGCGCAGGTCCGTGCCCGGCGTCTTGCCGGAGTCCCCGGACGGTGACGCGATGTCGATGATGTCGTCCGAGATCTGGAACGCGGTGCCGATGGTCGCCCCGAAGCGCTGCAACGAGTCCACCTGCTCCGGGGTGCAGCCGGAGAACATGCCGCCGTAGCGGCCGGCCGTCGCGATGAGCGACCCCGTCTTCTCCGCGATCACCTGCAGGTAGTGCTCGACCGGGTCGTCGCCCTCGCGCGGGCCGCGGGTCTCCCGCATCTGCCCCGTGACGAGCTCGGCGAACGTCTCGGCGATGATCCGCACCGCGTCCGGCCCGAGGTCCGCCACCAGCCGGGAGGCGTGGGCGAACAGGAAGTCCCCGGTCAGGATCGCGACCGTGTTGTCCCAGCGGTGGTTCGCGCTCTCCGCCCCACGACGCATCGTGGCGGAGTCCATGACGTCGTCGTGGTAGAGCGTGGCGAGGTGCACCAGCTCCACCACCGCCGCGGCCCGGACCACGTCGTCGCTCTCCGGCTCGGTCCCCACGTGCGCGCTGAGCAGTGTGAACAGGGGCCGGAACCGCTTGCCACCGGCGTCGATCAGGTGCAGCGAGGTCTCGGTGACGAACCGGTACCCGCTCTCCACCTCGCGGTGCAGGAGGTCCTCCACCCGCTCCAGCCCGGCCTCGGTCGATGCGGCCAGGGCCGGGTCGGCGAGCTCCACACCCGCCACGCTCTGCGTCTCCACGCCCATCAGCCTACGAGGCCCCGTCGGAGGATGCGCCCGGCACCGACACGCCGGGCTCAGCCCGCGAGGACACCGGCTCCCGCCCAGTTCAGCGCCAGGGTCGGGACGATGCCCAGCAGCAGCGTCAGGATCACGCCGAGGGTGATGGCGACCGTGGTGAACGCACCCGGGACGGTGACCGTCGGGCCGTCCGCGGGGGTCTCGCTGAAGTACATCAGCACCACCACACGCAGGTAGAAGAACGCCGTGACGGCGCTCGCGACCAGGGCGATCACCACCAGCGGGGCCATCCCGTCCTGCAGCGCGGCCGAGAACACCGCGAACTTCGCGGTGAACCCGCTCGTGAGCGGGATGCCGGCGAGCGCGAGCAGCAGGAACGTCATCACCCCGGCGAGGATCGGCGAGCGCTTCGCCAGACCCGCCCACTGGGAGAGGTGAGTAGCCTCACCATCCGAATCCCGGACCAGCGAGATCACGCCGAACACCGCGAGCGTCGTCAACCCGTAGGCCAGGAGGTAGAACAGCGTCCCGGAGACGCCCTCGCGGGTGATGGCCATGGCGCCGAGGAGCAGGAAGCCCGCGTGCGCGATCGAGGAGTACGCGACCATCCGCTTCACGTCGGTCTGGGTGAGGCCCAGGATCGCGCCGATGAACATCGACGCGATCGCCACCGCCCACATGATCCCGCGCCACTCCCAGTGGGTGGAGCCGAAGGCGACATGGAGCACCCGCAGGATGGCACCGAAGGCCGCGACCTTGGTGCAGGCCGCCATGAACGCCGTGACCGGCGTCGGGGCGCCCTGGTAGACGTCCGGGGTCCAGGTGTGGAACGGGCCCACGGAGCCCTTGAACATCAGCCCGACGATCAGCAGCGCGAGCCCGCCGAACAGCAGTGCGTCGGACTTCAGGGAGCCCGCCGCGGCGTTGGCGATGTCCGTCAGCCGCACCGAGCCCGCGTAGCCGTAGAGCAGCGCGAGGCCGTAGAGGAAGAACGCCGACGCGAAGGCGCCGAGCAGGAAGTACTTGACCGCCGCCTCCTGGGACAGCAGCCGGCGGCGCCGCGCGAGCCCGCACATCAGGTAGAGCGGCAGCGACAGCACCTCGAGCGCCACGAACATGGTGAGCAGGTCGTTCGCCGCGACGAAGGCCATCATCCCGCCGAGCGCGAACAGCGCGAACGGGAAGACCTCGGTCTGCATGGTCGGGGCGTCGCCCGGGGCGCCGTAGGAGCGGTCGACGTGCTCGGGCTCGATCCCCGGCTCGGAGGTCCCGACGGACCCCACGGTCGCGCCGACGGCCGCCCGTTCCTCGGCGGACGCGATGAACGCGCCGCCGGGCTCCACGGACCGGTCCGCGATCAGGAGGAGGCTGCCCAGCCCGAGGAGCAGCAGCGTGCCCCACAGGAACAGCGTCGGGACGTCGATCGCCAGGGCGTCGGACAGGGTGGTGACGCCGGCGACCGGCGCGTCCCCGGCGTAGATCCCCAGCGAGACGCCCGCGACCGCGATGACCAGCACGGACAGCGCGACCTGGGCGGGCCAGCGCTGGTGCCGCGGGAGGAACGCCTCCAGCAGCACCGAGACGCAGGCGCCGCCGAGCACGACGAGCAGCGGCATGACGGCCGCGTAGTCCACGGCCGGTGCGCTGATCGGCGCCACCGGCGCCTGGGCGAGTATCGAGCTGATCATCGGGCGATCCCTCCCAGGGGCACCGGGTCGGGCAGGCCGACCTCCTGCATCGTCGCGGCCACCGACGGGTTGATCACATCGAGCAGCGGGCCGGGGAAGAACCCGAGCACCACGATCACGACGATCAGCGGGGCGAGCACCCCGATCTCCCGCTTCGTCAGGTCCGGGAACCCGCTGCCGCGCTTCGCGGCGACGTTCGGGTCGATCATCGCGCCCGGACCACCGGCCCCGGCCCGCTCCAGCGCCCCGATCACCGCGTTGCCGCGGACCGGCCCCTGCATCGTCTGCTGGTAGAACCAGAGGATGTAGAGGGCGGCGAAGACGATCCCGACCGTCGCCAGGATCGTGTAGACGGGTTCGCGCGGGTACGAGCCGACGAGCACCAGGAACTCGCTGACGAACGAGTTCGTGCCCGGCAGCGCGAGCGAGGACATCCCCGCGAGCAGCAGGCACCCGGCGAGCACCGGCGCGAGCTTCGAGACACCCCCGTAGTCCGAGATCAGGCGCGAGCCGCCGCGGGCGACCAGCAGGCCCACCATCACGAAGAGCATGCCGGTGGAGAGCCCGTGGTTGACCATGTAGAGCGCCGCGCCGGCGAAGGCCTGGCTGGAGAACGCGAACGTCCCGAGCGCGATGAAGCCGAAGTGCGCGATCGAGGTGTACGCGACGAACCGGCTCATGTCCTTCTGTCCCACGGCCAGCAGCGCGCCGTAGAGGATCCCGATCACGGCCAGGATCAGCACCAGCGGCGCGAGCGTCTTGGACGCCTCGGGGAACAGCGGCAGGCAGTAGCGCAGGAAGCCGTACGTGCCCACCTTGTCCAGCACGCCGACGAGCAGGACCGCGGCCACGATCGGCGCCTCGGCGCTGGCGTCGGGCAGCCAGGTGTGGAACGGCACCAGCGGCGCCTTGATCGCGAACGCGACGAAGAAGCCCAGGAACAGCCAGATCTGGGTCGACGTGGGGGTGTGCGCGGCGATCGCCTGCAGGTCCGTCCAGGTGAACGTGCCCTGGCCCAGCTGCTCGGCGCTCGTCGCGTACAGCCCGATCAGCGACGCGAGCATGATCAGTCCGCCGAGCAGCGAGTAGAGGAAGAACTTCACCGAGGCGTACTGCCGGTTCGGGCCGCCGAAGCGCCCGATCAGGAAGTACATCGGGATGAGCATCGCCTCGAAGAAGACGTAGAACAGGAAGACGTCCGTGGCCGCGAAGACGCCGATCAGCGTCGCCTCGGTGGCCAGCAGCAGCGCGAAGTAGCCGGACGTCGTCCGGCCCTCGGGCAGCTTCTCCGCCCAGGCGAAGAGCATCAGGCCGGGGACCAGGAACGCGGTGAGCGCGATGAGGACCAGCGCGATGCCGTCGATGCCGAAGGCGAAGTGGGTGCCGAACGCCGGGATCCAGGGCGCCGAGAACTCGAGCTGGAACCGGGTGCCCGAGGCCGCGGCCTGCGTGGAGTAGCTGAGGTACACGACGACGACGAGGACGAACTCGAGCAGCGCCGTCCCCATCGCGACGCCCTTGGCAGCTGAGATGTTGCGCCGCAGCGGGTACATCGCCAGGGCGCCCAGGACCGGCAGGGCCAGCAGGACGAGCAGCAGCACGTTGCCGCCGGAGTCGGGTGCGATCGTGTTCACGCGAACCTCACCGCCAACAGGGCCGCCACGACGAACACCGAGCCGCCGAGGATCGAAAGCGCATAACTTCGGACGAATCCCGTCTGGAGCCTTCGTAGCCTCGACGAGCTCCGCCGAGCCCGGCTGCGATGCCGTTGACCAGGCCGTCGACGCCGCGGTTGTCCACGAACACCAGCGCGCGGGTGAGCCAGACGCCCGGCCGGGCGATGAGGGTCTCGTTGACCGCGTTGGCGTAGAGGTCCGCGCGGGCGGCCCGCACGGGGAGCGACACGCGCAGCGGACGCTCGACCGGCGTCGGACGGCGCCCGACGACGAGGTAGGCGACCAGCACGCCCAGCGCCGAGAACAGCAGGACCAGCCACGGGACCAGCGCGTGCGGCAGGACGCCGCCCTCGAGTTCCACGAGCGGGCCCAGGGACGGTTCGAGCCACTGGTTGAGGCCGAGTGCCGAGAGCGTGAACCCGCCGAAGACCGAGCCGACCGCCAGCACCATCATCGGGATCGTCATGGTCGGCGGGGCCTCGTGCGGGTGGTAGCTCTCGCCGTCCGGGGCCTTGAGGTGCTTCCAGCGTTCCTCGCCGAAGAAGGTCATGATCATGAGCCGGGTCATGTAGAACGCCGTGAGCCCGGCGGCCAGCGTCGCCGTGAGCCCGAACACCCAGCCCTGCCAGCCCGGCTGCGCGAACGCGGCCTCGATGATCGCGTCCTTGGAGAAGTAGCCGGACAGGAACGGGAAGCCGATCAGCGCCAGGTAGCCGAGGCCGAAGGTGATGAACGTGATGGGCATGTACCGGGCGAGGCCGCCGTAGCGCCGCATGTTCACGTCGTCGTTCATGGCGTGCATGACCGACCCGGCCCCGAGGAACAGCCCGGCCTTGAAGAAGCCGTGCGTGAGCAGGTGGAAGATGCCCAGCGCGTACCCGGCCGGGCCGAGCCCGACGGCCAGGAACATGTAGCCGATCTGGCTGACGGTGGAGTACGCGAGGACCTTCTTGATGTCGTCGTAGGCGCAGCCGATGATCGCCCCGATCAACAGGGTGATCACACCGATGACCGCGACGACCAGGCGTCCGGTCTCGGTGAGGTCGTAGATCGGGTTCGTGCGGGCGATCAGGTAGACGCCCGCGGTGACCATCGTGGCCGCGTGGATCAGGGCCGAGACCGGGGTCGGGCCCTCCATCGCGTCCGGCAGCCAGGACTGCAGCGGGAACTGGCCGGACTTGCCGCAGGCCCCGAGCAGCAGCAGGAGCGTGATCGCCAGGACGGTGCCGGGCGGGACCTCGCCGATCCGGGCGAAGACCTCGTCGTACCGCAGGGTGCCGAGGTTGAGCCAGATCAGGAAGATCGCGAGGGCCAGCCCGACGTCGCCGACGCGGTTCATCAGGAATGCCTTCTTCGCGGCGGTCGCCGCGGACGGACGGTCCTGGTAGAAGCCGATCAGCAGGTAGGACGCCAGGCCGACGCCCTCCCAGCCGAGGTAGAGCATCACGAAGTTGTTGCCGAGGACGAGCACGAGCATCGCCGCGACGAACAGGTTGAGCTGCGCGAAGAACCGCCGGCGCCCCGGGTCCTCCTTCATGTAGCCCACCGAGTAGAGGTGGATCAGCGAGCCGACCCCGGTGATGAGCAGCACGAACGTCAGCGAGAGGGGTCTCAGCCGGAGCCCGAACGTGACGTCGAGGGACCCGGAGGTGATCCAGTGGTACAGGTCCACCTCACGGGTGCGCTGCTCCGGGGCCAGGCCCAGCGTCTCGAAGAAGATCACCAGGCCGAGCACGAACGACGCGGCGACGGTCGCGACGCCGAGCCAGTGTCCGGTGGCGTTCGCGCGCCGCCCGGCCAGGAAGAGGATCACGGCACCCGCCGCGGGCAGCACGAACAGCAGCCACGCGAGGGAGGCGGCCCCGCCGGCGGGGAGCACCTCGGGGAGTTCGGTCACGGCGTGCACTCCAGGCCTTTCGGGGGTGCACGGGGGCGCAGCCCCCGTGGGTCTAGTACTTCAGAAGGTTCGCGTCGTCCACGGAGGACGAACGACGGGTGCGGAAGATCGACATGATGATGGCGAGCCCCACCACGACCTCGGCCGCGGCGACGACCATGACGAAGAACGCCATGACCTGGCCGTCGAGCGAGCCGTTGATGCGGGCGAAGGTCACCAGCGAGAGGTTCACCGCGTTCAGCATCAGCTCGATGCACATGAACACGACGATCGCGTTGCGGCGCACCAGCACGCCGACCGCGCCGATGGAGAACAGCAGCGCGGAGAGCAGCAGGTAGTACGTCGGGGTCATTCGTCGATCACCTTCGTGGAGGCCCGACCGTCGGTGAGGGCGTGGGCGTCCGGCTCGCGCCGGGGCTTCTCGTCCACCGGCGTCCCCTCGATGATCTCCGAGAGCGACTCGGGGGCGATCGAGCCGTCCGGCAGCAGCGCGGGCACGGCGACCGAGTCCGCCGTGGCGAAGACACCGGGGCCGGGCAGCGGGGAGACCCGGTCCCCACGCAGCCGCTGGATCACGGTGCCGCGTTGGCCCTGCTTCGCGCTCTGCCGGCGCTGGGCGAAGGTCAGCACCATCGCGCCGAGCGCGGCGGTGATGAGCAGCGCGGACGTCAGCTCGAACGAGAACAGGTACTTGGTGAAGACCAGCTGACCGATGCCCGGCAGGTTGCCGTTCGAGCCCGCCACACCGAGGCCCGCGGGCGTGACCTCGCTGAACGCCCGTCCGACGCCCGCGACCAGGAGCAGCGCGAACGCGACCCCGAGCAGCAACGCCGCGACACGCTGACCGCGGAGCACCTCGACCACGGAGTCCGAGCTGTCCCGGCCGACGAGCATCAGCACGAACAGGAACAGCATCATCACGGCGCCGGTGTAGACGATGATCTGCACGAAGCCGAGGAACGGCGCCTGCTGGATCATGTAGAGCACCGCGAGCGAGAGCATCGTCGCGGCCAGGAACAGCGCGGAGTGCACCGCGTTCCGGGCGAAGACCATGGCCAGCGCGGACGCCAGCGCCACCGGGCCGAGGATCCAGAAGACGACCGCCTCGCCGGTGCTGACGAGCCCCCCGCCCTGGTCCGCGGCCTGGGCCAGTACCGAGATCATCGGACCTGCTCCCCCACGGGATCGTTCTCCACGCCCGGCTCGCCCGCGGCGGTGCGCTGCGCCGATGTCCGGGCGAGCGTGGGGCCCTGCACGTAGTAGTCCTGCTCGTCGTTCCCGAGCCGCATCGGGTGCGGCGGCTGCTCCATGCCGGGCAGCAGCGGGGCGAGGAGCTGTTCCTTCGTGTAGATCAGGTCCTGCCGGTTGTCGTCCGCCAGCTCGTAGAAGTTCGTCATCGTGAGCGAGCGGGTGGGGCAGGCCTCGATGCACAGGCCGCAGCCGATGCAGCGCAGGTAGTTGATCTGGTAGATCGCGCCGTAGCGCTCCCCCGGGAGTAGCGCTCCTCCTCGGTGTTGTCCCCGCCCTCGACGTAGATCGCGTCGGCCGGGCAGGCCCAGGCGCACAGCTCGCAGCCGACGCACTTCTCCAGCCCGTCCGGATGCCGGTTGAGCTGGTGGCGGCCGTGGTAGCGGGGTGCGGCGGGCGGGAAGTCCTCGGGGTACTCCTCGGTGACGACCTTCTTGAACATCGTCGAGAAGGTGACGCCGAAGCCCTTGAAGAAATCGAACATCTACTCGGTCTCCTTCCCCGGGTCGCCGGTGAGGGCCCCGGCGGGCTCGCGCCGCTTCTCGCGCGCGACGGCCTTGCGCTTCGCCGTCCGCCTGGGCGTGTCCGGGACGGCCAGGTCCAGCGGCGGCACCGGGTAGTCCGACGCCGGGTCGACGGCCGCCTCGGGACGCCGGCGCTCGGGCACCAGGAACGCGATGGCGAGCACGGCGACCAGCACGATGCCCAACGTGATGAGCAGGACCGCGACGCTGCCGCCGGAGCTGTTCCGGTAGGTGCGGATCGCGAAGATCACCAGAATCCACAACAGGCTGACCGGGACCAGGGCCTTCCAGCCGAGCCGCATGAACTGGTCGTAGCGGAAGCGGGGCAGCGTGCCGCGCAGCCAGATGAAGACGAACAGGAAGATCAGCGTCTTGACCAGGAACGCGACGAACATCAGCCAGCCGTTGTCGTTGAACGACGACAGCGGCCACGGCCAGCGCCCGCCCCCCAGGAACAGCGTGGTGGCCATCGCCGAGACGGTGACCATGTTGACGTACTCGGCGAGGAAGAAGAGCGCGAACTTCAGCGACGAGTACTCGGTGTGGAAGCCGCCGACCAGCTCGGACTCGGCCTCCGGGAGGTCGAACGGGGCCCGGTTCGTCTCGCCGACCATCGCGATCACGAAGACCACGAAGCTCGGGACGAGCAGCCAGAAGTACCAGCCGCCGCCCTGGGCCGCGACGATGTCCGCGGTCGACATGGAGCGGGAGTAGAGGACCACCGCGACGATCGAGAGGCCGAGCGCGATCTCGTAGGAGATGACCTGCGCGGCGCTGCGCAGCGCGCCGAGCAGCGCGTACGGCGAGCCGGAGGCCCAGCCGCCGAGCACGATCCCGTAGACGCCGATCGAGGAGCAGGCCAGCACGACCAGCACGCCGACGGGGAGGTCCACGAGCTGCAGCACGGTGCGCTCACCGAAGATCGAGACCTCGCCGCCGAACGGGATGACGGAGAAGGCCACGAACGCCGGGATCGTCGAGACGACGGGCGCGATGAAGAAGACCTTCTTGTCCGCGTGCGTCGGCATGATGTCCTCTTTGAACGCCAGCTTGAGCCCGTCCGCGAGGGACTGCAGCCAGCCGCCGGGACCGGTCCGGTTCGGGCCCGGACGCTGCTGCATCCGGCCGACGACCTTCCGTTCCCAGTTGATCATGAAGAGGGTCAGCACGACGCCGACGCCGAACAGCACGACGACCTTGAGGACGATCAGCCAGAACGGGTCGTCGGCGAGGAGCTGCTGGGTGCGCGTCATGCCGCACCACCGGCACTGACGCGGACCAGCGAGCCGTGGCCGGCGCCGAGCGTGGCGCGTACCGCCGAGCCCGGTGAGTTGGCCGGGAGCCAGACGACGCCGTCCGGGAGGTCCGTGAACTCGACCGGCAGCGTGATCGCACCCCGGTCCGTCGCGACGCTCGCCTCGAGGCCCTCGACGAGCCCGAGGCGCTCCGCGGTGGCCGCGTTGACCCGGACCCGGGCCGGGCGGGCGGTGCCGGCCAGGGCCGGCTCGTCGATGCTCAGGGAACCGTCGTCGACGAGCTGGCGCCAGGTCGCGAGGACCGCCTGCCCGTACTCGGCGGGGCGCGGCGCGGCGCCGGCCTCGGCGGTCGGCCCGGCGGGCGCGGCGCCGGTGTGGGCACCGAGCCGCTGCAGGTCCCCCATCGCCGCGGCCGGGGTCTGCGTGAACAGGTCCGCGTCCATCTCGACCGCGAGCGTGTCCAGCACCCGGCAGTCCGGCAGGACGCCGCTGGAATCCAGCGTGCTGGGGAACTCCCGCAGCCGGCCCTCCCAGTTCAGGTAGCTGCCGGCGCGCTGGGCGTCCGGGGCCACCGGCAGCACGACGTCCGCCAGCTCGGTGACCGCGGAGTGGTGCATCTCGAGGCTGACCAGGTAGCCGACCTCGCGCAGCGCCCGCCGGGCGAGTCCCGGGTCCGCCAGGTCGTCCGGATCCACCCCGCCGACGACGAGCCCGGAGAGCTCGCCGCGCGCGGCGGCCGCGAGGATCTCGTCCGTGCTGCGGCCGGGGGTGGCGGGCAGCTCGTGCATGCCCCAGGCCTGCGCGACCTCGGCCCGCGCCGCGGCGTCCGAGACGGGACGGCCCCCGGGCAGCAGGGTCGGGACCGCGCCCGCGTCGAGCGCTCCCCGGTCGCCGGCCCGGCGCGGGATCCAGGCGACCTTCGCGCCGGTGCGCGTCGCCAGCGCGGTGACGGCGGAGTAGAGGCCGGGGACCTCGGCGGCCCGGTCGCCGACGAGGACCACCGCACCCGGCCCGCTGAGGGCGTCGATCAGCTCGGAGGCCCGCGCGTCCTTCTCCCCGGCCGCGGAGATCAGCTCGCGGAGCACGGCGGCCTCGGCCCCCGGAACGGCCTTGATAAGCGTCGCCTCGGTCTTGCGGGCGCCCGGCGTCGTCCACTGGCCGAGCTGGAAGACGCGCTGCCCGCGCTTGCGGACGGCCTTGCGGAGGCGGAGGAAGACGATGCCCGCCTCGTCCTCCGGGTCCAGGGCGACGGTCAGCACCGCCGGAGCCGCCTCGACCGCGGTGAAGGTGACCCCGGTGTCAGGTGTGGTCCCGACGGCGTGGGCGGCGAGGAACTCCAGCTCCTCGGCGCTGTGCGGCCGGGCCCGGAAGTCGACGTCGTTGGTGTGGGCCGCGACCCGGGCGAACTTCGCGTAGGAGTAGGCGTCCTCGACGGTCAGCCGGCCGCCGGTCAGCACCCCGATCCCGTTGTGCCCGCGCGCCGCCAGCAGCCCGTGCGCCGCGGCCCGCAGGGCCTCGGTCCAGGACGTCTCGACGAGCTCGCCGTTCTCCTCGCGGATCAACGGCCGGGTGATCCGGCCCTTGGACTGCAGGTAGCGGAACGCGAAGCGGCCCTTGTCGCAGTTCCACTCCTCGTTGACCTCGGGGTCGTTGCCCGCGAGGCGCCGCATGACCGAGCCGCGGCGGGCGTCCGTGCGCTGCGCGCAGCCGGAGCTGCAGTGCTCGCACACCGACGGCGTCGAGACGAGGTCGAACGGCCGGGAGCGGAACCGGTAGGCCGCGCTGGTGAGTGCGCCGACCGGGCAGATCTGGATGGTGTTGCCGGAGAAGTAGGACTGGAAGGGCTTGTCCTCCGCCGTGCCGATCTGCTGGTTCGCGCCGCGCTCCAGCAGGTCGATGAACGGGTCCCCGGCGATCTCCTCGGAGAAGCGGGTGCAGCGCTGGCAGAGCACGCAACGCTCACGGTCGAGCAGCACCTGCGAGCTGATCGGCAGCGGCTTCGGGAACGTCCGCTTGGTCTCCACGAACCGCGAGTCCGTGCGGCCGCTGCTCATCGCCTGGTTCTGCAGGGGGCACTCCCCGCCCTTGTCGCAGATCGGGCAGTCCAGCGGGTGGTTGATGAGCAGCAGCTCCATCACGCCCTGCTGCGCCTTGTCCGCGACGGGCGAGGTGTGCTGGGTCTTGACGACCATCCCGTCGGCCACCGTCATGGTGCAGCTGGCCTGCGGCTTCGGCATCGGCCGGCCGCCCATCTCCACCTCGACGAGGCACTGCCGGCAGGCGCCGGCCGGCTCCAGCAGCGGGTGGTCGCAGAACCGCGGGACGATGATCCCGAGCCGCTCGCAGGTGCGGATCAGGATCTCGCCCTTGGGGGCGTCGACCTCGATCCCGTCGATGGTCAGGCGCACGTACCCGTCGGGTACGGGCTTGGTGTCCTTGTCAGGAGCGATCGTCATGCGGGGGCTCCGGTCAGCTCGGCCAGCTGCTCCGGACGCGCGACCGCAGGCTGCTGCGCGACGAGGTCCAGGAACTCCTGGCGGAAGTACTTGATGCCACTGGTGATCGGGCTCGTCGCACCGTCGCCGAGCGCGCAGAAGGAGCGGCCGAGGATGTTGTCGCAGATGTCGAGCATCGTCTCGACGTCCTCCGCGGTGCCCTCGCCGTGCACCATCCGCTCCAGGATCTGCACCAGCCAGTAGGTGCCCTCCCGGCACGGCGTGCACTTGCCGCAGCTCTCGTGCTTGTAGAACTCGGTCCACTTCATGACCGCCCACGGCACGGAGACGGTCTCGTTGAAGACCTGCACCGCGGTGGTGCCGAGCATCGAACCGGCCGCGGCGGCGCCCTCGAAGTCGAGCGGAACGTCGAGGTGCTCGGCGGTGAAGATCGGGGTGGACGACCCGCCCGGGGTCCAGAACTTGAGCGGGATCCCGTCCTTCATGCCGCCGGCGAGCTCGAGCAGCTGCCGCAGCGTGATCCCGAGCGGGGCCTCGTACTGGCCGGGGCGCTCGACGTGCCCGGACACCGAGTAGATCTTCGGGCCGGGGCTCTTCTCGCTGCCCATGGTGCGGAACCAGCCGCTGCCCCCGGCGACGATCGCCGGGACGCTCGCGATGGTCTCGACGTTGTTGACGACCGTCGGCGACGCGTACAGCCCGGCCGTCGCGGGGAACGGCGGCTTGAGCCGCGGCTGGCCGCGCCGGCCCTCGAGGGAATCCAGCAGCGCCGTCTCCTCGCCGCAGATGTAGGCGCCCGCGCCGGCGTGCACCACGATGTCCAGGTCGAACCCGGAGCCGAGGATGTCCTTGCCCAGGTAGCCCGCGGCGTAGGCCTCCGCGACCGCGGCACGCAGCCGGCGGATCGGGTGCAGGGCCTCCCCGCGCACGTAGATCGCGCAGAACTTCGCGCGGATCGCGTAGCTGGTGATGACGCAGCCCTCGATCAGCGAGTGCGGGTCCGCCATCATCGTCGGGATGTCCTTGCAGGTCCCGGGCTCGCCCTCGTCCGCGTTGACCACGAGGTACTTGGGCTTGGCGCCCGGGCCGGTGGAGCCCTGCGGGATGAAGGACCACTTCATGCCGGTCGGGAAGCCCGCGCCGCCGCGGCCGCGCAGCCCGGAGTCCTTCACCAGCGTGATCAGCTGGTCCGGGTGGGCGGTCAGCGCGGTGCGCAGGGCCCGGTAGCCATCGAGCTGCTCGTAGGACTCGAGGGTCCAGGAGCGCTCGGCCGTCCAGCGCCGGGTGAGGACCGGGGTCAACGGGGCCGGGCCCTCGGGGCCGGGACCGGTGTCCGCGGGGCCGGCGGTGTCCAGGCCGGCCACCTTCTCGGCGGCACCGGCCTTCTCCGGCTTGTCGGGAGTGCTCATCGGCTCCTCACTTCTCCGGGAGGGGCGGGAGGGCGGGGTGCTCGTCGGGCATCGCCGGGGCGATCCAGCCGCGCTCGGCGGCCATCTGCACCCCGCGCAGCGTCTCCGGGGCGGCCGACGGGCCGGCGACCGCGGCCGCGGCGAGCGCCGGGTCGTCCGTGAAGCCGGCGAGCTCCAGCTCGACGGTCCGCAGGTCCGTCAGCGGCGCCCCGCGCGTCGGCGGGGGCTTCTCCCCGCGGCGCAACGCGTCCACCAGCGCCTCGGCCGAGGCCACGCTCTGGTTGTCGTAGTACTCGTAGTTGACCTGCAGCACGGGTGCGAGGTCGCAGGCCGCGAGGCACTCGGCGTGTTCGAGGGTGATCGAGCCGGTCGTGCCGGGCTCCCCCACCGTCTCCTCGTGGCCGATCCCGAGCCGGGCCTTCAGTGCCGCGTAGATGTCGTCCCCGCCGAGCGCCGCGCACAGGGTGTTGGTGCAGACGCTCACCAGGTGCTCGCCGCAGGGCGTGCGCTTGTACATCGTGTAGAACGTCGCCACCGCGCTGACCTCGGCGGTCGTGAGCTCCAGCGCCTCCGCGCAGAACCGGATGCCGTCCTGGCTGACGTGGCCCTCCACCGACTGCACGAGGTGCAGCAGCGGGAGCAGCGCGGAGCGGGCCACCGGGTAGCGGGCGATGATCTCCTCGGCCCGCCGGCGGGTGAGCTCGTCGAACGTCGGGGAAACGGGGCCCTGGTCCGGCCGGGCCGTCCACGTCCGCTCCGCCGGCGCGACGGCCAGGCGGCTGTTGGTCTCCGGGTTCCCCTCGGGCAACGTCATCGGTCGACACCTCCCATGACCGGGTCGATGCTGGCGACGGCGGCGATGACGTCGGCGACCATGCCGCCCTCGCTCATCGCCGGCATGCACTGCAGGTTCACGAAGCTGGGGTCCCGGACGTGCACGCGCACCGGGCGCGTCCCGCCGTCGGACACGAGGTGATAGCCCAGCTCGCCGCGCGGGGACTCGACGGACGAGTACACCTGCCCGGGCGGGACGTGGAAGCCCTCGGTGACCAGCTTGAAGTGGTGGATCAGGGACTCCATGGACTGCCCCATGATCTTGCGGACGTGCTCGAGCGTGTTGCCCATGCCGTCGCTGCCGATGGACAGCTGCGCGGGCCAGGCGATCTTGCGGTCGGAGACCATCACCGGCCCGGGCTCGAGCTTCCGCACGGCCTGCTCGACGATCTTGAGCGACTCGTGGATCTCGGCGACCCGCAGCCGGTAGCGGGCGTAGCAGTCCGCCTCGGTGGCCGTCGGGACCTCGAAGTCGTACTCCTCGTAGCCCGAGTACGGCTCGACCTTGCGTTGGTCCCAGGGCAGGCCTGCGCTGCGCAGGATCGGGCCGGTGGCGCCGAGCGCCAGGCAGCCGTCGACGGGCAGGTACCCGACGCCCTCGAGGCGCTGCCGCCAGATCGGCTGGGCGGTGAGCAGCTTGTCGTAGTCGGGAAGGCGCGATTTCATCACCTTGACGAAATCGGTGACCTTCTCCTTCCAGTCCTCGGGGAGGTCCTGGGCCAGGCCGCCGGGCCGGATGAAGGCGTGGTTCATCCGCAGGCCGGTCAGGTGCTCCAGCAGGTGGAGCACCTCCTCGCGCTCGCGGAAGCCGGCCGTCATGCCGGTGAGCGCGCCGAGCTCCATGCCGCCGGTGGCCAGGCAGACCAGGTGCGAGCCGATCCGGTTGAGCTCCATCAGGAGCACCCGGATGTGCTGCGCCCGACGCGGCACCTCGACACCGAGCAGCTTCTCGACGCCCAGGCAGTACGCGGCCTCGTTGAACAGCGGCGCCAGGTAGTCCATGCGCGTCACGAACGTGACGCCCTGGGTCCAGGTCCGGTACTCGCAGTTCTTCTCGATGCCGGTGTGCAGGTAGCCGATCACGGTGCGGCCCTGGGTGACCGTCTCGCCCTCGAGCTCGAGGACCAGCCGGAGCACCCCGTGCGTCGACGGGTGCTGCGGGCCCATGTTGATGACGATCCGGTCGTCGTGCTCCGAGTCGAGCAACGTGTCCCAGTCGCCACCGGTGACCGTGTAGACGGTGCCCTCGGTGGTCTCGCGCTGCTGCGCCGCGTACGCGTCCCGGGCCGCCTGGGCCTCGCGCGCGTCGAGGTCGTCGGTCGTGCTCATGAGTACGCCCTCCGCTGGTCGGGGGAGGGATCTCCGCGCCCTTGTACTCCACGGGGATCCCGCCGAGCGGGTAGCTCTTGCGCTGGGGGTGGCCCTCCCAGTCGTCCGGCATGAGGATCCGGGTCAGCGCCGGGTGACCGTCGAAGATCACGCCGAACATGTCCCAGGTCTCGCGCTCGTGCCAGTCCGCCGTCGGGTAGACCTCGACGACGCTCGGCACGTGCGGATCGGCGAAGTCCAGGGCGACCTCGAGGCGGATCCGGCGCCGGTACGTCATCGACAGCAGGTGGTAGACGACGTGCATCGGCTTCACCACCGACGCGTCGTCCGGGGCGCTGTAGTCCACTCCCGACACGCTGGAGCAGAGCTCGAAACGCAGGTTCGGGTCGTCCCGGAAGATCCGTGCGAGCTCCAGGACCCGTTCCCGCGCAACGTAGAACGTGATCTCCCCGCGGTCCACGGTGATCTGCTCGATCGCCGCGCGCGGGATGTCGCGCTCGTCGAGGGCCGCGGCCAGGTCGTCCGCGAGGTCGTCGAACCAGCCGCCGTAGGGCCGCTCCGCCGGGGCGGGCGCGTAGCCGGGCAGCCGCAGGCCGCCGAAGCCGGAGGTGTCCCCGCTGCCGCGGACGCCGAACATGCCGGAGCGCTCGCGGGTGGCCGCGGGCCGGGTGCCGCCCTCGGGGGCGAGACCCGCCTCGTCGCTCGCCTGCTCGACCTCGCCGGCCTCGGGTCGCTCGCCGCCGCGGGCGCGCTGCTCGGCCGTCGCCCCGCCGCTGGCCTCCGCGGAGGACTGCTCGCCGCCGGTGCGCTCCTCCCGGTCCTTGGAGGTGCCTGTGGGTTCCGTCATCGCCGCATCACTTCTTCGCGTACTTGATCGACGAGGGCACGAGCTCGGTCTTGTGCCCGCTGGCCTGCAGCTCCGCGGCCCGCTTGGAGCCGAGCGGCTCGTCCATGATCTTGGCGTGGATCTTGAGGATCGCGTCCATCAGCATCTCCGGCCGCGGCGGGCAGCCGGGCAGGTACATGTCGACGGGGACGACGTGGTCCACGCCCTGCACGATCGCGTAGTTGTTGAACATGCCGCCGGAGCTGGCGCAGACGCCCATCGCGAGCACCCAGCGGGGCTCGGGCATCTGGTCGTAGATCTGGCGCAGGACCGGGGCCATCTTGTTGCTCACCCGGCCCGCGACGATCATCAGGTCCGCCTGCCGGGGCGAGGCGCGGAAGACCTCCATGCCGAAGCGCGCCAGGTCGTAGCGCGGCGCGCCCGTCGTCATCATCTCGATCGCGCAGCAGGCCAGCCCGAAGGTGGCCGGCCAGAGCGAGGACTTCCGGGTCCAGTTGACCAGCTTCTCGACGCTGGTCAGCAGGACGCCGCTGGGCAGGTGCTCCTCGAGTCCCATGTCGGCTCCTCCTCTAGTCCCGTCGACTCAGTTCCAGTCGAGTCCGCCGCGTCGCCACACGTACATGTAGGCGAAGCCGACGGTGATGATGAACAGCACGATCTCCACCAGCCCGAACACGCCCAGCGCGTCCGCGGTCACCGCGAAGGGGTAGAGGAAGACCATCTCGATGTCGAAGAGGATGAACAGCATCGCCGTGAGGTAGTAGGCGACGGGCATCCGGCCGCCGCCCACGACGGGCTGCGGCGAGGGCTCGATCCCGCACTCGTAGGCGTCCAGCTTCGCGCGGTTGTACCGCCGCGGGCCGATGTAGGGCGCCGCGGTCACGGAGAAGAGCGCGAAAGCCCCCGCGAGGGCGAACATCAGCACCAAGGGGAGATAGGGATCGAGCATCGTGCACCTTCGTCGTCTGCACTGCTACGTGTGTGGATCGATACCGAGCGTGGTGGGGACCATAAGTGCCGCTCGTCACCCCGCCGAGGTCAGGACAGGCTTACCCGGCGATCTTGCGGCCGGTGCGCGCCTGGTCGTGGCGGGTCCTTCTCGAGCAGCAGCACGTCGAGGCCGGCGCGGGCCTGGGAGTCCGCGGCGGTGGGCCCCGCCGGACCGGCACCGACCAGGATGACGTCGGCCTCGGATCCGGTCGGGGCGCCAGTGGTGGGTTCGGGCGCGTCCATTCGGCTCCTTGTGAACTGGTTCACGAGGTACTTGTGAACTGTTTCACGAAGTCCGGCGATAAGTCCAGAGAACCCCCGCACCACCGGCGGGCGAACCTCAGGGGGTCAGCTTTCGTCCGGTTTGCGGGCCCGGTGCAGGGCGACCGCACCGCCCGTCAGGTCCCGCCACGCGGCGTCGGTCCAGCCCGCCCCGATGATCCGCCGCGCGAGCTCCGGCTGGGTGGGCCAGGCGAGGATCGAGTCCGCGAGATAGGTGTAGGCCTCGGGGTTCGACGACACCCGCCGGGCGACGGCCGGGAGCACCCGGCGGAGCATCCCTTCCTGGTAGACCGCCCGGAACGGGGTCCACGTGGGGGTGGAGAACTCGCACACGACGAGCCGTCCGCCCGGCCGCGTCACCCGGGCCAGCTCGCGCAGCGCGAGGTCCGTGTCCGCGACGTTGCGCAGCCCGAAGGAGATCGTGACGGCGTCGAACACGCCGTCCGCGAAGGGCAGGTGCAGCGCGTCCGCGGCGACCTTCGGGACCGGGCGGGCCGCGCCGGCCTTCAGCATCCCGAGCGAGAAGTCCGCGGCGACGCACCATGCGCCCGAACGGCCGAGCTCGACGGTGGAGACCGCGGTACCGGCCGCGAGGTCCAGGACCCTCTCCCCGGGGCGCAGGTCGAGCGCGCGCCGGGTCATGACCCGCCAGCGCCGGTCCTGCCCGCCGGAGAGGACGGTGTTGGTGACGTCGTACCGCCGCGCGACGCCGTCGAACATCGACGCGACGTCGCGGGGGTCCTTGTCGAGATCGGCCCTGGCCACGGACACGACCCTACGGGGCGGCCCGTTCCCCGCGCCTGCGGACGTGAGATGAACACCAGCGCTCTTCGATCTGGGGCCGGCCCACTGGTGTTCCTCATGAACGCGCCCATGCCGTGCAGGGCGATCCAACGGTGGTCGTAGGCGCACACATCCGTATCGCTACGGAGCCAGGGTCGCCAGCATCCGGTCGACCGACGCCGGCCAGCCGAACTCCTCCGCCCGGGACCGCGCGGCGCCCCGGCGGACCGCCTCGTCCGCGGCCAGCAGCGTCGTCACCCCGGCGGCGAACGCGGCCGGCGAGTCCTCCGCGGCGGCCCCGCTCCCGGCCACGATCTCGGGCAGGGCCGACGACCGGGACACCACCACCGGCGTCCCGCTGGCGAGCGCCTCGAGAGCCGAGAGCCCGAACGTCTCGTGCGGCCCGGGCGCGAGCGACACGTCCGCCGACGCGAGCAGGGCCGCGAGCTGCGCCCGCCCCGGGACGAAGCCCACGAACGTCACCGGGAGCCCGGCCGCGCGCCGCTCCAGCGCGGCCCGCCGCGGCCCGTCGCCGGCCACGACGAGCCGGACGTCGAGCCCCGCGTCGCGGAGGGCCGCCACGGTGTCCACGCTCCGCTCGGGGTGCTTCTCCGGGGACAGCCGCCCGGCGTGCACGAGCAGCGCCTGCGCGCCGCGGCCCAGCTCGGCGCGCAGGGCGGGATCGCGGTGCAGCGGGGAGAACGTCGCGAGGTCCACGCCGAGGGGCACCCGCCGGACGTTGGTGGCGCCGATCCGGTCGAACTCGGCGCCGGCGAACGCGGTGGTGCAGACGACGGTGTCGTAGGCGGCGGCCATCCTGGCGTTGGCCGCGTCCGCGACCCGCCGGGCGACGCCGGGGGGCAGCAGGAACTGGCTCAGCAGCCGGTCCAGCCGCTCGTGCGAGATCACCACGCTCGGCACCGCGCGGCGGGCGGCCCAGGTCCCGAGGCCGCGCAGGGTCAGCCGGTCCGACACCTCGATCGCGTCCGGCCGCAGCCGCTCCAGCAGGCGCTGCACCCGCCACGGGTCGACGGCCCGGTAGCCGCCGGTGCCGGGCAGCCGGGGCGCGGCGATGGTCGCCCGGCGGATCCCGCCGGGCAGCAGGTCCGTGGCGTTGCGCGGCCCGGGCACCACGAGGACGACCTCGTGCCCGCGCGTCACGTACCCGGCGCCGAGCGCGTGCAGGGCCGTACGCAGGCCACCGGAGCGGGGACCGTAGAAGTTCGCGAGCTGGACGATCCGCACGTCACGCGGCCTGTGCCGTCCCGGCGGCGCCCAGCACGTCCAGGTAGTGCGCGATCAGCTCGTCCCCCACCACCGACCAGGTCCGGCGCAGCACCGAGCGCCGCGCCGCCGAGCCGAAGGCCGTGCGGCGCAACGGGTCCCGCAACGTCTCGACGGCCGCGCGGAGCTCGGCGTCCGCGACACGCGATCCGGGGTCCGCCGCGTCCGCCCCGTCCGGCCGCGGCGGGACGAGGTAGCCGGTCCGGCCGGGCAGCACCAGGTCCCGCGGGCCGCCCGCGTCCGGCGCCACCACCGGCAGCCCGGACGCCAGCGCCTCCTGGACCGCCTGGCAGAACGTCTCGGCCGGGCCGGTGTGGACGAACACGTCCAGCGAGGCGTAGATCGCCGCCAGCTCGTCGCCGCCGCGGAAACCGAGGAACGCCGCCTCCGGCAGGGCCGCGCGGAGCCGCTCCTCGCTGGGCCCGGACCCGACCACGACGAGCCGCACGCCGGGCATCCCACCCAGCACCGCCAGCCGTTCCACCTGCTTCTCCGGCGCGAGCCGCCCCACGTACCCGACCAGCAGCTCGCCGTCCGGGGCCAGCTCCGCCCGCAGGTCGACGGAGCGCCGGGCAGGGGTGAAGCGCCGGGTGTCGACGCCGCGGGCCCAGCGGTGCACGCGTGGCACCCCGCGCTCGCGCAGCGCCTCGGTGGCCCAGCTCGACGGCGCAAGCGTCCGGTCCGCCTGCGCGTGCAGCCGGCAGGTCCAGCGCCAGGCGGCGCGGGCGGTGAGTCCGAGGCCGTAGGACGACGCGAACCCGGCGACGTCCGTCTGGTAGATCGCGACCGTCGGGATCCCGAGCTTGCGGGCGGCGGCCAGCCCCCGCGCCCCGACGACGAACGGCGCCGCCAGGTGCACGACGTCCGGCGCGAACTCGCGCAGCGCCTTGAGGATCCGCCGGCTCGGCACCCCGACCGGCATGGACGACACCACGGGCAGCTCCAGCGCGGGCACCCGCACCACGCGGATCCCCTCGTGGTCCTCGGACTCGTCCGTCCCGGGGGCGATCACCAGCACCTCGTGGCCCGCGGCGCGCAGGTGCTCGCAGACCCTCAGCACGGAGTTCGTGACGCCGTTGACCACCGGCAGGAAGCATTCGGACACGATGGCGACTCGCACGGTGGAACCGTGGCGTCCCCGGGGCGCCGCAGGCCGTCGCGGACGTGTCAGGGCGCCGAACCCCCGGCCAACACCCGGTTCCCGGCCCGGAATTGGCCCGCACGGTCCCGGGTCGTCACCGGCCGGACGCCGCGAGGTCATCCGGCGCCCCGACCCTCGGGCCCATGACGGTCCTGCCCCTGCCCAGGGTCCCCGCCACGGTCACGGACCGCCGGCGGGCCCCCGCCCCGGTCGATCCCGGCCTGCTCTCCCGCGCCCTGGACGTCGCGGGGCGGTTGGCGAACGATGCCGCCGAGGTGATCACCGCGACCACCGGCCGCGGGGTCGCCACCGGCGCCGTCACCAAGGCCAACCCGTTCGACTGGGTCACCGACACCGACCGCACGCTGGAACGGCACACCCGCCGGGTCCTGGCCGCGGAGTTCCCGGACGTCCCGGTCGTCGGCGAGGAGTACGGGGCGGATGCGAACGCGGCCGCGGCGCCGCTGCGCTGGGTGGTCGACCCGGTGGACGGCACGGCGAACTACGTCGCCGGCTTCCCGTGGTGTGCGTACAGCCTGGCGCTGGTCGACGCGGACGGCCCGGTCGTCGGCGTGCTCGCGGACCCGAGCCGCGCGCAGATCTACGCCGCGGCACGCGGCCGCGGGGTCCGGGCGAACGGGACGCCGGTGCGGATCGACCCGCGGACCACCGCCGCGGGCGGGCTGATCTGTGCCGAGTCGCCGAGCCAGGACCTGCTGGACGCCGCGGCCGCGCACCACGCGGGGATCAGGGTGCTCGGCTCGTCCGCGCTCGCGATCGCGCAGGTCGCGTTGGGTCGGGCCACTGCGGCGGTGCTGGATCGGTACCACGAGTGGGACGTCGCGGGGGCACTGTGCCTGGCCGCCGAGGCAGGGGCGGTGGTCGTCGACCGGGACGGCAGGGCGGACCCGCTACCCGCGGACGGGCTGCTGGTCGCCGCCCCGGGCGTGGCGGACGAGGTGCACGGCTGGTGGCGCCGGGCCTCTCCCGGGCCGCGCTAGCTAGCGGGACCGGCGGCGGCGGAGCCAGTAGGACGCGCCGCCGAACACCAGCCACACGACGACGAGCCCACCGGCCATCGACAGCAGCCCGCTCGCGGCGGTGCGCCCGGCGACCCGCACGTTCTCCGGGTTCGCGGCCTCGTACTCGACGGTGACCGTCTGGCCCGCGGTGAGCCCGCGCGGGTAGAGCACGCCGCGCTCGGGCACGACGAACTGCCCGTTGCGGTCGGTGAACCGGATCAGGGTGCGGGCGAGGCCCGGGTCGTCCAGCACCTCCGCCGAGGCGACGACGCGGCTGCGGGAGATCGCGACGTCGTCCACGACGGACCCGGCCAGCGCCACAACCGCGAGCACCGTCACGAAGGCCGCGACACCCACCAGGATCTGCGGGAGGAAGCGGTGCAGGGCTCGCCCGACGGTCCGCGAGCTGCCTCGCACGTCGGCGAGCAGATCACCCGCGCCGCTGGTCACGAGGGGTGAGTCTAGGCGGACGACGCCGCCCGGCCGCGTCCGGTGCGGGACCCGTGTGGACGCCGTGTGGTGACCGCCTCCCCTGGCGGACGCGCATCGCCCGGCGCGGTTCCCTACCCTCGATCACGTGACGATCGCCCCGTTGCCCGCAGGTCTGCGCGTCCGGACCCGGGCCGTCGACCTGCCTGGCAAGGGACTGCTGGACCTCCTGCCGGACTCCTCCGGGGTGCTGAGCTGGGTGCGCGAGGGCGACGGGATCGTCGGCTGGGGCGAGGTCGCGCGGTTCGAGACCGAGGGTCCGGACCGCTTCGCCGAGGCGGACGGCTGGTGGCGCCGGGTCGTCGCCGGGCTGGACGTGCACGATGAGCTGGGCCTGCCCGGCACCGGCGCCGTCGCCTTCACCAGCATCGCCTTCGGCGACCAGTCGCCGGGGTCCGTGCTGGTGGTGCCCCGCGTCGTCGTCGGGCAGCGGGACGGGCAGGCGTGGATCACCGAGTTCAGCAGCGGGGACATGCCGATGCAGCCGCGGTCGCTGCGGGCCGTCACCCCCGTGCGACCGACCGGGCCGCTGCGCTACGCGGACGGGTACCTGCCCGTCGACGGCTACCGGCGCGCGGTCGCCGAGGCGGTGCGTCGGATGCGGGCGGGCGAGCTGGACAAGGCCGCGCTCGCGCACGACCTGCTGGCCGTCGCGGACGAGCCGCTCGATCCCCGCTTCCTGCTCGCGGGGCTCGCGCGCCGCTATCCCACGTGCTGGTCCTTCGCCGTCGACGGGCTGGTGGGCGCCACCCCGGAGCTGCTGCTGCGCCGCCGCGGATCCGTCGTCGAGTCCCGGGTCCTGGCCGGCACGATCTGGCCCGGGGAGGGCGCGGACCCGGAGACGGCGCTCCTCGACTCGGGCAAGGACCAGCGCGAACACGCCTACGCCATCGACTCCCTGACCGACGCGCTGCGGCCGTTCTGCACGACGCTCGACGTCCCCGAGCAGCCGTCGATCCTCGCCCTGCGCAACGTCTGGCATCTCGCCAGCGACGTCCGGGGCACGCTGGACCCGGCCTCCCCGGCGTCGCTGCTGCACCTCGTGGAGGTGGTGCACCCGACCGCCGCGGTCGGCGGCACCCCGACCAAGGAGGCGTGCACCCTGATCGCCGAGCTCGAGGGGATGGACCGCGGTCGGTACGCCGGCCCGGTCGGCTGGCTGGACGCCGACGGCGGCGGCGAGCTCGGCATCGCCCTGCGCTGCGCCCAGCTCGACGGCCGGGTCGCCCGCCTGTTCGCGGGCTGCGGGATCGTCGCGGACTCCGACCCGGACTCCGAGGTGCGGGAGGCGGCCGCGAAGCTCGTCCCGGTGCGGGACGCGCTCGAGGGCGCGGAGTAGCGGTCGCGGCCACGACGACCGCCGCCGTCCCGGTTCCGGAGGGCGCGCCGGACCCGACGACCGGTCCCCCTGCCGTCGCGCCGACCACCGAGCCGACCACCACGACCGTCGTCGAGCCGCCGGTCCTCGAAGGCACACCGGACCCGACGACGGCCCCTACCGGCTGAGCTCCGCCCGCGGTCCCGGAACCGCGTTTCCCCGCCGCGAGCTGAGCAGGAACGGCACCCCGGCCCCGAGCATCGCCGCGACGCCCGCGAGGTGCAGCGGGTCGGACAGCCCGCCCGGCGCGCCCTGGCCGAGTTCCGCGGCGTGCGCGCTCGCGAGAGCGACGAACGCGAGCCCGATCCGGCGCAGGAGCGGCCGGTCCCGGCGCAGCCCCGCGAGGACGGCCAGCACCCCCGCGGCACCCGCGCCGGACCAGGCGAGCAGGTCCGCGGTACCGGCCAGGCGGGCCGGGGTGCGGAGATCCGGTGCCAGCGAGGCCGTCATCCCCGCCACGACGATCGCGACCCCCAGGACCGCGGCGGTGATCGCGACGACCGGGGTGACCGCGGCCGAGCGGCGCCGCACGGCGAGCGCGAGCAGCACGACGACGCAGAACACGCCGACCGCCCCGACCAGCGGCCACAGCCCGTGCCGCGTCGACAGCCCGAGCGCCCGCGGCAGCGGGACGAGCACCGCGGCGCCGGCGACGGCGGCCGCGATCCGCCCGGCGCGGCGACTGCCGGAGGCGTGCCCGGCGAGCGCGATCAGCACGGTGGCGATCGCGCCGCCGACCGTCAGGATCACGGCGGAGACCTGCACCGACGGCTCGGCCGAGCGCACGACCAGCCCGGCCGTCAGCGCCGTACCGACGAGCGCGGCGCATTCCGCGGCGAAGGTCCGTGCGCTGCCGGCGGGGAGCGGGCGCGTCACTGCGCGGGTCACGGCACGGGTCGTGACCGGGGTGCGGGTGCTGGGGATCACCGGCGCCTCGTGGGGAGGAGGGGCGGCAGGTCCGCGGGGTCGGGCCGGCCGGGAGCGCACGGGCTCCGCACCTCTGTCGGCGCCGCCGTGGGGTGCGTTACCGGACACCCCCGTCAGCCGGCCGCGGCGACGGCGGCGCGGACCGCGGCCCGCAGCGCGGCGTGTCCCTGGCGCAGGGTCCCGCGCTCGGCGCGCACCTCGAGCAGCCGCAGCCCCTGCGCGGGCCCGAGGTCCTGCGCGAGCGGGCCGTCGGCGAGCACGTGCGCGGCCCCGAACGCCGCCGCGAGCGCGCGCAGATCCGTGGTGTGCGGGGTCCCGAAGACCCGCTCGAACGACGCCGCGTGCGCCGGCGCACCCTGCTCCAGCAGCGAGAAGATGCCGCCGCCGGAGTCGTTGAGCACCACGAACGTGAGGTCCGGCCGCGGCTCGTCCGGGCCGATCAGCAGGCCGGTCGTGTCGTGCAGCAGCGTCAGGTCCCCGAGCAGCGCGTAGGCCGGGCCCGGGTGCGCCAGTGCGGCGCCGACGGCCGTCGAGACGGTTCCGTCGATGCCCGCGACGCCCCGGTTGGACAGCACCGTCACGTCCGCCCGCGGCACCGCGGCGAGGGCCACGTCGCGCACCGGGTTCGACGAGCCGAGCACCAGTTGGGCGCCCGCCGGGAGCGCAGCGATCAGGTCCCGGGCCAGGCGCAGCCCCCGCGGCGTGCCTTTGTCGAGCGCGGCGTCCAGGGCGGCGGACGCGGCGCCGTCGGCCGCCTTCCAGCGGTCCGCCCAGTCCCCGGGCGGGGCGAGCGGCGGGACCGAGCCGACCGCGCGGACCGTCGCCGGGACGTCCGTCCACTGCCCGCCGCGCGGGTCCGCCGCCGCGTAGACCGCGACGTCCGGGTCCGCGAGCAGCCGCTGGACCGGCCGGTGCAGCGTCGGGCGCCCGACGACGACGACCTGCGCGGGCTTCAGCGCGGACTCCTCCAGCAGCCAGGGCGCGGCGCGCAGCGCGTGCCCCCACAGCGGCGACGAGGGCTCCGCGACGAGCGGTGCCCCGCCCAGCAGCGCCGGGTGCTCCCCGGCGCCCCCGCCCGCGACGACCAGGGTCGGCGCGGCGGGGTCCAGCGGCAGCGGCGGGACCTCGGCACGGACGCGGCCGACGGCCGTCCAGGGGCGGCCGTCCGCACGCCCGTCGAGCGGCTCGGACCAGGCCTGGTCGGCATCGGGCACCAGCGGTTCCGCGAACGGGAGGTTCAGCTGCACCGGGCCGGGCAGGCCCCCGCGGACGCCGGTGGCGGTCGCGACGACCCGGTCGACGGTCGAGCGCCAGCGCGCCTGCTGCCCGGCGGCGTTCGTCGCGACCGCGGTGGTGACGGCCAGCCGCACCGCCGTACCGAAGATCCCGGGCTGTTCGACGGTCTGGCTCGCGCCGGTGCCGATCAGCTCCGGCGGGCGGTCCGCGCTCAGCACGACCAGGGGCACCCCGGAGTGCGACGCCTCGAGGACGGCGGGGTGCAGGTTCGCGACGGCCGTGCCGGACGTCGTCGCGACCGGGACCGGACGGCCCGAGCGCAGCGCGAGGCCGAGGGCCAGGAACCCCGCCGAGCGCTCGTCGATGCGCACGTGCAGGCGCAGCCGACCGGCCGCGTCCGCCGCGTGCAGGGCGAACGCGAGCGGGGCGTTGCGCGAGCCGGGGCACAGCACGGCGTCGGTGACGCCGGCGCGGACGAGCTCGTCGATCACCACCGTGGCCTGCGCCGTCGAAGGATTCACGCGAAGGACACTATGCGCCGGGCCGACGGGGCCGCTCACGGGCGCGGATTAGAGTCCTACGGGTCATGAGTGCGACCCTGCAGGCCACCGGCCTCTCCGCCGGCCACGGTTCCCACGTCCTGTTCTCCGGGCTCGATCTCGTCGTCGCCCCCGGCGACGTCATCGGGCTCGTCGGCGTCAACGGCGCCGGCAAGTCCACGCTGCTGCGGCTGCTCGCCGGCGAGGACGTCCCGGAGGACGGCGGCATCGCGCTGAGCCCGCCGGACGCCACCGTCGGGCACCTCCCCCAGGAACCCGAGCGGACGCCCGGCGAGACGATCGCCGCCTACGTCGCGCGGCGGACCGGGGTGAGCGCGGCGCAGGCGGACATGGACGCCGCCGCGGAGGAGCTGGGCGCCGGCGGGGACGGCGAGCGCTACGCCTCGGCCCTGGACCGGTGGCTCGCCCTCGGGGGTGCGGACCTGGAGGAACGCGCCGCCGAGGTGGCCGCGGACGTCGGGCTGGGCGTCCCGCTGGACACCCCGATGACCGCGCTCTCCGGCGGCCAGGCCGCCCGGGCCGGGCTCGCCGCGCTGCTCCTGTCCCGTTACGACGTGCTCCTCCTCGACGAGCCCACGAACGACCTGGACCTCGACGGCCTGGAGCGGCTGGAGCGCTTCGTCCAGGGGCTGCGGTCGCCGGCCGTGATCGTCAGCCACGACCGCGAGTTCCTGGCCCGCACCGTGAACCGCATCGTCGAGCTGGACCTGCACCAGCACAAGGTCGGCGTCTACGACGGCGGCTACGACAGCTACCTCGTCGAGCGCGATGTGGCGCGGCGGCACGCCCGTGAGGCCTACGAGGAGTACGACGACAGGCTCGGCGGCCTCAAGGACCGCGCCCAGATGCAGCGCAACTGGATGGCGCAGGGGGTGCGCAACGCCCGCCGGAAGTCCAAGGACAACGACAAGATCGGCAAGAACAAGCGGGCCGAGACCAGCGAGAAGCAGGCCGCGAAGGCCCGGCAGACGGCGAAGATGATCGAGCGGCTGGATGTCGTCGAGGAGCCCCGCAAGGAGTGGGAGCTGCGGATGACGATCGCGTCCGCGCCGCGCTCCGGGGCCGTCGCGGCCCGGCTGGACGCGGCCGTCGTCAAGCGCGGGGACTTCGTGTTCGGGCCGGCCACGGCGCAGGTGGACTGGGCGGACCGGGTCGTCGTCACCGGCGCGAACGGCGCGGGCAAGTCCACCCTGCTGGGCGCGCTGCTTGGCCGGATCCCGGTGGACTCGGGCTACGCCGGCCTCGGCTCGGGGGTACGGGTCGGCGAGATCGACCAAGCCCGCGGCCTGTTCCTCGGCGACGAGCCGCTGGTGACGGCGTTCGGTCGAGCGGTGCCGGACTGGCCGGACTCCGAGGTCCGCACGCTGCTGGCGAAGTTCGGCCTGACCCGCGAGCACGTGCCGCGCCCGGCGGCGTCGCTCTCCCCGGGCGAGCGGACCCGGGCGGCCCTGGCGCTGCTACAGGCCCGTGAGGTCAACCTGCTGGTCCTCGACGAGCCGACGAACCACCTGGACCTGCCCGCGATCGAGCAGCTGGAACAGGCGCTCGACGACTTCGGCGGCACGGTCCTGCTGGTCACCCACGACCGTCGGATGCTGGACACGGTCCGCGCCACCCGCCGCTGGCACGTGGAGTCCGGGGGTCTCACGGAGCTGTAGCAGCGGTCCACACCCGGCGCGTACGGTCCGGGACGTGCGACGACGCGCGGTGCCGCCCTGGGTCGCCCTGTGGACGGTCGTGTTCGCCGTCGCGTACGGGACGAACGTCCCCACCCCGCTCCTGCTGCTCTACCGGGACACCCTGGGCCTGACCCCGACGTCGCTGACGGGCGCCTTCGGCGTCTACGCCGCGGGGCTCGTGCCGGCGCTGCTCCTCGCCGGGCCCGCGTCGGACCGGCTGGGCCGCCCGCGGGTGGTGGTGCCGTTCGTGCTGCTCTCCGTGGTGACCTCGCTGCTGTTCCTGGCCGTGCCCGCCTCGGTGTGGGTGCTGTTCGCCGGCCGGTTCCTGCAGGGCGCGGTGTCCGGGGTTGTGTTCAGCGTCGGCACGGCGTGGCTCGGTGAGCTGATGGCCGCCGGGTCCGACGACGACGTGTCCGCCCGCTCCGCCCGGCTCACGACCGCGGCGCTGGGCGGTGGCTGGGCACTGGGCCCGCTGACGTCCGGGTTGCTGGGCCAGTGGGCTCCGTGGCCGACGGTCCTCCCCTATCTCGTGCACGTCGCGCTCATGCTGCCCGCCGTCGCGCTGCTGCCGCGCATCCCGGAGACGGTGCCGCCGGGCGACAGGCGCCTCGGCGGGCCCGCGGTGAACCTCGGCGTGCCGGCGCTCGCCCGGCGCCCGTTCCTGCTGGTGGTGGTGCCGATCGCGATCGGGGTGTTCGCCTACCCGTCGACCGCGGTCAACGTCCTGCCGCTGGAGCTGGGCCCCGTGATGCCCGGTGTCGGCGTCGCGGTGACGGGCATCGTCTCCGGCATCACGCTGGGCACGGGCGTCCTCGCGCAGCCCCTGGTCGGGCACGTCGGTTCCACGTGGGCGGGCGCGATCGGGCTGGGCCTCGGCGCCGCCGGCACCGCCCTCGGGCTGCTCGCGGACCTCACCGGGGCGTGGCCGTTGCTGCTGCCGGTGTCCCTGCTGCTCGGCGTCGCGTACGGGCTCTGCCTCGCGACGGGCCTCACGCTCGTCGCCCGGCTGGCGGGGCCTGCCCGTCGGGGCGCCCTCACCGGGACCTTCTACGCGTGCGCCTACCTCGGCTTCGGCGTTCCGGTGCTGCTGTCGCTGGTCGGCGCGGGGCACGGCTTCACCCCCGGCCTGGCGGGGCTGGCGGTGGTGTCGGCGGTGGTCGCGCTTGCGCTGTCGACCCGCGGCGCCCGGGGGCTCGTCACGCGCTGACCCGCACGAGCGGGTCCGGACGACCGGGAACACCGACTCGGACGACTGGGAACACCGACTCGCGCGACGGGAGGTGCCGGCTCGCGGAAGGGGACGGGGCGGCCCTCGCCCGTGCGGGTCGAGAGCCGCCCCGGTCGGGCGTCGCGTGCGGGTCAGGCCTGCGCGGCCGGCTCCTCGGCCTGCGGGCCGATCGCGAAGCGCAGCTCCTCCTCGCCCTCGGAGTTGGTGAAGGGCTGCACGTCGAGGATCTTGTCCTCCAGGACCTCCGCCGCCATCGGCTCGAGGAACACGTTGAGCCCCTCGCCGGTGAGGACGGTGTCGCTCTGGTCCGCCTGGGCCGCGAGCGAGAGCTCGAGACCCTGCTCGGGGTCGGTGGCCGCGATGCGCAGGCCCCCACTCTCGGGCAGCTCCGCATCCGTGGTCAGCGACTTGATGGCTTCGGCCGCGGTATCGGTGATTGCCAACATCGGTCCGACGGTAGCGACCTGCTCCGGACCGTGCAGCCCGGGACAGGACTGCGTCACATCGGGGGTGGAACCGGCCTCAGCCGAAGTCGTCGGGGTTCGGGCCCTTGCGCTCGCCCGTGTCCAACGCGTCGACCGCGTCCATGTCCCCGGGCTCGAGCTCGAAGTCGAAGACGTCGATGTTCTCCTTGATCCGCGACGGGGTCACGGACTTCGGGATCACGATGTTGCCGAGCTGGATGTGCCAGCGGAGCACGATCTGCGCCGGGGTCTTCCCGTACTTCGCCGCGAGGCTCTGCAGGGTCGGCTCGGACAGCAGGTTGCTGCCCTGGCCGCCGATCGGGCTCCACGCCTCCGTCGCGATCCCGTGCTCGCGGTGGTAGGCGCGCAGCTCGGCCTGCGGGAACCGCGGGTGCAGCTCGATCTGGTTGACGGCCGGCACCGTCGCGGTCTCGGCGGCGAGCCGCTCCAGGTGCGGGATCTGGAAGTTCGAGACGCCGATCGCGCGGGTCCTGCCGTCGCTCTGCAGCTCCTCGAACGCCTTCCAGGTCTCGACGAAGCGGTTCTCCTTCGGCCGCGGCCAGTGGATCAGGTAGAGGTCCACGTGGTCGGAGCCGAGCTTGTCCAGGCTCTCGTCGAGCGCCTTGATCGCGTCGTCGTGACCGTGCCGGTCGTTGTTCAGCTTGGTCGTGACGAAGATCTCGTCGCGCGGGATACCGGTCTCGGCGATCGCCTGCCCGACCTCCCGCTCGTTGCCGTACATCTGCGCGGTGTCGAGGTGCCGATAGCCGGCGTCGAGCGCTGCCCGGACGGCCGCCACGGTGTCGCCCCGGTCGATCTGGAAGACGCCGAAGCCGAGCTGCGGGATCTCGACGCCGTTGTTGAGCGTGATCGAAGGAACCATGCGGCACGGTTACCCCTGGGGGCGCACCGCCGAACCGCGGTGGTAGGCCTCGTCACACCGGGGTCTCCGCGCCCGCCCACACGGCCCTCACCTCGTCGAGCACCGCGGACGCCTGCGCCCGCCCGGCCCGCGCCGCCGGTGCCCGCCGCGCCGGGTCCAGGACGTTCTTCCCGATGGCCTCGACGGCGATCTCCCCCGGCGAGACGACGCACACCCGCGACCGCACCCGCAACGCCTCGACCTGCGCCTCGACGCCGGCGATCGGGCCCATCCCCTTGACGGCCGGGGCCAGCACGACGACGGAGTCGTAGCCGCCCGCCAGGTCCGCATTGGCCATGGAGCGCATGCCGCCGTCGATCCAGCGGGTGCCGAGCGCGGTCACCGGCGGCCAGACACCCGGCACCGCACAGCTCGCCGCGACGGCCTCGACGAGGGACACGCCGCAGGTGCGGTCGAACGCCCGGAACTCTCCGGTCACCGCGTCGACGGCGGTGACCAGCAGGTCCCGCTCCGGCCACTCGTGCGAGGTCAGGCGTTGCCGCATCACGGCGAGACGCTCGCTCTCCGGCACCGTCTCCGCCGCCAGGGCCAGCTTGCCGATCCGGGCGCGCACCGCCCGCGGCTCCCGCGGACCGCCGACGACCGCGAGGCCCAGCCGGGCCATCACCCTCGGCCCGATCCGCGAGGCGATCTCGCCGCGGGCGTCCCGGAGCTGGGCCTCGTACCGCTCCTGCATGTCCGCACCGCTCGCCACGAGCGCGCCGACGACCGACCCCGCAGAGGTGCCGACGACCAGGTCCGCGTCCGTCAGGTCCACGCCCTTCTCCGCGAGGCCGGCCAGCAGGCCGATCTCCCAGGCGATCCCCGTGATCCCGCCGCCGCCGAGCACCAGTGCCCGAGTTCCGTCACCCATCACCCGATCTTCGGCTGTGCCGATCGCGAGGGCAACGAGGAGACTGCGCGGGACCCGGCCGCCGCCAGGGTCCAGAGCGCCAGCACCACGACGACCAGCACCTCCGTGAACGCCAGCCCGCGCTCGACCAGGCCGAGCGGGATCGCCTGCCACCAGCTCCGGCCGGTCAGCGGGCGCAGCAGGAAGCCGCCGAGGATCCAGGCGAACCACAGGTAGGCGACGACGCCGAGCCGGCGGGTCCACGCGGCGAAGCGGGACCACAGGGCGTCCCGTCGGAAGCGGCGGCCGATCGTGATCGCGGCCGCCGGCATCGCGAGGAACGCGGCCAGGCTGGCGTAGCGGTGGATGTAGCCGCCGACGCTCGGGCCGACCGACCAGTTCGTCTTCTCGAACGCGACGACCGTGCACATCCCGACCGCGAACAGCGCCAGCAGCACGGTGGGTGCGGAGACGGCCCCGAACAGCCGGACCCGCACCGCGGCGACGGTCACGGCGACCGTGCCGAGCGCCAGGGCGAGCACCCCGACGTCGAACACGGGCTTGTAGGGACCGAGGCCGTACTCGCTGATCGTCCGGCGGACCGGGTCCACGTTCGTCGCGACGAAGTGCAGCCCGAGGATCAGCACCACCGCGATCGCCGCGCCCGCGATACCGACCAGGGCGAACGTCCGGGTCAGGGGGGCCCGCCCCACCTCCGGCTCGACGACGCCGAGGCCGCTGGGTGATTCGACGGACATGCCTCTCCCGGGGATCGTCGTGCTAGTTCACCGTTCAACGGCCGTCCGCCGGCGGGCGTTCCCCCACCCGGCCGTGCGGTGCGTCCCATTCTGACCGGGTCGCGAGGTCCGTGCCGATCGCGGCGGGCCCGTGGCCCGGCTCAGTGCTCCGGGCGGGTCGGCCGCAGCCCCAGCGCGCGCGCCGCGAGCTGCGCGAGGTGCACGGGTTCCCGGGTTCCGGCCTGCCGCAGCTGGGTCCGGCAGCTGAACCCGTCCGCCAGCACCTCGACGTCCGCCTCCGCGGACCGGACGGCCGGCAGCAGCACTCGCTCCGCCGCCGCCATCGACACCTCGTAGTGGCCCTTCTCGAACCCGAAGTTCCCCGCGAGGCCGCAGCAGCCCGAGTCCAGCACCTCCGCCTCGACGCCGAGGGCCCGCATGACCGCGCGGTCGTCGTCCGCACCGAGCTTCCGCGTGCTGGTGGCAGTGCACCTGCACGAGCGCCCGCCGGCTCCCGCCGACGACGAGGCCGGGCAGCTCGTCGAGGTGCTGGGCCAGCAGCTCGGCGAAGGTCTTCACCCCGCCCGCGAGGGCCGCGGCCAGAGGCTCCGCCGGGAGCAGCTCCGCGCCGTCCGCCCGCAGCGCGGCGGTGCAGGACGGTTCCAGCCCGACGACCGGGACGCCCGCCGACAGCCACGGCTCGATGGTCCGGAGGCTGCGCCGCAGCACCCGCCTGGCCGCGCCGACCTGCCCGGTCGACGTCCAGGTCAGCCCGCAGCAGACGCCGTGCGGCGGCAGCTCGACCGAGTAGCCCAGTGCGGTGAGCACCGCGACGGCGTCCTCGGCGACGTCCGGGTCGAAGTGGTCGGTGAAGGTGTCCGGCCAGAGCAGGATCCGGCCGCGCGGCGCGGACACCGCCGGGCCGCGCTCGACGATCGAGTCCGCCCGGGCGCGCGTGGTGAACGTCTCCCTCGCGATCTCCGGGATGGCCCGCTCGGGCGCGATCCCGCCGGCCCGCTTCGCGATCCCGGCGAGCCACGGGACGCGCGCGAGTGCGTTGATCCCGTCGACCACGCCGGCCGGCAGCATCCCGACCAGCCGCATCCACCGCGGCAGCGCGCCCATCGAGTAGTGCGACGCCGGGCGGAGCTTGCGGTGGTAGCGCTGAGCCAGGAACTCGGTCTTGTACGCCGCCATGTCCACACCGACCGGGCAGTCCCGCTTGCAGCCCTTGCACGACAGACAGAGGTCGAGGGCCTCGGCGACGGCGTCGTTCTGCCAGCCGCCGTCGATCACCTCGCCGTTGGCCATCTCGAACAGCAGCCGCGCCCGGCCGCGCGTCGAGTGCATCTCCTCGCCCGTGGCCCGGTAGCTGGGGCACATCACGCCGCCGTGCGCGGTCACGCACTTGCCGACGCCCAGGCAGCGGCGGGTGGCGCGGGTGAAGCTGCCGCGGTCGTGGGTGAACGCGAGCTGCGGGGTGTCCTGGATCGTGGGCATCCCGACGAACACCCGCAGGTCCTCGTCGAGCCGGGCCGAGCGCACGATGCAGCCCGGGTTCATCCGGTCGTCCGGGTCCCAGATGCCCTTGAACTCCTCGAACGCCCGGATGATCGTCGGCGGGTACATCCGGTCCAGCAGCTCGGACCGGGCCCTGCCGTCCCCGTGCTCGCCGGAGAGTGATCCCCCGTGCGCGACGACGAGGTCCGCCGCGTCCTCCATGAACGCGCGGAAGTTCGCGATGCCGGGCCCGCTGAGCAGGTCGAAGTCGATGCGGACGTGCAGGCAGCCGTCGCCGAAGTGGCCGTAGTACACGCCCTTGCGGCCGTGCCGCTCCAGCACCGCGTCGAACTCGCGCAGGTAGGCGCCGAACTTCGCCGGCGGCACCGCGGCGTCCTCCCAGCCGGGCCAGGCCTCGCCGCCGTCCGGGCTGCGGGTGAGGATGCCGGCGCCGTCCTCGCGGATCCGCCAGAGCGCCTTCATCTTCGCCGGGTCGCTCACCACCAGGCTGGACGCGCCGTAGGGCTTCATCGCGCGGGCGACGGCCTGCGCGGCCGCCTCGGCCTCGGCCCGGGTCTGCCCGCCCGTCTCGACGTAGAGCCAGCCGCCGCCGGGCGGCAGGGCGCGGCTCGCCGTCTCCACCGGGTTCGACGCGCGCAGGGCCGCGATCAGCCCGGCGTCCATGCCCTCGATGGTCAGCGGCGAGTGCTCCCGGACGACCATCACGTTGTCCGCGGCGATGTAGGCGTCCGGGAAGCCGAGGACGGCGAGCGCGCGCACGGGCGGGGACTCGACGAGCCGGACCGTCGCGTTCAGCACGGTGGCGCACGTGCCCTCGGTGCCGACCATGGCCCTGGCCAGGTCGAGCTCACCCTCGGGCAGCAGCTGGTCCAGGTTGTACCCGGAGACCCGGCGGGTGAGGTCCGGGAAGCTCGTGCGGACCTCGTCCGCGTAGCGCTCGCCGAGGGCGCGCAGCCGCTCCGGGATCGCGCCGGTGGCCCGGCCCCGGCCGAGGGTGAGCCGCTCGCCGCGGTAGGTGAGCACGTCCATCGCGTGGACGTTGTCGACCGTCTTGCCCCAGGCCACGGAGTGCGAGCCGCAGGCGTTGTTGCCGATCATCCCGCCGATCGTGCAGCGGTTGTGCGTCGACGGGTCCGGGCCGAACGTGAGCCCGTGCGGCGCCCCGGCGTCCCGCACGTCGTCGCAGATCACCCCGGGTTCGACGCGGGCGGTGCGGGCGTCCGGGTCCACCTCGAGGATGCGGTTGAGGTACTTGCGGAAGTCCAGCACTACCGCCGTGTTCACGGCTTGCCCGGCGATCGAGGTCCCGGCGCCGCGCGGCAGCACCGGGACCTCGTGCGCCCGGCAGACCGCCATCGCCGCCTCGACGTCCGCGGCGTCCCGCGGGGCCACGACCCCGATCGGCATCTTCCGGTAGTTCGAGGCGTCCGCGGACCACATCGCGCGGTGCGCGTCGTCGAACCGGACGTCGCCGCCGACGGCGGCCCTCAGGTCGGCGGCGAGACCGGCGATCCGGTCCGTACTGGTGACGGGGTCGTGCACGCTCACCCCGTCAGTCTGACGAGGTGGACGGGGTGGCCTTCGAGGCGGGCGGGTCCGCCTTTCCCGGCGCGGGGGCGTGGGAGTGCCCGTGGCCGTGTCCGTGGCCGTGCCCGTGTCCCGGCGTCGGAGCGGTCCCCGAGAGCTGGATGTCTCCCGCCCGCAGCGGCGCGTTGTGGAACTTGCCCTCGTGGGCGAGGATCGGCCGCTGGTCGCCCGCGATCTCGGGGTACTTCTCCTCGAGCTTCTGCCGGCCGTCCCACGTCCGGCGCATCCGGTCGATGTACTCGGAGTTGCCGTTGTAGACGCCGCGCCAGGTCTGCGGCATCTCGTCCTTCGACAGCCCCGCGTTCGCCTGGCCGCCCAGGGAGAAGCCGGCCGGGACCTTGCGGGTCGCTCCGCCGCAGACCGGGCAGCCCGGCGTCGCGGTGTCGGTCATGGAGGCGAGGTGCTCGAAGCGCGTGCCGCACTCGCACCGGTATACGTAGATCGGCATTTCGGCAGGTCCTTAGGGGTCGTGAGTGCGTAGCAGCGCTAGAGCGCTGCTACGCACTCACAGGTCACCAGTTCTCGACGGAGTTCGTGAGGATGTCGGCGATGTCGTCCTCGGACGGGGTCTTCGGACAGGTCGCCAGCAGCCGCTGCTGCTTCATCGTCCCCGGGACGAGGTCCGGGACGTCGGCCTCGGTGTAGCCGACGCCGCCGATCCCGTTCGGGATCCCGATGTCTCGCATGAGCCGGACCAGCACCGACGGGAGCTGCTCGCGCGCGTCGTTGTGCTTGTCCGCGCGCGGGTCCATCAGCTCCGCGGCCCGCAGGTGCCGCTCCGGCGCGCTCTCGAAGGAGAACCGGAACGCCTCGGGCGCGGTCAGGGACACGGACTGCCCGTGCGGGACCATCGGCTCGTCCTGCGGGTAGCCCGCCGGCCGGTAGTCCTTGACCATGCCCGCGATCGGGTAGGCGTTGGCGTGCGGGATGTGCACCCCGGAGTTGCCGAAGCCCATGCCCGCGAAGGTCGCGGCCATCATCATGTTGGACCGCGCCTCGAGGTCCTCCCCGCCGCGGTGCACCGCGTCCCGGAAGGACTGCGCGAGCAGGGTCATCGCCTTCTCGCACCAGAGGTCGGACACCGGGTTCGAGCCACAGTAGGTCACCCGCTCCTCGGGCTGCTTGCGGTCGAACGTGGTGTAGTACCGCGCCGTGTAGCTCTCCACCGCGTGGCAGACGATGTCCATCCCGGACGCCGCGGTGACCTCCGGCGGCAGGGACATCGTCAGCAGCGGGTCGATCACGGCCAGGGTCGGGCGCAGCCGCCAGTGGCTGATCCCGGTCTTGACCTTCATCGACAGGATGTCCAACACGCACATCGCCGTGGACTCCGAGCCCGTCCCGGCCGTCGTGGGCACCGCGATCAGCGGCTTGAGCTGGCCCGGCGGCACCTTCGCGTTGCCGATCGGCTTGTTGATGTAGTCCATCAGCTCGCCGGGATGGCTGGTCAGCAGGTTGATGGCCTTCGCGGTGTCGATCGCCGAACCGCCGCCGACGGCGACGAAGCCGTCCCACGGGCCCTGCACGCGGGCGTACTCGGTGGCCTTGTTCATCGAGTCGTCGGTCGGCTCGACGTGCACGCCGTCGAAGATCTCCGAGTCGATGTCGTAGCGCTTGAGGTTGTCCGCGAGCCGCTGCGGGGCGCCGAGCGCGTTGATCCCCGGGTCGGTGACGATCAGGACCCGCTTGACCCCGTAGCCGGACAGCTCGAAGCCCACCTCGTCGATGGCCCCGGCGCCGAACTTCAACGGCGGGGCACCCCAGGTGAAGATCGTCTCCTCGGTCAGTTGCACATCAGCCAGGTACGTCACGTGTACGAACCCTCCGGCGCCTTGCGCAGCTCCTTGATCTGCTGGGCGTCGTGCCCGAAGATCATCGTGGCGTCGGTCTTCTCCTGGATGCCGCGGAGCTTCTCGACGGACTGGAACCACTGCTCGAGGTTGTTCACGATCGCCGCGGGGGCGGCGGGCGGGCCGTAGCTCTCCCCCATGTACACCGCGTCCGAGGTGAAGATCATCGTTCCCGAGTCCGGGAGGTCGACCTGCATGGACATGGTGCCGACGGTGTGGCCCGGGGCCTGGATCAGCTTCACGCCGGGCAGGATCTCGACGTCGCCCGAGACGGTCTCCCAGTTCAGTCCCTCGTAGTCCGACTTGAGATGGGCCCCGTTGAAGTCGCCCTCGAAGTTGAGCGCGAACTCCTTCTCCTTGTCCGAGCAGATCAGCTTCGCGTTCGTGTTCTTGAACATCTGCGCGTTGCCGGCGTGGTCGAAGTGCAGGTGGGAGAGCACGACGTAGTCGATCTCGTCGAGTCCGACGTTCATCTTGTTGAGCTGGGCGTCGAGGTACTCGTCGTCGGCGACCTGGTCGTAGGGGAAGAACTCCTGCAGGCCGGTGGGCTTCCACCGGGTCTCCCAGTCGGACGGGCAGCTGGTGTCCCACAGCAGCTTGCCCTCGTCGGTCTCGACGAGGACACAGTGGGTCGGCACCTCCACCCAGCTGATCTTGTCCTCCTTCTCGGAGCGGGTCTTGATGCTGACCCCCGGCTTGAGGAGGAGGAACGTCAGGTCGGCGTGCATGGCCCCGCACGGGATGACGCTGAGCTTGTTCGCAGTTGCCATCGTGGTCCCTTCGGCACTGAGGGGTCGCGTGCGTCACACGCGATGCCCCGAACGGTGGCATGTGGCATGCCACTCGTCAATCGGTGCGCATGTGCGCATCACTCAGGCGGGGTTCGTCCACCCCAGGTCGATGTCCAGGACCCCGGTCCCGGCCCCCGCCTCCTGCGCGATGAGCAGCTCCGCCGTGTGCCGAACGTGGACACGCATGGCCTCCGCCGCTCCGTCCGCGTCCCCGGCCTCGATCAGCGTGAGGATCTCGGCGTGCTCGGCCACGATGTCGTCGAGGCTGCGGGACTCCCGGGCCGTCGAGACGCCGCGGCGCAGCACCATGTCCCGCAGCCCGTCGACGTAGGTGGCCAGCCGGGTGTTCCCGGACGCCTCCAGGACGACGCGGTGGAAGCGGCGGTCGTGGCCCAGCATCGTGAACTCGTCGTCCGCCTTCGCGGCCTTCTGCATCGCGGCGAAGTGCTTGCGGAGCTCCTTGCGCGTGGACTCGTCCAGGCGCATCACGGCGCGCCGCACGGCGGCCGGTTCGAGCAGCAGCCGCAGCGCGAAGACCTCCTCGAGGTCGTGCAGCGACGTCTGCAGCACCCGGACGCCGCGGTTGCGCTCGAACCGGACCATGCCCTGCTGGGCGAGCTTGATCAGCGCCTCGCGGACCGGGGTGCGGGACACCCCCAGCTGGGTGGCCAGGGTCTGGACGGAGTGCAGGGTGCCGGGTGCCAGCTCGCCGGTGATCACGGCGGTGCGCAGCGCGGCGAGCACCTGCGCGTTGACGGTCTCGGTCTGCCCCAGTGCCTTCACCGGCTCGGCGCCTTCATACCCGGAGATCCTTCTCCCGGCAGGCACCGCCGCGTCGTCGCACCCGCCGAGAGTGACATGCCACACACCACCGGTCAACGCCGAGGCCGCCGCCGCGTCGTGTCGGGGAGTCGGTCGCGGGGGACGGGCGGGCCGCTTGGTAACGTCTTGCGGCGCAGGTCCAGCAGCGAGGCCCGCGGTCCCTCCACAGACCGAGACCGCTGGACAGGTGCCCAATGCCCGACGCCCTCGATCCCGCACGCCCGATCGAGGCCCGCCCCGACTCCCGGTACGGAGTCGGGCTCGACGCGTTGAGCGGATCGTTCTCCGCCGAGTGGGTCGGCCGTTTCCGCCTCGACCTGCGCAACGGCCACTGGGAGTGGTCCGGCGACGGGCCGCTGCATCCGGCCGAGCTGCTCGCCGAGCGTCATCCCGAGGACCGGCCCGAGGCGTCCGTCGTCACGGTGCCGGTCGGGGAGAACCGGCCCTTCGGGACCGGGTTCCGGCTCATGTCCTCCGCCGAGCGCCAGGTGATCGTGGTCGGCGAGGGCGAGCGGGCCCCGGACGGCGAGGTGGTGGCCCTGACGGGCTACGTCGCGGAGCTCGACGGCGTCGTCGAGCGGTGGCAGTCCGGGCTGCGCGAGCGGGCCGAGCAGTTCGAGCGCGCGCTGCGCAGCCGGCCGACGATCGAGCAGGCCAAGGGCATGCTGATGCTCACCCACCGCTGCGACGACGAGCGCGCCTTCCAACTCCTGGTCGCGGCGTCACAGGCCTCCAACCGCAAGCTGCGCGACGTCGCGGCGCTGATCGTCGACGCCCTGCCCGCGGGCCGTCCGCTGCCCGACGACCTCGCGGCGGCGCTGCAGACCGAAGGTGGGCGGCTGCGCCGCGAGCGGGTCCGGGACTGATCACCGGCCTCGCTCGGGCTAGTGTCCCGGGCGTGAGTGCACCGGCATCCGGATCCGTCTCCGAGCTGTTCGATCCCACCGCGTGGCGTGAGGTCCCCGGTTTCGGCTTCACCGACATCACCTACCACCGGGCGGTGGACACGGGTGCCGTGCGGATCGCGTTCGACCGGCCCGAGATCCGCAACGCGTTCCGCCCGCACACGGTCGACGAGCTCTACCGCGCCCTCGAGCACGCGCGCACCTCCTCCGACGTCGGGTGCGTGCTGCTGACCGGCAACGGCCCCTCACCGCGCGACGGGGGCTGGGCCTTCTGCTCCGGCGGCGACCAGCGGATCCGCGGGCGCACCGGCTACCAGTACGCCTCGGGCGAGACCTCGGACACCGTCGACCCCGGACGCGCCGGGCGGCTGCACATCCTCGAGTGCCAGCGGCTGATCCGGTTCATGCCGAAGGTCGTCATCGCGGTCGTCCCGGGGTGGGCCGCCGGGGGCGGGCACTCGCTGCACGCGGTCGCGGACCTGACGCTGGCCAGCGCCGAGCACGCACGGTTCAAGCAGACGGACGCCGACGTGGGCTCGTTCGACGGCGGGTACGGCTCGGCCTACCTCGCCCGCCAGGTGGGGCAGAAGTTCGGCCGCGAGATCTTCTTCCTCGGCCGGACCTACACCGCACAGCAGATGCACGAGATGGGCGCGGTGAACGAGGTCGTCCCGCACGCCGAGCTCGAGGCCACGGCGCTGCAGTGGGCGAAGGAGATCAACGGGAAGTCCCCGCAGGCGCAGCGCATGTTGAAGTACTCCTTCAACCTGATCGACGACGGCCTGGTCGGCCAGCAGCTCTTCGCGGGCGAGGCGACCCGGCTGGCCTACATGACCGACGAGGCCGTCGAGGGCCGGGACTCGTTCCTGCAGAAGCGGGAGCCGGACTGGTCGCCCTACCCCTGGCACTACTGACGTGCGGGAGCTGCGCGCGCTCGCCGTCGACGGGTCCCCGGAGAGCGTCGAGCACCTGATCGGGGCCCTCGCCGCGGCGCTCGACGGCAGCGGGCCCGCGGTCGTGCCCGGACTCGTCGAGGTGCCCGCCGCGGAGGTGCCGGACGACGTCGCCGTCGTCATCGCGACGTCCGGCTCCACCGGCGAGCCCAAGTACGTGATGCTCACGGCCGCGGCGCTCACGGCGTCGGCCCGCGCGACCGAGGCCCGGCTCGGCGGGCCCGGCCGCTGGGTCCTCGCCCTGCCCGCGGACCACGTCGCCGGGGTGCAGGTGGTGCTGCGCGCGCTGCTCGCGGGGCAGCCTCCGGTGGTCCAGGACGTCCGCGAGGGATTTCGGCCGGCCGGGTTCGTCCGCGCGACGCGACGGCTGCCGCACGGCGCGCGCCGCTACGTCAGCCTGGTCCCGACGCAGCTCCTGCGGATCCTCTCCGACGCCGGGGCCGCGCTGCACGCGCTCGCCGGCTACGACGCGGTGCTGGTCGGCGGTGCGGCGCTGGCCCCCGCCCTGCGCGAGCGGGCGGAGGCGGCCGGTATCCGCGTCGTCACGACTTACGGGATGAGCGAGACCTGCGGCGGCTGCGTCTACGACGGCGTCCCGCTCGACGGCGTTGACGTCCGGGTGGCGGAGGACGGGCGGCTGCTGCTGGGCGGCCCGACGCTCGCCCGGGGCTACCTCGGCGACCCCGGGGCCACCGCCGAGAGCTTCGCCGGCGGCTGGTTCCGCACCGGGGACGTCGGCCGGATCGTCGACGGGCGGGTCACGGTGCTCGGCCGGGCGGACGACATGATCGTCACGGGTGGGGAGAAGGTGGCCCCCGCCGCCGTGGAACGGGTACTGGCGGCCCAGCCCGGCGTCGGCGCGGTGTGCGTGGTGGGCGTGCCGGACCCGGAGTGGGGCTCGCTCGTCGCGGCGGCCGTCGTGCCGAGCGGCCCGGAGCCGGACGAGAAGGCGCTGCGGGACGCCGTGCGGGCCGTCGAGGGGCGGGCCGCGGTGCCCCGCCGGTTCCTGTTCCTCGACGAGCTGCCGGTGCGCGGGATCGGCAAGCCGGACCGCCGGGCCGTGGCGGACCTGCTCGCCGTCACCCCTGTGCACATTCCAAACGACCCGACCCGGTGACTTCCGGCTACACCCCATCAGGTCGCTCACTCTCCGCTTGTTGACCATTACCCGGTCATCCGATCTGCTGCGTCCCAGGCGGCACTTCCTCACCTGCCGTCACAGTTTTCACAGGAGTCGCGGGAACGGAGATGCGGATGCAGGTGCGCGGTGCCGTACTGACAGCGGTCCTCGTCGGGGCGCTGTGTGCGGGCAGCGTCGTGCCGGCGGCGGCGGCGGAGACGACGGCCGCGCCGGCGAGCTGGCGGGAGAGCCTCGCGACGGGGGAAGCCGCGGGCGTCACGACCCGGGGTGGTGCCGCCGGCCTGGACCCCTCGTCCGCCTACCTCGCCCCACAGGACTCCGCCTCCGCTCAGGCCGAGGGCCTCACCGAGAGCCCGGCCCTGGTCCCGACCGGCCTGCTCACCCTCGGCCTGCGCACACTGGAGCGGCCCACCAGCCGGGTCGACTCGGTCCTGGACGCGGACGTGCCCGAGGGCACCACGGCGTCCGTCGACGTCCGGGGGAAGCGCTCGAACGGGAACTGGACCGAGTGGATCCCGTCGACGACGACCGGGACGAACACGGGCACGGCCGCCCTGCCCGAGGCCACGAACGTCGTGCAGGGACGGCTCGTGCTCACCGGATCGGCGGCGGACCCGGCCGCCCGGCCCGTCGTCCGGGACGTCACGCTCACCGCCGGGCCCGCGGCGGCGAGCACGGAGAGCGCCGTCACGGAGGCCCTGGCGCTCCGCTACTCGGTCTTCGCGACCCGCGAGGGGTTGGTCGGGGGTACCACCGCGAACGGCCACAGGATCGTGAACCGGGACCACTTCGTCGCCCTGCCGTCCCGGCGCGCGCTCTCCCCGCGGGACACGAGCGACTACTCGGTGAGGGTCTGCGCGCCCAACGGCCGCTGCGCGTTCGCGCCGGTCTGGGACATCGGCCCCTGGAACACCCGGGACGACTACTGGAACCCGCCCGCCCAGCGCCAGCAGTGGAAGGACCTCCCGCAGGGCACGCCCCAGGCCCAGGCCGCGTTCAGGACGGGCTACAACGGCGGCAGGGACCAGTTCGGCCGCAAGCTCGTCAACCCCGCGGGGATCGACCTCGGCGACGGCGTCTTCTGGGACGCGCTCGGCCTCAAGGACAACTCGCAGGTCACCGTCGACTACCTGTGGACGGGCTCGCTGCGGCTCTCCAAGGTCGTCGCGGTGGGCAACTCGCAGGAGAGCGCCGACGGTCTCGTCACGGTGCACGCGGCTCCGGACGCCGCCGCGTCGATCGTCGGGATCGCCGCGGAGGACGCGAGCGTCCCCGTGGAGTGCCTCGCCGGCTCCGGCGACGCATGGGTGCGGATCGGCGCAGGTCAATTCGTCGTCGCGGCCGCTCTGCCGGGCGCGGGGGACGTCACATCCTGCGGTTCCGGCGCGGGCTCCGGGGCACCGACGGACTAGGTTCGTGGTGTGGCCACGCTGTCGCAGTGGGTCGAGGGCGCGCGACCCCGCACCCTTCCCACCGCCGTCTCCCCCGTCCTCGTCGGCACCGGCGCCGCCATCGGGTCGGGCACCGTCGACATCGGACGGGCGGTGCTGGCGCTGGTCGTCGCCGTCGCCCTGGTGATCGGCGTGAACTTCGCCAACGACTACTCCGACGGCATCCGCGGGACGGACGACGACCGCGTCGGCCCGATGCGGCTCGTCGGATCGAAGGTGGCCGCGCCCACCGCGGTCCGCACGGCCGCGCTCGTCTGCTTCGCGATCGCGGCGCTGGCCGGACTGACGCTGGTCTCGCTGTCCGAGTCGTGGTGGATGATCGCCGCCGGCGCCGTCTGCATCGCCGGGGCCTGGTTCTACACCGGCGGCAAGCGCCCCTACGGCTACGCCGGGCTCGGCGAGGTCGCGGTGTTCGTGTTCTTCGGCCCGGTCGCGGTGCTGGGGACGACGCTGACGCAGGCGGGCTCGATCGGGCCGCTCGCCGTCGTGTGCTCGGTGGCCGTCGGGTTCCTGACGTGCGCCGTGCTGGTCGCGAACAACGTCCGGGACATCGCGACGGACGAGGTCTCCGGCAAGCGCACGCTCGCCGTCACGCTCGGGGACAGGGACACGCGCCGGCTCTACGCGGCGCTGATCGTCCTGCCGTTCCTGCTCTCGATCGGCGCCGGGATCCGCAGCTGGCCGATGCTGCTCGGGCTGCTGGCGCTGCCGCTGGCGGTCGGGCTCGTCCGCCGGGTGCTGGCCGGGGCGGACGGCCGGAAGCTGATCAAGGTGCTCAAGGACACCGGGCTGACGCTCCTGGCCTGGTCAGCCGCGACCGGCGTCGGCCTCGCGCTCGGCGTGCTGTTCTGAGGGCTGCCCGTCCTCGCCCCGGACGTCGTCGCCGCCGGTCCCGGCCCCGTCGAGGTCCGCGGGCCGGGGCTCCTCGCGCCGGGCTTCCTCGCCGCGCAGCCGGGAGCGCAGGGATTCGCGCTCGGCGGAGCGTCGCCGACGCGCCTCCCCGAGCGCCAGGTCCAGCCGCGCGCGCAGGGACCGGAACACCACCAGGGACAGCGGCAGCGCGACGATCAGGCCCAGCAGGACCGACAGCAGCAGCGGGACCCCCGCGACCGACAGCAGCGCCGCGATGACGCCCACGAGGGCGATCCGCGCGAGCGCGTAGAGCGTCAGGGTGGACGCGAGGCCGGGTGCGGCGTGCGGAGTGCCGGAGTCGTCGGACGTGCTCATGCGGTCGAGGGTACGACCCCCGGGCGCATCGCGTCGCCGCAGGTGGGAACCGCCGTCGCGGCGCGGGAACTCGGGGCGGGCGGTGTTCGTTGTCGAGGCGCGGCGTTCCCCGGATCGGGCCTTTGCGTCCGTTTTGCCCTTTAAGAGCCCTTTACCTCCGCCCAACCGTTCGAGTACCCGGGGTCCCAGGTGTCACGATGGCCCGGTAATCGACGATGCGGAGGCTTTGGATGTCTGCTCCGACCACGACCGGGAACGAGCGGCTCCTCACCCCAGGTGAGGTCGCCGCCCTGTTCCGCGTCGATCCGAAGACCGTGACCCGCTGGGCCTCGGCCGGACGGATCGGATCGATCCGGACGCCCGGTGGCCACCGGCGCTTCCGGGAGTCCGAGGTGCGCGGCATGCTCGCGGACCTCACCAGTGAGGCGACGCTGCCGACGCGCCACCCCTGAACGACGACACGAGCCGGGGCCCGGTCACCATGACCGGACCCCGGCCCGTCGTGTCGTCCGGGGCCCGCCGAGGGCCACCGCGGCGGTCGCCCGACCCCTGATATGGGGCGCCACCCGATGACGGTCGCTTTACCCGGGCATTGCCCTTCCTCCGCTACGCTCGACCACGGAGGTGGTGGTTGATGCTGTTCCTGATCGCATTCGCCGGCGCCGCGATCATCGCCCTGCTGCTGTGGCGGGCGATGCAGACCGATCGCGCCGAGGTACCGGGCGGTACCGCCCAGCAGTCCGCCCCGGCGGATCGTCGGCCGCGCGCCACCGGCCCGGACGACGATCCCGATTTCCTGCGGCACCTGGCCGAGTCCATCAAGCGTCCCGAGGACCCGCCCTCGGCCTGAGCAGATCCCTCCCGGGGTCGCATACGACCCCGGGCCAGGTCGCTCCCCCACCGCGATCCCTGCTGAAGGGTCGCGCCCCCGCCTCAGGAGGGCCCCTGCCTCAGGAGGGCCCCCGTCTCAGGAGGGGAAACCGTCCGCCACGGACGCCGCGAGCTCCAGCAACGCGATCTGCGTCGCCTGGTCCAGCCGCTCCAGGTCCACCTCCGCGCCCTCCTCGAGATGCGCGTCGAACGGGATCTGCACCACCGCCCGGCAACGACCCGAGAAGTGCTCCGCCACCCGCTGCAGGTCCACACCGCCCGCGCTCCGGTGCACGCAGTTGATCACCGCGACCGCGTTGCGGACGAGGTCCTGGTGACCGTGCGCGTCCAGCCAGTCCATCGTCGCCGACGCGCTGCGGGCGCCGTCGATCGAACCCGACGAGACGATGATCAGCTGGTCCGCGACGCCGAGCACGCCGTACATCGCAGAGTGCATCAGTCCGGTGCCGCAGTCCGTCAGGACGATGTTGTAGAAGTGCTCGAGCAGCGTGACCGTGCGGCGGTAGTCCCGCTCGCTGTACGCCTCGGACACGGCCGGGTCCTGCTCGCTGGCCAGCACCTCGAGCCGGGACGCCCCCTGCGAGGTGTAGGCGCGGACGTCGGTGTAGCGGCGGACCCGCTGGGCGTCGCGGAGCAGGTGGCGGACCGTCGCGCTGGTCTCCAGCGGGATCTTCTGGCTGAGCGTGCCGCGGTCCGGGTTGGCGTCGACCGCCACGACCCGGTCCCCGCGCAGCGACGCGAAGGTGGCGCCGAGGGTCGCGGTGATCGTGGTCTTGCCGACCCCGCCCTTGAGGCTCAGGGTAGCGATCTTGTGGCAGCCCAGCAGCGGCTGGTTGACCCGCGCCGTGAGCTCGCGCTTGCGGACGTCCGCGGGGCTCTCGCCGGGGTTGAGCATCCGGCCGGTGACCAGGTAGAGGAGCTTGCGCCAGCCGGACTGCGGCGGCCGCTTCGACGGCCGCAGCAACCGCGCCGAGGACAGGGCCGCGTCCTCGGTCAGGGCCGCTTCCGCCGCCCGGGCGCGGTGCGCCTCCTGCGCGGCGACGGCTCCGGGGTCCGTCCAGCGCCCGACGCCCCGCGTCGCCCGGGTCTGCTCGCCCGGCTCGGCGTGCCCGGCACCGACGTGCGTCCGGTCGGCCGGACCGGGAGCCGGGTCACCCACCGGGGCCGATGGCGCGGCATGGGCGCCGGTGTCGGCGGCCGTCTCGGCGGTCTGCACGGGCAGGTCGAGGCGGGCAGGGATCCCGGGCCAGGCGGTCGGGGGCGTCTCGGGCTGCTCCTCGCCGGGCACCGGTTCCGCACGAGGCGGCTCCGGACGGCGCTGCGGCTGGGGCCGCCACTCCTGCGTCGCCGGCGCCTCGGCTGCGGGAGCCTGCGGGGCCGGCGTCTGCGTGGCCGGGGCGTGGGCGACAAGGTGCGAATAGCCGACGCCGCTGTGCCGGCCCGAGCTCGTCGACACCTGCGGGTCGTGCCGGCCGGAATCCTGCTGCGGGCCGGTGTGCTCGTCCGTTGCGGGCCGGTGCTGCCCCTGCCGCTCGGTCCCCTCCGGCGGTGTCCGCGTGTCGTCCGGGGCCGGGACGTCCGCCAGGTCGTCCTCGAGGTCCTCGTCGAGCAGCGCCGCCCCCCAGTCCCCGTCGTCCGGGACCACCCCCCAGGCCTCGGAGTCCCGGCGGAAGCCGAGCTCCGGGCGTCGAGCCGGGTCGACCGGCGGGGGGACCTCGGCGTGGCTCCCGTCGGTCCGTTCCTGCCCGGTGGCCTGCGCCGCCGCGTGGCCGTTCACCGGGGGGTACTCGGCGGCCGGGCCGTCCTCTGCAGGAGCGGCGGCCGCGGGGACGTCGTCCTCGACGGGCCGGGTCTCGATGTCCGGACGCGCCCGGGGCGACGGTGTCAGCGGTGTCGTCCGGCGCGACCGGCCCGACGGCGGCTGGCCCGCCGCGGCCCAGCGTTCCCGGACGTACCGGCCCACGGAGCCGTCAGGAAGCTGGTCCGGCTCTCGATCGCTCACGGTTGCCGACCGTAGTCGTGGAGACGGTCTTGTGCGAGAAGACGGGAGCCGAACCACTCACGGGGGGACGCGGCCCGGATGCGGCGGCGGCTCTCAGAGGCCCGCGTACGAGTGCAGCCCGGCCACGACCATGTTGATGAAGAACAGGTTGAACATGACGGTGGCGAAGCCCAGGACGTTGATCCACGCGGCGCCGGTGGTGCGCCAGCCGGCGGTCGCCCGGGCGTGCAGGTACGCGGCGTAGACGACCCACGCGACGAAGGCGACGGTCTCCTTCGGGTCCCAGCCCCAGAACCGGCCCCAGGCCGCCTCGGCCCAGATCGCGCCCGCGATCACCGCGAACGTGTACAGCGGGAAGGCGACGGCCGAGATGCGGTAGGCGAGGCGGTCCAGCGCCTCGACCGACGGGAGCTTCGCGGTGAACGCGGACAGCTTGCCCGACCGTCGCAGCAGGTAGGCGATGCTCGCGAAGCCCGCCACCAGGAACAGGCCGGACGCGATCGTGACCGTGGTGACGTGGATGATCAGCCAGTAGGACTGCAGCGCCGGGACGACCGGGGCCGCCTGGGCGTAGAGCACCGTCCCGGCCAGGTACAGCAGGATCAGCACGGGCGGCAGCACGAACGCGCCGACCCGGCGGATCGACGGGGTGCGGCGCAGCACCACGAGCCACGTGACGACGGCGGCCAGACCGATCGCCGACGCGAACTCGTACATGTTGCCCAGCGGCCAGCGGCCGACCGCCAGCCCGCGCAGCACGATCGCGCCGACGTGCAGGAGCACGCCCAGCACGGTTAGCGACACGGCCATGCCGCCGAAGCGGTCCGACCGGGTCCGCCCGCCCGCGGCGGGAACGGCCCGCTCGCCGTCCGGCGGTGTCGCGGTGAGGGTGCCGCCCGCCGCACCCTCGGCGGAGGCGCCCGCGAGCGCCGGGACCGGCGCGGTCGTGCGGGCCAGCACGTACTCGACGGCGTGCATCAGCATCGCGATGGTGTAGACCGCGACCGCGGCCTTGAACACCAGGTCGCTGTACGCGGACAGCATCGGGTCGACGGGCATTGCCTCAACCGTCCTTCTTGTCGTCTGACTTCGGGTCCAGCAGGTCCGCCCGGAGGCGGTCGAACTCCTCGCCGTACCCGGCCTGGTCCGTACGGGCCAGGCCGCCCAGCTCGACGAGCGTGCGGCCCTCCCCGGCCGGGGTCAGCCGCACCCAGAACCGCCGCCGCTTGATCGACAGCGACAGGCCCAGCCCGATCAGGATCAGGATCGCGAAGACCAGCACGGAGAACTGGCCCGGATCGTGGCTGACCTGCAGGGCGACCCACGGGGTCACGTCGTCGAAGCGGACCACCGTGCCGTCGTCCAGGGTCGTGGACTCGCCCGGGACCAGGTTGGCCCGGGCGACCCGGACGAGCTGCCCGGAGTCGACCTTCGACTGGTCCACGGCGAAGATCGACTGGCCGCGGCCGTCGTCCAGGCCGAGGTCACCGCGCAGGACGTCGATCGCGACCTCGGGGTTGCGCATCTCCGGGTAGGTGGACGTGACGACCTTCCCGCCGGAGCTCGTCGGCGCGAAGAGGCCGGTGATCGCCAGCGAGCTCTTCTGCCGCTGCGCGTCGTCCGCCATGCCGGGGCGCTCGAACTTCGTGGCGCCCTGCGAGAGCAGCGTGGTCTGGTCCACCGGCTGCCACTGGATCTCACCGGTGCGCTGCTCGCCGTTGGGCCAGGTGACCGTGAACCGGGGCGCGTAGCCGTGGCCGGTGAGGTAGACGCGGGCGCCGTCCACCCGCAGCGGGTGGTTGACCGCGAGCTCGTAGGGGCTCCAGGTGCCGGCGTCCCCGGACTCGACCTGCGTGCTGTCCTGGTAGCCGATGTCCGCGCGGTAGGTGTCCGGCTGGCCGTTGGGCAGGTAGTCCGCGGTGAAGTCGTCGATCTGTACGCAGAACGGCTGCAGGTCCGTGCCGTCGACGCGCAGGCCGGGCCGGAACGAGTCGTAGCCCAGGATCGAGGTGTTGCAGAACTGGTTCCCGTTCGCCAGCACGATGACCTGGCCCTCGTAGCCGAAGAGCTTGCCGACGGCGATGCCCACGAGCAGCCCGACCAGGCTGATGTGGAAGACAAGGTTGCCGGTCTCGCGGAGGTAGCCCTTCTCCGACGAGACGGTGCGGACGCCTTCGGCGTCCGTGGCCTCCGCACTGCGCCAGCCGAACCGGGACCCGACGCCGAGCCGGGAGCGCACCCGGGCCACGACGGCGTCCGGCTCCTCGTCCAGCGTGGCCGACGCGTGGTGCGGCAGCCGGGCGAGGTTGCGCGGCGTGGCGACGGGGGTGGCCCGCGCGGCGCGCACGCCCTCGAGCGAGCGCGGCAGCAGGCACCCGCACAGGGAGATCATCAGCAGCAGGTAGATGGCGGCGAACCACGGCGTGGCGAAGACGTCGAACGCGCCGACCTTGTCCAGCCAGGGCGCGAGCGTCGGGTAGTCCGCGAAGTAGGAGTCCACCAGCTGCTGGTTCAGCGAGCGCTGCGGCAGCAGCGCGCCGGGCAGCGAGGCCAGGGCCAGCAGGAACAGCAGCACCAGGGCGGTGCGCATGCTCGTCAGGCCGCGCCAGGTGTTGCGCAGGAACGCGAGCGGCCGGCGGAGCCGGGACGGCCCGCTCGCGGGAGGCTCGGCGCCCGGAGCGGTCTCGGGCGGGGACGGGGGCGCCGTGGGCGGGGAGCTCATCAGATCGCCGGGGTGAAGCCGGCGACGGAGACCTGGAGCTGCACGAGCAGCGAGCTCCACAGGCCGGTGAGCAGCAGGATCCCGACGGCGGCGAGCAGCACGCCCCCGGAGATCTGGATGGTGCGGGTGTGGCGGCGCAACCAGCCCAGCGCCCGCACGGCGCGCGAGGCGCCCAGCGCGATGACGACGAACGGCAGCCCGAGACCCGCGCAGTAGGCCAGCGTGAGGACGACGCCGCGCAGCGATCCCCCGCCCGTGCCCGCCGCGACCGCGACGACGCCCGCGAGCGTCGGGCCGATGCAGGGCACCCAGCCGAGGCCGAACACCGCGCCGAGCAGCGGCGCACCCCAGAGGCCCGCCCGCGGCACCCAGTGCACGCGCCGCTCGTTCTGCAGCACCGGCAGCAGGCCGACGAACGCCAGCCCCATCGCGATCATGACCACGCCGCCGACGCGCTGCAGCACGGCCTCGTTGCGCACCAGCACGTCCGACAGCCAGACGACGCCGACCAGGATCGCCCCGAACACCACGGTGAACCCGGCGACGAACAGCGCCGCCGCCCCGGCGACGCGCCAGCGGCCCTCACGGCGCTTCCCTGCCTCGGCGGTGGTGGCCGGCGGGGAGTCTGCCCCGACCAGCCCGGCGAGGTACGCGAGATAGCCCGGGACCAACGGGACGACACACGGCGACGCGAAGCTCACGGCTCCCGCGAGCACGGCGACGACCGCTGCCACCAGCAGCGGGCCCGAGATCGCGAGGGTGGTCGACGCGTCCATCACCGACCAGGGTATGTGCGGGCACCGGCACCCCGCGCACCGGGTTCTACACGTTGTAGTGGATCGCGGTCCCGGGTCAGGCGGGCGCGGGTTCCTCGGCGGCCAGCCGCTGCACGACCGGGATCAGCTTGGCCACCTGGATCGCCCCGAGGTAGACCGCCGCGACGCGGTGCTGTCGGTCCAGCACGATCGTCGAGGGGACGGCGTTGCGGGGATAGCCGGAGAGCCCCACGAGGCTGCGCCCGGACGGGTCGTAGATCGAGTCGTAGGTGATCCCGCGGTCCTGCACGAAGTCCGCGGCGGCGGACCGCGAGTCCTGGACGTCGATGCCGAGCATGCCGACCCCGGAGGCCCGGGTCTGCTGCAGCACGAACTCCAGGTCCGGTGCCTCGGTGCGGCACGGCCCGCACCACGATCCCCAGATGTTGACGACGACGACCTGGCCGGCGAAGTCCTCCAGGCCGACCTTCTGCCCGTCGTGCAGCAGGCTGTCCCCGGACAGTTCGGGCACCGTGCCGCGGGACGACGGCGGGTCGTACATGATCTCGGTCTTGCCGCCCGGCGCGACGAAGGTGAAGGTCTGCTGCGACTGCGCGACGGCGTCCTTGCTGGTCGAACACCCGGTGAGCAGCAGGACGGCGCCCAGCAGGGCCGCCACGAGGGTCTGGGTGCTTCTCATGCGCCGGTCCGGGCCGGGTCGCTCGCCCCCGCCGGCTCGCTGTAGCGCAGGCCGGTGAGGGTGGTGCCGGTGAACTCGCAGGTCGTCAGCGACGCAAGGGCACACTGACGCCTCCGGGGGTCGTGCCACAGCCGCTGGCCCAGCAGGTAGCGCCGCAGCGTCCAGACGGGCAGCTGGTGGGACACGCAGACGGCCTCGTGGCCCTCGGCCAGCGCCCGGGCCCGCTGCAGCACGCCGAGCATCCGGTGGGCGATCGCCAGGTACGGCTCGCCCCAGGACGGCGTGAACGGGTCCCGCAGCAACGGCCAGTTCGCCGGGCGCCGCAGCGCACCGTCGCCGACGCCGAACCGGCTGCCCTCGAACTTGTTGCCGGCCTCGATCAGGCCCTCGTCGGTGACGATCTCCAGGCCGTGCTTCACGGCGATCGGCATCGCGGTCTCCTGCGCGCGCTGCAGGGGCGACGCGAGGACGGCGGTGACGTCGGAGTCCGCGAGCGCGCTCGCGACCAGCCCGGCCTGCTCCTGGCCCCGCTCGGACAGCCGGAAGCCCGACCGGCGGCCGTAGAGGATGCCCTCGGGGTTGTGCACCTCGCCGTGCCGCAGCAGGTGGACGACGGTCCGCGGGCCCGTCGGCTCAGGGGTGCCGAGCAGGCCTTCGGCCCCGCGGGACCCGATCACACGGCTCACGGGGTCACCGCCGCGGCGGCCGCGCGGGCGGCGCCCGGCAACGCCTTCTCGATCACGGCGAACGCGTCGTCGTCCAGCGCCGCGGAGACGAACCAGGCCTCGAACGCGCTCGGCGGGCCGTAGACGCCCGCCTCGAGCAGGGCGTGGAAGAACGGCGGGAACCGCCAGGTCTGGGCGGCGCGGGCGCCGTCGTAGTCGTGCACCTCGTCCTCGGTGAAGAAGACCGAGAACATGTTCCCCGCGGTCTGGACGCGGTGCGGCACTCCGGCCGCGCTCAGCGCGTCGCCGAAGAGACGGACGAGCCGGGCCGCGTTCGCGTCGAGCGCCGCGTAGACGTCCGCGTCCGCGGCGCGCAGGGTGGCGAGCCCGGCGGCGACGGCGACGGGGTTTCCCGAGAGCGTCCCGGCCTGGTAGACCGGCCCGACCGGCGCGAGGTAGGACATCAGCTCGGCGGAGCCGCCGAAGGCCGCGGCGGGCAGCCCGCCGGACATGACCTTGCCGAAGGTGTAGAGGTCCCCGGCGACGCCGTCGAGGCCGTACCAGCCGGCGGGCGAGACCCGGAAACCCGTCATGACCTCGTCCATCACCAGCAGGGCGCCGTGCTCGCGGGTGATCTCGCGCAGCCCCGCGTTGAAGCCGGGGAGCGGCGCGACGGCGCCCATGTTCCCGGCGGCCGCCTCGGTGATCACGCAGGCGATCTCGCTGCCGCGCTCGGCGAAGACGGTGCGCACGGCCTCCAGGTCGTTGTACGGGACGACGACGGTGTCCGCGGCCTGCGCGCCCGTCACGCCGGGGCTGGTGGGCAGGCCCAGCGTCGCGAGACCGGAGCCGGCCTGGGCGAGCAGCGCATCGACGTGGCCGTGGTAGCAGCCGGCGAACTTGACGATCACCTTCCGCCCGGTGATGCCCCGGGCCAGCCGGATCGCGCTCATCGTGGCCTCGGTGCCGGAGTTGACCAGCCGCACCTGCTCCACCGGCGCGACCCGGCCGATGATCTCCTCGGCGAGGGCCAGCTCCGCGGGCGTCGGCGCGCCGAAGGACAGCCCGCTCGCCGCGGCCACCTGCACCGCCTCGACGACGGCCGGGTGCGCGTGGCCCAGGATCATCGGCCCCCAGGACGAGATCAGGTCGACGTAGCGGGCCCCGTCGGCGTCGGTGAGCCAGGGACCCTTCGCCGAGACCATGAAGCGCGGGGTGCCGCCGACCGAGCTGAAGGCCCGGACCGGCGAGTTGACCCCGCCCGGGATGACCTCGGTCGCGCGGGCGAACAGCTGCGCCGACTTCTCTGGGCGGGACTTCTCTGGCGTGATCGGGGCACTCACACCAGCCAGTCTTACAGCCGTGGCGGGATCCGGCCCGTGCGGTCCCCGTGACGCGTGCGTCAGCGGCGGGCCCGGGCGCGGCGGGAGGCGAACCAGGCCGACGCCGGCGGGGTCCGCATGAGCAGCACGCCCGCGATCCCGAGCACCGCCGGCGCGAGCACGACGGCGAGCGCCGCCGGGTCCCCCAGCACGCCGGGCAGGTTCAGCAGCATGACCACCGAGAACACCGCCGTCAGCACCGTCGCGGTCACCCGGGCCCAGTTCCGGCCGGTGAACGCGACCACAGCGAGGACGATGTAGACGAGCGCGAGCAGCGCGATGAACGCGAGCAGCACCCGGACCGCCGCGACGAGCTGCTCGAACGTCAGCGCGGACTGCGCGAGCAGCCCGTCCAGGCCGAGCTCGGGCGGGAACATGTCGCGGGTCAGCGGGACGGTCGTCCCGGCGACGCCGAGGACCAGGAACGGCAGCGCCGCGAGGATCATCAGGACCATCCCCAGGGCGACCGAGCCCGGCCGGCGCGGCGCCTCGGGCTCGGCGACCATGCCCGCGGGGGGCGGGGACCAGCCGCCGTAGACGTCCGTCCCCCGTACCCCGCCTGCTGCGGGGGCGCGTACTGCGGGGCCGCGTAGGGCTGGGACTGGGGATAGGGCTGCTGCGGCGCGCCGTACCAGCCGCCCGCCCGGGGACCGTAGGGGTTCTGTGGGTACTGCGGGTAGTGGCCGGTCGAGGGGCCCGACGAGTTGTAGGGCACGTTCCAGCCGGGCGGGGGGCCTGACTGCGCGGGCCGGGGGTACTCCGGCGGTGCGTCCGGCACCGGGGCGGTCTGCTCCGCGGTGGGCTGCTCCGGGGTCGGCGCACCCTCGTCCCGGCTCCCGGGCACGCCGGCGGCCGTCGGCCCGTCCCGGGTCCGTCGTCGGGCCCGGCCTCGGGCGTCGGACGGTCCTGGGGTTCCGACGGCGTGCTCACGGCGTCACCGTAGGACCGGCCCGCCGGGATGTCCACGCGGTCAGGGGCGGCGGTGGACGTCCTCGGACATCCGCACGATCGCGTAGTAGAGCTCGAGGGTCACGCGGAGCAGCACGAGGTAGAAGAACGCCGCCAGACCGCCCAGGAGCAGGGCGGCGAGACCGACCGCCGGGTTCCGGGAGAAGCCGACGACCACGGCGCCCACCCAGCCGAGCGCGAGCACGATGATCCCGACGATGTAGACGACCTTCACCACCACCGGCGTGGCGAACGTGGTGAAGCTGAAGTCGAACAGCGCGGAGAAGAAGCCGCGGGCCTCCCCCTGCGGGCCCCCGACCGGCGGGCCGCCGTACGGGCTCTGCTGGGGATATCCGGGCTGGGGATATCCGGGCTGGGGGTATCCCGGCTGCGGGTAACCGGCCTCGGGATAGCCGCCCTGGCCGTACTCGCCCTGGCCGTAGCCCTGAGGGGGGCCGTAACCGCCCGGGGCGGCCTGGCCGTAGCCGGGCGCCCGGCCGTGACCGCTCTCGTACGACGGCGGCTGCTGCGCCCCGGCGTCCCAGTCCTGGCCGCTTCCACCGGATGACGGATCGTGGCTCATCGGACGCTTCCCCTCGGTCACCGGCCTCCGCCGCGGAGGCCCTCGGATCAGGGGCGCAGCCTAGTGCCTGGCCGCCGCGACCGGATCAGTCCAGCCGGGGGGCGACCTCGGTGGCCCAGTAGGTGAGCAGGAAGTCCGCACCCGCGCGCCGCAGCGAGGTGAGCGTCTCGTGGATGGCCCGGTCGCGCTCGATCCAGCCGTTCGCGGCGGCGGCCTCGAGCATCGCGTACTCGCCGGACACCTGGTAGGCGGCGACCGGGACGTCCGCGGTCTCGGCGACCGTCCGCAGCACGTCCAGGTAGGGCAGCGCGGGCTTGACCATGACCATGTCCGCGCCCTCCTCGAGGTCCAGTGCGAGCTCGCGCAGCGCCTCGCGCAGGTTCGCGCCGTCCTGCTGGTAGGTCTTGCGGTCGCCCTTGAGCTGGGACTGCACGGCCTCGCGGAACGGCCCGTAGAACGCCGAGGAGTACTTCGCGGTGTAGGCGAGGATCCCGGTGTCCGGGTGCCCGGCGGCGTCGAGCGCCGCCCGGATCACGCCGACCTGGCCGTCCATCATGCCGCTGGGGGCGACGACGTGCGCCCCCGCCTCGGCCTGCGCGACGCCCATCGCGGCGTAGATCTCCAGCGTGGCGTCGTTGTCCACCGCGCCGTCGGCGTCGAGCACGCCGCAGTGGCCGTGGTCGGTGAACTCGTCCAGGCACAGGTCCGACATCAGGACGGTCGCGTCCCCGACCTCGGCGCGGACGTCCCGCAGCGCGACGTTGAGGATCCCGTCCGGGTCGACGGCACCGGAGCCCGTCGCGTCGTGCTTCTCCGGGACGCCGAAGAGCATCAGCCCGCCGACGCCCGCCGCCACGGCCTCGGCCGCGGCCTTGCGCAGCGAGTCCCGGCTGTGCTGCACGACCCCCGGCATCGACGAGATGGGTACCGGCTCGGCGGCGCCCTCCTTGACGAACATCGGCAGGACCAGGTGGCGGGGCCGCAGGTCGGTCTCGGCCACCAGCCGGCGCAGCGCCGGGGTGGAACGCAGCCGGCGCGGACGCTGGACGGGGAAGGCCATCGCTCCAGGGTACGACCGGGCGCCGACCTGCGTCACCGACGTGGGCCCGGGAGCGAGGCGGCTCACCCGATACGGCATCCTGCGTGCGTGACAAAGCCGGGACGCACCGTCATCGCCCTCCTTCTCGATCGATCCAGTTCCCTGAAGCCGGTCCGCGACGACGTGCGCACCGGGATCACGGACCTCCTCGCCGCCCATCGCGACCAGGACGGCGAGCTGCTCGTCAGCGTCGTCCGCACGGGCCGGAAGTTCACCGCCCCCAAGCCGGCCGCGGACGTCCGCGTGCCGCGCCTGCACGGCGGCGGCACCGCCGCGGTCCGGGACGCCCTCGGCGGCCTCGCCGCGGAGCTCGGCGCCACGCTGGCCGCCATGCCGGAGGAGGAGCGGCCCGCCCGCATCCTCGTGCTCACCGTCCGCGGCACCGCGGACGAGGGCAGCGCGACCTGGGGCCCGGACGAGCTCCGGGACCTCGTCGGCACCCAGGAGCGGGACTACGCCTGGGAGTTCGTCACCGTCACGATCGGGCACCACGCCGGCCTGGCCCCGTGGGGTGCCGGGCACCGCAGCATCGGCGCCGCGCCGACGTCGGAGGGCGTGCGCGCGGGCCTCGCGGCCGCGTCGGCGTACCTGGCCCGGGCCCGGCAGACCGGCCCGTGGGAGCCGGTCGAGGGGATCTCCGAGGCGGAGCGGGTCGCGGCGTACCCGCCGGAGCTGCACGCCAGCGAGGCGCAGACCGAGGTGATCCCGGTCGTCACGGCCGAGGCCCTGGCGAAGGCGGACGCGGAGCAGGCCGCCGAGACCGCCCGCCGACGCTGGTGGAACCTGCTCCGCCCGGCGACCGCCAGCTCCTGACCGCCGCTCGAGTGGCTCGAGCAGCCCAGGGTGGTGCTTGAGCCACTCGAGCGTCACCGGCCGTACCGTCGGACCGGTGCCTGAGTGGCTCGAGCGGCGCAGGGTGGTGCTCGAGCCACTCGAGCGGCACCGGCCGTACCGTCGGACCGGTGGCACGAGCCGCCCCGCCCTCGTCCACGAGAAAGGGCCGCTCCCCGAGGGGAGCGGCCCTTTTCGTGCTCGGGCTCAGCGGCGGCGAGCCTTGGCCTTCTTCGGGGGCGGCAGGGCGCCCTCCGCGCGCAGCCGGGAGGCGTGCGCGGCCAGGGCGTCGACCAGGGCCGGGACCCGGGCCTCGTCCGGCTGGACGTCCACCCGCAGGCCGAACTCCCGCGCCGTCTCGGCCGTCGCCGGCCCGATGCAGGCGACGAGCGTGCGGGCGTGCGGCTTGCCCGCGATGCCGACCAGGTTCCGCACCGTCGACGACGAGGTGAAGCAGACCGCGTCGAACCCACCGGTCTTGATCGCCTCGCGGATCGGGGCGGGCGGCGGCGCGGCCCGGACGGTCCGGTAGGCCGTCACGTCGTCGATCTCCCAGCCGCGCTCGGTCAGGCCGGCGGCGAGGGTCTCGGTCGCGATGTCCGCCCGCGGCAGCAGGACCCGGTCGACCGGGTCCAGGATGTCGTCGTGCGGCGGGAAGATCTCCAGCAGCCCCTCGGACGAGGAGGTCTGCGACTCTTCCACGTCCGGCACCAGCTCGGGCACGATGCCGAAGGCGCGCACCTTCTCGGCGGTCGCGGTCCCGACGCAGGCGATCTTCACGCCGGAGAACGCGCGGGCGTCCAGGCCGAACTCGGCGAACTTCTCCCACACCGCGCGCACGGCGTTGGTGGAGGTGAAGACGACCCACTGGTAGCGGCCGTCGACCAGGCCCTTGACGGCCCGCTCCATCTGGGTGGGCGAGCGGGGCGGCTCGACCGCGATGGTCGGGACCTCCTCCGGGATCGCCCCGTGCATGCGCAGCCGGTCGCTCATCACGCCCGCCTGGTCCTTGGTGCGCGGCACCAGGACCCGCCAGCCGTAGAGCGCGCGGGACTCCCACCACGACAGGTCCGCGCGGCGGGCGACCTCGTCACCGACGGTCAGCACGAGCGGGCCCTCGAGGTCCCCGGCGGCCGACGGCATCGACGTGAGCGTCGTCGTCACGGTCTTCTGGGTGGACTCGGTGCCGTGCGCGGTGACCGCGACCGGGGTGTCCGACGGGCGGCCGTGCTCGGTCAGCGACGTCGCGACCTCGGCGAGGTGCGCGGCGGCGGCGTGCAGCACCAGGGTGCCCGGCGCGACGGCCAGCTTCGCCCAGTCCAGGCCCGCCCGGACGTCCGCCTCGATGTGGCCGGATCCCAGCGGGACACCGGCGTAGGCAGGCACCGCGGTACCGGCCGGAACGCCCGGGACCACGTCGAAGGCGACGCCCTCGGCGGCGACGGCCTGCGCCTCGGCCACCACGGCGTCGACGGTCAGTGGGTCACCGGAGACCAGCCGGACCACCGCGCGGCCCGTACGGGCCTCGGTGAGCAGGTCCCCCGCCACGTCGGCGGGCTGGCCCACGGCGGGCCTGACCTCGGCGCCCTCGGCCACCAGGCCGAGGATCGCGTCGGGCACGTCCGGGTCGGTGATCACGAGCGGCGCCCCGGCGAGCGCCTCGCGGGCGCGCACGGTCAGCAGCCCGGGATCGCCGGGGCCACTGCCCACGAACGCGATCCGGCCGGGGGTGGACGTTGCCTGGCTCATTCTTGCACTCCCGATCCAGCGATTCTCTCGGCGCGCGACGCCTGCACGTTCGGCAGGTCGTCGGCGCCCATGTCGAGCAGCTCGAGGGCGAGCGAGGCCCCGAGCTTCTCGGCGTTGTCCATGTCTGCGGTACCGGAGGCGCGCAACAGCGCCCCCGTGGTCGTGCCGATGATCGCCCGGAGGGACAGCCGGTCGACGATGACGTCGTTCCCGGCCGCGTCCTCCACGTAGTCCGAGACGACGTCCGCGAGCGCACCGATGGGTGCGCTGCAGCCCGCCTCGAGTGTGGCCAGCACGGAACGCTCGGCGGTGACCGCCGCGCGCGTGGCCGCGTCGTCCAGCGACGCGGCGAGGAAGCGGGCGAGCTGCCTCGTCGCCCGCCCGGCACTCGATCGCGAGTGCACCCTGGGCGGGAGCGGGGAGCATCTGCAGCGGGTCGAGCAGCTCGCTCGCCTCGTCGACGCGGCCCAGCCTGCGCAGCCCGGCCGCGGCGACGACCACCGCGTCCAGCTCGCCGGACCGCACCTTCCCGATCCGGGTGTCGACGTTGCCCCGGATCGGCACGATCTCGAAACCCAGCCCCAGCGCGGCGAGCTGGGCCGAGCGCCGGGGCGACCCGGTCCCGATCCGCGAGCCGACGCCGAGCTCACCGAGCACGCGGCCGTCGCGGGCGACGAGCGCGTCCCGGGGGTCCTCCCGGACCGGCACCGCGACGAGCGTGAGCCGCGGGTCCGGTTTGGTGGGCAGGTCCTTGTACGAGTGCACGGCGACGTCCACCTCGCCGGCGACGAGCGCCTCGCGCAGGGCGGACACGAACACCCCGACGCCCAGCTCGGCGATCGGCGCGAGCGAGCGGTCCCCGGTGGTGCTGACGTTCACCAGCTCGGCGGGGCGCCCGGCGGCGGTGATCCGCTCGGCGATCATCCCGGACTGGGCGACGGCGAGCGCGCTCGGCCGGGTGCCGACGCGCAGCGGTGTGACGCTCATCGGCCTCGCTCCAGGGTCTGCGCGGGCGGCTCGAGCGGCGCCTCGAGCGCGCGGGCGACGTCCGCGCCGGTGAGCTGCTCGGCGGTGCCGGCGACCGCGGCGGGCTTGGTCGGGTCCAGCTCGAACAGGGTGCGCAGCGCGGCGGCGTAGCTGTCCCCGTCCGGCCCCACGGCGAGGCGCTTCACCTGCACGGTCGGCGTGTGCAGCAGCTTGTCCACGACGCGGCGGACGGTGCGGCCGAACTCCTCGCGCACGCCGTCCTCGAGGTCCGGGAGGCGGGAGGTCAGGCGCAGCAGCTCCGCGTCGACGACCTCGGAGGCGCGCCGGCGCAGCGCGGTGACGGTGGGGGTGACCTCGGCCGAGCGCTGCGCGGCGAGGTAGTTCTGGGCCTCCTCCGCGACGAGCTCGCGGGCCGACGTGACGGACCGGGCGACGCCGGCGTCGCCCCCGAGGCGACGCTGCAGCGCGATCAGGTCCACGACGGTGACGCCCTCGACCCCGGCGACCGCCGGGTCGACGTCCCGGGGCAGCCCCAGGTCGCAGACGACCAGCGGGCGCCCGGCGCGGCCGGTCATCGCCGCCTCGACGGGCGCGAGCTCGACCACGGTTCCGATGGCCCCGGTGCAGGCCACCATCAGATCCGCCCGCGCGAGCTCGGTCTCCAGGTCCTCGAGGAGTCCCGCGCGGGCAGGGGTGCCCTGCTCGGCGGTCTTCTCGGCGAGCCGCTCGGCCCGCTCCGCGGACCGGTTCAGCACGGTGATCTCGGCGGCGCCGGCGCGGCGCAGGTGAGCCGCGGCGAGCGCGCCCATGGCCCCCGCGCCGACGATGACGGCCCGGGTGCCGGAGAGGTCCTTCCCGAGACCCACGGCCGCGTCGGCCAGCGCCTCGGAGACGACGGAGGCCCCTGCGGCGTCGATCCCGGTGCTCGCGTGCACCCGCTTGCCGACGCGCAGCGCCTGCTGGGCCAGCTCGTGCAGCACCCGGCCGACGGAACCGACCCCGTCCGCCGTGGCGTACGCGGTGCGCAGCTGGCCCAGGATCTGGGACTCGCCGACGACCATCGAGTCCAGCCCGGCCGCCACGGAGAACAGGTGCTGCACCGCGGAGCTCGCGTAGTGCACGAAGAGGTGCTCGGTCAGCTCACCGAGCTCGAGGCCGGAGTGCCGGCCGAGCACCGAGGAGACGTCCGCCAGCCCGCCGTGGAAGGCGTCCACGACCGCGTAGATCTCGATCCGGTTGCACGTCGAGAGCAGCACCGCTTCGCTGACGTGGGGGCACCGCAGCATCTCGTCGAGGAGCTTGGGCACGTCGGCGGACGAGACCGCGGCCCGCTCCAGCACCTCGACGGGAGCACTGCGATGGGACAGCCCTACGACAAGGACGCTCATCGAGGAAACACCGCCGATCCGTTCGCACCGGTCACAACCTGGGGAACGGTAGTGACGCCCTCTTTGATACGCGTGCCCGCCACGGCCTGCCTCGGGGGAATCCCCTGTTCGGCCGCGGTCACACCCACGGCGGCCTCCGCGCTGCGCCGCGCGACGTGGAACGCGAGGACCTGCAGCTCGACGGCCAGGTCCACCTTGCGCACCTCGACCTCCGCCGGGACCTGCAGGAACAGCGGGGCGAAGTTCAGGATCGAGCGCACGCCGGCCTGCACCAGGAGGTCGCAGACACCCTGGGCACCCTGGGCCGGGGTCGCAATCATGCCGATGGTCACACCGCGCTCCGTGCAGATGCGCGGGATGTCCCGGGCGTGCTCGACGAGGATCCCGTTGATGTGGATGCCGACCAGGTCCGGGTCCACGTCGAACAGGGCGCGGACCGGGAAGCCGCGGCCGCCGAAGCCGCCGTAACCGGCCAGCGCGTGGCCCAGGTTCCCGACCCCGACGAGCGCGACCGCCTGCGGATGGTCCAGCCCGAGCACGCGCTCGAGCTCGTGCTGCAGGGCCGTCACCTCGTAGCCGACGCCGCGGATGCCGTAGGTGCCGATGTAGGAGAGGTCCTTGCGCAGCTTCGCGGAGTTGACGCCGCTGGCCGCGGAGAGCTCCTCGCTGGACACCGTCTCGGCGCCCTCCGCGGCGAGCTCGCCGAGGGCGCGGAGGTACACGGCGAGGCGGGCGACGGTGGCCTCGGGAATGGACCGGGAGCCCCGCGCGGTGTCCGCTCCCGGGTCGCCACCCGGGGAGTCGGCCTGCGGCGGCAACGTCACGCTGGCGTCTCCTCGGGCATCGGCACGGTACTTCTGGCAGGACTGTTCTCAGACCACTGACCGGCGGGTTCTTCCGATCGATGGTCGGCCGGCGGGGTCCCGGCTCCCGTGAGAGGAGCACTGACCGGATGGGCAGGGGCCGCATCGGCAACGGCTCCACACGGTAGCCGCTCGTGAAGTCGTGCACAAAGTTGCGATCTTGCTCGACGACGTGCTGAGACCCCGGGTCCGCCCGGACGACCGGTGATCGCCTCCCTGATGCCGCTCGTCGTCGGGAACATGGTGCAGGACACGCGCCGGACCGCCCCGGACAGCAGGACTCCCGGCGACCGTGCGGTCGCCGGGAGTCCGGGGTCTGCGCTGCCGACGCGGTGCGCCCTCGCGGGCGGGGGGCCGCGATCAGCTGGCGGGCATGAGCACCGAGTCGATCGCGAAGACCGTCGCGTTCGAGGTCGGGATGTTGCCGCAGACCACGTTCGCGGCCTGGCCGTTGCCACCGGTCAGGGTGATCGCGTCACCGCTGCCGCCGACCTTGACCGTGCCACCCGCGAGCTCGGTGGTGGTACCGGCCGCGAGCAGGCCGTCCTTGTCGTAGCGGGTGCCCGACACGTGGTACGAGAGCAGCGCGCCCAGCTTGGCCTGGTCGTTGAGGACCGAGTTCAGCGTATCCGCGGGGATCTTCTCGAACGCCGTGTTGACCGGCGCGTAGACGGTCAGCGCCGGCGCCGCGTTCAGCGTGTCCGCGAGGCCGGGGACCTTGCCGACGGCGCTGACCAGCGTGGTCAGCAGCGGGTTGGTCGACGCGGCGGTCGCGACCGGCTGCGGGCCCATCGCGTTGAGCGAGCCGGGCTCGCTGCCCTGGGGGAGCGCGGAGCAGGACGGGCCGAAGACGTCCGCCGCGGAGGTGACGCCGGTGCTGGCGGCCGCTGCCGACGCCGGGGCGGACATGGTGGCCGGGGCGCCCGTCGACGGGGCGGCGGTGGACGGCCGCTCGCTGCTGCTGCAGGCGCCGAGGGTGACCACCAGGGCCGCCATCGCGCCGAGGGTGGCGAGTCGCTGAGTCTTGCGCACGGTGTTCCTCCTACAAGCCGGCCCGGGTTGGTCCGGGCCTGTCAGATGGACGTTCGAGATCGCGCCGAACCCGGTTCAGAAGGTTTCGATAACGTTCGGGTCACAGTGACCGAAATTTCTGTCCACTGTGGATATCACGAGGACATTCGTACTGCTGGACGAGCCGGTTCGGGCTCGTCCTAGGCGACGGTGAAGATCGTCGCCGGCCATCCGCTGGCACCGTCCGGGACCGGGTCCGCGCGCTGCTCGGTCTGGGTGTTCCCGTCCGCGTCGGTGGCGCGCACCTGCACGGTGTGGCTTCCGGCGGCGAGGTCGAACCGCGTCTTCCACATCCGCCACGTGTCGCCGCCGACCTCGGTGGCCAGCTCGGCCGGCCGCCACGGACCGCCGTCCATCCTGACCTCGACCTTGCCGATCCCCCGTGGCTGGGACCACGCGATGCCCGCGACGTCGACCGGTCCGGCCGGCACCGAGGAGAAGCCCTTCGGCAGGTCGATACGGGCCTCGGTCTTGATCGGCGCCCGCTCCGCCCAGCCACGCTGCAGCCAGTAGCTCTGCCTGTCGCGGCCGAAGGTCGTGACCTCCATGTCCGCGATCCACTTCGTCCCGGACACGTAGCCGTAGAGGCCGGGTACGACCATCCGCACCGGAAAGCCGTGCTCGGGCGGCAGCGCCTCGCCGTTCATGCCCACCGCGAGCATCGCGCCGCGGCCCTGCTCCAGCACGACGTCGGTCGGCGTACCGGCCGTGAAGCCATCGGTGCTGGTGCAGAACACCTGGTCCGCGCCCTGCTGCACGCCCGCCTCCAGCAGGAGGTCCCGCAGGTCGACCCCGACGAAGTTCGCCGTCGAGATCAGGTCGCCGCCGACGGGGTTCGAGACGCAGGTCATCGTGACGGTGCGCTCGACGAGCGGGCGGCGCATCAGGTCGTCGAAGGTCAGCGTGATCTCGCGGTCGACCATGCCGTGCAGGCGCAGCCGCCAGTCCGCCGCGCGCAGCTGCGGGATCCGCAGCGCCACGTCGATCCGGTAGAAGTCCGCGTTCGAGGTCAGGAAGCGGGTCGTGCCGGGTACGGCGGAGGCGAAGTCCACGCCCGCCGGGATCGCCGGCGCCCGCGTGATCGCGGAGCCGGCGAGCATGCGGGTGACCGTGGCGCGGGACTCCTCGCCGCCGCGGCCGAGCAGCAGGCCCCCGCCCCCGGAGGCGAGGGCGCCGAGACCGACCGCGGCCGACGAGCCGATCAACACGTTGCGCCGGGAGACGCCGCCGGGGCCCGCCGCCCGCTCGTGCGCCGCGTCGAGTGCGAGGCGGTGCAGCCACCGGAACGAGACGACGCCCGCGAGCAGCGCCGCGAGCGGGGCCACCAGGTCCAGCGGCGCGAACGACGGGGCGAACGCGACGGCCGCGAAGCCGGCGATGCCCAGGACGGTCACCACGGCGACGCCCGGACGCCGGTCGCGGCGCGACGCGACACCGGCCACCGCGGCCACCAGCAGGATGACCACGGCCATGCCGCCGAGCAGGATCGGCTTGTCCGCGGTGCCGAAGGTCGCCTTCGCGAACTCCGTGACCGGCTGCGGCGAGAAGCGGATGACCGTGTCGCCGATCGCCAGGTAGGGCGAGGACGACGGGGAGATGATTCCCGCGACGAGGTTTCCCGCGCCGAGCGCGGCCCCGACGGCCAGTACGCCGATCAGCGCGGCGAGAGGCCACGGGATGACCCGGGACCGGGGCGTGGGTTCCGCCTCGGGGGCGACCGCTGTGCTCACGACCGTTCTTTCGGCGCCCGGGCCCCAGCGGTTCGGCGCCTCATCCGCAGGCGCCTCATGTCGGGCACCTCATGTCAGGGCCGAACGGAACCGCTTCTCCTCCACCCGCCAGAACCCGTGCTCCCGGCCGTCGATCAGGATCACCGGGACCCGGTCCCCGTACTCGGCGCGCAGCTCGCCGTCCGAGTCCACGTCCGTGGCCTCCCACGGGACGCCCAGCTCGCCGCAGATCCGGCTCACCTCGGCCTCGGCGGTCTCGCACAGATGGCAGCCGACCCGCGTCAGCACCGTCACCGAATGACTCATGCCCTACACCTCCGCCAGGGTGCGGCGGGCGATCTTGCCCGTCGGGGTGCGCGGCAGCTCGTCGACGAACGCGACCGTCGTCGGCCGCTTGAAGCGGGCCAACCGCACCGCGCAGTGCTCGTTCACCTGCTCCTCGGTGAGGTCCGAGCCGGGCGTGCGGACGACGACCGCCTTCACCGCCGCCCCCGTCCGGTCGTCCGGGATGCCGATGACCGCGGCCTCGGCCACCTCCGCCAGCTCGGCGAGCACCTGCTCGACCTCGCGCGGGTAGACGTTGAAGCCGTTGACGATCACCAGGTCCGACGTGCGGTCGACGAGGTGCAGGTCCCCGTTCCCGTCCAGGTAGCCGACGTCCGCGGTGCGGAACCAGCCCTCCGCGTCCGGGCCGCCCTCGCCGTCCGGCCAGTAGCCGGAGAACAGGTTGGGCCCGCGCACGGCGACGAGGCCGGTGTCGTCCGCGAGATCGGTGTAGACGTCCGCGACGTCCCCCTCCTCGCCCTCGTCCTCGTCGTCCCGGGAGTCCGTCAGGGGGCGCCCGGCGGCGTCGACGAGGCACAGCTCGACGCCCGGGAGCGGCCGCCCGACGGAGCCGGGGCGGGCCGCGCCGCCGACCTGGTTGCTCGTGACGACCGGCCCGGCCTCGCTGAGCCCGTAGCCCTCGACGATGTCCAGCCCGGTGGCGTCGTGGAACGCGGTGAACCACTTCGGCGGCAGCGGCGCTCCGCCCGAGGTGCAGATGCGGACGCCGGCGAACCCGGCCCGCAGCTGCTCCGCGGGCACGTCGAGCAGCGCGCGGTACATCGACGGGACGCCGGCGATCGCGCTGACCCGTTGCCTGACCAGCAGATCCGGCATCGCGTCGGCGTCGAAGCGCTCGGTGAGCACGACCGTGGCCCCGGCCCAGGCGACCTGCAGGAGCCCGGCGGCGAGGCCGAACACGTGGAACAGCGGCAGCGCCAGCAGGACCCGGTCCGTCGGGGTGACCGGGGAGGGGCGCAGCGACGCGAGCTGCGCACGGTTCGCGAGCAGCGCCCGGTGGGAGAGACGGACACCTCGCGGACGGCCCGTGGTGCCGGACGTGTAGACAAGGAGCGCGATGGCCTCCCCACCGTCCCCGCTCGCTTCCCGAGCACCGTCGGCGCTCCCCGCCCGCGGACCCGTGGCCGCCGCCCCTGCACCCGAGGGAGGCGGCGGGAGCACCTGCGCGCCCGCGCCGGCGGCCGCGGCCGCCACGGCGCTCTCCCCCGGTCCGGCGACCACCACCCGGGGGGTGGCGTCACCCAGGATGATCTCCAGCTCGCGCGCCACCGCGCTCGGTCCGATCGGGACCACCACGGCACCGGCCCGCAGCGCACCGAACAGGGCGACGCCGAAGGCCTCGCCGTTGGGCAGCACGACGGCCACCCGGTCGCCCGGGGTGACCCCTGCGGCCCGCAGCCGCTCCGCCTCGGCGCCGGCCGCCGCGTGCAGGTCCTCCCAGGTCAGCGTGGTGCCGCCGGTGACGTCGACCAGTGCGGGATGCTCCGGCCCGTTCGCCGCGGCCCGCTCGACCAGCGCGTACACGTGCGTGAGGCCCTGCGGCACGGGACCTTCTCCGTCTCGTGGGCCTTCTCCTGGCACGGCACTCGCTCCTCGGGGTACGACACGGGCAGGCACGGCCGCCGGTGACGGCCGATCCGACGAGTGTCGCAGAGTCTCCGCGCGCGACGCGCGAACGCAGGTGCGGACCGCCCGGACGGGTCGACCCCCGAGCGGTCGGGCAGCCACGCCGACAGCACGTCCCGGGACGACGGACGGCTCGACACGCCGTCACGGACGGACACGCTACGCCACTGTGACGTTCACCGCGCGTAGTCGCCCGCTCACCGGATCTTCCCGGCGCCGAGCGGCGCGCCGCGCCGGGGGGCTCTGTCCCGGACCTATGCTCCGCCGCTACGACCGGATCAACGCACGACCGTCCGGATCGGCACGAGACCTCACCCAAGGGAGTGGCATGCAGCCTGTTGCCAGCGCTCGGCGGGCTCACCCGCGGGGCCCTGTCCGACTCCGGGCACGCAGGGCTTCATGACCCGCCCGATGCGCCCCCGGCTCCGCACCGACGCCGGCTGGCACGCCGACGCCGCGGTGCGGCCGACTCCCCCCACGAGGACGCCTGTGGCACCACTGACCCAAGCTCCCCCGGCCCAGCCCTTCCCGCCGGGGCAGCGACCGACGACTCCCCATCGGCCGGCGGCGCAGACGCCCTCGGCCCAGTCGCCGCCCGTGCACGGTGAGCGCTACGACGCCGTCCCGCAGGCCGACGCGCCGCTCGCCTCCGGGGCCGGTCCGGCGGACCGCTCCGCCCCGGTGCCCCAGCAGCGCCCCGTGACGCCCTCCGCCGAGGAGCACCCGGTGGAGCCGTCGGCCGAGGAGGGCGGCACCTGGACGCTGGTCAAGCGCTGCCAGGCCGGCGACCTCGCCGCGTTCAGCGAGCTGTACGAGCGCTACCACGAGGTCGTCTACCGCTACGTGCTCTTCCGCATGGGGGACCGCACGCTGGCCGAGGACCTCACCCAGGAGACGTTCGTCCGGGCCCTGCGCCGGATCAGCTCGGTCAGCTACCAGGGCCGGGACATCGGTGCGTGGTTCGTCACCATCGCCCGCAACCTGATCTTCGACCACGTGAAGTCCAGCCGCTACCGGCTCGAGTCCACGACGTCGGAGATCGTGGACTACTCCCCCACCACGCACGGGCCCGAGCAGCAGGTGCTGGAGAACGCCACCAACGACGAGCTGCGCATCGCGATCGCGAAGCTGAACCCCGACCAGCAGGAATGCATCCAGATGCGGTTCCTGCAAGGCCTGTCCGTGGCCGAGACGGCCGAGCGGATGCAGCGCAACGAGGGTGCGGTCAAGGCCCTGCAGCACCGCGCCGTCCGCCGGCTCGCCACCCTGCTCCCCGACGGTGTGCGATGAGTGCGGGCTATATCGGCCGTTGTGGCCGTGTCGTTACGGGTGCGACGAACGAACAACTCGAAGCGGTGAACGGTCCCTACGCCGTAACCGACGACCGCCTGGCTCGTTGTGTGGGTGAACGTCGAAGCAGTGCGGGGTCCCGATCGGGCTCGGCGCTGACGAACAGTGCAGGGATGCAGTGAGGACGGCCAACATGCCCGCGGGACGGGGCGACGACGAGGAACGGTACGAGGCGTACGGGACACCTCCCGGCGCCGACGCCGCGGAGGAGCTCGCACACGAGCTCGCGCTGGCGGCTGCGCTCGACCGCAGCCGTTCCTCCCTGTCGCCGGACCGGCAAGCCTCGGTCCGGATGAAGCAGCGGTTGTTCGCGGCGCTCGCCGAGGAGGGCTTCGGCCCCGGCGGCGGCGTCGACACGATGGCTCCGCCGGCGGCTCCGTCGCCCGGGCCGACCGAGACGACCGCGGAGATGGCCCCCGTGGCCGGTCCGCGGCCGGACGGCGGGACAGGCGGCACGGACGCCCCGACGACCGTGGCGGGCGTCTCGGTCGGAGCGGGCGGCACCCGCACCCTCACGAGCGCCGGTGCCGGCACGGACGTGCCGCGGGGGCGCAAGCCCCGCCACGTCCTCCCATCGGACCACCCGGACCAGCCGAACCGTCCCGGCGGCGCCCGCGGCTCGCGCCGCCCCGGCGGCCGCCCGAGCCTGCGCAAGCGGGTCGCGCTGGTCAGCGGGGCCGCCCTGCTGGCGCTCGTCGCCATCGCCGGCGGTGGCGCGCTGGTCGCCCGCAACGCCCTGCCCGGCGACGCGCTGTACGCCATGAAGCGCGCCTCGGAGTCCACCGGCACCGTCTTCACCTTCAGCGACGACGCGCTCGGCCACCGCCACCTCGACCTCGCCGCGACCCGGCTGGGCGAGATCCGCCAGATGGTCGCCGACGGTTCCCCGGACCCGGTGCTCGTCGGCGCGGCGCTCGAACAGTTCCGCGACTCCGCCACCGCCGGGTCCGTGACCCTGCTCGGCGACGGCGCACCGACCAGCACCGAGCTGGGGGACCTGCGCACCTGGACGACGGGCCAGGCGGCCGTGATGCGGGAGATCTCCCCGTCGCTGCCCGCCGCGAACCGTTCGGACATCGAGCAGTCCTACGCACTGCTCAACGCGATGAACCAGCGCGCCGAGGCGCTGCGGGCCCGCACGGGCTGCAGCGAGGTCGTCGCGGGCGCCGACGAGCTGGGGGCGGTCCCGGCCTCCGCGGCCTGCGTCCCGACGTCGGCGACCGTCGCCGACCCGAGCGGCGGGTCGGAGCAGCAGACCCGGCGGACGACGACCCAGTCGTCGCAGGCCGGGACGACGACCGACCAGGACGGGACCACCACCCCGGCCCCCGAGGGCACGACGACCACCCCGCCCACGGGCACCCCGACCGAGGAGCAGGGCGATCTGCTCGACGTTCTGCCCGGCGACGGCCGGCTCGGCGTCGACGGGGCCGCCGGGAGCGCCGAGACCGCCGCGCCGGACGCCGCCGGGGGCTCCGCGGACCCGACGACCAGCAGCACGACCACACCGCCGCCGCTGCTGCCGCCGATCACCCTGCCGCCGCTGCTGCCCGGCCTGCTGGGCGGCTGATCCACTCCCATCACGGTGCACCTCTGCACGGCCCGGACGGCACTCTCCTCGTGAGGGTGCCGTTCGCCCGTTCGGAAGGTTCTCGGCAAGTAGTCTGTCGGGTGTTCGTCGTCCGTCGTTCCGGAAGGCTCCCAGGTGGTTGGACAAGGTGACCCGCGCCCAGGCGACGGGGACACGGGGCTCGGCGGGAAGGGGCCCGGCCTGAACGGGGACGGGGCGCCGCTCGGGATGGGCGGCCGGGCCGAGGTGGCCGGCGTGGCCGAGTCCGGTGACGTCATGGACAAGGTCACCGCGCTGGACCCCGCGGTCCGCGCCGGGGAGGCGGCCGCCGCCGCGGCCGTCGCCGCGGGCGAGACCCCGGTGGCGTCGGACGCCCCGCCGACGGACCTCACGGCCGCCGCGTTCTTCGACGTGGACAACACGATGATGGTCGGCGCGTCGATCTTCCACTTCGCCCGCGGCCTGGCCGCGCGGAAGTTCTTCACCACCTCGGACATGGCCGGGTTCGCCTGGCAGCAGATCAAGTTCCGGATCGGCGGCCGGGAGGACAAGACCGGGATCGCCGGGCACCGGGACACCGCGCTGTCGTTCGTGGCGGGCCGGCCGGTCGAGGACGTCGTCACCCTCGGCGAGGAGATCTACGACGAGCTGATGGCGGACCGGATCTGGGCCGGCACCCGCGCGCTCGCCCAGATGCACCTCGACGCCGGGCAGCGGGTCTGGCTGGTCACGGCCACCCCGGTGGAGCTCGCCCTGATCATCGCGCGCCGCCTCGGGCTCACCGGGGCCCTGGGCACCGTCGCGGAGAGCGTCGACGGGCACTACACGGGCCGGCTCGTCGGGGAGATCCTGCACGGCCCGGCCAAGGCCCACGCCGTGCGCGCGCTGGCCGCCACCGAGGGACTGGACCTGCGGCGCTGCGCCGCCTACTCGGACTCGGTGAACGACGTGCCGATGCTCTCGGCCGTCGGTACCGCGGTCGCGGTCAACCCGGACTCGGAGCTGCGGGACGTCGCGAAGGCCCGCGGGTGGCAGGTCCGGGACTTCCGGACGGGTCGCAGGGCCGCCCGGATCGGCGTCCCGTCCGTGCTGGGCGCCGGGGCCGTCGCGGGCGCCGTGGCGGCGGGCGTGGCGTACAGACGCCGCTGACGCGGCCCGTGCGCGGATGACGTTGTTCCAGCGACGTTTTCCGCGCACGACCCCCGGTCAGCCGAGGAAGACGTTCCTGCGCTGGCTCAGCAGCCGGTAGAGGGTGTGCTGGATGGTCTCGCGCACCTGGTCCGTCAGGTTGAACACCAGCATCGGGTCGTCGGCGTCCGCGGGATCGTGCCGGTCCGTCCGGATCGGCTCACCGAACTCGATGTACCACTTCGACGGCAGCGGGATCGCCCCGAGCGCGCCGAGCAGCGGGAACAGCGGCGTGACCGGGAAGTACGGCGCCCCGATCAGCCGGGCCAGCGGCGCGATGTCCCCGATCTTGGGGTAGATCTCCTCGGCCCCGACGATCGAGCACGGGATGATCGGCACACCGGTCCGCAGCGCCGCCGACACGAAGCCGCCGCGGCCGAAGCGCTGCAGCTTGTAGCGGTCCCGGAACGGCTTCCCGATGCCCTTGAAGCCCTCCGGGTAGACGCCGACGAGCTCGCCGGAGTCCATCAGCCGCTCGGCGTCCGGCATGCAGGCGAGCGTGGCGCCGTTCTTGCGGGCCAGCTCGCCCACGATCGGGAGCTTGAACATCAGGTCGGCGCCGAGGAGGCGTAGCTGGCGGTGCCGCGGATGGTCGTCGTGCAGGGCGACGATGGTCATCAACGCGTCCAGCGGCAGGGTGCCCGAGTGGTTGGCGACGATCAGCGCGCCGCCGGTGTCCGGGACGTTGTGCATGCCGATGGTCTCGACCCGGAACCACTTGCGGTACAGCGGGCGGACCGCCGGGAGCAGCACCGAGTCCGCGAGGTCGCGGTCGTAGCCGAACTCGTCGACCGTGTAGTCCCCGGACAGGCGGCGCCGGGCGAAGGCCAGGAGCTGCTCGAGCCCCACCTCCCAGGCGGCGGGGTTCGGAGCCGGCTCGGGTTCGGGCTCCCGCACCGCCGACGGGTGGGTGATCGGTTCCGCCGGTGGCCCGGAGCTTCGGTTGCGCCGCGCCCCACTCCCCGCGCCCAGCTTCCAGCGCGTCCGTGACCCGTTCTCGTCAGCGTGCAGCGGGATGACCCGTGCTTCCGGCACGCCGACCCCCTCTCGCCGAAGAACCTCGTGCGCTCGTGCTCACCGTCACGAACTGCCGTCTCTACGTGACGACGGCGACGCCGTCAACCACCCCGCGCCGAGCGGCCTCAATGCAGCAACCGGGCCAGGGACAGCACACCCCGCTCCACGGAGGCGAGCCGCTCCGACCCGAGGACCGGGCGCAGTGCCCGGCCTCGAACGTAGTCGTCGAAGGCCTGGGCCGTGGTCCACCGCGGGGCGAATCCGAACTCCTCCTTCAGCCGGGCGGTGTCGACGACCCTGCCGAAGTTGAGGAAGCGCATCTGCTCCGGCGAGAAGTCCACGACCCGGGCGCCGCGCAGGATCCGCCCGACCGGTCCCACCGCGGCGCTGGGGACGCCGATGGCGATCTTCCCGGCACGCCGGATGGCCTGGGAGAGCAGCAGCACGCCGTCCGCCGCGACGTTGTAGACGCCCGGGAGCTCCTGGGTGGCCGCGCGCTCGAGCACGGCGAGGCCGTCCTCCTCGTGCAGCAGCTGGACGCGGGCGTCGTAGCCGAGCACCGTCGGGACGACCGGGAGCATGAAGTAGCCGGTGAGCACGGTGTCGATGCGCGGGCCGATGAAGTTCGAGAACCGCAGCACGGTGACCGAGACGTCCGGCCGGCGCCGGCCGAAGCCGCGCAGGTAGCCCTCGATCTCCGCGGCGTCCTTCGCGTAGCCGCCGGACGGGAAGCTCCTTGGGCGTCATGGCCTCGTCGAACAGGGCCGGGTCCCGCGGGCTGGAGCCGTAGACGGCGGTCGTGGACTTGAGGACCATGCGGCGGACCGACGGGGCCTTCTGGCACGCGGCGAGGAGCTGCATCGTGCCGATGACGTTCATCTCCTTCATCGCCGTCCGCCCGCCGGAGGAGCCCGGGGTGGAGGAGAGCGACGCGTGCACCACGGTGTCCACCGCGGCGCCGGAGATGACCTTGGCGATGAGCGGGTTGCGGATGTCCGCGCGGACGAACTCGGCGCGGCCCATCCGGCGCAGCAGGTCCCGGGGCGGCGGCACGGTGTCCACGCCCAGCACCCGGTCGATGTCCGGGTCCGCGGCGAGTCGCGCGGCCAGGTTGCCCCCGAGGAACTTGCTCACCCCGGTGACGAGCACGACCGACGGCTTCGTTCCGGGTGGGGACGTCCGGCCGTTCGTCCGTGAGCTGGCCATCAGGATCCGGGCCTTCCTGCTGCGTCGCGACGGGGAGGAGGTGCTCCGCCGACACCGAACCCCCGGGTCGCACGGGGCGACCCGGGGGTCGGGGGTTGTACCGGCGACGACCGGCCCTGGTCGTTCATCGGGCCGGCGCCGCCGTCACGTCACTTGCCGAGCTTGCGACGCTGCACGCGGGTCTTACGAAGGAGCTTGCGGTGCTTCTTCTTCGACATCCGCTTGCGGCGCTTCTTGATGACTGAGCCCATGCGTCAGGCCCTCCCTGCTCTGTTGCGTCACGTGTGGTGCGTTACGGGTGTCCCGTCCGAGCCCGCGGCCACACGAGAGGACCGGAGACCGCGCGGACATCGCGCGCACGCACGCGCGGACGGCGAGACGATGACCGACCTCGGATCCTACCTGCCGGGGTCCGGGACGGCGCAGCCCGGGCGGTCAGCCCGCGTCGAAGTAGGCGCTGCGCAGGTAGTCCTCGACCGCGCGCTTCGGGACCCGGAAGGACCGACCCACCCGCGCGGCCGGGAGCTCCCCGCCGTGGACGAGCCGGTACACGGTCATCTTCGAGACCCGCATCATGGCGGCGACCTCGGCGACGGTCAGGAACTGCACCGCGCCCAGGCCTATCTGGTCGGGCCTGCCCGGCGGCTGTTCGGGCGTGCCCTGCTGTTCGGGCGTTCCGGAGGCCATCCGAACACCGCCTTCCTCGACTCCGCCGAGCCGTCCGGGGTGGCGTCCCCGGGCGGGTTCAGGCGTGTGAGAGCTGAGTCTAGCGGGACCGATGTGACGACTTCGACAGGCTCACCACACGGGTGAGGTCTTCAGCCGCGCGTCAGGGTGATCTGTCCTCGTCCGATCGGGGCGTCACTTCTGCACCGTCCGTCCCAGCTCCACCGATCGGTCGCGGGCGGCCTCGATCGCGGCGATGAGCGCCGCACGCACTCCGTGACGTTCGAGCTCACGGATGGCGGAGATCGTGGTCCCCGCCGGTGAGGTGACGTTCTCCCGCAGGATGACGGGGTGGTCGTCGGACTCGCGGAGCATGACGGCGGCCCCGTAGGCGGACTGCACGATCAGGTCCGCGGCGACGGCGCGCGGCAGGCCCAGCAGGATCCCGGCGTCGATCATGGCTTCGACCAGGTAGAAGAAGTACGCCGGGCCGGAGCCGGAGAGCGCGGTCACGGCGTCCTGCTGGGTCTCCGGGACCCGGACGACGCGGCCGACCGCACCGAGCAGCTCCTCGACGACGGCCAGGTGCTCGTCGGTGGCGTGGCTGCCGGCGGAGATCGCGCTCATCGCCTCGCCGACCACCATCGGGGTGTTCGGCATGACCCGCACGACCGGGGTGCCCGCGGGCAGCCCGCCCTCGAACAGCGCGGTCGGCAGCCCCGCGCACAGCGTGACGACGAGCGTGCCGGCGCCGAGCGCGCCGTCCAGCTCCCGCAGGACGGGCGCGATGTCCTGCGGCTTGACGGCGACGACCACGACGTCCGCCTTCGCCGCGGCCGTCGGCACGTCCGCGCTCTCGACCCCCAGCCGCCCGGTCAGCTCGGCCGCCCGCTCGGGGTGGCGTTCGGTGAACACCAGGTCCCCGGGCGCCCGCCCGGCCTTCAACAGCCCCGACAGGAGCGCCTCGCCGATCTTCCCGGCCCCCAGCACCGCGATGCGTGTCATGGGCCCGACGGTAGCCGCCGGGTCCGCCGGGCCGCCGGGGAGTCGGGTCAGGGGCGGGGCAGCGGCGCCAGGGCGATCTGGCGGGCCTGGCAGACCAGCCGGCCCGCCGAGTCGACGACGGTGACGTCCTCGTCGAACCAGGTTCCCCGCACCGACGCCGAGCGGGACTCCAGGCGCAGCCAGCCCGGCGCCGGGTGGGCCCGGAGCAACGCGGTGAGCTGCACCGTCGGCGCCCAGCCCGGGTCGCCGAGGTTGAACAGCGTCGGCGGCAGGATGTCCCCCGCAAGCAGCGCGTAGAGGACGTCGGGCTCCTCGCCGATCGGTCGCGTCCAGCCGCGGATGATCGGCGGACCCTGCTCGCCCCGGACGAACGGGATCGTCTCGCCGTCGTAGCGGACCTCCGTGGAGGCGGCGAGCCCCACGGCCGGGACGAGCCGGCTCGCGCTCCGGTCGAGCGCCTCGGCGGGCGGCTCCGCGGCGATGTCCGGCAGGTCGGACCAGCGCGGTGCGTCCGTGGGCAGCCGGCCTGCGGTCACCGTGGCCGTCAGCATGAGCTTGTCGCCCTGGGTCATCCGGACCGCGGCGACCGACGCCGTGCGGCCCAGCTTGAGCACCTCCGTGCTCATCTCGACGGGCCCGAGGCCCGGAGCCCGCAGGAACTCGGTGCTGATCGCGACGGGGTCGAGCGCGGTGCCCGTCCCGGCGGCCAGCCGGCCCAGCGCGGCCTTGGCCAGCAGCACCATCAGCAGTCCGCCATGGGCCTTGTCCCCGACCGCGAACCGCTCACCGATCTCGGCGGTGAACCGGCCGTCGCCGGCGTCCGCGACGACCGTCGACTCCGAGAACGGGCGCCGGGTCACCTCCTGCGCGGGGGCGCTCATGATCGTCCTTGGGAGTGGCGGGGAACGAGACACATGCATTACGGGTACCACCCGGCCGCCGCGGCGACCGAGGCCCTGTGACCTACATCAACCCGGTCACGCGGATCGGCGCCGGGCCCGGACGGGGCGCGGGGACCGGCCCGGGCTGCAGGTTCAGCCTCGCGTAGAGCAGCGAATCATTGAGCATCGCCACACGCGCCTGGCGAGTCCGGGCCCGCCGGGTGCTGACCTCGAGGACGACGACGCCGCCGGCGTGGGCGAACGGGCCGGCGCTCAGCCGTTCGCAGACCTCGCGGCAGGGCTGGTTGCCGCGGCCGGGGACGAGGTGCTCGTCCCGCGGGGTGCCGCTCCCGTCCGTCAGGTGGACGTGCACGAGGCCGGCGCCCATCCGCTCCTGCATCGCGAGGGCGTCCGAGCCGGCGGCGGCGGTGTGCGAGAGATCGAGAGTGTAGAAGGCGTGGCCGACCTCGGTGGGATCGAAGCCGGGCGAGTACGGGACGGTCCGGATCCCGCCACGGCGCACCGGGAACATGTTCTCGACGGCCAGCCGGACGCCGGCGGTCTCGCCGGCCCGGGCGACCTCGTCGGAGAACGCGCCGGCGTAGCGGCGCTGCCAGCGGAACGGCGGGTGCAGGACGACGGTGCGGGCCCCCAGGAGGTCCGCGGCGACGACGGAACGCCGGATACGGCCGATCGGGTCCGAACCCCACACGCGCTGGGTCACGGCCAGGCAGGGGGCGTGCACGGCCAGCACGGGGACGCCGTAGCGCCGGACGAGCCGGTCGACCGCGCGGACGTCCTGGCTCACCGGATCCGTCCAGATCATCAGCTCGACGCCGTCGTAGCCCAGGTCCGCGGCGATCTCGAACGCGGCGGCGGCCGGTTCGGGGTAGACGGACGCGGTGGAGAGCGCGACCGGCGGCACCGGCGCGGCTCCGTTCCCCAACCCGTCCACGGCTAGCGGTCGAGCAGGACGAGGATCGCCGGGGACACCGTGAGCAGCAGCCCGACGAGGACTGCGAACACGGTGGTCCGCAGGTCGTCGTTGCGCAGGAGCGCACGGACCCCGATGACCAGGCCGACCGTCAGGATCACCGCCGCGGCGAGGGCCACCACCGGCAGGTTGAACCAGAGGTACCGGAACCCGACCCAGATGGCCGCGCCCGCGAGAGCACCGGCGATCCACTGGCCGATGACCACGGCCCAGGCCTGCCCCGTGCCGGCCTCCTCGTCGAGGTCGTCGTCCTCTTCGAGCTCCGCGACGCGACGGCGGCTGCCGAGCCCGGCGGGGGCCTCGTCCGGATGCACGCGACGGCCCGCGGGGTGCTCGTCGCCCTCCAGCTCGTCGTCGAGGTCGTCCGGGTCGAAGGCCGCTGCCTCGGTGGCCGGGCCGCCGTCGTCCGCGGGGCGGCCGGGGGCGTCGTCGTCGTCCAGCGGGGGGGCGCCGAGCTGGGTCGGCGGGCCGCCGTCGTCCGCGAGAGCCCGCGCCCGGTCCGCGGCGCCGCGCTCGCCCCGGCGGGGGGCGTCGATCGGGCCGGTCGACGGCTCGGCACCGGCCTTGTCGCTGTAGCGGGGGATCTGCTCGGTGGGGCGCTCCGGAGCCGTGGCCCGGGCCGCCGGCCGCCCGTTCGTCACGGGCGCGGACGCGGGTGACGGGAAGGTGGCGCGCGGCGGCATGCCGCGGCCCGGGGACTGGGCGGGGCCCTGCAGGCTCTGGGCCTGGCCGGGGCGGGCCGGGGGCTGGGGCCGGCCGACGCGCTCCGGGGAGGGCTGCTGGGTCTGCCGGTCGGAGATCCGGGGGTTGCGGGCCCATGGGTCCTGGGCCCGGCGGTCCGGAGCCGGACGGTCCGGAGCCGGACGATCGGGAACCGGACGATCGGGGGCGTCCGTGGCGGGCTCCGGGGCGCGGCGGCGTCCCGTGTACGCCGCGACCCCGTTCGTGCCGGAGCCGTTCGGGGCGTATGCGGTGCGGCCGTTGCTCCCGGCCTCCGGGGTGCCGGCGTCCCAGCCACCCGCGGGGCCGCCGTCGACGGGCGGACGACCGGACTCGCGGCCGTTGCTGTCGAAGCCGTTGCGGCCCGCTCCGTTCCGGTCCGGTCCGGCGCTGCGGAACCCGCCGCCACCACCCGCGCCCGGCTCGGGCGCGGCCCGTCGCCCGGTGGACGCGGGTTCCTCGCTGAGCCACGGCCGGGCGGTGGGCACCTGCGGGCCGACCGTCGCGGCGCCGGTGGGCGCGGCGCGGCGCCCGCCGGAGCCCTCGCCGTCGGGCGGCTCGACGGAGTCGTCGGCCTCTCGGCGGCGTCGCCGACGACCGGCGCCGCCGCCGCCGTTCTCGGCGAGCAGCTCGGCGACCGTGCGCTGACGGGGCTGGTCGATCTCTGAACTCATCCGCTACACCGTGCCTCGTCCGAGGTCAAGCGTCCAAGTGCTGATGGCGCGTCCTGCGCCGAGCGGTCGCTCCGGGACGACCCATCGAGCGTGTCCAGCCTCCGCAGGATCACTCCTTCGCGCAACGCCCAAGGGCAGATGTCGAGTTCGGACACCTTCAGCGCGCGCATCGCGGCCTCCGCGACGAGGGCGCCCGCGACGACCTGGTGGGCCCGGCTCGCGCTCACCCCCTCCAACTCGGCGAGGTCCGCGGAGGACATCCGGCTGATGAAGGACACGAGCTGGCGCAGCCCCACGTCGGTGAGCGTGCGGCGGACCCGCAGCCCGGCGCTCGACGGCTGCGCACCGGTGAGCCGGGCGAGCGAGCGGAACGTCTTGGACGTCCCGACGGCCAGATCCGGTTCCCCGCGGCGCCGCAGATCCCGGGCCACCGGCGCGAGGTCCGCGTCGAGCTTCTCGCGCAGCGCGGCGACCTCCGCGCGGCTGGGCGGGTCCGAGGTGAAGTGGTCCCGGGTGAGCCGGCCCGCCCCGAGCGGCAGCGACGCGGCCGCGGCCGGGTGCTCGTCCCGCCCGGTGGCGAGCTCGAGCGACCCGCCGCCGATGTCCAGGACCAGCAGCCGTCCGGCGGACCAGCCGTACCAGCGGCGGACGGCCAGGAAGGTGAAGCGGGCCTCGTCCTCCCCCGGCACGACCTGGAGCACGACGCCCGTCTCCGCCCGGACCCGGGTGAGCACGGCGGCGGAGTTGGTGGCGTCCCGCAGAGCGGACGTGGCGAAGGCGAGCAGGTCGTCGCAGCCGAGCGCGATCGACGCGTCCCGCGCCTTGTGCACCGCCGCGACCAGGGAGTCCGCGCCGGAGCGGTCCAGCGCCCCGTCCCGGTCCAGGTGCTCGGCGAGGCGCAGCTCCGCCTTCTCCGACGTCATCGGGGTCGGGTGCCCACCACGATGCGCGTCCACCACGAGCAGATGGACGGTGTTGGAACCGACGTCGAGCACACCCAGGCGCACGAGATCAGGTTACCGACCCGTGTCACGGCCGTTCTCCGACCGTGACCGAACTGTCCCTCCGAGCCTCCGGACCCGCGATCACGGGCAGACGGTCGCAGGCCACGTCGATCATGGGCGAAGTGCCGCGTGACGACCGGTTCCGGGGGCCCTCTGCCCATGATCCACCGGTCGGGACGGCCGATTCCCCGTGATCGACGGGACGGGCATCGGCGGGCAGGCCGCTACCGTCACCTCTTCGCCCGAGGGCAGTTCGGCCTCCACAGTCACCTACGGCGTGGACGGCTCCGCCGGTGGCGTGGCGCAGGAATCCGAGGCGTCACTGCCCTGGCCCGAGGATGTGCGGTTCACGGCAGGCACGCTCCAGGGGGCGACGGTCTCCGCCCGGTACGCCGGCAACGGCGGGGACATCACCTGCAAGACCGCCATCGACGGCAAGTGGTCCGACTCGGATCGCTACCTGCCGGGCAGGATCCGTTGCGAGAACGGGTGCGATCCGAACAGACCGGCTCGAGCCTGATCCAGGACGCAACACCCGCCCGCCAGACGACGCCTCCACTCTCGTTCCGGGGGGGTGGAGGCGTCGAGAAGACCGATACGCGATTCACTCGGGGGCGGAGCGAGCGACCGCGGCACAGGTCGCGAACGAACCGGCAGGAGCCCCGAGGCGTTCAGCCTTGCTCGAGGCGGTCGCCACCGGCTACCGAGACGTCCCGCGGCCGCCCCCATCATCGTCGCCATCGGCCGAGTCGGCAGCCTCCACCCCGCCGTACTCCCGCAGGCGACGAGCGAGTCGCCTGAGTGCCTCGATGGCCTGCAGTGCGATCCGTTTGAGCAGTTGCAGCAGCATGAGCGCCTTGAGGACGACCAAGCTGAAGCCTGCCCCGACTCCGGTGCGCAGCGTCGAAACCACTGTCCCCACCGTGCTCTGGACCGTCGATTCCACCGCTCCGGTCGTTCCTCGGACCGTCGAATCCACCGCTCCGGTCGTTCCTCGGACCGTCGAATCCACCGCTCCGGTCGTTCCTCGGACCGTCGAATCCACCGCTCCGGCCGCGCCTTGGACTGCGCCGGCACCCTTCCCTGCGAGGTTCGTCACTACCGCTGCCCGCGGCTCTGACGCCTTCGGGGCGGCCTGACCATGGCGGTCGGGTGGAGTTCGGCCTGTCGCGGCTCGGTCGGCCTTCCCCGCGACGCCCTTGACCCGCGAGGTCGCCGCGTCGGCGGCGCCCCTGGCGGTGCCGCGGGGCCGCCGTTTCACCGCTGGGGCGGCGTCACTCTGGGGACCTGACGCGGATCCGACGCCCTTGGAGCCCTTCGCGTCGGATTCGTCGGAGTTCGTCATGGTGGGCCCCTTCCTGATATAGGAGGTGTACCACCGCGACCGCGCCGTGAAGCCCCTCGTCGCCGGCTGAGGCGAAAGTTGCGCCGCCCGGAGTGCAGTGGCCGGGCGAATGCCACATCCTGTGGCCGAGGAGCAAGGCGCAAGGATCGAGGCGTAGGTCGCCGAATTGGCCGACCCGGCCCGAAACGCCCCGCGAGGACCGCCGGCACGGGACCTGCTCCCGGTAGCGAGGCGACCGGCCAGAGTTCAACCGGCCTCTCTCGCGCGGAAGGGCAAAAGCCGAGGCGACAGGGCGAGGTTGAGAGCTGCCACCCCCGAGGATCTCGGAGAGAGGTACGGCGAGGTCTCGAATTGCCTGGTCAACGGGCAGCGGCAGGCGAGCGACGGCGATACAGACGATGCGGCAGGCCCTGCTCCAGCCTGGCGTCATCGGGAGCGGTGACCCCCGCGACGCTGGCCTACGCGCGGGCGTCGGCGACAGTCGTGCTGACGGCGCCACGTACCTCCACGGTCGCTACCCAGGCGGCCTGTGAGCTCGTCGGCAGACGAGGCGTCCAGCCGTATCGGTGCACAAGATGAATCGCCCTCCCGCCGCGCGCCTCACCTCGCCTGCGGCCCGGACCACGTGCGGTACGGCGTCGACCGTGAGCACCAAGCGTGGCCTTCTCGGTGCCGGCCACCTCGACCCGCCGAGCGATCGCGGGAGCGGCTTCGGCCCGCACGTCTTGGCCGTCGGGTTCGCGTAGACGTCCTTGATGGAGACGTTCGGCAGGTCGGGCTGCCTCGCAGCCGCGCGCAGAACCGCGTCATGACCATCGACTCGGCGCCCGGGTCATCGAAGAAGTGGCTGTCGACCGGCACACGCCTCATGCCGGAACCTCCGCGACGGCGATCCCGGCGGCATCGGCGGTATCGACTACGGAGGGCATGGCGGACGGAACGGCAAACGGCGGTTCGACGACGGGCGTGGGCCGCACGATGGGCTCTCCGACCTGGGTGGTCCGCTCGGTGGCCGGCACGGCCGGTGCCGTGAGCTGAGCATCCGATCCGCGTCGGGCCCTGCGACAGGGGTGGCGGGCCGGGCCGGTGTCGTGAGCCCGGGCATCCGATCCGGGTGGGGCTCCGGCCCCCCGTAGAGCTGTTCCAACAGCGCGGCGTTCTCGGCCCGCAGCGGTCGAGTTCGGTGCCGCGGGATACCGGGGCCTGGAGTCCTGCCCGGGTCGGCGACGTTCTGCGCCGTCATCGGGATCGCGTCGAGCCACTCGAGCCGGTCCGGCACCTGGTGCGGCGGGAGCCGATCCCGCAGCCAGGAGCGGATCTGTTCCTCATCGATTCCGGGCGTGTCGGCGCGCAGCGTGTAGTAGCCGACCAACTCCACCACGCCCGGCCTGGAGCCGTGCGGAGTGACGACCGCTCCGGCGACCCCGGGCAGTACCAGCTCCGACAGCGCGGCCCCGGGAGCGGGAGTTCGACATTCCCGGGGGCTCGGCAGGATTCGGGGACCCGGGCATCCACTCGGGCATCTCAGCGTGGTCATCCGGATCACCAGCGTGAGGGGGGATCATCCGCATCCCCCGGGCCACGGGACCCGGGCCGTCAGCTCGACGACATCCTGCAAAACGATCTCACCATTACGGCAACCCCCAACCCGCTGCAGCTGCGCTGCAGCTTCTTGCCTGGCGTCGACGTTCGAGAGTGGCGCAGGTGGACGCGCACAACAATGGGGCGCGCCCCTTAGCTGTCGAGACTCCCCCGCAAATGGGGGTGCGTCTCCCGCAGTATACGAATTGCGCGGTTGGCCAGTCCGTTGGCGACGGCGCACCACCGGCATCGTGGGCGCGACGACGTAGATGACCACAGCGGTGGTGCCGATACCGAGGGCGACGCGGAGATCAGGGCGTCGCCACGCACCCTGAACAGCGAAGACGCAATTCCGCGCGGCAGCCGAGCCGCGCCGCCGACATGGCACCTCATGCAGTCACAGCATCAATGCGCAGCCGTTGGCGACGGCAAAAGATCAGATCTGGGCCGGCCGGTCCGCATCCCGGCGAGGATTTCTCGAGATCATCAAAGGATCCCCAGAGGATGGAGCGAGGAACCCTACAAATGGAGTATCCGACTTTCACCTATCACGGAATCCCTATGATCTGAAAAGTCCAGGTAGCATCTTCGTGTGTCAATTAATTGACGGTGCAGGGTGATACGACAATTGGCGGAATCATCGAGTCTGGTCCACGAAGAGCACGGTTACCGCACCTTCGGGGTGACATCCGGACGCACCGGGCTCGCCGAAAGCGGCCGCGGCTGATCTCGATCTTGCGCTGTCGACCCGGGTCTGCCGAACCTCGACGGCATCGAGGTCGGTCGCCGGCGCGCGTACCGACGATCAGGACGTTGCGCGGATATGGCTACCGCTCGGGACACCCGACCATCAGCAGATCGAGCAAGGCAGGGAGCAGGTGAGGGATGCGCACCCGCATCGTCACCCTGGCTGTTGCGGCGGCCGCACTCGCCATCGGGCTGTTCGGTGTGCCGCTCGCGATCGGCCTTGCGCAGTCCTTCGCGACCGACGAGCGCCTGGCCCTGCAGCGGGTTGCCGATCTCGCGGCGGGGTCGGTAGTGACGGAAATGGCACACGCCGGGAGACCGACCTGGCTGCCCGACCCCGGCGACGACACCGAACTCGCCCTCTACAACGACGACGACCTGCGAATCCTCGGCCGGGGTCCGGGCTCGGGCGATGAACAGGTCAAGCAGGCGTTGAACGGACGCGCCTCCCAGACCACCACCACCCGCGCCGTGATCGTGACGGTCCCGGTGAGGGGCGAGGACGGCATCAACGGCGCCGTCCGTGCGGCCACCCCGCTCGGGTCGGTCTACCAGGAGCTCATGCCGGTGTGGCTGGGCATGCTCGGGCTCGCCGCTCTCGTACTGACCGTCGTGTGGGCCGTTGCAAGGCGCCAGGCGACGCGTCTGGCGCGACCGCTGAACGGTCTCGCCGACGATGCGGAGAGGCTCGGTGAGGGCGACTTCAGTGTGCGGTCGACCGCTGTAGGGATAAGGGAGATCGATTCGGTCGGCAACGCGCTCGACAGCACGGCTTCCCGCCTCGACGCACTCCTCGCCCGGGAGCGGGCGTTCTCGGCGGATGCGTCGCACCAGCTGCGAACGCCCCTCGCCGAGCTTCGCCTGCGGCTCGAGGCGGCGCTCGACCAGCCCGAACCGGACTGGCGCTCGGAGGTCGCCGAGAGCCTCGGCGCGGCCGACCGGCTTCAGAGGACCATCGACGAACTACTGTTTCTCGCCCGCGAACTTCCCGGAAACCACGGTGCGCCCGCCGACGTCCATACCCTCGTATCCGAGATCGAGAACGGGTGGGGACACCGGCTGGCCGCCTCGGGCCGGGCACTCGAACTCGACGTCGCCCCTCAGCTCCCGAGACCGCAGGCGTCAGCGGCGGCGACCAGGCAGGTGCTGGCCGTCCTGCTGGACAACGCCGAACTGCACGGGCTGGGCACGGTCCGAGTCACAGTGCGGGAGACCGGCGACGCCATCGCCGTGGATGTCTCGGACGACGGCCCGGGGCTTGATCCGGATACTCCGGCAGCGCCGTTCAGCAGCAGCCCGGAACATGCGCCGGGACACGGCATCGGGCTCGCCCTCGCCCGTCGCCTCGCCGAGGCGGAGGGCGGTCGTCTCGTGCTCGCGCAGGCGTCGCCACCGGTGTTCACCCTGTTCATCCCGGCGCGATGGGACCCGGAACCACCCGCGGACGAGGGCCGGGACGGTGTCTCGGATCCGGACGTTCAGATCTCCGCCGCGGATCGCGGGTAGCTCGAGCAGGTCACCGGCCGCGAGATGAACTCATGTCGGGGAAGCCGACGACCCCGCGTGGGTGGAGGGACGCGCTTCGCCCCGGGCGGACGGTGATTGCGCCTCCGCTCCCCGCGACCGGGTCGTGCCCCTGCGAGCGTCCGGGTCAGGCCGACCAGGCCGCTCCGCATCCGGAGCGAGCACGTCCTCGCCGGAGAACGCCTGAGCCCGGTTGCTCTGGTAGACGGTGTCCGGATGGCGCTCGCCGAGGTCCGGGGCGAGTGCCACCGCGACGATCGCTGGAACGTCGCGCTCGGCCGGCCAGCGGGTCGCCCCGCCGACGACGGTTCCGGTGGAGCCGAAGAGGAAGCCACGGTGGGCCGAACGTCACCGAGCCCGCGCTGTCGTCGGCGACGATCCGCACCGGGCGCTCCCACTCGCGGAACCAGCGCGCAGCCCGTCCGGCTCTGCGACGGGAAGGCGATCCGGTTGCCGAGCAAGCTGTGTGCCCTGATCGTCGCCCGGGAGACTCGGAACGACGTGGCGGAGAAGTCGGCGTTGATCACAGAGAGGCCGTCGGCGACCATGGTGCCGCGGCCGACCGTGACATGGAATGGAGTCTCGTGCCGGACCTCGGTGCCGAAGTTCGACCCCGTCTACTTCAGACGCCTCGCTGCGGCGCGACATACGCGTAGAGCCCTCCGGAGAGCGCACGCGTTTCACGGCGGTCGGACTGTCACTGAGATGGCGTAACGCGCGGACGCAACCTGGGCGCCCCCACCCGCGCGGCCGCCGCGCCGGGTCGCCCCGGCATCTGCCCGCCCGAACCCGGGCGATGGTGCCGGCTCGAGCCGGCCTCGGCCTCCGCCTCGGCGAGCTGCTCGCCCTCCGCCGGCAGGACGTCAGCTTCCCCGGACGCACCGCTCGCGTGGAACACCGGCTCGACGAGCGCACGCGCGCGCTCGGATCGAGACGAAGACGCCCCGGTCGAAGCGCTCCCTCCGCTGCCCCGGTTCGTCGCCGGAGGGATCGACCTTCCCCTCCTCGGCCACGACGACGCCACCATGGCTCTCGAGGTCTACGGACATCTCGTGCCGGACTCCGGGGACCGCACGCGGAAGATCATCGACGCGGCATGGTCAGCCCGCGAGCCACATCTCAGGTCTCGAACTTGTAGCCCAGGCCCCGGACCGTGACCAGGTGCTTCGGCACCGACGGGTCCGTCTCGACCTTCGCCCGCAGCCGCTTGACGTGCACGTCGAGGGTCTTGGTGTCCCCGACGTAGTCCGCCCCCCAGACCCGGTCGATCAGCTGGCCACGGGTGAGCACCCGGCCGGCGTTGCGGAGCAGGTACTCCAGGAGGTCGAACTCCTTGAGCGGCAGCGCCACCTCCGCCCCGCCGACGCTCACGACGTGCCGGTCGACGTCCATCCGCACCGGGCCCGCCTCGAGCACCGCGCCGCCGCTCTCGGGCTCGCCTGCGCCGTCACCGCCGCGACGCAGGACCGCCCGGACGCGCGCGATGAGCTCGCGGGCCGAGTAGGGCTTGGTGACGTAGTCGTCGGCGCCCAGCTCGAGGCCCACCACCTTGTCGATCTCGCTGTCCCGCGCCGTCACCATGATCACCGGGACGGCGGAGCGCGTGCGCAGCGCCTTGCAGACGTCCGTGCCGCTCATGCCGGGGAGCATGAGGTCGAGCAGCACGATGTCCGCGCCGTTGCGGTCGAACTCCTCCAGCGCCTGCTGTCCGGTGATCGCGACGGCGGTGGTGAAGCCCTCCTTCCGCAGCAGGAAGGCGAGCGGGTCCGCGAAGGACTCCTCGTCCTCGACGATCAGCACCCTGGTCATGTCGATCCTCCAGCTCTGCCGGCGTCCGCCGCCGGATCGGGGAGTCCCGGAGTGTCGGTCTCCGGGACGTCGGCGCCGCGGACGGGCAGCCGCATGGTGAAGGTGGACCCGGTCCCGGGCCTGCTCCACAGCCGCACCTCGCCACCGTGGTTGGCGAGCACGTGCTTGACGATGGCCAGGCCGAGCCCGGTTCCGCCGGTCGCCCGCGAGCGTGCGGGGTCGACGCGGAAGAAGCGCTCGAAGACGCGTTCCTGGTGCTCGGGGGCGATCCCGATGCCGCGGTCGGTCACCGCGATCTCGATCCAGGCGCCCGCGAGCCGCCGGGTGACCGAGACCGAGGCCTCGGGCGGCGAGTACGCGATGGCGTTCTCGACGAGGTTGACCAGGGCGGTGACCAGCAGCGTCCGGTCCCCGTCGACCTTGAGGCCGGCCGGGTCGTCGACGGTGATCTCGATGCCCGCGGCCTCGGCGGAGAGCCGGGCCCGGGCGAGGGACTCCTCCACGACGTCGTCGACGTCGACGGCGGCCAGCTCGGGCAGCTTCTCCGCGCCGGTCAGTCGGGAGAGCGCGATCAGCTCGGTGACGAGGGAGCCGAGCCGGGTCGACTCGCGCAGGATCTTGCTGGCGAAGCGGTGGACCTCGACGGGGTCGTCCGCGGCGTCGAGCACCGCCTCGGCCAGCAGCCCGACGGCACCGACCGGCGTCTTGAGCTCGTGCGACACGTTCGCGACGAAGTCCCGCCGGGTGGCCTCGAGCCGCACGACCTCGGAGGTGTCCGCCGCCTCGACGACGGTGAACCCGTCCCCCAGCGGCCGCACCGTGGCGACGACGGCCGTGGGCCGGCGCGCGCGGTACTCCAGTGGCGAGAGATCCACCTCGCAGGGCGAGCCGTCGGCGAGCACCTGCTGGCAGGCGGCCCAGGCCCGCGGGTCCGGGCGCCCGTCCCGGACCACGCCGAGCTCGGTCGCGCGGGCGTTGGCCAGGACGACGTCCCCGCTCGGGGCGAACACGGCCGTCCCGCCGCCGGCGGAGCGGAACACCCGCTGCAGCAGCTCCGCGAGGGTGGGGACGTCCCGCCGGTCGCGCGGGCGGGACGTCCCTCCCGCGCGGGACCGGGAACGCAGGCCGAGCAGGAGACCGGCCCCACCCCCGACGAGGAGGGCGGCGACGGCCACCAGCACGGACGCCAGCACGGTCACATGCGGCATCGTAGGCAGCCCGACCAGCCCGAACCCAGCTCCACGGGCCCCAAGGTGACCCTGCTGACGCCCCGGAACGGCAGAGTTCCGTCCTCGTTCACCCCGCGTTCACCCAGCCGGGGGATGCGCGCCGGGACGGGGTCAGCGGCCCTGGTTCGCCACGCCCTTGATGGCCTCCTCCGCGGCGGCCGGGTCCAGGTAGACCCCGCCCGGCGTCGTGGGCTTCAGGTCGTCGTCGAGCTCGTAGCGCAGCGGGATGCCGGTGGGGATGTTGAGGCCGGCGATGTCCTCGTCGGATATCCCGTCGAGCTCCTCGACCAGGGCCCGCAGGGAGTTTCCGTGCGCCGCGACCAGCACCGTCCTCCCCGCCCGCAGGTCGGGCACGATGGCCTCGTCCCAGTACGGCAGCATGCGCGCGACGACGTCCGCGAGGCACTCGGTGAGCGGGGCCTCGATGCCGGCGTAGCGCGGGTCGCCGTCCTGGGACCACTCCGAGCCCTTCTCGATCGGCGGCGGCGGCACGTCGTAGGAGCGGCGCCAGGTCATGAACTGCTCCTCGCCGAACTCCTCGCGGATCTGCTTCTTGTCCTTGCCCTGCAGCGCGCCGTAGTGCCGCTCGTTGAGCCGCCAGTCGCGCCGGACGGGGATCCAGTGCCGGTCGGCCGCGTCGAGGGCGAGGTTCGCGGTGTTGATCGCGCGGCGCAGCAGCGAGGTGTGCAGGACGTCCGGGAGCAGCCCGGCCTCCTTCATCAGCTCACCCCCGCGGACGGCCTCGGCCTCGCCGACCTCCGACAGGGGCACGTCGACCCATCCGGTGAACAGGTTCCTGACGTTCCAGTCGCTCTGTCCGTGGCGTAGTAGCACGAGTGTCGGCATGGCCGACAGCTTGCCAGCCGGAGCCCGCTCCAGCGGTGCGGACGTGAGGAGGATCAGGCGTGCGGAGGGTCAGTCCGCACAGGCGCCGGGGACGGGCGGGGCGTCCGGATCGGCGGTGAGCGGGCCGAGCATCGCGCGGCAGATCGCGGCGAGCTGACCGACCTGCTCGGCGCTCAGCACGTCGAACAGGTTCTCCCGGACGCTGCGCACGTGCCCGGGCGCAGCCGCGGTCAGCGCGGCCACACCCGCCGGCGTGAGCTCGGCGAAGGTGCTGCGCCGGTCGTCCGGGCAGGGGCGGCGCAGCACCCAGCCCTGCCGCTCGAGCCGGGCCACGGCGTGGCTGATCCGGCTCTGCGAGCTCTGGGTGATGTCCGCGAGCTCGCTCATCCGCAGCGTCCGGCCCGGTACCTCGGAGAGCATCGCCAGGATCTGGTAGTACGCCAGCGGCATCCCGGCCTCGCGTTGCAGCTGGCGGTCCAGCGCGCCGTCGAGCAGGGTCGTCGCCGCCACGAAGGCGAGCCATGCCGCGCGCTCCTCGGCGGTGAGCCAGCGCGTCCCCCGTCCATGGCCGTGAGCCTACGACAGTCTGCTTGAACATTCATTCTTCTGCGCGTAGCGTCACTGTTGAAGTTTCAAAGAGCGAGGAGCATCCATGCCCGTCCAGCGCCTCAACCACGCCGTCCTCTACGTCCGCGACGTCGACCGGAGCGTGGCGTTCTACACAGAGGCGCTCGGGTTCCGGGTGAAGACGGCACTCCCGGGCCGGGCTGCGTTCCTGCAGGCGGAGGGCTCCACGAACGACCACGACCTCGGCCTGTTCGCGATCGGCGGGGAGGCCGGCGCCTCCACGGCCGGGCGCGGCGCAGTCGGGCTCTACCACCTGGCCTGGGAGGTGGACACGCTCGCCGAGCTCGCCCGGATCGCCGGCGTGCTCCGGGCGAACGGCGCGCTCGTCGGGGCGTCGGACCACGGCAGCACGAAGGCCCTCTACGCCCAGGACCCGGACGGCCTGGAGTTCGAGGTGAGCTGGCTGGTGCCGGCGGACCTGCTGTCCCCGGACACCGTCATGCGCACCGCCCCGCTCGACCTCGAAGCGGAGATCGCCCGCTACGGGGCCGAGACCGCCGGCGGCATCGGGGTGTCGGTGCCCGTCGCGCCCTGAGAGCTGCCGTGGTGCGGCGAGCCGCACAGGGCAGGCGGCATCGGCCGGACGGCCGACACGGGTCGCCGCTCGTATCCCGCGAGCGACCACCCGTCGCGCGGCCGAGGCGACGGCGGGACCTCCCCGGACATGCCCAGCTAGCCTCAGCTCCAACTTGACCAGGAGATGGGGGTCCCGTATGTCACCTGCCGCACTGCCAACCGCCGATCCCTTACCGGATGGGGGGTTGCGCCATGACGGCCTGTTCTATGCCGACGACGCGAGCTACCTCGGCGGGCTCCTGGACTTCGTCCACGGCGGGTTGCGTCGGGACGAGCCAGTTCTCGTCGCCGTCCCGGGCCGCAACCTGGAGCTGGTCCGCGACGGCCTCGGCGGCGACGCCCGGCGGGTCCGGCTCGCGGACATGGCGGTGGCCGGCCGCAATCCCGGCCGCATCATCGGCACGGTGCTGCGGGCGTTCGCCGAGGAGCACGCGGGACGGAGGGTCCGGATCGTCGGGGAGCCGATCTGGGCCGGTCGTTCGGACGAGGAGTACCCGGCCTGCGCGGAGCACGAGGCGCTGATCAATGTCGCCCTGGCGGACACCCTGGTGCACGTGATCTGCCCGTACGACAGCACCCGGCTGAGCGAGCCGGTGCTGGAGGACGCGCTGCGGACACATCCGGACATCAGCGACGGCACGAGCCGCTGGACCAGCCCGGGGTACGTGGACCCGGTCGTCACGGCGCGCTCGTTCGACCGGCCGCTGCCTCCGCCGCCCGACGACGCGGACCTGGTCGTGCTCAGCACCCTGACCGGCCCGCGCGGCGCCCGGCACCGGGTCCACGAGATCGCCGAGCAGGCCGGGATGGCGTCGGAGCGGATCTCGGACCTGCGCCGCATCGTGCAGGAGCTCGCGGTCAACACGATCGTCCACTCGGGCGGCTGCGGGGTGCTCCTGGCCTGGGTCGCCGAGGGCGAGGTCCGGGTGGAGCTGCAGGACAGCGGCCGGATCCCGGACGTCCTCGCCGGGCGCCGCCATCCCGGCCGCGGACACGAGGACCACGGGTTGTGGCTGGTCAACCGGCTGGCGGACCTCGTCCGGATCCACCGGCACCCGGAGGGAACGGACGTGCGGATCCACGTCCGGGTGTAGGTGCACAGGCCGGACGGCTAGGGCCTGTTCGGGCCGAGCTCCATCTGGTAGCCGTCCCGCGCGGAGAACTGCGCGGTGAGGGTGAACCGGTCCCCGCGGACGAGCGTGTGCCGCCACTCGACGGGCACCCCGCCCGAGCTGCCCAGGCGTTCGATGGCGAGCGCCGCGACCCCGGGCCCGATGCCCAGCAGCCGCCGCTCCTCCTCCGTCGGGATCACCGCGCGGATGTTCTCCCGGCCGCCCGCGACGCGGATCCCGCAGAGCCGCGCCAGCTCGTCGTAGAGGCCGGTGTGGGTGAAGTCGACGTCGAGCAGCGCGGCCGCCAGGTCCTCCGGCAGCCACACCCGGTCGACGGCCAGCGGCTCGCCGTCCGCAAGGCGCAGGCGTTCGAGATGGACGAGCGGCGTGGACTCCTCCCGGCCGAGCCGCGCGGCGACCACCCCGTCCGCGCGGACGTCCAGGGTGTGCACGACGCTGCGCTGCACGCGGCCCGTGCCCTCGACCGCGGAGAACAGGCTGTAGATCGCGCCGAGCTGCTGCTCGATCTCCATCGGCGCGGCCAGCCGGGGCGCGCGGCCCCGCCCGGCGACGACCACGCCCTCGTCCCGCAGCCGGCGCAGCGCCTCGCGCACGGTGTGCCGGCTGACCCCGTACTCGGCGACGAGGGCCAACTCGCCGGGGAACGCGGCGTCGAACTCGTGGGCGTCGAGCCGGGTGCGCAGGTCCGCGAGCAGCTGCGCCCACAACGGAGCCGCCCCGTTGCGGACCAACGTGCCGGCCGGCATCCGCCACCCCTTCCTCGACGTGCCGGGAGAGCCTATCCGGCTACCCTCCCCGGATCGTGACGGTCCTCCGCTCGATCGCCCTCTTCGTGCTCGCCGCGGTCGCGGAGATCGGCGGCGCGTGGCTCGTCTGGCAGGGCGTCCGCGAGCACCGGGGCCTGCTGTGGATGGGCGCCGGCGTCGTCGCCCTGGGAATCTACGGCTTCGTCGCGACCCTGCAGCCGGACGCGAACTTCGGCCGGATCCTGGCCGCGTACGGCGGGGTGTTCGTCGCCGGTTCGCTGGCGTGGGCGATGGCGGTCGACGGGTTCCGGCCGGACCGGTTCGACGTCGTTGGCGCCGCGATCTGCCTGCTCGGCGTCGGCGTGATCATGTACGGGCCCCGGGCGGCCTGACCGGCTCAGCTCGGGTCGCGGCGGAGGCGGCCGCGCGGGCCCGGCGGTTCCGCACGACCCGCCGCCCGAGGAACCCGGTGGGCGACTCCGTTGGTCGTGCGCGGAAATCGTCGCCCTGGCAACGAGAAACGCGCACGGCTAGAACTAGAAGAGGTGCTCGAACGCCTTCAGGTTCGCCAGGGACTCCCCGCGCTCCGTCCGCCACGCGTACTCCCGGCGGATCGAAGAGGCGAAGCCCAGCTCGAGGAACGTGTTGAAGTCCCCGTCCGCTGCCTCCAGGACCTGGCCGAGCACCCGGTCCAGCTCCTCGGCGTCCACGGCGTGCAGCGGGATCCGACCCAGCAGGTGGATGTCCCCGACCCGGTCCAACGCGTAGTGCACCCCGTAGAGGCGGGCATTGCGCTGCAGCATGAAGCGGTAGACGCCCTCGTGGTTCTCGTCCGGCTGCCGGCAGACGAAGGCCTGCACGAACAGGGTCCGGTCCCGCACGAGCAGCCAGGTCGGCGTCTGCAGGCGGTTCGTGCCCGGCAGCTGGACGAGGTACTGCCCGGCCTCCTGCCGGGTGTGCTCGACGTCCAGCTCCGCCAGCGCGGCGCCGATCGTCGCGTCGGGGTCCTGCTGGTCGGTCACCGCGGTTCTCCGATCATGCGTCGACGATCCCCGCGAGCGCGCTCCGCCGCATCCGGGCCGTGAACTCGTCCGCCGCGCCGGCGTAGGTGTCCAGGAGCGCGTCGGTCGTGCGGTCCCAGGAGAACTCCCGCGCGTGGACGACAGCGCCGAGCGCCAGCTCGTCCCGCCGGCGGGGCGCCAGGGCGACCCGGGCCAGCGCGTCGGCCCACTGACCGGAACCGTGCCCGGGGACCAGCAACCCCGAGCGGCCGTCGGCGACCGCGACCGGCAGCCCGCCGACCCGCGCCGCGACGACCGGCGTCCCGCAGGCCTGCGCCTCCAGCGCGACCAGCCCGAAGGACTCGTTGTGGCTCGGGACCGCGACGACGTCCGCCGCCCGGTAGACGTCCGCGAGCCCCTCGCCCTGCGGCGGCAGGAACCGCATGACGTCGGTGATGCCGAGGCTGTCCGCGAGGCGGTGCAGCGACGTCGGCTCGGTGAGCCCGCTGCCCGACGGGCCGCCCACGATCAGCACGACGAGCCGATCGCGCAGCGACGGATCGCGGTGCAACAGCTCGGCGGCCGCGCGGAGCAGCACGTCCGGGGCCTTGAGCGGCTGGATCCGGCCGACGAAGGCGAGCACGACGGCGTCCGGCGCGAGCCCGAGCGCGGCGCGCGAGGCCAGCCGGTCACCGGGCTGGAAGCGGTCGAGGTCCACACCCGGCGGGACGGCGACGGTGCGCAGCGGGTCCGCGCCGCACAGCTCGACGAGCTGGCGGGCCTCGGCCTCGGTGTTGGCGACCAGCCGGTCCGCCTCGGCCACGACCTGGTCCTCGCCGATCACCCGGACCATCGGCTCCGGGGTGTCCCCCTCGGCCAGCGCGGCGTTCTTGACCCGGGCGAGGGTGTGCGCGCTGTGCACGAGCGGCACGCCCCAGCGGTCCCGGGCGAGCCAGCCGACCTGGCCGGAGAGCCAGTAGTGCGAGTGCACGACGCCGTACCAGCCCGGCTCCTGCCGGGCCTCGGCGCGCAGCACGCCCGCGGTGAAGGCGCAGAGCTGGCTGGGCAGGTCCTGCTTGCCGAGCCCCTCGAACGGGCCGGCGGCGACGTGCCGGACGAGGACACCGGGCGCGAGCTCCGCGACGGGTGGCTGCTCCGACGACGTGGCGCGGGTGAAGATCTCGACGGGCACACCGCGGCGGGCCATCCGGACGGCCGTCTCGACGATGTAGACGTTCATCCCGCCGGCGTCGCCGGTGCCGGGCTGCTCCAACGGCGAGGTGTGCACGGACAGCACGGCCACCCGGCCGGGCCGGTTGCCGGGACGTCGGTGGCCCAACGGATCTCTCACGTACTCGTTCCTAGCATGCAGGCCGTCGCGTCACCCATCCGTGGGGTCCGCACCGTGATCGGCCAGCGAGGCCAGCAACGCCCGTACGGGATCGGCGGCGTGCCACCGTCCACCGGCATCGGGCCAGGCCGGGACGCTGCGGACCCCCTGTTCGGGCCGCCGCAGCCGTATCCGCAGATCGTCGTGCCGGCGCAGCTCACCGGCCGGCACGTCGACGCCGAGTGTGTGGCACACCACGAGGACCTCGGGCAGCGCGGACCACGCGACCGGCTCGCCCTCCCCCACGACCTCCGCCGCCACGACGTCGGAGGAGAGCGGGAGGTCGAGCAGCTCGGCGAGCGCGGCCGGGTCCCCGCCGCCCACCAGCTCGCCCGCGGGCAGCACGGCCGCGGTCCACGGGGCGTCGAGGACGACCGCGTCGTCGACCGCCACGACGCCGCCGGCGAGCGAGCGGGCGCGTTCCGGCAGCTCGAGCCGGTCGACGTCCACCAGCCCCTCGACGAGCGCCTCCGCCAGCGCGGCGTGTGCGGCCAGGGCGAGCCCCGCGTCCGGGGTGCGGGCGGGGTCGCCGAGCCGGGCGAGCAGGTCCGCGGCGTCGTCGGTCGAGCGGACGACGAGCCCGGCGCGCACCCCGATCGCGGCGAGCAGCGTCTCGTCGACCCCGGTGTCCGGGACCGGGTCGTGGAACCCGGCGAGCGCGGACGCCGAGGGCAGTCGCCAGTACGCCGGCAGCCGGCCCCCGAGCAGGGCGTTGCGGGCGAGCCACCAGCCCGTGTAGCCACCGCTGAGCAGCACCGCGGCCCGGGTGTCCGGCTCCGCGGCGAGCAGCCGCAGCGCGGCCGGCCAGGCGTCGTCCGCGACGAGGTCGAGGTCCCGGACCGCGACGACCCGGGCGGGCCCGCTCTCGAGGGAGTCCCACCACAGGTCCTCGTCGTGCAGCTCGTGGTCCGGCCCGACCGGCTCCTCGTCGACGACCACGGCGAACCCGTCCAGCACCCCGGCTGCGACGAGCGCCGCCCGCGGGAACCGCGCAGCCCACCGCCCGTCCAGGACCCCGACCGGCGCATCCGGATCGAGCAGCGGTGCCAGGGCCGCGTCCGGGAGCATCAGCTCGTCGGCGCGGGACGGGTTCCCCTCGGAGTCCGGCAGGGCGAGGGCCCCCACCCCGGCGACGCGGTCACCGGTCGCGCCGAGCAGGCCGAGGACCGCCGCGGCCAGCGGTTCCGGGTCCAGCCCGGCGTCCGCGTCGTCGAGGGAGCGGTCGACGGCGTCCTGCAACGCCGGGTGCTCCAGCAGCGACGCCGGGTCGGCGGCGCCGGCGCCGAGGCGGGCCAGCAACGGGTGGACGGCCTCGGGCGCGGCCACGTGCAGGCCCGGCAGACCCAGCTCCGCGACCGCCCGGACCGCGCGGTCCGCGTCCGGCTCGGCCAGGAGAACCGACGCGGCCCCGGCCGCCAGCCGCCCGTCGGCGAGCGGCACGGGCAACGCCCGCAGCTCCTCGGCCAGCCCCGGAACGGTCTCCGCGGCCGGCTCCAGGGCGGCGTAGAGGTCGCGCCACCAGGTGTCCGGCCGCTCGACGCGCAGCAGCCGCTCGGTCAGCTCGGCTGCCGGGACGCGGGTGACCCCCAGCTCCTGCAGCGCGCCCAACCCGGATTCCGGGACGTCGACCAGCCGCTCGAACGCCGGATCGGCGGCGGCGAGCAGCGCGGGCAGCCCCTCGGCGCCGGGGACGTCCAGCCACTCGGCCCGCCGGGGCGCGAGCGCCGGGCCGGCCGCCCCGGGCAGCCACGCGCCGTCCCGCAGCACGTCGAGCAGGGCCTCGCGGAGCAGGCCGTCGAGCGGGGAGGCCGGGAACCCGGGCTCCGGGACGAGCGCGGTGCGCTCGGCGGGCGGGACGGACTCGACGAGGTCGAGGTAGGCCGCGGCGGCCTCCCGGACGAGGGCGTCCGTGAGCGGGCCGGGGCGGACGCGGCGGCGGTCCGGTTCCAGGGGCAGAGTCGCGATCAGCCGGGCGGGCAGGGTCAGCCGCTCACCGCTGGCCGTCGGGGCGTGCAGCACCTCGCCGGCGGGCAGCGGGCCGTCGAGCGGAAGGGCCCAGCAGACGGACCAGGAGCGGCGTTCGCGCTGCTCGACGGCGGTGTCGGCGGTGGCCTCGTCCAGAGCCCCGGAGCGGCGGGCGAGCCGCCACCGCCGGCCCCCGACGGTCGCGACGTCCCCGTCGTCCGTCCGCACGAGCACGGTCTCGCCGACGGCGATCTCGGCCAGGTCCGGCAGCGCGAGCAGCAGGTCCGGGGCCGCCGCGCGGGCCTCGGCGAGCAGGGCCTCGCCGTCGGTCCCGGGACGCAGCGGGAGCCGGACCTCGGTGTCGTAGCCGTCCGGCGGGGCCGGCTCGTCCGCGTCGACCGGCCAGACCAGCCGCAGCACCGGGAGCTGCCCGGCGCGGCGGGCCAGCTCGGCCGCGGGGCCGGGCAGCGCGACGACCTCCTCGGCGGTCCGGACGGCCGAGAACCGCACCCCGCGTCCGGCCGCCGCGACGATCCGGGGCTCGGGGGACACCGGGACGACCGCCGCGAACCCGACGCCGAAGCGTCCGACGGAGCCGTGGTCGTCCCGCTTGGCGGAGGCGCGGAGCGAGGCGAGGGCCGCGACCCCGGCCGCGTCGAGGGGCGCACCGGTGTTGGCGACGCGCAGCTCGCCGCCGGCCAGCGAGACCCGGAGCCGACCGGGACGACCGGCGGCGCGGGCGGCGTCCGCGGCGTTCTGCGCGAGCTCGACGAACCACGCCTCCGCGTAGCCGCCGAGCAGCAGGTCCTCCTCGGCGTTCGCGTCCTCGCGGAAGCGGGTGGGCGAGGCGGCCCAGGCCGCGAGGACGGCGTCGCGGAGCGCGGCCGTCGAGAAGGGATCGGGCGCGCTCAGGACGGTGCTCAGGAGATCTGCGACTCGGGAACGGACTCCATGTCCACGCCGTCGTCGTAGACGAGCTCGGCGACGTGCACCGGCGAGCCCTGCTCGACGACGACGTCCGAGTGCGCGCCGCACCCGAACTCGACGGAGACGACGCTGCCGTCCGCGGGCGCGTACTCGTTGCCGCAGACGCCGAACCCGGCGCGCAGCGATCCGGCCAGCGGGAGGAAGAACGCGCAGGTGCCGCACACGGCGGGGGCCGAGCGGGCCATGTCCGCGGACGGGCCGTGCGGGCCGGCGTGCCAGCGCTCGGCGGCGTCGAGGCGGCCCTCGCGGCTCAGCACGCGGGTGCGGCCGAGGCCGACCTCCACCGCGACCTCCTCCACCGCCGGGTCGTCCGAGGCGAGGTAGGCGGGCACGAGCCGGGTGTCGTCCGGGGCGGGCGGCAACAGGTCGCCGACGCCGAGGTCACCCGGGCGGACGCGCTCCTGCCAGGGCACCCAGGAGGGGCCGACCAGGGCGTCGTCGCCGGGGACCAGCACGACCTCGCTGACCGTCACCGGCTCGTCCTCGCCGGCAGACGCCATGGTCACCGACCAGCGCCAGCCGCGGTAGCCGGGCAGCTCGGAGGCGAAGTAGTGGGTCAGCGCCGAGACGCCTTCCGGCCGGGCCTCGAGGTGCTGTCCGACGACGCCGGGGGCCGCGTTCCGGCCGACCTCGGCGGCCGCCTCCTCGACGGCGGCGGCACGGGCCTGCTCCACCGCCTCCACGAGAAGGCGCTGCTGGTCGGGGGACGTCACGGCGCTCACGTGCTCGATTGTGCCACCCGTCCAGCGCGCGCCCGACCGGGTCCGCCCCGCGGTGGTGCGGCACCATCTCCCGGGTGCGTCCTTTCCGGCCCGTCTCCGCCGTGCTCGTGCTGGTCGTCGCGACCGTGGCGGGCTGCGGGGCGGCCGCCGCGCCGGCGGACGCCGTCCCCGCGCAGCGCCCGGCGGTCCTCGGCACCGTCCCGCACGACCGCACGGCGTTCACCGAGGGACTCGAGCTCTCCGGCGGCTCGCTCTACGAGGGGACGGGCCTGGCGAACCTCTCCGAGCTGCGGGAACTCGATCCGGCCACCGGGGCCGTCCGGCGCGCGGCACCTCTGCCGGGCGGGTACTTCGGCGAGGGGGTGACGGTCGTCGGGGACCGGATCTGGCAGCTCACCTACAAGGACGGCGTCGCGCTGGAGTGGGACCGGGCGTCGCTGACCGTGCTGCGGGAGGTTCCGATCGGTACCGAGGGCTGGGGCCTGTGCGGGGACGGCACGCGGCTGGTCCGCTCCGACGGCACGCCGACCCTGCACTTCCACGACCCGGTGACGTTCGCCGAGACGGGCACCGTGGACGTCACCCTCGACGGGCGCCCGCTCCCGGAGATCAACGAGCTCGAGTGCGTCGGCGGCCGGGTCTGGGCCAACGTCTGGCGCACCGAGCGGATCGTCCGGATCGACCCGGCGACGGGGGCCGTGGACCGGGTCGTCGACGCGTCCGGGCTGCTGACCGCGGACCAGCGCGCGGGCACGGACGTGCTCAACGGCATCGCGCACCTCTCCGGGGACGAGTACCTGATCACCGGGAAGTACTGGCCGAGCATGTTCCGGGTGCGCCTGCCGTCCTGATCCGGTGCCCGCGGACCGGTCGGCGATGTGACCCGGACATGGCGGCGGGACACGCCTCGTGATCGGGTTCGCCGGGGCAGAATGAGCCCATGGCGCGGTCCTCCTCCTCCGGCAGGCGGCCGGGCCGTGGCCGCAGGCGCTGGGTGACGGTCGACGGCGCGACCGGGACGGGTGGCCCGGCCGCCCCGGATCCCGGGCCGGCCCCGTCGGCGCAGGAGCCCCGCCCGACCGGGCAGGAGCCCGCTCCGGCTCCGCCCCGGCCGGAGCCGCCCGACACGCCGCCGGTGAACCGGGAACCGACGATCCGCCGCCGCTACCCCTGGCACGACGACCCGGACTACGACCCGGCCGAGTACCGCCGCGTCCAGCCCGCGACCCCCGCGCCTCCGTCCTCGGAGGACCGGCGCACCGACCGCGTCGAGACGTGGCGGACGAACCTGGGCCCGGACGACCCCCGGGCGGACGCCGGCTGGTCCGCAGCCGGGCCGCCGCCCGTGGAGGAGACGCCGGAGGAGCTTCCTGAGGCACCCCCGGAGCCGCCGCGTACCCGGGGCGAGCCGAGGGTCCCGAGGAAGCTGACCGTCACCCGCGTCGCCGCGATGCGCGGCCGCCAGCTCACCGGGCGGGTCGTGGACACGTTCCACCGCGCCGCGACGGCCGACGGCGCGGACCGCTCGGGGCTCACCGCGCTCACCTACGCGACGATGATGAGCTACGCCGTCGACGCCGCGGTGGCCGTCGCGCTGGCGAACACCCTGTTCTTCGCGGCCGCGAGCGCCGAGAGCAAGACCAACGTCGCCCTCTACCTGGCGATCACGGCCGCGCCGTTCGCCGTCGTCGCGCCGGTGATCGGGCCGTTGCTGGACAAGCTGCAGCGCGGGCGCCGCGCCGCGCTGGCCGTGTCGTTCGCCGGGCGTGCCGTGCTCGCCGTCGTCATGGCGCTGAACTACGACAACTGGATCCTCTACCCGGCCGCGCTCGGCACGATGGTGCTGAGCAAGTCGTTCGTGGTGCTCAAGGCCGCGGTCACCCCGCGCGTGCTGCCGGAACGGATCACCCTGGCCACCACGAACTCGCGGTTGACGACGTTCGGGCTGGCCGCGGGCGGGGTGTTCGGCGGCATCGCGGCCGGGGTCGCGGGCATGTTCGGGTCGCCCGCCGCGCTCTACTACACGGCCGCGCTGTGCGTCGTCGGGACGTGGCTCTGCCTGCGGATCCCGCGCTGGGTGGAGACGACGTCCGGGGAGATCCCGGCCCAGCTGCGGAGCACCCGGCGTGCGAAGCGGCAGCCGATCGGCCGGTCCGTGCTGATCGCGCTGTGGGGCAACAGCGCCGTCCGGGTGCTCACCGGCTTCCTGACCCTGTTCGTCGCGTTCGTCGTCAAGGAGCAGACGGCGTCGGATCCGAAGCAGCAGCTCTTCCTGATCGGCATCATCGGCGCGGCGGCGGGCCTCGGCTCGTTCCTCGGCAACGGCGTGGGCTCGCGGGCGTCGTTCGGCCACGCCGAGGCCGTGGTGCTGTGCTGCATCACGGCGGCGTGCGCGTCTGCCGTGGTGGCGGCGGTGTTCCCGGGCATCCTCACGGCCGCGATCGTCGGCCTCGTCGGCGCGACGTCCAGCGCGCTCGCCAAGGTCTGCCTCGACGCCGTGATCCAGCGGGACCTGCCCGAGGCGTCCCGCGCGTCGGCGTTCGGCCGCTCGGAGACCGTCCTGCAGATCGCCTGGGTGTTCGGCGGCGCGCTGGGGGTCCTGCTGCCGCACAGCACGTTCTGGATCGGGTTCTGCGTGGTGGCGTGCGTGGTCGGCGTCATCGGGATCCAGACGTTCATGCTGCTGAAGAACCGCACGCTCGTCCCCGGGCTGGGGGTGCGGGCCGCGCCGGCGCCCGATCCGTCCCGGGTTCCGGGCTGATCCGTACGCTGGGCCTGTGCCCCGTCGTGTCGTCGCCGCGCTCCTCACCGCCGGAACCGCCCTCCTGCTCGCCGGCTGCGGCGCGTCGGAAAGCCCCGAGGTGACGTGGACGGTCGGCGGCACGGACCGCACCGTCGGTCCCACCCAGTTCTGCGACATGAGGATGGAGAACTGCTCGGACGACCAGTCCGCGCAGGTCGCGCTGCCGATCCCGGCGGGCACCGAGGTGAAGGTGGCCGTGCCGAAGGAGGTCTCGGCGGCGCCGTGGAGCGTCGTGTTCTCCTACACCGCCCCGGACGGCACCCGCACGGACGGTCGGAGCCCGATCTTCACGCCGAACGCGCAGCAGGACTACACGCTGGCCCTGCCGGACCCGGCGGACACCCTGGTCACCGCCCAGGTCCAGCTCCTCGGGGCCGCCCCGGGCATCGACCCGGCCACCGGCGAGGTCAACTTCCCGACCCGCGGAACGTGGGTGCTGGTCGCGGACGGCGCCGCGCCGCCCAGCACCACCCCCTGAGCCGGCACACCGCCGCCTGACCGTTCGCATACGGGTTCCGCGGTCGGCGCACACGTTCCAACCTGTGCGCCGACGCGCGAACCTGTGCGCGGACGGGGCTCAGCCGTCGAGGTCGCGCGCGACCGCGCGGACGACCTCCGCGGCCAGCTTCGCCGTCTTGCGGTCCGGGTAGCGGCCCCGGCGCAGGTCGGGCTGCACGCGGGCGTCGAGGAGCTTGATCATGTCCTCGATCAGGCCGTGCAGCTCCTCGGCCGGCCGGCGCTTGGCCTCCACGACGGACGGCGGCGCCTCGACCAGGCGCACGGACAGCGCCTGCGGGCCGCGCCTGCCCTCGGCCATCCCGAACTCCACGCGCTGTCCCGCCTTGAGCGCCTCGACCCCCGCCGGGAGCGAGGCCTTGCGGACGTAGACGTCCTCGCCACCGTCCTGGGCGAGGAACCCGAAGCCCTTCTCGGCGTCGTACCACTTGACCCTGCCGGTCGGCACCTGCTTCTCACCCGTCCTCGATCGACACCTCGCAGTCGTGCGCCGCTCGACGCGCACGGCACGACAAACGCGCCCCGAGACTCCTGCCGGCGGCACACAACTGGTGGGCTCGCCGAGCGACACCGGGACGCGCTGTCCTCCAACACTAGTCGCGGACAAGCCCGCGCGCACCGGCGTTCGGACGCCGGGTTGGGCGCGGATTCAGGCGTTCTTGATCAGGGCGGCCTCGCCGAGGTCCAGCAGCCCGACGGACTTCTCCCGCATCTCGACCTTGCGGACCTTGCCGGTGACGGTCATCGGGAAGTCGTCGACGACGAGCACGTAGCGCGGGATCTTGTAGTGGGCGAGCTTGCCGGTGGCGAACTCGCGCACGGCCTCCGCCGTCAGGTCGGCGACGCCCTCGCGCAGCTGCACCCAGGCGCAGAGCTCCTCGCCGTACTTGGCGTCCGGGACCCCGACGACCTGCGCGTCGACGATGTCCGGGTGCGTGTAGAGGAACTCCTCGATCTCGCGCGGGTACACGTTCTCGCCGCCACGGATGACCATGTCCTTGATCCGGCCGGTGATGTTGACGTAGCCGTCGGCGTCCATGACGCCCAGGTCGCCGGTGTGCATCCAGCGCGCCGCGTCGATGGCCTCGGCCGTCTTCTCCGGCTCGTCCCAGTAGCCGAGCATCACCGAGTAGCCGCGGGTGCACAGCTCGCCCGGCTCGCCCCGGGGCATCGTCAGGCCGGTGTCCGGGTCGACGATCTTGATCTCGAGGTGCGGGTGCACCCGGCCGACCGTCGACACGCGCAGCTCGAGGGAGTCGTCCGCGCGGGTCTGCATCGACACCGGCGAGGTCTCCGTCATGCCGTAGCAGATGGTGACCTCCTCCATCCCCATCCGCGAGACGACCTGCTTCATCACCTCGACCGGGCACGGCGAGCCGGCCATGATCCCGGTCCGCAGGCTGGCGAGGTCGTAGGACTCGAAGTCCGGGTGGTTGAGCTCGGCGATGAACATCGTGGGCACCCCGTAGAGCGAGGTGCACCGCTCCTTCGCGACGGCGTCGAGGGTCGCCTTCGGGTCGAAGCCCGGCGCGGGGATGACCATCGTCGCCCCGTTCGACGTGCACGCGAGGTTGCCCATCACCATGCCGAAGCAGTGGTAGAAGGGCACCGGGATGCAGACCCGGTCCTCGGGCGTGTAACCGGAGATCCGGCCGACGAAGTAGCCGTTGTTGAGGATGTTGTGGTGCGACAGCGTCGCGCCCTTGGGGAAGCCGGTGGTGCCGGACGTGTACTGGATGTTGATCGGCTCGTCCGGGCTCAGCGCACCCTGCATCTGCGCCAGCAGCTCGGCCGAGCCTCCGCGGCCGGTCTCCAGCAGCGCGTCCCACTCGGGTGAGCCGATCAGGACGACGCTGCGCAGGTCGGGGCAGTTCCCGCGGACCTCGGAGATCATCCCCGCGTAGTCCGACGTCTTGAACTCACGCGCGGAGACCAGCAGCGAGATCCCGGCCTGCTTGAGCACGTACTCCAGCTCGTGGGTGCGGTAGGCGGGATTGATGTTGACCAGGACGGCGCCGATCTTCGCGGTCGCGTACTGGGTCAGCGTCCACTCCGCCATGTTCGGCGCCCAGATGCCGACCCGGTCGCCCTTCTCCACCCCGGCGTCGAGCAGACCGAGCGCCAGCGCGTCCACGTCCCGCTTCAGCTCCGCGTAGGTCCAGCGGCGCCCGGTGGCGACCTCGACCACCGCCTCGCGCTCCGGGTCACCGGCGACGGTCCGGTCGAAGTTGTCGCCGATGGTGTCACCCAGCAGGGGCACGTCGGAGGTTCCGGAGGCGTAGGAAGGCACCGCGGGCGAGGTCACGACGTTGATCTCCTCGGTCGTCGGGGGCGTGATCGTCGCCATATCCTGCTGCCCCGGACGGCGGTGCGCCACCTCCCTACGGGGAGTACTCCGCGGAATGGAGCTGGGCGCGGGCGATACCCTCGTCTGATGCACGACCCCCGCGTCCTGCTGGACCCCGCGACCGACGCGGTGCGCAAGCTTGCGCGCCGCGGCTTCCACCTCGACACCGCCGCGCTCGAGAAGCTGCTGAGCGGGCGCAACGCCGCTATCCAGCGCGGCGACGAGTCCCGGGCGGAGTCCAAGCGGCTGGCGTCGGCGGTGAAGGGCGCGTCGCCCGAGGAACGCCCCGCGCTCGTCGAACGGGCCCGGGAGATGAAGGCGACGATCACGCTCGCGGACGAGGAGCAGAAGGTCCTCGACGCCGAGCTGCAGGAGCTGCTGCTCGGCATCCCGAACCTGCCGGCGGACGAGCTGCCCGACGGCGCGAGCGACGAGGACGCCGAGCAGGTCCGCACCTGGGGCCGGCCGCAGCACTTCGACTTCACCGCGCTGGACCACGTGGACCTGGGCGAGAAGCTCGGGATCATGGACCTGCAGCGCGCCACCAAGCTCTCGGGTCCGCGGTTCGCGGTGCTCAAGGGCAAGGGCGCGGCGCTCGAGCGGGCCATCGCGCGGTTCCTGCTCGACGTGCACACCGACCGCCACGGGTACACCGAGTGGTCGGTGCCGGCGCTGGTCACCCGGGCCACGATGACCGGGACGGGGCAGCTGCCGAAGTTCGAGCAGGACCTGTTCCGCACCGAGGTCGCGGACCGCGAGCTGTTCCTCATCCCCACCGCCGAGGTCCCGCTCACGAACCTGCACGCCAAGGAGACCCTCGCGACCGAGGACCTCCCGCTGGCCTACACCGCGCACACGCCGTGCTTCCGCTCGGAGGCCGGCTCGTACGGCCGGGACACCCGCGGGCTGATCCGGGTGCACGAGTTCTCGAAGGTCGAGCTCGTCCGGTTCGTGGAGCCGGAGCGGTCGCGGGCGGAGCTCGAGGTGCTGCTCGGGCACGCCGAGGCCGTCATGCAGGAGCTCGGGCTCGCGTACCGCGTGGTGCGGCTCGCGGCCGGGGACATCGGCTTCTCCGCGGAGGCCACGTACGACATCGAGGTGTGGCTGCCCAGCCAGAACCGGTACCGGGAGATCTCCTCGATCTCGGACTTCGGCACCTTCCAGGCCCGCCGCGCGGGGATCCGCACGAAGAGCAAGGACGGCACCCGCGGGTTCGCGGCCACCCTCAACGGCTCGGGTCTGCCGATCGGCCGCACCCTGGTCGCGATCCTGGAGCAGGGCCAGCAGCCGGACGGTTCGGTGAAGATCCCCGAGGCCCTGGTCCCCTACACGGGCTTCAGCGAACTGCGCTGACGCGCCCGTGCGCGGAAACCGTTGCCCTGGCGACGATTTCCGCGCACGACCGTCCGGCCCTCCGCGTCGACCAGCGCGGTATGAGTGAGAGTGCCGTTCGTGCATTCCGCCGGAGGCGGCGCTACAGGCCACCGGTGTTGAGGAGGAGGTTCGGGGTCCCACCCGTCTCGCCGCCCTGGATCACGCCCCGGGTGGCGTGGGCCAGGATCCACTGCTTGACGGTCGCGCTCGGGGCGTCCCCGTGGGCCTGCTTGTAGAGCGCCCCGACCCCGGCCGCGAACGGCGCCGCCATCGACGTGCCCGTGTACGACGCCGTCCGGCCGTTCGGCGTGGTCGAGATGATCCGGGTGCCCGGGGCGTAGAGGCCGACGCAGCGGCCGGTGCTCGAGGTGGTGTTGCGCGTGTCGTCGATGGTCGAGTTCGCGACCACCAGGACCCCCGGCGCGGCGCGCGGGGCGACCGTGCAGTCGTCGGCGCCGGAGTTGCCCGCCGACGAGGCGACGAACACCCCCGAGTCGACGAGCTCGGTGACGGCGGAGAGCAGCGTCTCCGACGGTCCGTAGCTCCAGGACATGACGGCGACGGCAGGGCCGCCCGCGTGGTTCTGCAGCACCCAGTCGATCCCCGCGAGCAGCGAGGACAGCGTCCCGGCGCCGTTGCAGTCGAGCACCTTCACCGAGCGGACCTGCGCGTCCTTCGCCACCCCGTAGTCCGTCGACGCGGCGATCCCGGCGACGACCGTGCCGTGCCCGTCGCAGTCCGCGGGGTTGTCGTCGATCGTGTTGGTGCCGATCCGCGCGCGGCCGCCGAACTCGGGATGCGTCACGTCGACCCCGGTGTCCAGCACGTAGACGGTGACGCCCGCGCCGGTCGCCTTGGTCGTGTAGTGCCCGTCGAGCGGGAGGTTCTGCTGGTCGATGCGGTCCAGGCCCCAGTTGACCGGGTTGTCCTGGATCCCCTCCGGGGTGACCGCGCGGGGCTCGAGCGGGTCGATCCGCCGGTCCTGCTCGAGGCCGAGGATGCCGGGCCGAGCGCGGAGCTGCGCGAGCTGCAGCGGGGTCAGCGGGGCGGCGAACCCGGCGAAGGCCCTCAGGTAGTTGTGCGTGACCTGCGCGCCGACGGCCCGGGCGGCGGCGGCCGCCTCCTGCACGTCCTGCGCGAGCACCACGTAGTCCGACGCGGTCCCGGGCAGCTGCGGCGCCAGCGCGTCCGCGGGCGTCGCCTGCGATCGCCCGGACACCGGGGCGACGGACGCGGTGTCCGACGCGTTCGCGGTCCCGGACAGCACGAGGGCCGCGATCACCTGGGTCGCGATCACCCCGAGGGCGCTCCGCTTCAGCAGCCTTGTCACGGTGCGCGACGTTACGGGGAGGCACTCGGGAGAAGAAAGGACACGATCGGGGTCCAGGTGGCCCATGTGGCCCATGTGATCACTTTCCGTCCACCAGCAGCCCCACGGCCGGCACGCTGCGCGACCCTCAACTCGTCGCCAGGTGGATCTCGACCTCCGTCGCCTTCACGGAGAACCACAGGTCGGCGCCAGGTTCGACGGCGAGATCCGCCACCGCGGCGGGCGTGACGTCCGCGGCGAGCCCTTCCACCCAGTCGGGACCACCCGGCCGGGGGACCGCGCGCAGCCGGACGACGTCCCCGTGCGGCTCGACCGCGGCCAGCCGGACCGGCACGACGTTGCGTGGGCTGCCGTGGGGCTCGTCGGTGAAGACCGAGACGGCGGACGGCGGGAACACCGCGACGACGCTGTCCCCGGCCGCGCTCTCACCACCCGCCAGCCCGGAGACGAGGGTGCCGTCCACGGTCCGCAGGCCGTCCCCCTCCCGCACGCCCGGCACCAGGTCCAGCCCCGCGATCCGGGCGGTGAACGCGCTGCGCGGACGGGCCAGGACGTCCCGGGTCGGGCCGCGCTCGACGACGCGGCCGGCGGCCAGCACGACCACCCGGTCCGCGAGCACGAGCGCGTCGAGGGCGGAGTGGGTGACCAGCACGGCGGTCTGCTTGCCGTCCCGGATCATCCGGCGCAGCAGCGAGCGCATGGCCGGCGCCGCGTCGACGTCCAGGGCGGCCAGCGGCTCGTCGAGCAGCAGGAGCCCGGGGCCGGGGGCGAGCGCCCGGGCCAGGGCGACGCGCTGCTGCTGGCCGCCGGACATCTGCGCGGGCTTGCGCTCGGCGAGGGAATCGGCCGCTCCGAGCAGGACGTCCGCGAGCAGCTCCCGCGCCCGTGCCTCGGCGGCCCGCCGCGGCACGCCCTGGGCGCGCGGCCCGAACGCCACGTTCCCGACGGCCGTGAGGTGCGGGAACAGCATGGCCTGTTGCGCGAGCAGGCCGACGCCGCGCCGGTGTGCGGGCACGAACACCCCGTCCTCGACGTCGGTGACCACCCGGTCCCCGACCCGCACCGTCCCCGAGTCCGGGCGCAGCAGCCCGGACAGCACGCCGAGCAGCGTCGACTTCCCGGCGCCGTTCGGGCCCAGCACGGCGAGCACCTCACCGGGCGCGGCGGACACGTCGACGTCCAGGGAGAAGGAGGGCCGGTCCAGCCGGAAGCGGGCATCGAGGCTCATCGCCCTCCCCCGCTCACAGCAGGCCCTCCGAACCCCGCGGCCGCCCGACCACGATCACGATCATCGCGACCACGACCAGCAGCAACGACAGCGCGACCGCGCCCGCCACGTCCGTCTCCCGCTCCAGGTAGACGAGCAGCGGCAGGGTCCGCGTGGTGCCCTGCAGGCTGCCCGCGAACGCGATCGTCGCGCCGAACTCCCCCATGCACCGCGCGAACGCGAGGACCGAGCCGGACGCGAGCCCGGGCAGCACGAGCGGGACGGTGACCCGGCGGAAGGCCAGGCCCGGCGAGGCGCCGAGCGTCGCGGCGACGGCCTCGTAACGGCCCCCGGCGGTGCGCAGCGCCCCCTCGAGCGAGACCACGAGGAACGGCAGCGCCACGAACGTCTGGGCCAGCACCACGGCGGCCGTCGTGAACGGCACCGTGATCCCGAAGGCGAGCTCCAGCCCGCGCCCGACCAGCCCGGTGCGCCCGACCAGGAACAGCAGCGCGAGACCCCCGACGACCGGCGGCAGCACCAGGGGCAGCAGCACCACGGAGCGCAGCGTCCGCAGCCCGCGCATCCGCCCGCGCGCCAGGATCACCGCGAGCGGCCCGCCGAGCAGGATGCACAGCAGCGTGGAGACCGCGGCCGTGGTCAGGGAGAGCCGCAGCGCGTCCAGGGCGGCGTCGCCGAGCAGCAGCTCCGGCATCCGGGGCCAGTCCGCCTTCAGCAGCAGGCCGAGGACGGGCAGGGCGATGAGCGCGAACGCGAACGTGGCCGGCACCCAGAGCCACCGCGGGAACCCGACGGCGGCGTCGTGGCGCCTGTCGACCTCCCCGCGGTCGACTTCCCGGCGCGCGCGGGAGGCCTGCAGGGTCATGACGAGCGGGCGCCGGTCACGAACTTCCGCCGGGGACCTCGACGACGACGTTCGTCGACTTGATGACGGCGACTGCGAGCGAGCCCGGTTCGAGCCCCAGGTCCCGCACCGCCTCGCTGCTCATCAGGGACACCACGCGGTGCGGCCCGCACTGCATCTCGACCTGCGCCATGACCTTGTCGGCGATCACCGACGTCACGAGGCCGACCAGCCGGTTGCGGGCCGAGCGCTGCACCCCGGAGGGGTCCGGCGCCGCGTGGGCGTGGTCCCGGGCGAACGCCGCGAGCGCGGCGCCGTCGATGACCTTGCGGTTCGACGCGTCGGGCTGGACGGGAAGCGTCCCGGCCTCGACCCAGCGGCGAACGGTGTCGTCGCTGACTCCGAGCAGCCGGGCTGCTTCGGCGATCCTGAACTGCGGCACGACGCGGATCCTATGTCCGCTAATGCGTGGCAACCAGCCGTGGGATGGCGACCGGCGCGCATCACCTCCTCTAATGCACCTGCCTTGTGGTCGAATGGGCCCCGTGGACTTCGAATCCAGCGCCGTCGCTGCCGACTACACCAAGCGCATGCGCGCGTTCCTCGACGAGGAGGTGCTGCCCGCCGAGGCCGCGTACGACGCCTGGCGAGCCGAGCGCCGGGGGACGCCGCAGGAGTGGGACCTGCCCCCGGTCGTCGAGGAACTGAAGACGAAGGCCCGCGGCCGCGGGCTGTGGAACCTGTTCCTCCCGGCGATCTCCGGGCTCTCGAACCTCGAGTACGCCGCCGTCGCGGAGGTGTCCGGCTGGTCGCCGGTGATCGCGCCCGAGGCGATCAACTGCCAGGCCCCGGACACCGGGAACATGGAGACGCTGCACCTCTTCGGCACCCCCGAGCAGCAGGAGCAGTGGCTCACCCCGCTGCTCGAGGGCGAGATCCGCTCGGCCTTCGCGATGACGGAGCCCGGCGTGGCCTCGTCCGACGCCACCAACATCGAGACGCTGATCACCCGCGACGGGGACGACTACGTCATCAACGGCCGCAAGTGGTGGATCTCCGGCGCCGCGGACGAGCGCTGCAAGATCTTCATCGTCATGGGCAAGACCGACGTCGACGCGCCGCGGCACCGCCAGCAGTCGATGATCCTGGTCCCGCGGGACACCCCGGGCCTGGAGATCCTGCGCCACCTGCCGACCTTCGGCTACCAGGACCAGCACGGACACTCCGAGCTGCGGCTCACCGACGTCCGGGTGCCGGCGACCAACCTGCTCGGCGAGGAGGGCGGCGGGTTCGCCATCGCGCAGGCCCGCCTCGGCCCCGGCCGCATCCACCACTGCATGCGGCTGATCGGGATGGCGGAGCGCGCCGTCGACCTGATGGTGAAGCGCGCGAAGGACCGCGTCGCGTTCGGCAAGCCGCTGGCCGAGCAGGGCGTGGTGCGGGAGCAGATCGCACTGTCCCGGATGGAGATCGAGCAGGCCCGCCTGCTGGTGCTCAAGACCGCGTGGCTGATCGACAAGTTCGGCGCGAAGGGCGCGGCGTCCGAGATCGCCTCGATCAAGGTCGTGGTGCCGCGGATGGCGTGCACGGTGATCGACCGGGCGATGCAGATCCACGGGGGCGCCGCGATGAGCGACGACACCCCGCTCGCCTACTTCTACACGTGGGCCCGCGCGCTGCGCTTCGCCGACGGCCCGGACGAGGTGCACATCCGCAGCGTCGCCCGCCAGGAAGCTCGGTCGGCACTGACGGGAGCCGCCGGGACCCTCGCCGCCACTCCATCCTTCGGTCGAGGCGGCTCGTCCGACTGCCCGATACGCCGGCCCGGCCCGCGGGGCAGGGTGATCGTCGACATGATCATCCTGCCCCGACGAAGGACCGCACCGATGAGCACGACCTACCGACCCCCGTCGACCGCGACCCGGCTGCGCTTCCTCGACGCGCTGCGGGGCGTCGCGATCACCGGCATCGTCTTCGTCAACATCCCGGACATGACCGGGCTGGGCTCGGACCTGCCGGGCGCGGACCTCGGTGTGGCCCGGACCGTCCTGGACCTCACGGTGCAGACCCGGTTCGTGCCGATCTTCGAGTTCCTGTTCGGCGTCGGGATGTGGTTCATCGTGTCCGGCGCCCGGAAGCGCGGGGTGACCCCCTGGGTCCCGATGGTGCTGCGCCTGACCGCCCTGTTCGGCATCGGTTTCCTGCACTCGAAGGTGTACCCGGGGGAAGTGCTCACCCTCTACGCCGCGGCCGGGCTGCTGGTGCTGCCGATCGTCGTGCTGGCGCCGCGCCGGCTACAGCTCGGCCTGGGGTCCGTGGCCGCGGTGACGGTGTTCCTCCTGGCCGGGAAGCTCCGCGGCGGAGGTCCCCGGCATCATGCTGCTCGGTGCGGCCGCGGCCGCCTACGGCGTGCCCGCCCTGCTCGACCGCGGCGCCCGGGCCGTCGGGTTCGTCTTCCTCGCCGCCGCGGCCCTCTCGGTCGCCGCGGTGTGGCTGCAGACCTCGGCCCCGGGCGATCCGCGGTTCGTCGCCGCCGGTGGCCGGGCGGGCCTCGTCATGGCGGTCGCGTACGTCACCGGACTCTCCCTGCTCTGGACGACCCGGGCCCGGACCGCGATCGCGGCCGTCTTCGAGCCGATCGGCCGGATGGCCCTGACGAACTACGTGACCGCGTCCCTCGTCGTGGTCCCCACGGGCCTCCTGCTGGGCTTCGCCGCCTCCGCGGACCTCGTCCCCGCACTTGTCCTCGGCGCCTGCGTGATCGCCGTGCAGAGCGTGGTGAGCCGGATCTGGCTGCACCACTTCCGCTACGGCCCGCTCGAGTGGGTCTGGCGGGCGATGACATGGCGGACGCTGCCCCGGTTCACGGCCGGGTGAGCACGCACGGGTGCCGCGCGGCGATCCCGGCCCCGGGACGGCGTCGTCGTCCTGCCCGATCGGCCAGGACGACGACGCGTCCCGGGCCGCTTCTGCGGTGTCGCCTGCTCCGTCCCGCCGCATCCGCGGAGCAGTCTGACCTGGCGTTTTCCGCCATGGCCGAAGATCACCGCAGACGGCTACGCTCGTGGGGTGACGGCAACCGAACTCGGCCTCCCCGCGCTCAAGGGAACTCCTGTCCGGGACCCGGGCCGCCCGGACGACAAGCGGCTGATCGACACGTTCGGCCGGGTCGCGACGGACCTCCGCATCTCGCTGACGGACCGCTGCAACCTGCGCTGCACCTACTGCATGCCCGCCGAGGGCCTGGACTGGATGCCCAAGGACGAGCAGCTCAGCGACGCGGAGCTCATGCGGCTCGTCACGATCGCGGTACGGGACCTGGGCGTGCACGAGCTGCGCTTCACCGGCGGTGAGCCGCTGCTGCGCAAGGGCCTCGAGGACGTCATCGCCGCGTCGGCCGCGCTCGAACCGCGGCCGGACATCTCGCTGACCACCAACGGCATCGGCCTGGCCCGTCGCGCGGCGGGGCTCGCCGCCGCGGGCGTGAACCGGCTCAACGTGTCGATGGACACGCTGCGCCAGGACCGGTTCGCCACGATCACCCGCCGGGACCGCCTGTCCGACGTGCTGGACGGGCTCGCCGCGGCCCGCGCCGTCGGCCTCGCCCCGGTGAAGATCAACACCGTGCTGCTGCGCGGGATGAACGACGACGAGGCCTGCGACCTGCTCGGCTTCGCCGTCGAGCACGGCTACGAGCTGCGCTTCATCGAGCAGATGCCGCTCGACGCCCAGCACGGCTGGGATCGCACCGAGATGATCACCGCCGGCGAGATCATGGAGCGGCTGTCCGAGCGCTTCACCCTCACCCCGGACGGCGAGGAGCGCGGCGGCGCCCCGGCCGAGCGCTACCTCGTCGACGGCGGCCCGGCCCGGGTCGGCGTCATCGCGTCGGTGACCCGGCCGTTCTGCGGCGCCTGCGACCGCACCCGGCTCACCGCCGACGGCCAGGTCCGCTCCTGCCTGTTCGCCCGCACCGAGACGGACCTGCGGGCGCTGCTCCGCGGCGGCGCGGACGACCGGGAGATCGCCGAGACCTGGCGGCACGCCATGTGGGGCAAGCTCGCCGGCCACGGGATCGACGACCCCGGCTTCCTGCAGCCGGACCGCCCGATGAGCGCGATCGGAGGCTGAGGACGATGACTCCCGTGAACTCCGACACGAGGACGGACGCCGCCACGGCGACCGCGGTGCCGACGCTGACGGTCCGCTACTTCGCGGCGGCCCGGGCCGCCGCGGGCACCACGAGCGAGACCGTCGAGGTACCCGCGGGCACCAGCGTCGACGAGCTGGCGGAGACCCTCGCCGCGCGGCACGGCGCCGAGCTGGCGAAGGTTCTGCCGCGCTGCTCCTACCTGGTGGACGAGGTCGCTGTGCGGGACCGGACGCTCGGGCTGACGCACGGCGCCACCGTGGACGTCCTGCCGCCCTTCGCGGGCGGCTGAGCGACCGTCCGCTCCGCCCCGCCGGCAGGGCCCGGCAGCGAGATGTCGTGCGTGACGGGCCGGTCCGGCACCAGGACCCAGTCCGCGAACGGCTCCCCCGCCGCGTCCCCGGTCGGCGTGCAGATCAGCAGGTGGATGCCGGGCTCGGGCGGGTTCAGCCGGTAGCCGCGGTCGCCGCACGTGGTGGCCCGGTCCCGCTGGCGCCCGTGCACGTCGACGAGCGTGACCGTGGCGGGCACCGGCACACCGTCGGACAGCACGCGTCCGGCCAGCACGTGGACCGGCGCCCCCGGTGCCGGGCTCGTCCGGGGCACCGATGTCCCCGCCCGGACGATCCCGGGGGCACCGGCGAGGGAGAGCAGCGCGTCGAGCAGGTAGCCCAGCTCGTGCACCAGCGCCCGGACCTGCTGGTCCGCGACGTCGATCCCCGACAGCAGGTCCGCGGTCGCGGTGGACGACACGGCGTCCGGCCGCGGGTCCTCGGCCCGCAGCGCGTCCACGAGCACGGCGATGCCGTCGACCGCCGAGCCCAGCGCCGCGCGTCGCCGCGGGTCCAGGTCCCGGTTCTGCTCGGCGAGCCGGGCCAGCCGGCGGGCGTGGTGGGCGAGCGCGGTGTAGATCCGCAGCCTCCGCTGCCGGTCGTTGTCCGCGGCAATGAGCGCGGGCCGGACCAGCGGGGTGCAGAGCAGCAGGAGCTGGTGCAGGTGAGCGTCGAGGGTGCGGGCGTCCGCGGGCAGGTCGACGGCCGCCGCCGGGTCCTTCAGCTGGGCGGCGAGGCCGTCGAGCAGGGTGTGGAGCTGGTCGAGCACGAGCCGGCGGGCGACGGTGACGGCCGCCCGGGCGCGCGTCGGCAGCACGACCAGGGCGACCGCGCAGCCGATCGCGCCGCCGACCGCGGTCTCCTCCAGCCGCAGCACCATCAGCGCCGGGGTGAAGGTCCCGAGTAGCGCGTAGAGCTCGCCGACCAGCAGCGTGAAGAAGAAGGTCATCAGCGCGTAGGACACCCGGAACAGGTAGAACGCCCCGAAGATGCTCAGCAGCGCCAGCGGGAGCGCGACCGCGATCGAATGCCCGGTCAGCGCGACGAGCGGGATCGCGAGGCCGATCCCGATCACCGTGCCGAGCACCCGGTTGACAGCCTTGGCGACGGTCTCCGCGGACGTCGCGGTGCCGGTGAAGGCCAGGAACGCGGCCAGCACGGCCCAGTAGTAACGCTGCCCGGAGACCGCGTCCCCGGCCGCGATGGCCAGCCCGGTGGCAACCGCGACCTGCACGGCCTGCCGGGTCGTCAGCGAGATCCGGGTCCACCAGCCGCCCTCGCGGCCGTCGAGCATGGCCTGGATGGTCTTGACGGAGCCCGGCATGTTGCCGCCGAACAGCTGAACGGCGGGGACGAATCCGGCGTCGTCGGCGACGGCGGCCCCGGTCGCCGGTGCGGACGCGGCGGCCGGCGCGGCCGTCCACTCCCCGCGGGCCCGGACCAGGATCTGCGCGGACGCGGCCATCCGCCGCACGACGTGCACGGTCTCGACCCCGGGGTCCGGCGTCCGCCGGTCACCGCCGGGGACCGGGAGCGGGCCACCGAGCCGGCCGGACAGGTCGTCGAGCAGGTCGGCCTGCGCCGCGACGACGTCCCAGCGCCCGGTGCGGACCGCGGCCAGCAGCGCGTTCGCGGGGCCCCGGACGGGCTCGGGCAGCCGATGGCCGCAGGCGGCGAGGAGCCGGGCGCCCTCGGCGAGACCGGCGGCGGCGAGCTCACCGTCGAAGAGGGCGCGGCGGACCGCCTCGGCGGCGGCGTCGTCGACGACCGCGCCCGGGGTGCCGAGCTGCCCGTCGATGATCAGGGCGGCCTCGTTGACCCGGATCAGCCGCCCGCTGAGCGTGCCGAGCAGCCGCTCCGTCCGGGGCGCGGCGGCGCGCCCGCCCGGCCCGGGCCGGCCGGCGGCCAGCAGGTCCGCCGCCGCCTCGCCGACCGCCTGCACCCGGGCCTCGAAGCCGTGCACGAGGCGCCGCAGCACGCGGTCGTTGCGCACCGGCAGCAGGACCAGGTCCAGCAGCATCATCCAGGCCGCCGCGACGCCGATCGCCATCAGCACCACCGGCACCTGCGCGATCCTCAGCTGCAGGAACAGCGCGAAGAAGTAGCCGATGAACGCGACCATGCCGGAGGCGAAGTAGCGCGGCCCGAAGCGGCGCAGGAGCACCGCCACGAACATGACCAGGACGAACACCACCAGCGACGCGACCCGGTACCGGTCGACCGACAGTGCGACGAGCATGCCGGCGACCATGAAGACCGGGAGGTGGAGGAGCGTCACGGCCCGGCCGCCCGGGGTGGTGTCCGCGATGCCGAACGACACCATCATCGCGAGCATCGCGCCGAGCATCATCGGGATCATCGCCGGCTGACCGACGAGCTGCGCGACCACGAACTCGACCAGCAGGGTGGAGCCGACCCCGAGCGTCGCGCGTGCGGCCGCGGTGAGGCGGTTGAGCCCCGGATCCGAGGCCGCCAGCCGATCGCGCCAGTCCGTCCGTCGTCCCGTCACCCCGTCCGCTCCTCCCGGTCACCCATTAGTTGCTTTTGCTAACTGTATCGGGTGATCAGACCACGCATCGGCTCGTCGGCGCCACGAACGGGTGATCAGGCCTCGGCGAGCGAGCGGTAGGACGGCCAGTGACCTGCGGTGGTCGTGACCGTCGTGGCGGCGAGCATGGCGTGCACCACCGCCCGCGCGACGACGTCCGCCGCGGCTGCGTGCACCGCGAACAGCGCCGTGGCGTCCGGCGCGGGCCGGGTGCCCGTGGCCAGGGCGAAGGCGGCGTCGCCGTCCATGATCGTGTGGACCGGTGAGAGGGCGCGGGCGAGGCCGTCGTGCCCCATCGTCGCGAGCCGGCCGCAGCCCGCCTTGTCCAGCGTCAGGTCCGTGGCGAGGACGATCAGCGACGTCGCCGTGCCCGGCCGGGGTGCGGCGCGGCGTTCGGCGGCCTCGCGGAGCGCCTCGACGGCGCCCGCGGCGGTGGGCAGGTCCGGGAACTCGCCCGGCAGGCCGTGCCGGGCGCCCAGCAGGACGCCGGTGGCGGGGTCCACGGCGGAGCCGACGGCGTTCACCGCGACGAGCGCCGCGACGGTCGTCCCGTCCTCGAGCACGGCGCTCGCGGTGCCCACGCCGCCCTTGAGGCCGCCCGCGGCGGCGCCCGTGCCCGCGCCGACGGTGCCCTGGGTGATCGCGCCCCCGGAGGCGACGTCCACGGCGTGCGCCCCCAGCGCGGCCCCCGGACGGGCGCGGACGTCCCCGCCGCGGCCCAGGTCGAACAGCACGGCCGCGGGCACGATCGGCACGACGGCGCCGGGCACCGCGAAGCCCTCGCCCGCCGCCTCGAGCCGGGCCATCACCCCACCCGCGGTGTCGAGCCCGTAGGCGCTGCCACCGCTCAGGACGACCGCGTGCACCCGGTCCACCGTGGTCCCGGGGACCAGCAGGTCCGTCTCCCGGGTGCCCGGAGCCGCGCCGCGGACGTCCGCCCCGGCGGCCGCGCCCCCGGGCGGCGCCAGGACGACGGTGACGCCGCTGAGCGCGCCGTCCCCGGTCAGGGCCGCCTGCCCCACCCGCAGGCCGGTCACGTCGGTCAGGCCGTTGCGGGGTCCGGGGCGCACAAGGTCATCCAACACCCCGTCCCGCGCCGCTCAGCCGTGCCGGTCGACGACTCCGGTCGGGCGGCCGTCGACGCAGCTCAGCTGGACCCGTATCCGGGTCTCCGCCGACTCGAACTCCACCCGCGGACCGCCGTCGTGCTGCTCGTTCCGCATCGCGAAGCCCTGCGCCGGGCTGACCGAGACGACGACCGGGACGCCCGCCTCGCAGCGCGCGACCAGGGTGCCGCCCTCCTGCGCCGAGACGACCACGGCCTGCCCGGAGGCCGGCGGCACCGCCGGGGCCGGGGTCGCCGTGGGAGCCGGGGATGCGGGTGCGGCCACGGAAGGGGCCGTGGCGGAGAGCCGCGCGTCGATCTCCGCGGCGCTGAGCGGCTGCCGCTGTCCGGCGCCGGCGAGCCCGCTGCCGATCGACCCGACGGCGGTCAGCCCGACGAGCAGCGCGCCGACCGCGGCCACCACCCAGAGGGCGAGCAGGGTCGCGGATCGGGCACCTCGGGCTCTCACCTGCCCAGCATGCCGTCGATCAGGGTTAAGACGGGGATAAGACGGCGCTAGCGTCACCCCACGGAGGACCCGGGATGCCGCCGCCGTGTCCTACGGTTCTCCGCGTGGCCCAGGTGCTCCTCGTCGAGGACGACCCCGCGATCCGCGGCGCGCTCATCCGCGGGCTGACCGAGCGCGGGCACGCCGTCGACTCCGCGCCCACCGCCATGGCCGGCCTGGAGAGCGCCGTCGGACGCCGGCCGGACCTGGTCGTGCTGGACCTGGGCCTGCCCGATCTCGACGGTGTCACCATGCTGCGGATGCTGCGCGGCGCCAGCCGGGTCCCGGTGATCGTCGCGACGGCCCGGGACGACGAGGCGGAGATCGTTTCGGTCCTCGACGCCGGCGCGGACGACTACCTCGTCAAACCGTTCAGCGCGGCCCAGCTCGACGCCCGCATCCGGGCCGTGCTGCGCCGCACCGGGGACGCGGCGCCGGACCCGACGGTCGTCGTCGGCGGGTTGCGGGTCGACCCGCGCGGCCGCCGGGCGAGCCTCGACGGCGCCGAGCTGGAGCTGACGCCGCGGGAGTTCGAGCTGCTGCACTACCTCGCGGCCCGGGCGGGTGAGGTCGTCAGCAAGCGGGAGCTGCTCACGGAGGTCTGGCAGCAGCCCTACGGCGGCGCGGACAAGACCGTCGACGTGCACCTGTCCTGGTTGCGCCGCAAGCTCGGCGAGACCGCGTCCACCGCCCGCTACCTGCACTCCGTCCGCGGGGTCGGGGTGCGGATCAACGCACCCGAGACCCCGTGAGGCGCCGTGTCCTGGTCCTCGTGGGGGCCATCACGACCCTGGTGCTCGTCGCGTTCCTCGTGCCGTTGGCGCTGCTCGTGCGGACGGTGGCCACGGACCGGGCGGTCGCGGCCGCGACCGCGGAGGCCCAGTCGCTCACCCCGCTGGTCGCCACGGCGGATGCGGCCTCGCTCCGGCTGAGCATCGAGCAGGTCGACGCGACGTCCCGGGCGGACATCGCCCTCTACCTGCCGGACGGGACCGCGATCGGCGGTGCGGGCACCACGCCGCCGCCCCGGACACCGCTGGTCGAGCTCGGCACCCGCGGGCAGAGCGCGTCGACCGTCGTGCCCGGCGGCCGGGAGATCGTGTTCGCCGTCCGGGACGCGACCGGGGCCGGCGGCGCCGTCCGCGCCTTCGTGCCGGACGCCGAGCTCACCCGCGGCGTCGACCGTTCCTGGTTGCTGCTGGCCGGGCTGGGCCTGCTCCTGCTCCTCGTCGGGCTGCTGCTGGGCGACCGGCTCGCCCGCACCCTCGTCCGGGCGACGATCGATCTGGCGCACGTCTCGGACCGGCTGGCCCGCGGGGAGCTCGACGCCCGCGCGGACCCGGGCGCCCCGGGCGAGCTGGGCGTCGTCGCGGGCGCACTCAACGGGCTGGCCACGCGGATCGACGGGCTGCTGCGGGAGGAGCGGGAGAACGTCGCCGACCTCGCGCACCGCGTCCGGACCCCGCTCACGGCGCTGCGGCTGGAGGCGGAGTCGCTGCCGGACCCGCACGACGCCGCGCGGATCGGCGCCGGCGTCGACGACGTGCAGCGGGCGGTCACCGGCGCCATCGACCAGGCCCGCCGCCGCGGTACGGAAGCCCGCGTCACGGACGCGGCCGCCGCGGTCCGGGACCGGGTCGCGTTCTGGGCGGTGCTGGCCGAGGACACGGACCGGGCCGTGACGGTGGACGCCCCCGACGAGCCGGTCCCCGTCGCCCTGGGCCGTGGGGACCTCGAGGCCTGCGTCGACGCCCTGCTGGGCAACGTCTTCGCCCACACCCCGGACGGCACCGCGTTCGCGGTCCGGCTGACGCCCCGGCCCGGGGGCGGCGCCGAGCTGGTCGTGTCCGACGCCGGCCCGGGCATCCCCGCCGGGGCCGCCGCGACGGCACGCGGGGTGAGCGGCGCCGGCTCGACGGGCCTGGGACTGGACATCGTGCGGCGCGGCGCCGAGCAGGCGGGCGGGGCGCTGCGGCTGGAGAGCCCGCCGGCGGGCGGTCTGCGCGTGGTCGTCGAGCTGGGTGCGCCGGGTTAACGCCTCCTTAGGGGCGACGCAGCGCGCCGTTGGGGCGCGGCTCGGCATCGTCCTCGGTGTCCGGTCCACGACCAGCGAAGAGGTACTCACGATGACCACCCGCCGCCTGCTCACCCTCGGTGCCGCCGTCACCGCCGCGCTCGTCGCCCTGGGCGGCAGCGCCCTCGCGTTCTCCGGCGCCGGTGCGCCCCGGACGGGGACCGACGACGCCGTCACGACGACGGCCACCACGACGCCGACGACGACGACCTTCCCGCTGCCGAGCCCGGCGGCGACGATCGACCGCTCCGCCGCGGAGCAGGCCGCCCTGGCCCACGTCGGCGGCGGCACGATCAGCCACCACACCGAGCGCGAGACCGAGCACGGGCTCGAGTTCTGGAAGGTGGAGGTCACCGACGCCGGTGTCACGCACACGCTGTACGTCGACACCACGACCGGTGCGGTCACCGAGCGCGGCACGGCCACGCGGAGCGCCGGGGCGTCCCGGACCGCCGGTGCCACCCCGACCGGCTCGGCCGGGGTGGACGACAAGGGCGGCCTGCGCGCGAACGACGACTCCGGTCGGCACGGCGGGGCCGACGACTCCGGGCGCCACGGCGGCGACGACCGGAGCGGGCGCCACGGCGGCAGCGACGACGGGCCGAACCACGACTGCGCTCCCCACTCGGGAACGGGACAGGGCCGGTGACCCCGAGCGGGGTCACCGGCCCTGTGCCGTGGGTGGAGCGCCGGGATCAGCTGGAGCGGACCCGCCGGATGATCATGAGGATCGCCAGCAGGAGGGCCAGCCCACCGGCGACCGGGGCGAGCCGCTTGAGCACCGGGGCGCCCGCGGAGTCCAGCAGGTCGATCGCGTCGACGGAGCTGCGGGTCGGGCTCGACGCCGGCCTCGGCGTGGTGACCGCCGCAGGGGCGCCCGCGGCCGGGGCCGTGCTCGACCCGGCGGTGGCCGGCGCGGCCGCCCCGTTCGCCGACGACGTCGCGGCGGGGGCCGGGGCCTCCTGCTTGTCCGCGAGCTTGTCCGCCAGGCAGGACGAGAACTGGCCGATGATCTTGTCCGCCACGTCCGAGATCACGCCGCGCCCGAACTGCGCCGGACGCCCCGTGATGGACATGTCGGTCACCATCGTGACCTCGGTCTTGTCCGGTCCGGCCGCCTTCATCGAGCCGGTGACCTTGGCGGCGGCGGTGCCGTTGCCCCGCGAGTCACGGCCCGTCGCGTCGATGACGACCTTGTGGTTGGCGTCGTCCCGCTCGATGTAGGTGCCCTTGCCCTTGTACGTCAGGGAGATCGGGCCGAGCTTCACCTTCACCGTGCCGGTGAAGGAGTCGTTCTCGTACTCGGTGAGCGTGGCGCCCGGGAAGCACGGCGCCACGGTCTCGGGGTTGTTCAGAGCCGCCCACGCCTCCTCGATGGGCGCCGCGATGGTGAACTTGTTCTCCAGCTGCATTGCTACTGCCTCCTCGTCGCAGGCCGCACGCCCACACCCCGTCGGATGCGGCGGCGGCGGAAACGGCGGAACGCCCGCCCGGAAGACCAGGCGAGCGTCCCACCGAAATAGGGTCTCCGTCAGCCGGCGGCCGCGAGCACCGCCCGGCCGGTGAGGACCCTGGCCAGGTGCTCACGGTAGTCGGCGGCGGCGTCCGCGTCACTCGGTGCCGCAGTGCCGTCGGTCGCGTGTTCGGCCGCGGCCCGAACCGCATCCGCGGTGGCGGACTGCCCGACGAGCGCCTGCTCGACCCCGGTGGCGCGGATCGGCGTGGTGCCCATGTTGGTCAGGCCGATGCGGGCCTCGCTGATCGTGCCCCCGTCGACCTTGAGCGCGGCCGCCACGGCGACCATCGACCAGGCCTGCGAGGTCCGGTTGAACTTCTCGTAGTGGCTGGTCCAGCCCGTGTACTTCGGGAACCGGATCTGGGTGAGGATCTCGCCCTCGCCGATGGCGGTGGTGAAGTAGTCCACGAAGAAGTCCGCCGCGGTCACCGTGCGGGTCCCGGAGGTGCCCGCGATGACGAACTCGGCCTCCAGCGCCAGCGCCACGGCGCCGAGGTCACCGGCCGGGTCCGCGTGGGCGAGCGCGCCGCCCAGCGTGCCGCGGTGGCGGACCTGCGGGTCCGCGACCGTCGACGTCGCCTGCGCGAGCAGCGCGACGTGCTGCTTCACCAGCTCGTTGCGCATGACGTCGTGGTGCGGCGCCATCGCGCCGATCGCCACGCGGTCGCCGTCGTCGGAGATCGTCCGGAGCTCGGGGATGCCCCCGAGGTCGATGATCACCGACGGCGCGGCGAGCCGGAGCCGGAGCACCGGGAGCAGGCTCTGCCCGCCGGCGAGGATCTTGGCGTCCTCACCGGCCTGGACCAGCGCCTGCACTGCCTCGTCGACCGACGCCGGCTTGACGTAGTCGAACTGGGACGGGATCACTGGACCTCTCCCTGCGGGTTGTTCGGGTCGATCGAGCCGAGACCGGCACCCGGTGAGTGGGTGTCGACCGGGGTCTCCTGGGTGGCCTTGCCCTGGGCGTCCTGGATGGCCCGCCAGACCCGCTGCGAGGTGCAGGGCATCTCGACCTCGCGGACGCCGAGGTGGCGGATCGCGTCGATCACGCCGTTGACGATCGCGGGGGTCGAGGCGATGGTGCCCGCCTCGCCGACGCCCTTGACGCCCAGCGGGTTGGACGTGGCCGGGGTCTCCACGGTCGCCGTGGTGAAGCTCGGCAGGTCCGCAGCCGACGGCAGGGTGTAGTCCACGAACGTGCCGTTGACCAGCGTGCCCTGCTCGTCGTAGTTGGCCTCCTCGAAGAGGGCCTGCGCGATGCCCTGGGCCAGACCGCCGTGCACCTGGCCCTCCGCGATCAGCGGGTTGACGACGGTGCCGATGTCGTCGACGCAGACGTAGTGCCGCAGGTCGACGTGCCCGGTCTCGGTGTCGACCTCGATCGCCGCGAGGTGGGTGCCGTGCGGGTAGGAGAAGTTCTCCGGGTCGTAGACGGCGTCGGAGTCTAGCGAGGGCTCCATGTCCTCCGGGTAGTCGTGCCCGGTGAACGCGGCCCAGGCGATCTCCTGGATGGTCTTGCCCTGGCCGGTGCCCTTGACCGTGAACTGGCCCGCGTTGAACTCGATGTCCTCCTCGGAGGCCTCGAGCATGTGCGCGGCGATCTTCCTCGCCTTCGCGACGACCTTCCCCGCCGCCTTGACGATGGCGATGCCGCCGACGACGAGCGAGCGCGACCCGTAGGTGTCCAGGCCCTTCGGGGAGATCTGCGTGTCCCCGTGCAGGATCTCGACGTCCTCGAAGGGCACGCCGAGCTGGTCCGCGACGATCTGGCTGAACGCCGTCTCGTGGCCCTGCCCGTGCCCGGAGGCGCCGGTGACGACCTCGACCTTCCCGGTGGCCAGCATCCGGATGCTGGCGGCCTCCCAGCCACCCGCCCCGTAGCCCAGCGAGCCCAGCACGCGCGACGGCGCGAGCCCGCACATCTCGGTGAAGGTGGAGATGCCGATGCCGAGCTGGACCTTGTCGCCGTTGCGGCGGCGCTCCTCCTGCTCACGGCGCAGGCCGGCGTAGTCGAAGAGCTCGACGGCCTTGTCCGTGGCCTGCTCGTAGTTGCCCGAGTCGTAGGTGAGCCCGACGACCGTGGTGAACGGGAACTCCTCGTGCGTGATCCAGTTCTGCTTCCGCAGCTCGAGCGGGTCCCGGCCGAGCTCGACGGCCAGTTCGTCCATGATCCGCTCGATGGCGAACGTGGCCTCGGGACGCCCGGCACCGCGGTAGGCACCGGTCGGCGTCTTGGTGGTCAGCACCGTCGTGCAGGTGAACTTGTACGCCGGGATCTTGTAGATCGCGTTGAACATGAAGGCACCGAGCACCGGGACGCCGGGGCCGACGAGCTCCAGGTAGGCGCCCATGTCCGCGAGCAGCCTCACGTCCAGGCCGGTGACCGTGCCGTCCTTCTTGGCCGTGATCGTGATGTCCTGGATCTGGTCCCGGCCGTGGTGGGCCGCGAGCAGCGACTCCGACCGGGTCTCGGTCCACTTCACCGGCTTGCCGAGCTTCTGCGCCACGACCACGCACAGGAGCTCCTCGGGGGTGACGGACAGCTTGCCGCCGAACCCGCCGCCCACGTCGGGGGCGATGACCCGGAGCTTGCTCTCCGGGATGCCCAGCGTCGCCGTCGTCATCGTGCGCAGGACGTGCGGCACCTGGGTGGCCGAGTACATGACGATCTGCTCGCCGGTCGGGTCCACCACCGCGGAGCGCGGCTCCATGAACGCGGGGATGAGCCGCTGCTGGCGGAACCGGCGGCGGACGACGACGGAGTCCGGGTCCGCCTCGGCGGCGGCGATCGCGGCGTCGACGTCGTCGCCGGTGCCGGCGGCGCCCGCGTCGAAGACCCACACGTCGCTGACGTTGGTCTCCAGCGACGGGTGGACGAGGTCCGCGCCGTCGGCGACGGCGGCCTCCATGTCCAGCACCGGCGCGAGCGGCTCGTAGTCCGCCTCCACGAGGTCCGCGGCATCCCGCGCCTCGGCGGCCGAGCGGGCGAGCACCACCGCGATGCCCTCACCGGCGAAGTGCACGGTGTCGACGGCGAGCAGCGGACGCTGGGGCGCCTTCTCGTTCGGGGTGAGCGGCCAGACGTGCGGCAGGCCGATGCCCTCCGCGCCGAGGTCGGCGGCGGTGTAGACGCCGAAGACACCCGGGGAGGCCTCGGCGGCGGACTTGTCGATCCCGGTGATCGTCGCGTGGGCGATCGGGGACCGGACGACGTGCAGGAACAGCGTGCCGGTCGGGGTGATGGAGTCGGTGAAACGGGTTCGGCCGGTGATCAGACGCGCGTCTTCCTTGCGGGTCCGGGCCTTGCCGAATTCTGCCGTGGTGGGTTCGGCGGTCGTCGTCATGGTGTTCAGTTGCCTCCCGCGACGGGGGCCGGCGCCTCGGTCGGGACGGAGGCGCCCGGCTTCATGAGCTGCGCGGCGCGCTGCACCGAGCGGACGATGTTCTGGTAGCCGGTGCAGCGGCAGAGGTTGCCCTCGATGCCCTCGCGCACCTCGTGCTCGTCGGGGTCGGGGTTGTCCCCGAGCAGGTCGACGGCGGCCATGATCATGCCGGGCGTGCAGTAGCCGCACTGCAGGCCGTGGCACTCGTTGAAGGCGCTCTGCACGGGGTGCAGCTGGCCGTCGCGCGCGAGCCCCTCGATGGTGGTGACCTCGGTGCCGTCGGCCTGGACGGCCAGGACGGAGCAGGACTTCACGCTCTGCCCGTTCAGACTGACGGTGCAGGCACCGCAGTTGCTCGTGTCACAGCCGATGAGGGTGCCGGTCTTGCCCAGCCGCTCCCTCAGGTACTGCACCAGCAGCATGCGGGGCTCGACGTCGTCGGCGTAGTTCACGCCGTCGACGGTGACCCGGACCTGTGCCATGGAATCCACTCCTCGTCCGCGGCCGGCATCCCTGCCGGACCGCGCAGGACTTCCCGCGGGAACCGCGCACGCGTTGTGGCGGCGACCACATCTCACCGCCGATGATCGGCTCGTGCAACACGCCTGCGGCCGCGTTCGGGCCGCTCAGCCGGGCCGGGACCAGGGATCGACAGAAGCGCGGACGGGACGAATCCGCAGACGCGGGTAAATGTGCTCCACAACTCCGCAGCACCGACAAGCCTTTCCGCGATTTATCACCCGAGTGGACTAAGCCTGTCGGACGGCACCGTCCCCCACCAGAGGTCTCGTGACACCCGGCGGCGGGCTTGCGCGGCGCGCGGCGGGCCCCGTCGGCAGCAACGGAGCGGCCGTCCGGGCACGCAGGGCCCCCCACCAGAGCCCGCTTCCGTACGCCAGATCGTCCAACCGGTGGGCCACCACGTGCCCCAGCAGGCCGGGACGGACGGCGGCATCCCGGTCCCGATGGGCCCACCAGTCCCCGACGCCCTCGGCGAGCGCCGCGACGAGCACCGCCCGCCGGGCACGCGCCGAGAACGGGACCGCGAGCGCCGCGACGGGCCAGAAGTGCCGGGTGAGCCCGGACGCGAGCTGCAGGACCGCGCCGGCGAGCCCGAGACCCGTCAGCCGCGCCGCGGACGTCCGGGGATCCCGCAGCCGGCCCAGCTTGCGGGACAGCCGTTCCGTCGCGACGGCGGTGACGGCGGCCGCGCCCGCGTACGCCCAGCGGCGCTGCAGCAGGAGCAGCGCGCACACCACCGCGGACCACGGCGAGAGCACCATCGGCGGCACCGAACCGGGATGGCGCAGCGCGAGCGGCGCCGCGCCGGTGCCGTAGTAGGCCTTCCGCAGCCACCACGCGCTCGGATCGCTGCGGTGCTCGTGCGCCACCTCCGACGACGGCTCGTACCGCAGCCGCCAGCCCGCGGCGTGCAGGCGCAAGACCAGGTCGACGTCCTCGGCGACGTGCATCCGCTCGTCGAAGCCGGCCCCCAGCGCCTCCTTGCGCACGAGCAGTGCGGCGCTCGGGACGTACGCGACCCGGGAGCGCGGGACGACGAGCGCGGGGTCCGGGCCGAGGTCCAGCGAGGAACGGACGGCCTCGTAGCGGCCCAGGACGCCCCGGTGCGGCGGGAGGGCGACGATCCGCGGCGCGACGAGCGCGACCGCCGGGTCCCCGAGGTGCGCGAGCAGCGGCGCGAGCCAGCCGTCGAGCGGGACGACGTCGGAGTCCAGGAACGCGACCAGCGGGGTCGTGGCCGCGGCGAGTCCGGCGTTGCGGGCGGCGGCGGGCCCCTTCGAGCGCCCGTGCCGGACGACCTCGCCGCCGGCGGCGTGCACCTCGTGCGCGAGGAACTCGGGGTCCGCGCTGCCGTCGTCGACCACGATCAGGCCGCCGAGGCCCGCGGGCAGCGCGGCGAGGAGGCGGCCGAGCGGCCGGTCCTTGACCGGGACGACGACCGTCACGTCCCCGACGTCCGGGGCACCGGGCTGCGGCAGGGTCGGGTGGGCGAGCCCGGCGTCGAGCAGGGTCCGGGCCAGGGCCGTGGAGACGGGGTCCCGGGCGGTGAGGGTCTGCGCGGCGCCGAGGGCCGCGCGGGCCGCGGGACGCAGGTGCACCAGGCGCGGCGGGGCGCCGCCGAGGAGCGCCGCGCCGCCGTCCGCGCCGGGGAGCCGGCGGACACGACGGTCCAGCGCGACCCGGAAGCCGTCGGGGAGCCGCGTCGCCGCGGGACCGGTACTCACCGCAGGATCCTCACATGTCGGCGGCCGGTCGTGGCACCCTCGTCCCGTGTCCGCGTCGTCTGATGTAGCGGGTCCGGTGCTCCCCCGGTACGGCGAGCGCTCGCTCGCGGAGGTGCTGCCCGCCCTCGCCCACGCGATCGGCGTGCCCGGGATCGGGGCGGTGCCCGACCTCGGGCTGCCGCCCGTGCGCGCTGCCGGGCTCCTGCTCGTCGACGGGCTGGGGGCGGAGCTGCTCGCGGCGCATCCCGCCGACGCGCCGTTCCTGACCTCCCTCGCGACGGCGGATCCGCTGACCGTCGGCTTCCCGTCGAGCACGTCGATCAGCCTGGCGTCGCTGGGGACGGGCCTGCCGCCGGGCGGCCACGGGATGGTCGGGATCAGCTTCCGGGCCGCGGGGGAGGCGCTGCTGGACTCGCTGAAGTGGAGCTCCTACGGCGAGCCGGATCCCGTCGACCTGCGGGAGTTCCTGCCGCCCGAGCACGTCCAGCCGTGGCCGACGATCCTGCAGCGCGCCGCGGCCGAGGGCGTCCACGTGACGTCGGTGTCCCCCGCCGAGTTCCGCGGGTCCGGCCTGACCCGGGCCGCGCTGCGCGGCGGGATCTACCACGGCGTCCACGCGCTGGGCGATCTCGCGGCGGGCGTGATCGAGTCCCTGGCCGGGCCCGGACAGCGGCTCTGCTACGCCTACCACGCGCATCTCGACTCGCTCGGCCACCTGCACGGCCCGGGCACGCTGCCGTGGCGGCTGCAGCTCCGGCAGGTCGACCGGCTCGTCGAGACGATCGTCGAGCACCTCCCGCCGGACGCGCTGCTCGCGATCACCGGGGACCACGGGATGGTCCGGCTCACCCGGCACTACGACGCGGACGTGCTCGGCGGGCTACAGCACGGCGTCCGCCTGCTGGGTGGCGACCCGCGCAGCCGGCACGTCTACACCGAGCCCGGCGCCGAGGCGGACGTCCTCGCCACCTGGCGCGGCGTCCTCGGCGACGACGCGTGGGTCGTCACCCGGGACGAGGCCGTCGCCGCGGGCTGGTTCGGCGCGCTGGGTGATTACGTCGCCCCGCGGATCGGGGACGTGGTCGTCGCGATGCGGGGCACGGCGGGCGTGACCCGCACGGCCGCGGAGCCGACGATCTCCACCCTCCCGGGCCAGCACGGCTCCCTCAGCCCCGCCGAACAGCTCGTCCCCTTCCTCGTCGCTCACCCCGGCTGACCCGCGAGCCGCGACCCGAACCCCCGCGAGTCGCGATGTGGAACCAGGCGAGTCGCGATGTGGAACCGGGCGAGTCGCGATCTGGGGCCCCGCCAGCCGTCTGGCTCACAAGGCGGCCGCGCTGCTCCCTTACGCGGCTCGGCCGGCTCTACCGCGCGGCTCGCCCGGCACCGAGACCCGACTCGCTCGGCTTCAGAGCGCGACTCGCCCGGCTTCAGAGCCCGACTCGCCCGGCTTCAGAACGCGACTCGCGGGCGGGTCAGAACGGGAGGCGGGCGGTCTTCTCGTCCGGGGCCCAGGTGTGGATCGCGGCCGCCACGGCGGTGGTGATCGCGGTCAGGAGGGCGTGCCCCTCGTCCGCGCCGGCGCCCGTCGGGTCGCCGAGGATGCCGTTCGGGCTGACCGCGGCCACGCCGCAAGCCCGCATCCGGGGCAGCAGCTCCCGGAGCGGCTCGGTGGCGCCTGGGGCCGCGGCGTCCTCCCGGACGGTCCCCGGGCTCAGGGCGAGCATCAGGGAGGTCTCGGTCCGCCCGGCGTGGGCGTCGCCGGAGACCCCCGGCGCCATGCACGGGACCCAGGCGGCGTCGCGGCCCTCGTAGCGCAGCAGCGTCACCGCCTCGACGAGCGACCCCACGTTGCCGCCGTGCCCGTTGACGAACACCAGCCGCGACGCCCACCGGCACGCCGACCGCCCGAGCTCGACGAGCAGCAGCCGCAGCGCCTCGTGCCCGATCGACACAGTGCCGGGGAACCCCTCGTGCTCGCCCGCCGCGCCGTACGGGACGGCGGGCGCCACGACCAGCGTGGGATCGTCCCCGACCACCCGGCGCGCCACCGCCTCGGCGATCGCGACATCTGTGAAGAGCGGCAGGTGCGGCCCGTGCTGCTCCACCGACCCGACGGGCACGACGAGCGTCCGCGCCGGTCCGTCGCGGACGTCGGTCCAGGTCAGGTCAGCGATGTCGGCCATTCACCCCTCCGTCCACAGAGTTGTCCACAGGTGGATGAGTGGTGTGGACGCTGTGGATGATCCTCACAGGTTCACCGCGACCCGGTGCCCGTCGACGACCGCGGCCTCGATCCGGCGTGGGGCGAGGCAGTCCCCGATCCGGTGCACCGGGAGCGGGCCGTCGCGGAGCTCGGACCACAGCTCGTCCGCGGGCTCGGTCGGGACCGCGCAGACCAGCGCGTCGACCTCCCGTTCCTCGAGGGCGCCGGTCGGGTGGTGCAGCACCCGGACCCGCATCCGAGCTCCGCCGGTCTCCACGTCCAGTACCACCCGGTCCGTCGACGACCGGATCCCCGCGGCGTGCGCCCGGCGGCGGAAGTTCTCCCGGTCCAGGGTGATCCCGAGGTCCTGCCCCACGACCATCCCGGGCGTCGTGATCTCGACCGCGCAGCCCTGCGCGGCGAGCAGCTCGGCGGTCGAGGTGGCCTGGTGGAAGCCCAGCTCGTCGTAGAGCAGCACGTCACCGGACGGGGACGCCGCGCCGGAGAGCACGTCGTGCACGCTCACGGCGCCGGGCCAGCGCGGCGCGGCGGGACGGGATCCCGTCGCGAGCACGACGACGTCCGCGCCGGACCTCCGCACGTAGGCCGCGTCGACGTCGACTCCCGTCCTGATCTCCACCCCCGCCCGCGCGCACTCGACCCGGAGGTTCCGCGCGACCAGCCCGATCTCCCCGCGCCCCGGCGCGCTCGCGGCGAGCAGGAGCTGGCCGCCCGTCGAGTCGGAGCGTTCGCAGAGGGTGACGCGGTGACCGCGCGCCGCGGCGGTCGCGGCGGCCTGCAGCCCGGCCGGCCCACCTCCGACGACGAGCACGCGTCGGGGAATCCCCGGCGTCGGCAGCGGCGAGGCCTCCTTGCCCGCCCGCGGGTTCTCGACGCAGCCCAGCCACCGGTTCAGCCCCACCCGGCCCACGCACTCCTGGTTGCACCCGACGCAGGCCCGCACCTGCTCGCCGGTGCGCGCCTTCGCGGCGAAGTCCGGGTCCGCGATCTGTCCCCGTGCGACGCCGACCAGGTCGCAGTGCCCCTCGGCCAGCGCCTGCTCGGCCTGCGCCGGCTCGGTGAACCGGCCGACGGCGATCACCGGTAGCCGCACCGCCCGCCGGATCGCCGACGGGATGAAGGTCGCGTAGTTCGGCGGCGTGTGCATCGAGGCCTCGATCAGGTGCAGCGTCGCCGTCGCCACCCCGATCGAGGTGTTCACGTGGTCGACCTGCCCGGTGGCCTCCAGCATCCGCGCGAGACCGACGCCCTCGTCGAGCCCGATGCCGCCCTCGACCTGCTCGTCCGCGCCGATCCGGACGCCGAGGGCCCTGTTCGGCCCGAGCACCTCACGGACCGCCGCGACGACCTCGAGCACCAGCCGCGCCCGGTTCTCCGGCGATCCGCCGTAGCCGTCGGTCCGGTGGTTCGTGGCCGGGGAGAGGAACCCGCGCAGCAGCGACGCGTGCGAACACTGCAGCTCGACGCCGTCGAACCCGCCCGCGACGCAGTGCTCGGCCGTGCGCGCGTACCCGTCGACCACCTCGGCGATCTCGCGAGGGCCCATCTCGACCGGGACCTCGCGGAACATCGGGTCCGGGATCGCCGACGGCGCCCAGATCGGCTGCCGCGAGTACATCCCGGAGGACTGCCCGCCGTTGTGGTTGAGCTGCGCGAGGACCGGGACACCGTGGGCGTGGACGGCGTCGGTGATCAGGCGGTACCCCGGCAGGACGGCCGGGTCGTGCCCGCGGAGGACCTTCTCGTAGGGCCGGTCCGCGGGGTGCACCGAGTGCTCCTCGGTGATGATCAGCCCGGCCCCGCCCGCGGCCCGTGCGGCGTAGTAGGCGGCGTGCTGCGCGGTGGGCAGCCCGTCGACCGCGTAGCCGGTGAGGTGCGCGGTGAAGACGATCCGGTTCCGCAGGTGCAGCGGCCCCACGCGGAGCGGCTCGAAGAGCCTCATCGCGGCTTCGCCGCCCGTGCGCGGAAATCGTTGCCGGGGCGACGTCTTCCGCGCACGACCTCCCCGGCCCGCCGACCCTCCAGCACGGCCTCCGCCACGGTCCGCGGCGCGACGCAGTCCCCCACCCGCACGAGATCCGGCCGGGCCCGCCACAGTGTGTCCTCCGGTAGCCGATGAGCGCAGTCGATCACGAGCGTTCCGGGGATGCCGCGGGTCTCGCCGGTGTGGACGTCCTCGATCGTCGCGACCCCGCCGGTCACCGACCGGAGCCTGGAGAACACCTCCCGCCGGACGCCGGCCCGTTCGAGACGGGCGTTCGCGTCCGCGAGGTCGCCGGTGCGGCCGAGCTGGGTCCCCGCGACCGCGTCCGGCGTCACCAGCGAGCACGCGACGCCCGCGGCCGCGACCTGCTCGGCGATCCCGACCCCGGTCCAGTCCCCGATCGGATCGTGCACGACGACGTCCGCGCCCGCCGCGAGCCCGGACCGTCCGGCCAGCACCTCGGCCTCGAACTCCGCCGCGGGAAGCACGCGGACGGAAGGCGCGGACGCGATCGCCGGGGGGACGGGACCGACCCGGTGGCGAGCACGACCGCCTCGGCCGCGTCGAGGTCGTCGAGACCGACCTCCACCCCGAGCGACACCTCCACCCCGAGCCGCGCCAGCTCCCGCTCCCACCACGGGATCAGCACCCCCATCCGGGCCCGTCCGTGGACCGCCGCGGCCCACCGCAGGGCGCCGCCGAGCTGCGCCGACCGTTCGACGAGCCGGACCCGGTGCCCTTGCAGCGCGGCACTTCTCGCGGCCTCCAGCCCGGCCGGCCCACCGCCGACGACGAGCACGTCCCAGGGCCCGCCGGCCGCACCGTCCCTGGGTGAAGGAGCGGCGCCCGGGCCCCCCGCAGCGTCCGGGGACGTGTCCGCCGGACCACCGGAAGTGCCGGCTCCCGGGGAGGGGGCGGAGATCAGGGGATTGCGCGGGTCCCGGGCGGCGTCCTGGTTGGAGAGGGTGCACGGCCGGATCCGCTCGGGGGTCCCCGCCCGGACGTGGGCGACGAGGTCGGGGTCCGTGATCTGGGCCCGGGTCATCTCGACGAGGTCGCAGGTCCCGTCGGCGAGCGCGGCGGTCGCCATCGCCGGGTCGACGACGCTGCCCTGCAGCACCACCGGCATCGCCACCGCGGACCGCACCGCCGCGGACAGCTCCCGGTTGAAGCCCGGCGGGGTGTGCAGGTCCGGCCGGGTCGCGGAGACCGTCAGCCCCGAGCCGCGCACCGGTACGACGTAGTCGACGTCGAGTTCCCGCAGCACGTCCAGGGCGGAGGCCGGCGTGATCCCCGCCCACGGCGCCAGCTCGTCGACGCACACCCGCAGCCCGAGCACGCGGACGGCGCCGAGCTCCGCGCGGACCGCGGCGACCACCGACCGCAGCAGCAGCCCGCGGTCGGCCCCGAACGCGTCGCGACGATGGTTGGTCAACCCGGAAAGGAACTGCCGCAGCAGCGAGTGCTGCCCGGCGTTGATCTCGACACCGTCCAGGTCCGCGCCCACGGCGACCGAGGCCGCCGCCGCGAACCCGGCCACCAGCGCGTCGATCTCGGGGGCCTCCATCACCTGCGGGACCTCGCGGCTGACGACGTCGAGCACCCGGGACGGGCCCCACAGGGCCTGCTGGGAGAACGCCGTCGAGCCCTGGGCCCCGGAGTGGCCGAGCCCTGCCAGCACCAGGGAGCCGTGCGGGCGGCAGGCGCGGACCACCTCCGCCCAGCCCGGACCGCAGTCCGACGCCAGCGGGGCGCGCTCGTAGGGCCAGTCCGAGGGGTGCACGGACGCGATCTCGGTGACGATCACGCCGCAGCCCCCGGCCGCCCGTCGCGCGTAGTACCTGACGTGCCGAGCAGAGATCTCCCGGCGGTACGCGAGGTTGGTCTCGTGCGGTCCGAACAACACGCGTGCGGACGCCCGGCGACCACGGAGGCTGATCGCGTCGAGGAGGGACATGCGCAGAGGGTCGCGCGGCGCCGGACCCGTCCTGATCGGGTCCGGCGCCGGCGGACTGTGGGCCGGCTAGGAGCCGGCGACGGGGACCCGGAGGCCCGAGTCCGTGTCCGAGGCCCCCATCCCGGCGAGCGGGCTGGTCTCGCACGCGCGGTCCGGGCGGGCGATGGACAGCGTCAGCGGGACCGGCGCCTTGCCCGAGCGCGAGTTCCGCGGGGCCGAGCGGGAGTGGTCCACCTCGGACTTCGGGATCAGGGTGTCCATGTCCCGGGCGGCGAGCGCCTGCTCACCGAACCCGCGCACGCACTCCGGGTCCGGGCCGTCGAGCGGGAGGCCGGTGAAGAACTTGGCCGCCATGCAACCGCCCTGGCAGGAGTCGTAGTGCATGCAGGACGCGCACGCCCCACCGGTCTGCGGCTGGCGCAGCTCGGTGAACAGCTCGCTGGACTCCCACACCTTCTGGAAGCCGCCCTCGTCCCGGACGTTGCCGGCGAGGAAGTTCTCGTGGATCGCGAACGGGCAGGCGTAGACGTCGCCGACCGGGTCGATCAGGCAGACCACGCGCCCGGCGCCGCAGAGGTTGAGCCCGGGCAGGGCCTCGCCGAACGCGGAGAGGTGGAAGAACGAGTCCCCGGTGAGCACCTGGTCCCCGCGGTCCACGAGCCAGTCGTACATCTGCTTCTGCTGCGACGGCAGCGGGTGCAGCTCGTCCCAGACGTCCGCGCCGCGACCCGACGGGCGCATCCGCGTGATCCGCAGCTGGGCGCCGTACTTGTCCGCGATCGCCTTGAACTCGTCGAGCTGGTCGACGTTCTGCCGGGTCATCACGACCGAGATCTTCGGCTGCTGGAAACCGGCCTCGGCCAGGTTCTCCAGTGCGCGGATCGCCGTGTCGAAGGATCCCGGGCCGCGGACGTAGTCGTTGACCTCGGCGGTCGCGCCGTCGAGCGAGATCTGGATGTCGACGTAGTCGGTCTTCGCCAGCCGGGCGGCTCGCTCCTTGTCGATCTTGATCCCGTTCGTCGAGAACTTGACCCCGACGTTGTGGGCGATCGAGTAGTCCAGGAGCTCCCAGAAGTCCGGGCGCACCGTGGGCTCACCACCGCCGATGTTGATGTAGAAGACCTGCATCCGCTGCAGCTCGTCGATGACGGCCTTGGCCTCCGCGGTCGACAGCTCACGCGGGTCCCGGCGGCCGGAGGACGACAGGCAGTGCACGCACGCCAGGTTGCAGGCGTAGGTGAGCTCCCAGGTGAGACAGATCGGGGCGTTCAGGCCGTACTGGAAATGATCGACCAGCTTCAACGTGCACTCCACTCGTCGTGGCGGGGACGGCTCAGGGCGTCAGGGGGCGTGCTTCGATCGTTCCGGACGCCGCCAGTCCGGCGAGTGCCCGCAGGTAGGCGGGACGCTCGGACTCGGTGACCCCCGCGGCCTCGACGGCGGCGTGGACGTCCGGGTGGTGCTCCAGCCCCTTCACGACCGCCACCAGCTCCGGGGTCTTGAGGAAGGAGAGCTTGCGGGTGCCGAAGTGGTAGACGAGCGCACCGAAGGGCTCGGGCCGCAGCGACACCTGCGGGCTGCAGCGATACGCGGTCCCGGGATCGAAGTCGACCCCGGGACCGGCGGCCGCAGCGATGTCCTTAGTAGACACCGCACATGCCGTCGATCGAGACCTCCTCGACCAGGGTCTCCTCGACCACGGGCGCGGTGGACTCCTCGGACACGGACTCGGTCTGGTCGATCGAAGCCATGGTCTACCTCCTGGAAACGACGCTGTCGGGTGCTGCAGGGCAGCCCTTCGGACAGTATTGGCACCGAGTGCAGAAAGGCAAGGATCTGATCGTCACGCCCCTCCGATCGGACGGGACGCCCGGTCGTCACCCCGAGGCCGACCGGAGGCCCCCGCCGTTCCCCTGCCGCGGACCGGCATTCTCACCTCCGTGAACGAACCGGCCACCCTCCTGCACCTGGCCACCCCCGGCGAGTGGCGGGGGTACCTGTCCGCCGGGGCGATCGCCCCGCCCTCGCCGGCCGACGTCGGCTTCGTCCACCTCTCGACGCACGAGCAGGTCGCGCTCCCCGCGGACCGCCTCTTCCGGGGCCGCCGGGATCTCCTGCTGCTCGCCGTGGACACCGCCGCGATCGAGGCCGCCGGGATCGAGATCCGGTGGGAGCCGGGGGTTGCGGGGGACCCGGCGTCGATGCGCTTCCCGCACGCCTACGGCGCGGTGCCGACCTCCGCAGTGCTCGCGGTGCAGACCTTCCGACCCCGGGGCGACGGCGGGTTCGACGCCCCGCCCGCGCCGCCGGAGCGTGCGGACCACGCCGCGCGCCTGCAGGCGTTCGCGGACTCGATGCCGCGCCGGATCGCGACGACGGAGGTGCCGGTGACCGGGGGCGTGGCCGTCCTGCAGGCGGCCGTGCCGTGGTCGCACGCCTGCAACCAGCTCCTCGTCGACGACATGACGGCTGCCCAGGACATCCGCGCGGAGGCGGACCGGGTGCTCGGCGGGGCCGGGCGGAGGCACCGCTGCGCAACCCTGCGCGGCCCCGATCCCGGCCCGGTCGCGCGCGAGCTCGGCCGCAGCGGCTGGTGGGTGCAGCACGAGGTGGTGATGACCCGCCCGCTCGGCGACGGGCCGCTCGACGACGGGCCCGTCGCGGGACCCGCGACGCTCGCGGAGGTCCGGCAGGTCTGGACGGACGCGTGGCGCACGGATCTGCCCGCGGACGATCCGCAGCGGCTGCGGCTGCCGGACCGCTACCCCGTCGACGACCAGGGCGTCGACATCCGGTATCTGGCCGTGCGGGACGCCCACGGAGCCGTCGTGGCGGCTGCCGCCTGCGCGATCGACGGCGCCACGGCCGTGCTCGACGCCGTCGAGACCTCGCCCGCCCACCGCGGGAAGGGATACGGCGACGCGCTGCTCAGGGGCGCGGCCGTCGTCGCGGAGGCGGCCGGCTGCGACCTGCTCGCGCTCGACGCGCTGGCCGAGGACTGGCCCCGGCACTGGTACGCCCGCCGCGGGTTCACGGTGATCGACGAGACCTGGGCGGCGGGCCGGCAGGGCTGAGAGGCGGCTTCGCCGCTCGTGCGCGGAAGGTCGCATCCCGCCCTGTCCGACCCGACGGTTTTCGCCCCCACCTCTTGACGGTTTCCCGCTCGCGGCACTGTGCGCACGGTCACTGCGGCCATAGCGTCGCCGACGACCGAGATCCACCTGCACCAGAAAGGGCTGCCATGCAGGTCGACGAGCTGTTGAAGCCGTTCCCGCTCAAGGAGTTCCACCCGTTCCCCAAGGCGCTGATGGGGCCGGGCGCACACGAGATGATCGGGCCGGAGGCCCTCAAGCTGGGCTTCAAGAAGACGCTCGTGATGACCTCGGGCCTGCGCGGCACCGACATCGTCCACAAGATCGTCGAGTCGATGAAGTACCACGGCCTCGAGGTCGTGGTCTACGACAAGGTCGAGTCCAACCCCAAGGACTACAACGTCATGGACGCTGTGGGCCTCTACCAGCAGAACAAGTGCGATTCGTTCGTCTCGATCGGCGGCGGTTCCTCGCACGACGCCTGCAAGGGCGCGCGCGTCTCGGTGGCCCACGACGGCCGCAACGTCAACGAGTTCGAGGGCTTCAACAAGTCCGAGAACCCGCAGAACCCGCCGCACATCGCGGTCTCCACCACGGCCGGCACCGGCTCGGAGACCTCGTGGGCCTACGTCATCACCGACACCACGACGGACCCGGACAACCCGCACAAGTACGTGGCGTTCGACGACGCGTGCGTGACCTCGCTGGCGATCGACGACCCGGTGCTCTACTACGACTGCCCGATCGACTACACCGCGCAGTGCGGCTTCGACGTCCTCGCGCACGCCTCCGAGCCCTACGTCTCCCGGCTGAACTTCCAGCCGTCGCTCGGCAACGCGCTGCACGCGGTCAAGCTGACCGCGCAGAACCTGCGCCAGGCGGTGTGGAACGGCCAGGACCTGGCCGGCCGCGAGGGCATGATGTACGCGCAGTACATCGCCGCCCAGGCGTTCAACTCCGGCGGCCTCGGGATCATCCACTCGATCAGCCACGCCGTCTCGGCGTTCTACGACACCCACCACGGCCTGAACAACGCCATCGCGCTCCCGCGCGTCTGGGCGTTCAACATGCCGGTCTGCTACGAGCGCTTCGCCGACATCGCGGAGGCCATGGGCATCGACACCCACGGCATGACCAAGGTGCAGGCCGCCGAGGCCGCGCTCGCCGCCGCGATCCGGCTGCTGCGCGACGTGGGCATCCCGGAGCGCTTCATCGACGTCACCCAGGACTCCTACTCGAAGAACCGGCTGGGCCAGGGCCCGACCAAGTTCTACGAGAACGAGAAGACCATCCGCGGCGACGCGGCGGACGTGGACCGCATCACCAACCACGTGCTCGGCGACGCGTGTACCCCGGGCAACCCCAAGGAGTGCACGTTCGAGACGGTCCGTCCGGTCGTCGACCACTGCATCAACGGCGACCTCGACGACCTGCTCAGCTGACCCCGTGCGCGGGAAACCTCGCTGGAACGAGGTTTCCCGCGCACGGGTCCGATCGACCAGCACGGACATCACACAGCTCAGCGGGCCCATCCCGGCTCCCTGGTTCACACTGGGAGCGATGGGCCCGCTCGCTGCGTGCCTGCCGCGGCCCGCCGCAGAGGCCGCGCGGAAGGAGCACTTGCGTGACCGACGCCGTGACCGCCACCGAGAACCCCGACCCTCCCTTCGAGTCGGTCCAGGAGGTCGTCGACGCGCTGCGCGAGCAGGGCTACATCGCCGACACCCGCCTCGCCACGACCGTCTTCCTGCTGACCCGCCTGGACAAGCCGCTCCTGCTGGAGGGCCCCGCCGGCGTCGGCAAGACCGAGCTCGCGAAGATGCTGGCGCTCGCCACGGGCCGCCGCCTGCTTCGCCTGCAGTGCTACGAGGGCCAGGACGAGACCAAGGCCCTGTACGAGTGGGACTACGGCAAGCAGCTCATGTACACCCAGATCCTGCGGGAGAAGATCGGGCAGGTCGTCGAGGACGCCCCCGACCTGCACACCGCGGTCGAGCGGATCGGGGAGAACGAGAGCGTCTTCTTCTCCGAGCGCTTCCTCGCCCCGCGCCCGCTGCTCGAGGCGATCCGCTCCGAGCAGCCCGTCGTGCTGCTGATCGACGAGGTCGACCGCGCCGACGAAGCGCTGGAGGCCGTGCTGCTGGAGACCCTCGGCGAGTTCCAGATCTCCGTGCCCGAGGTGGGCACGTTCACCGCGAAGCAGAAGCCGTACGTGCTGCTGACCTCGAACAACACCCGGGACCTGGCCGCCGCCCTCAAGCGCCGCTGCCTGCACCTCTTCCTGGACTACCCGGCCGCCGAGCGCGAGCTGGAGATCGTCCGGTCGAAGAAGACGGGGCTGGCCGACGCGCTGGCCGAGGAGCTGGTCGACGTCGTGCGCGGGCTGCGCGAGCTCGAGCTGCGCAAGGCGCCGAGCATCTCCGAGACGATCGACTGGGCGCGCACGCTCGCGGTCCTGGGCGTCGACGAGCTCAACGCGCAGGTGCTCTCGGACACCGTGAGCGTCGTCGTCAAGTACGACAAGGACGTCCGGAAGGCGCTCGACGCGCTGCCCCGGCTCGTGGACCCGAACGCGACGATCGAGGAGCCGGGTCACGGCCACGGACACGGACATGGGCACGGCCACGGCTCGGACCACACGCACGACGACGACGGTGACGTCGACGGCCGCGCGAAGCGAGCGGGCAAGGACACCGCAGGCCGGCACGGCGAGGGCGCCTACGGGACCCCGACCTACGCCAAGGGCACCGAGAAGGACCCCGGCCCCGCCACGCCGCGCAGCGTCACACCGGGTCAGGGCAGCCGCTCGTTCGGGCTCGGCCGCAAGCGGGCGTTGTAAGCGATGGAGGCCACGATCCACCGCTTCGTGCGGCTGCTGCGGATCCGCGGCGTGCGGATCTCGGTCTCCGAGGCCCTCGACGCGATGCGCTGCGCCGCCCAGCCGGGTGTGCTGGCGGACAAGACCGTCATGAAGGAGGCGCTGCGGGTCGCGCTGGTCAAGGACCGGCGGGACGAGGCCACGTACTCCGAGGTGTTCGACCTGTTCTTCGCCCTGGTCAAGGTGGGCGAGCAGGAGACCGGGCACGGCCACGGGCACGGCCACGGGGACATGACCGACGAGGGCGCGCTGGAGGACTTCACGCTCTCCGAGGACCCCAGCGAGACCCCGCAGCAGGGCCACGAGCACGGCAAGCCCGTGGACATCCGGGACTTCTTCGACCCGGACGACCTGGCGCAGCAGTACAACCTGCACCAGGAGGCCAACAAGATCGACCTGGCCGCGATGACCGAGGAGATCGTCTTCTCCAAGGACAACCAGCAGACCCAGGCGGCCGAGGGCAACCGGGTCCAGATCGAGACGGACCGGCTCTCCGGCGCGGGCATGCCCGGGGACATCTCGACGGCCACCGGCACGAAGGTCGACGCCGACCTCTCCGTCGCGGAGCAGGAGGCCCTGCTGGGCTGGCTGACCGCGGCGGAGGAGGACGCCCGGGCCGAGGCCGGCACCGAGGACGACGCGGCGGCGCTGCGGCGCAGGCTCGCGGGCGTCCTGACGAACCTGCCCGAGGCGATCAAGAAGCATCTCGAGGCGCTGATGGAGATCGAGCAGCGCATCGTCGACGGCGGGGAGGGCGAGGGGCGCGTCGCCGAGGTGGACCGGGCCACCGAGACCGAGCGGATGCAGCTCGAGGACTCGCTGCGCCGCCTCGCCAAGACCCTGCACGGCGCGCTCACGCACCGGCGCCGGGTCTCGCCGCAGGGCCGGATCGACTCGGGCCGCACGATGCGCCGCAACATGCGTTACGACGGCGTCCCGTTCAACCCGGTCACCGTGAAGCGGCAGGAGGACAAGCCGCGGCTGGTCATCCTGGCGGACGTCTCGCTGTCCGTCCGGGCCACGGCGCGCTTCACCCTGCACCTCGTGCACGGCCTGCAGGACCTGTTCGGGCAGGTGCGCTCGTTCGCGTTCGTGGACGAGATCGCCGAGATCACGGAACTGTTCGCGGACCATCCGGTGGAGCACGCGCTCGGCCTGGTGTTCGGCGGGGACGTGATCGACGTCGACGCGAACTCGAACTACGGGCTCGCGTTCGGGCAGTTCCTGGAGGAGCACGGCTCGGCGGTCACCCGCCGCTCGACGGTGCTGGTCCTGGGCGACGGGCGTGGCAACGGGAACGACCCGAACATGGAGGCGTTCGTCGAGATCACGCGCCGGGCGCGGGAGACGATTTGGCTGACGCCCGAGCCGCGCTACTCCTGGGGCCTGGGCCGTTGCGACCTGCCCGCGTACGCGGAGCACTGCGACCGGGTCCGGGTCGTCCGGGACCTGACCGGCCTGGAGACGACCGCGAACGAGATGAGCGGCGAGCTGATCGGCCGCTGACGGCTCGTGCGCGGAAATCGTCGCCCGGGCAACGGTTTCCGCGCACGGGCGGCGCCAGCCGCATCAGAGCTCCTGCAGCACGAGGTTCGCGGCGATCGGCCCGATCCCGAGGTACCAGAGGTCGTCGGACACCGCCCGCGCCCGGCCCTCCGCGACCGCGGGGACGCTCTGCCACAGCGGGCCGCCGGTCACGGCGGCCTGGGCCGCGCCGCCCTGCTCGCCGTACGCGCCGTAGAAGAGCCGGTCGGCGTCGGCCTGCCCGATCTGCTCCTGGCTGACCTCGACGAACGTCGTGTCCGCCTGCTGCGCGGCCGGGCGGGCGAACCCGGCGTCGGCGAGGACGGTGCCGATGAACGAACCCGCGCCGTAGAGCCGGACGGTGCCGCCGACGAAGCGGACCATGCTCACCTCGACCTGTGCCGGATCGCCGTAGCGGGCCCCGGCGGCGCGGGCCGCGTCCTCGTACTCGGCGAGCACCCGGGCCGCCTCCTGCGGTCTGCCGAGCGCCTCGCCCGCGAGCCGGAGATTGTCCTTCCAGGCCACGCCGACCCTCTCCGCGAAGACCGTCGGGGCGATCTGCGACAGCGCGCCGTAGAGCGCCTCGTGGCGGACCTTGTTCGAGAGGATGAGGTCCGGGCGCAACGCCGCGATCTGCTCCAGGTTCGGCTCGCCGATGGTGCCGACGACCGCCACGTCCCGCGTGCGGTCGGCCAGGTAGGACTGCAGCCTCCCGGAGCCGTCCGCGGCCACCGCGCCGACAGGGGTGACGCCCAGGGCGAGCACCGAGTCCAGCTCGCCGCTGTCGAGGACGACGACCCGCTCCGGCGGGCCGGCGATCTCGGTCGTGCCCATCGCGTGGGACACGGTGCGCGTCCCGCCGCCGTCCGCCGGGGCGGCGTCGTCGGTCGTACCGCACGCGGCCACGGTCACTGCCGCCACGCCGGCCACGGCGATCCGGGCGGCGGTCCGGAACAGGCGAGATCGGGACATGCTTCTCCTCGGCTCGAGCTCACTCAGCCAGGTGAGCCTAGCCTAAGGATGCGTCCGGCCGGGGGCTCCGGGACCGTCGTCACGAGGCGGGCCCGGCCCGCGGTGGGGCGGCGCGAGGAGCGTGCGGCCCTGCCCGGTCGGACGGTTTCCCCGCTGCCGCCGGACGGTTGTCACCGGGAAACCTCCTCACCGGGAGCGCCGCTCCCTAGCGTCGGCACCGGGAGCCCGCGAGGCAGGCCGTGTGCCGAGGCAGGGAGTGTGCCGATGATCCGACTCGACCGCCTGGACAACGACCTGGCGGGCTGGCTGGACCGCACCCTGGTGCAGCCCGGGCTGCTGCCGGCGGACCGGTTCGAGGAGGCGTTCGTCGCCGTCGTCCGTTCCGCCGCCGGGGATCCCGACGACGCGTGGCTCGCGTTCTACCGCAACACCCTCGCCGCGCTGCACGGCGAGGTCCGTCCCGGCGGCACCAACGCGGAGCTCCAGCCCGTACACGAGCGGGCCGCGGAGCTCGCCGTCGGGCCCGAGGTGCTCGAGCTGGGCAGCTGCTTCGGCTTCCTGGCCCTGCGCCTCGCCGCCGCCGGGCACCGGGTGACGGCGACGGACCTCACGGACGGCACCGTCGATCTGCTGGCCCGCATGGCCCCGCGGCTCGGCCTCGCCCTGGACACGATGGTCGCCGACGCCCGGGCCGTGCCACTCCCGGACGCCTCGGCGGACACCGTCTTCGCGGTGCACCTGCTCGAGCACCTGCCGGCCGAGGAGGACAAGGCCGTGCTGGCCGAGATGCTGCGCCTGGCGCGCCGGCGGGTGGTCGTCGCGGTGCCGTTCGAGGAGGTGCCGAACGAGACCTGGGGCCACCTCCGCAGGTTCGACGAGTCCGTACTCGCGGAGCTGGGCGACGCGACCGGTTTGCCGTACACGGTGAGCACGCACCACGGCGGCTGGCTGGTGATCGACCCCGGCTGAGCGCGGTCGCGCAGGCCGCCGCCCGGACGCCGGCTCGGCGTCCGGGCGAGCGTGCTCAGACCAGCTCGGGCACCCGCAGGTGCGCCAGGGCCAGCTCGAACTCGGCGACCTCAAGGACCTCGCCGCCCAGCTCGGCCGTGACGTTCGCGCGCATCCGCTCGGCCTCGTCACTGCTCGCCGCCATGGCGTCGGCGCTGTCGAAGGTCACCGACGAGACGGTGATGCCCTCGGCGCGGTCCATCAGCAGGCTCGCGCTGCAGAAGCCGTCCATCCGCTCCATCGCCGGCAGCAGCGACTGCCGATACATGTCCAGCCCGCGGTCCATCGTGGCGGGATCGAAGCGCAGCCAGGTCACCCGCACGCAGGCGCCGGGTGAGCTGTTGTGGGCGCGGTGCAGCACCCCGATCTCCCACTCGTCGACCTGTGCGCGGCCGCCCAGCACGTCGGCCACCCGGTCGCGCAGCGGGCGGACCATGCCCTCGGAGTCCCGCATGGCCTCCATCGACTCCCAGGCCGTCGTCGCGATACACCGGCCCGAGTCGCGGTCGACGATCATCGACATGCCGATGCAGCCGGGGGTGTCGAGCACCGCGGGCAGGACCTCGTCGCGGGCCAGCGCGACGCCACGGTCGAGGTTCTCCGGGTGGGCGAGGATCGTGGTGGAACGTGCGTACACGGGCCACCTCCTTCCGACGGGGGCGGCACCCCGACGGCGCCGCCGGCCGTCGGACAGGGTTCTCCTCCCGGCCCGGGAGGGCAATGCGCCGTTCGCGGAGTGGTCCCGGACGCACGAACGGCACTCCCGCTCGGTAGGGGCGAAAGTGCCGTTCGTGCAGAAAGGGCGGGAGCTACGCGCCGGGGGCGGAGATCCCCGCGGCGGTGGTGAGGGCCCGCCTCGTGAGGACCTTGACGAGGTGCCTCCGGTACTCCGGGGTGCCCGCGTTGTCCGCCGGGGGCTCGGTGCCCACGTCGGCCAGCGCCGCGGCCTCCTCGACCGACTTGCCCTCGGCGAGCGCGGCCTCGGTGGCCGAGGCGCGGAGCGGGGTGGAGCCCATGTTCACGAGCCCGACCCGGCCGTCGACCACGGCAACCGCGACGATCGCCCAGTCGTTGCTGCGCCGGGTGAACTTCTCGTACGCCCAGCCCGCGGTGCCGGTGCGCGGCACCCGGACCTCGACGACGAGCTCGTCCGGCTCCTTCACCGAGGAGAAGACCCCGGTGTAGAACTCGGTGATCGGGACGGACCGCGTCCCGCGCGGCGAGCGCAGCACCACGGTGCCGCCCAGCGCGAGGACCGCGGCCGGGAGGTCCGAGGCCGGGTCGCCGTGGGCCAGCGAGCCGCCGAGCGTGCCGCGGTGGCGGACCTGCGGGTCCCCGACCGTCCGCGCGACCGCCGGCAGCAGCGGGCACTCGGCCGCCAGCACGTCGGAGATCACCAGGTCGCGGTAGCGGGTGACGCCGCCGATGGCGACCTCGTCGCCGTCGACCCGGATGTAGTTGAGCTCCGCGAGCCGGCCGATGTCGATGACCATCTCGGGCGCCGCGAGGCGCAGCTTCATGACCGGCAGCAGGGAGTGCCCGCCGGCCAGGATCGTCGCGTCCTCACCGTGCTCGGCGAGCAGCGCGAGCGCCGCGTCGACCGTGTCGGGGCGGCTGTACTCGAATCCGACGGGGATCACGCGCCGGCCTCCCCGGTGGAGAAGCCGGGCGCCATCGAGCGGGAGCCGGACTTCGCCTCGGCCTGCTGGGCGGCGTCGGGGTCCTTGCCCGCGGCGACGAGCACCGCGCGGACGATGTTGTGGTAGCCCGTGCAGCGGCAGAGGTTGCCCTCGAGCCCCTCACGGACCGCCTTCTCGTCCAGGTCCGGGTCCTCCTCGATGAGGCTGATCGCGGCCATGACCATGCCGGGGGTGCAGAACCCGCACTGCAGGCCGTGCTCCTGGCGGAACGCCGCGGTGACGGCGTGCGCCGGGTTGCCCTCGGAGGCGCCCTCGAGGCCCTCCATGGTGGTGACGGCCTGCTGGTCCGCCTGCACCGCGAGGACCGTGCAGGACTTGACCGACTCGCCGTCGACCAGGACCGTGCACGCCCCGCACGAGGTGGTGTCGCAGCCGATGTTGGTGGCCTTGAGACCCACGTTGTCCCGCAGGTAGTGCGCGAGCAGCGTCCGGGGCTCGACGTCGGCGCTGGTGCGCTCGCCGTTGACCGTGATCTCTACCTTCACTTGGACGCCTCCTTCTGGGCTGCGTCGATCGCCGTCCACACGCGCACCGGCGTGAGAGGCATGTCGATGTGGCTGACCCCGAGGTGCGAGACGGCGTCGATCACCGCGTTCTGCACCGCCGGACAGGACCCGATGGTCCCGGCCTCGCCGATCCCCTTGTAGCCCATCGGGTTGATCGGCGTGGGCGTCTCCATGGTCACGAGGTCGAAGCTGGGCAGCTCCGCCGCGGACGGGATGCCGTAGTCCGCGAACGTCGCGGTCAGCGGCTGGCCGTCGGGGTCGAAGACGACCTCCTCGAGCAGCGCCTGCGCGATGCCCTGGGCGATGCCGCCGTGCCGCTGCCCGTCGAAGATCAGCGGGTTCAGGATCGGGCCCGCGTCGTCCACGGCCCAGATGCGCTCGACCGTCGCCTTGCCGGACTCGACGTCCACCTCGACGACGGCGACGTGCGCGCCGAACGGGAAGGTCGGCTTCTTGCCGTCCCACTCGTGGAAGACCTTGAGCTCCTCGGCCGCGGCGAGCTCGGCGAGCGAGACGCTCTTGGATCCCGGGACGCCCTTGACGACGACCGACGCGGTCTCCTTGTCGATCTCCAGGTCGTCCACGTTCGCCTCGAGCAGGTCCGCCGCCCGCTGCTTCGCGAGGTCGACGAGCTCGGACGCGGCGTTGTGCACCGCGATGCCGCCGGTCTGCAGGCTCCGCGAGCCCATCGTGCCGGCGCCCTTGGGGATCAGGTCCGTGTCGCCGTGCTTCACGGTGATCTTCTCGATCGGGATGCCGAGCTCGTCGCTCGCGAGCATCGCCCACGCCGTCGCGTGGCCCTGGCCGTGCGGCGACGTGCCGGTCAGCACCGTGACCGTGCCGTCCGCGTGGACCTCGACGGTCGCGTTCTCGACGAACGCGCCACCGCCGGTGATCTCCACGTAGGACGAGACGCCGATGCCGAGCTGCACGGCGTCACCGCGCTCGCGGCGGGCCTTCTGCTCGGCGCGCAGGCCCGCGTAGTCCGAGGCCTCCAGCGCGAGGTCGATCGCCTTGGCGTACTCGCCGCTGTCGTACTCGGCGCCGCCCTTCGTGGTGAAGGGGAACTGCTCGGGCTTGATGACGTTGATCTTGCGGACCTCGGCCGGGTCCATCCCGATCTCGTCCGCGAACAGGTCCATGGCGCGCTCGATGGCCTGCGTCGCCTCGGGACGGCCGGCGCCGCGGTAGGCGGCCGTCGACGTCGTGGTGGTGGCGACGACCTGCGCGGTCGACCAGACCTTCGGGATGTCGTAGGTCCCCGACGCCATCATCCGGGTGAACATCGGCAGAACGACGCCCAGCCGCGGGTAGGCACCCGCGTCCTGGATGACGTCGAGGCGGTAGGCCTTGACCTTGCCGTCCCGATCACCGCCGATGGTGATGGTCTGGAGCTGCGCGCGGCCCTGCACCATCCCGGTCATGTTCTCCGAGCGGCTCTCGTTCCAGCGGACCGGACGGCCCACCCTCTTCGAGAGCGCGGCGACCAGCGCGAACTCCGGGTCCGCGCCGATCTTCGCCCCGAAGCCGCCGCCGACGTCCGGCAGGATCAGCCGGAGGTCCTTGGCGTCCATGCCCATCCAGCCGGCGACCTCGTCGCGGGCGCTCTGGGCGTTCTGGGTGGAGCAGAAGATCGTGCAGCGGCCGTCGTCGCCCCAGTAGGCGGACGCGGCGCGGGACTCCAGCGGCGCCGCGGCGAGGCGCTGGTTGGTGATCTCCCGGGTGACGACGACCTCGCAGTCCGCGAAGAACTCGTCGCCCGGGTCGTCCTTGCCGAGGTGCATCGAGGTGACGCTGTTGGTCCCGGCCTCCGGGAACAGCAGCACCTCGTCGCTGAGCGCCTTCTTGAGGTCGATCACGGCCTCGAGCGGGTCGTAGTCGACCTCGACGAGGTCCGCGGCGTCCTCGCCCTGCCAGTGCTCCTCGGTGAGGACGGCCGCGACCGCCTCGCCGACGTAGCGCACCGTGTCGGTGGCGAGGAAAGGCCGCAGCATCGCCTTGTTCGCGGCCGGGAACAGCAGCGCCGGCTGGAGGTCGAGGTCGGCGCCGGTGTACACCGCGACGACACCGGGGGCGGCCTTGGCGGCCTCCGTGTCGATCGAAGCGATCTTCGCGTGCGCAAGTGGGGAGCGGACCAACGTGAGGTGCAGTGCACCCGTCAGCCGCTCGTCGGTCAGGTCGTCGGTGTATGTCGCGCCCCGTGTGAGGAACACCGGGTCCTCGGTACGGACAACGCGCGTGCCCAAGATGCTCATCGCGGGCGACACTATCCCCCTGATCACGGGCATGCGACATGCCACAGGCACGCTGACCTGCAGGTTAGCCATGCCTAAGGTTCAGGTCGACGGTCACACAGCCGCATCCGCGACCCCTTTCCGCCGATCGGACCGCACGTGCGGAGGGTGGAACGACCGGGGCGGAGCCCGCCGGTCGGCCGTTCACACGGTTGGCCGAGCCTCCCACCAGGGGCGGACCGTCCAGAGCGGCGAAACGGGCCCGTGGCCCTGTCCGAGCGGGTAGGAGTGGCGCACCGCCTCGACGATGTAGCGCTTGCCGAAGGCGACGGCCTCCGGTGCCGACATCCCACGCGCGAGGCCGGACGCGATCGACGCGGCCATCGAGTCCCCGCCGCCGTGGGTGTTCCCGGTGTCGAAGCGGGGGCCGGGCAGCTCGGTGAAGCTGTCGCCGTCGTAGAGGAGGTCCACGCAACCCTCGACGTCCTCGGCGAGGTGTCCGCCCTTGACCAGGACGTAGCGCGGGCCCAGGCCGTGCAGCGCCTTCGCCGCCTCGTACTGCGCGGCGCGGTCGTGCACGTCGAGGCCGATGAGCAGGCGGACCTCGTCAAGGTTCGGGGTGACGATCGTGGCGCGCGGGAAGAGCAGGTCCCGGAAGGCGTCGAGGGCGGAGTCCGCGAGCAACTGGTCCCCGTGCATGGACGCGGCGACGGGGTCCACGACGAGCGGGGTACGCCCCCCGGCGCCGATCCCGTTGGCGTCGCACGCCTCCGCGACGGCCTCGATGATCTCCGTGCCGGCGAGCATCCCGGTCTTGGCGGCGTCGAGCCCGATGTCCGACGCGACGCTGGTGATCTGGGCGGCGACGGTCGCCGGCGGGATCGTGTGCACGCCGGTGACCCCGACCGAGTTCTGCACGGTCACCGCGCAGACGGCGAGGCAGCCGTGCACGCCGCACGCGGCGAAGGTCCGCAGGTCCGCGGCGATCCCGGCGCCGCCGCCGGAGTCCGTGCCCGCGATGGTCATGACCCGGGGCGGGGTGGTCCCGACGGTCTGCTCCGGCACGCTCTGCCGTCCTCCCTGGCCGGCATTACCCGGCCGGTCCCACGGTCGGCGGCCCTGGCCGCCCTCTCAGCCCGCCGACGTGCGAGCTCCCGCGTTCTGGTCCTGTGCCCGTGACGGTAGTCGGCGGGACATGATCACTCACCCGCCCGGGAGGAATGGTCACACCGCGAATGGGGTTCACTGCGGACATGGCCGACACACAGGTGAGCTCAGCCCCGAGGGCTGGGTCCGCAATCAGACGGAGAAGATCCTCGAGTCGGGGACGACCGAGGGCATCAAGGTCCAGGGGATGCCGATCATCCTGCTGACCATGAAGGGTGCGAAGAGCGGCAAGTACCGCTACGTGCCGCTGATGAGGGTCGAGCACGACGGCGCGTACGCGATCGTGGCGTCCAAGGGCGGGGCCCCGGAGCACCCGGTCTGGTACCACAACGTCAAGGCGAACCCGGAGCTGAAGCTCCAGGACGACACCGTGACCAGGGACTACGTCGCCCGCGAGCTGAGCGGCGACGAGCGCCAGACGTGGTGGGACCGCTCCGTCGCGGCCTTCCCGTCCTACGCGGAGTACCAGACGAAGACGGACCGGGAGATCCCCGTCTTCGTGCTCGAGCCCGCGAGCTGAGCCCGGCCCCGCCGGGGCGGGACAGCCGCTCCCACGCCGTTCCCGGCGTGGGAGCGGCTGTCCGGCAACCCTGGGGTCAGGCGCCGGCGAGCGCCCGGATCCGCGGGGTCCCGGACGCCCGGACCGCCGGGCCCAGGGCCGCCGGCACCGCGACCGCGACCCCCGCGAGCGCGGCCTCCCGCGAGACCATCGCCCGCACCCCACCGCGGGTCAGCCCCACGGCGCGGAGCAGCCCCGTCTCCCGGGTGCGCTCGGTGACCGGGAGCGTCAGCGTCACGCCGACCCCGACGATCGCCACCAGCAGCGTCATCCCGACCGGCCCGAAGCCCCGACCAGCCCGAAGCCACGGCCTGTGCCGCGTCGACCGCCGAGGCCACCTCTCGCTCCAGGTCCGCGGCGTAGGTGACCGGGGCGCCCGGCGAGCCCCCGGTCCAGCGCCGCCCGGAGCGCGGGGTTGCGGCGCGCGCGGGTCGTCGGCAGGTTCATCGGCTTCTTTCCTGGTCGGGAGCGGTGACGGAACGGAGCAGCGGGCGGCTGGCGGCGGTGGCGGCGAGGATCAGGAGGGCCCCGGCCACGAGCACGCCGACGAGGGTCAGCAGCCCGGAGGGTTCGAGGGCCTTCGCGGCCGCGACGACCGGGGTGGCGCAGAGCAGGCCGAGGACCAGCGCGATCGCGCCGTTGACCCCCAGCGGACGGAGGGTCTCGGCGCGCCGGGCCCGGTCGAGCGCGTCGAGCGGGGTGCCGGCCAGCGCCAGCAGACACAGGGTGTGCCGGTGGTCCAGGACCCGGGCGGCCGCGGCGGTGCCGGTGGCCGTCGCCGCGACGACGAACGCCGCGACGAGCACGACGAGCGCCCCGCGCTGCAGGTCGCCGACGAGGACGGTCTCCTCGTGCCGCTGCTCGGCCTCGGTCTGCACGACCGCGCCGGGGACGAGGCCGTCGAGTGCCGTGCGGGCACGGTCGAGCTCGGCCGGGTCCGCCGGGAGCACGGTGAGGTCGACCCGGTCCCGGGGGTCGTCCACGGCGGTCACCGTGGCGGGCAGCCCGATCGAGGCGAGCCGGGCGCGTGTCGCGCCCTCGAGCCCCGTTGCCCCGGCCGGCGCCGTGATCTGCAGGGCCGCGCCGTCCGCCGGGGACGCGCCGGCGGCCACGGAGGTCATCGGCGCGAGGAACCCGGCGACGAACACGGCCAGCGTCAGCCCCGCGAGCGGACGGAACGCGCCCCTGGGGTCGTCGAGCAGGCGGCGGCCGGCCAGCAGCCCCGGCACCGAGCGCGCACCGGCGGCCATTCGCGCCCCGAGCAGCCGGACCACCAGTGGCCCGATCAGCGCGACCGCCCCGGACATCGCCAGGACCGCGGCCACGAACACGATCCCCACGGCGTCGACGGAGACGACGTTCGTCGCGGCGTTGACCACGAGCAGGACCACCAGCGCGGCGACCACGCCCAGCAGGCGCAGCCATCGTGCGCCCTGCGCCCGCTGCCGCCGGACCACCCCGAGGGGGCCGACGACGACCCGCCGGAGCCCGCCGACCGCGGAGGCCGTGGCCAGCAGCGCCACCCCGGCGACGATCGCGAGACAGGCGAGGAGCCCCGGCCGGACGTCCGCGGCGAACCAGCCGCCACCGGCCAGCGGGATCATCGCCACCAGCGGCGAGAGCGCCCACTCCAGCAGCACCCCGACGACCGCGGCGACCGCCGCGACGGCCGTGACCTCGGCGACAGCGACCACGGTCACCTGCCGGACCGAGGCACCGAGCAGGCGCAGCGTCGCCAACCGCTCGCTGCGCCGGGCCGCGGACAACCGCGCCGACGCGCCGAGCAGCCCGGCGACCGGGAACACGACGAGCGCGACGGCGACGATCGTCAGCTGCCGGTAGACGTCCGTCATCGCGAAGTCCCGCCCGGCCGGCCGAGGCACGTCGAATCCCGCGACGGGCACGACGTCCGATCTCCCCGGCACCGTCAGTACCGGGTCGCCCGCGGGCCGGCCGATCACGGCGACCAGCTCGTCCGGGCTCTGCAGGCCCGCCTCGCCGAGGAGGCCGGTGGCGGGCCCGGGATAGCGGGCGGCCAGCTCGTCGGCCGGGAGCGTGCCCAGCAGTTCGGCCAGCGCGGGCGAGACCCAGACCTCCCCGGGTGCGGGCATGCGCGGCAGCCCGGGCGGCGGCGCCGCGGCCGCCACCGGGGCAACCAGGTCGATCTGGGTGATCGGCCGGCCGGCGGCGGAGTCCGTGCGGAGCCGAAGCTGCGCGACGGGGTCCGCGGCGGCGACGGCGGGTGTGCGCCAGTCCGTGCGGGACTCGCGCTCGTCGAGGCCGTGCAGGGCACCGACCGCGATGGTCAGCAGGGTGGTCGCGACGGCAACGCCCGCGCCGACCAACCCGGCCGACGTCCAGGCGCGACGGCCGCCGAGGCGCAGCAGCCGGAGGGCGAGGCCGATCACGCCGGCACCTCGGCCCGCACGACCCGGCCGTCGCGCAGCGCCACCGTGCGGTGGCACGCGGCGGCGACGTCCGGGTCGTGGGTCACGACCACCAGCGCGGTCCCGGTGCGCACCGCCAGCCCGCACAGCAGCTCGACGACCCTGCGCCCGGTCGCGCTGTCCAGGGCGCCCGTCGGCTCGTCCGCGAAGACGACCGCGGGCTCGGCGACGAGCGCCCGGGCGATCGCGACGCGCTGCTCCTGTCCGCCGGAGAGCTGCCCCGGCCGGCGGCTTCCAGGCCGGCGAGGCCCAGCGAGGGGAACCACGCCGCCGCGCGGCGGACGGCCTCGCGCCGCGCGACCCCGCCCAGCATCAGCGGCAACGCGACGTTCTCCACGGCGGGCAGCTCGGGCAGCAGCTGGCCGAACTGGAACACGAAGCCCATGCGCTGCAGGCGGAGCGCGGTGCGAGCGCCCTCGGACAGCGTGTCGACGCGCTCCGCCCCGAGCCGGACGACACCCTCGTCCGGCCGGAGGATCCCGGCGAGGCAGTGCAGGAGCGTCGACTTGCCCGAGCCCGAGGGGCCGGTGATCGCGAGCGTCTCGCCGGGCGAGACCGCCACGTTCACGTCGGACAGGACCGTCGAGGCGCCGAACCGCTTGGTCAGCCGCGACCCCGAGAGGATGGGAGCGTTGTTCATGCCGATCACCGTCGCGTGAGCGGGCGGGCGCGTGCCTCGGGTGAACGGACGATCTCCGTCGGGTGACTCGTCCTTTCGGCCGAGGCCGGACGGCAGGGGTGCCGTCCTAGGCTCGGCCCGTGCCCCGCCCCGCCCTCCCCCGGTTCGTCCGGCACGCCGGACTCACGGCCGAGGTGCTGGCCTACGTGTTGTGGCTGCTCGTCGATGGTGTCGCCACCCTCGGTGTCGACCGGGGCTGGCCGAGCCTCGCGACCCCGGTCGTCGGCGCCCTGATCGCGGCGGTCGTGCTGCTGCGCCGGCGCGACGACGTGGACGTCCTGCGGGTCGCCGCGCTCGCCTACGGGCTCTCGGTGCTGATCACGCTGGGGTCCCTGGTGGCCGGCGTGCCCTCGATGGCGCTCACCGAACAGCTCGCGCTGGCCGTCGTCACCGTCGCCGCGCTGCGCCGCGCCGGGGACCGCACGGCGCTGGCCGTGTGCGGCGCGGCGGTGATCGCCCTCGTCGGCTCGGCCGCGTTCCGGGCGGACCTCGGCACCGCCCGGAGCGCGTTCACGATGCTCTCCGCGCTCGGCTGGGGCGCGACGATCGCGGTCGGCCTGGTGATCCGCGAGAACGAGGCCCGGCGCCGGAACCAGCTGGCGGACGCCCGGTCCGCCGAGCGGATGGACCTGGCCCGGGAGCTGCACGACGTCGTCGCCCACCAGGTCACCGGCATCGTCGTGGCCGCCCAGGCCGCGGCCGTCGTCGCCCGGACGTCGCCGGAGGAGGTCGACAAGGCGCTGCTCGCGATCGAGAACGCCGGCGGCGAGGCGCTCACGGCGATGCGCCGGATGGTCGGGGTGCTGCGCGGGCAGGAGGAGGGCGCGCGGACGCCCGGAGCCGACCTCGCCGACGTCACGGAGATGGTGCGCCGCTTCGACCCCGAAGCCCGGCTCGTCCGGCTGGAGACCGATCCCGGGCTCGAGCACGCGGTGCTGCCGGCGGGGGTGGCCGCGACCGGGTTCCGGGTGGTGCAGGAGGCTCTGACCAATGTTCGGCGGCACGCCCCCACGGCGTCGGCCGTCGAGATCGAGATCCGGATCCGGGACGAGATGCTGGTGGTGGGAGTGCGCAACGACGGCGTGCGGACGGGGGCTCCGGGGGCGATCGGCGGTGAGAGCGGCTTCGGGCTCGCCGGGATGAGCGAGCGGGTCGCCGCGCTGGACGGGACCCTGCACGCCGGGCCGACGGGCCCGGGCATCTGGGCCGTGACGGCCCGGCTGCCGCTGACGGGCGGCGTCGCATGATCCGCGTGCTGGTGGCGGACGACCAGGAGATGGTCCGCACGGGGTTCCGGCTGATCCTGTCCGCCGAGGGGGACATCGAGGTCGTGGGCGAGGCCGGCACGGGGGCGGACACCGTGACGAAGGCGCGCGCGCTGCGCCCGGACGTCGTCCTGATGGACATCCGCATGCCCGAGCTCGACGGGCTGGAGGCCACCCGCGCGCTGACGGCGGACCCGGCGCCGCCGCGGATCGTCGTGGTCACGACGTTCGACCTCGACGAGTACGTCTACGGCGCGCTGCGCGCCGGGGCCTGCGGGTTCCTGCTCAAGGACGCCGGGCCGCGGCTGCTCGTCGAGGCCGTGCGGGCCGCCGCGGCCGGGGACGCGCTCGTCTCGCCGTCGGTGACGGTGCGGCTGCTCCAGCAGCTCACCGCGCCGGCCCCGCTGCGCCGCGGCGGGGCGGAGGGCGCGCTCTCCCCGCGCGAGCTCGACGTGGTGCGCGCGGTCGCCCGCGGCCGGACGAACAACGAGATCGCCGCGGAGCTGTTCGTCTCCCTGTCCACGGTGAAGACACACCTGGCGAACGTCCACACCAAGCTCGACGCCCGCAACCGGGTCGAGGTCGCGGCGTGGGCGTGGGAGAACGGCCTGGTCGCCTGAGGACGGGTCAGCCGAGCTCGGTCGGGACGGCGATGACGTCGACCATCGCCCCGTTGCGCAGGACGGTCACCGGCAGCGGCACGCCGACGGCATCCCCGAACAGCTGTCGCTGGATGCCCTGGGCGTCCTCGACGGGGGCCCGGCCGACGTCGAGCACGAGGTCCCCGCGGCGCAGCCCGGCGGCCGCGGCGGGGCTGCCCGTGACCACCTCGGCGAGCCGTAGCCCGTTGCGCCTGCCGTAGCGGTCGGCGACGGCCGCGGGGACCGGGGCGGGCGTGCCGACCACACCGAGGTACGCCCGGCGGACCCGGCCTGTCGTGCGCAGGGCGTCGACGATCCGCAGCGTCGTGGCGTTGATCGGGACGGCCAGGCCGAGCCCGGTGCCGGCGACCGCGGTGTTGATCCCGACGACCCGGGCGCGCCAGTCCGCGAGCGCGCCGCCGGAGTTGCCGGGGTTCAGCGCGGCGTCGGTCTGGATGACGTCCTCGACCACCCGGCCGGCATTGCCGCTGCGGGTGGGCAGCGAGCGGCCGAGCGCACTGACGACGCCGGCGGTGACGGATCCGGCGAGGCCCAGCGGGTTCCCCACCGCGACCACGAGCTGGCCGACGACGAGATCGTCCGCGTTCCCGAGCCGCGCGGACTCGGGCAGGGCGCCGCGGTCGTCGGCCCGCAGCAGCGCGAGATCCGACAGCGGATCGACGCCGGCGACGCGGAAGGGCACCTGCTCGCCGTCGACGAAATCGGCCCGGCCGCTCCGGGAGTCCCCGACGACGTGCGCGTTCGTGAGCAGCTCACCGGGGGCGATCACCACCGCCGAGCCGCTGCCGCGACCGATCCGCACCGCCGCGACCCTGCCGATGAGCTCCGCCGCGACCGCGCTGACCGTGCGGGAGTAGGCATCCAGTTCGTCCATGCCGGGCCTCCCTGGTTACACCGTTGCAGATGTTGCAACGACCAGGTCGGGCGTGGTGTTCCCCTGCTCCCGGGTCCGCGTCAGGGACCCGCGACGCGACGGAGCGCGCCCGGGATCAGCGTCGTGGCTCCATGATGCGGCCGGGCGCCCGGGTCACACCTCTTCGGCCTCTTGGGCGGCCGGGTCCCAGGACAGGCCCGGCGTGCCCCAGCCATGGCGTTTGAGCACCTTCTTCGCCGCCCGCTGGTTCCGTCCGACGAGGCGGTCGATGTAGATGAACCCGTCCAGGTGGTCGACCTCGTGCTGCAGGCAGCGGCCCAGGAAGCCGGTGCCCTCGACGCTGACCGGCTCGCCGTCGACGTCGACCCCGGTGACCCTGGCCCAGTCCGCGCGCCCGGTCGGGAACTGCTCGCCGGGGACCGACAGGCAGCCCTCGTCGTCCTCGTCGGGGTCCGGCATGGTCGTCGGCCGGCCCGAGTCCTCGATCACCGGGTTGACGACGACCCCGCGGCGCATGACCTGGGCGACCTCGTCCGGGCAGTCGTAGACGAACACCCGCAGGTCCACGCCCACCTGGTTCGCGGCGAGCCCGACACCGTTCGCGGCGGCCATCGTCTCGAACATGTCGTCGACGAGCGTGCGGAGATCCTCGTCGAACGTCTCGACCACCCTGGTGGGGGTGTGCAGGACGGGATCACCGATGATGCGGATGGGGCGGACGGTCACGCTCCGACGATAGTGAACGCCCTCGGCCGGCCCTCGTCCGTGGGGCCCGATTCACCTTCCGGGGTGGCGCGTCCGGCCCGTTCCTGTCGGACCCCCGTGGTTCAATTGCCGCCCGGAACGACAGACCTGTCATTCCGCCGTCTCCGGCTTTTCGAGGAGCGTGATGGAGTCCGCCACCGAACCCAGTGGGGTCGCCGCTCCCACCGGCAACCCGCTCCGCGAGCTGGACCGCCGCGAACGGGAGATCCTCGCCTTCGAGGGCCAGTGGTGGAAGTACGCCGGCGCCAAGGAACAGGCCGTCCGCGAGCTGTTCGACATGTCCGCCACGCGCTACTACCAGGTGCTCAACGCCCTGGTGGACAAGCCCGAGGCGCTCGCCGCGGACCCCCTGCTCGTCAAGCGGCTGCGGAGGCTGCGCGCAAGCCGGCAGCGCACCCGCGCGGCGCGTCGGCTGGGCATCGAGCCCTGGTGACGCCATGATCGGGCCTGCCGTGATCCGCGCAGGCCGGATCCGCACGACCCGATCGGGAGGACAGCCGTGACCGCACCCGCCCCGTCCGGCGGACCGTCGCCGCTGAGGCTCGGTGGTCTCGCGCTGATCGGCGTCGGCGTGATCGCCGCGGTCATCGGCGTGGCCACCATCGCCACCGGCGGTGGCGACGACGACCCCACGGTCGCCGCGCCGCCGACCGCCAGCTCCGAGACCGCTCCGACGTCCGCTCCCGGGATCACGGACCCCGGCGCGCTGCCGTCCGCCCCCGCCCCCGGAACCGACGGCTCGTCGGGCACCGGTGACGGCGCGGCCGGCGGCGGAACCGGCATCGAGGGGTCGGGGCCCGGCAGCACCGGTGGCGATGGGTCCGGCACCGGCGGTACCGGGTCCGGCGGCACGGGTTCCGGCGGCACCGGGTCCGGCGGCACGGGTTCCGGTGGAACCGGGTCCGGCGCGGCCGGCACCGGAGGCGCCGGTGCCCAGCAGGGCAGCGCCGGCGCGGGTGGCACCGGAGGCGCCGGTGGTTCGGGCGCGGTCGTCGCTGCGCCGAGGGAACCGCTGCGCGTCTACAACAACAGCACGATCGCCGGCCTCGCCGCCAAGGCCGCGGAGGACTTCCGCCGCGCCGGCTGGACGGTCACCGAGAGCCGCAACTACTCCGACGGCGTCATCCCGACGACGACCGTCTACTACCGTCCGGGCACCGCCGAGCAGGCCGCGGCCGAGCGGCTCGCGGCGGAGTTCGGGATGCGCGCCGAACCCCGGTTCGCCGGCATCCAGGACGCGACACCCGGACTGATCGTCATCCTCACCAAGGACTACAAGTACGCCGCGAGCTCGTAGGGAGAGCACCGCCGCAGCGCCGCCCGGTAGGGCAGCGAACGGCCCCGGCCTCCGGTCAGGCGCGGCGCGCGGCGTAGGCCTCCAGCTCCGCCACCTGCTCCGGGTCGAGCGACGGCGGGACCGCGCGGCGGGCCGCCGCCAGGTGGGCGGCGGTGACCTCCGTGGCGTCGAGGGACTCCCGCATCGCGGTCAGCGCCGCCTCGCGCAGGATCGCGGCACAGTCCGCGGCGGAGTAGCCCTCGAGCTCCACGGCGAGGGCGTCCAGGTCGACGTCCTCGGCGAGCGGGATGTTGCGGCCCGCCGCCCGCAGGATGTCCGCCCGCGCCTCGGCGTCCGGCGGCGGGACGAACACCAGCCGCTCGAGCCGGCCGGGGCGCAGCAGCGCGGGATCGACGAGCTCGGGCCGGTTCGTCGCCCCGACCACGACGACGTCCCGCAGCGGGGTCGCCCCGTCGAGCTCCGTGAGCAGCGCCGCGACCACCCGGTCCGCCACCCCAGAGTCCGTGGACCCGCCGCGGCGCGGGGCGAGCGCGTCGACCTCGTCGAGGAAGATCAGCGAGGGGGCGGCGTCCGCCGCCTTGCGGAACAGCTCGCGCACCGCCCGCTCGGACTCGCCGACGTACTTGTCCAGCAGCTCCGCGCCCTTCACGGCGAACACGTTGAGCGCGCCGGAGCCCGCGAGCGCCCGGAGCAGGAAGGTCTTCCCACCACCCGGCGGCCCGTAGAGCAGCACTCCGCGCGGGGCGGCGACCCCGAGCCGGGCGAACGAGTCGGGATAGCGCAGCGGCCACAGCACGGCCTCGGTCAGGGCCTGCTTGACCTCGGCCATGTCCCCGACCTGGTCCAGCGTGATGCCCCCGGTCTGCAGCGTCTCCGTCGACGACATGGAGATCGGCCGGGTGCCCCCGACCGCGTCGAGCAGGTCACGCTGGGTGATCTTCGGATCCTCGCCGGAGCCTCTGCCGCAGCGCCGCCTGCACCGCCGCCTCCCGCCGCACGGCGAGCAGGTCCGCCACGACGAAGCCCGGGGTCCGCTCCGCGATCTCGGCCAGGTCGACGTCCTCGGCCAGCGGCACGTCCTGCAGCAGCCTGCGGAGCAGCTCCGCCCGGGTCCGGTGGTCGGGGAGCGCGAGTCCCAGCTCGCGTTCGGCCAGGTCAGGGGCCCGGAACCGGGGATCGACGGCCTCGGGTGCCGCCGTCGTCGCGACGAGGGCGAGCCCCGGCGTCCCGACGGTCTCGCGCAGCGCGTCCAGCACCAGGGTCGCGAGCGGCGGCGCGGTCGCGGCGGGGAGCAGCGCGTCGACGTCCGTGACGAGCAGGACCACGGGCGAGTCCGCGGACGCGGCGGCCCGGGCGGAGGTCAGCACCTCCTGGACCCGTGCCGCGGCCGACGCGGGCTCGAGCGCCCCCGCGGACGGCCCGTTCAGCTCGACGCACCGCGCCTTGGTCGCGGCGGCGACGCTGTGCACCAGCGTGGTCTTGCCGGATCCTTCCGGCCCGGTGACCAGCACCCCCAGCCGTGCGGTGCCGCCGAGCCGGACGAGCAGCTCGGGACGCGCGAACGTCAGCTCCAGCCACTCCACGAGCTTGCGCGCGGCCGCCGTGTTGCCGATCAGGTCGTCGATCGGGAGCGCCGGTTCCGCCGGCGGCGCGGGTGCGGGCCGTGCGGCGGGTGTGGGGCCTGCCCCGGTGGCGGCGGGCGCGGAGGCATGTGGGGCGGCGGTGGCGCGGGACGACGCGGTGGGCGCGTCCGCGGTCGTCGGACCGTCGACCCAGCCGACGACGGTCGTGGGCGAGATCGAGACCGGCCCCGCGGGCTCGGCGGCGGCGACCGTGAGCAGCTCGCTCGTCCACACGCCGCCGATCGCGTTCGCCAGCGTCCGGCGGGTTCCGGGGACGTCCGCGCCGGGCGGCGGCGCGATGTCCTGGGGCAGCAGGGACACCGCGTCGCCCGGCGTCAGGACCTTGCCGAGCAGGGCGAGCCGGGCCGTCGCGGGCGTCACCGCGGCCCGGACCAGGCGCGATCCGGCGAGGACCACTCGTCGGGCCGGGGTGACCTCGACCGGTTCGACCACGACCGAGGACCCGTCCGTGAGCCCGGCGTTGGAGAGCGTGACGTCGTCCAGGCGGGCGTGGCCGGGGGCGCCGCGGGCCTCACCGGCCACCGCGAGCGCGGCCGTCTCCCGGGTCCCGGTGAGGGTGACCGCGTCCCAGGAGCGCAGGCCGAGGGCGTCGAGCACCTCCGGGTGCAGGCGTACCACGCCCCGGCGGGCGTCGAGGGCGGAGGTGGCGAGGCGGGCGACCAGGGTGATCACGGGCACCGGCACACGGTATCGACCGCGTGGTGACGGGCGTCGGCCCGCTCAGCGACGGCCCGCTCAGCGACGGCCCGCTCGGCGACGGCCCCGCTCAGCGACGGCGGAGCCCCGGCCGACGCCGGTTCGCACTCGGTACCGGCTGGCCGCCGGGACGCGGGCCGGTCCCGTTCGGGCCCGTCCCGTTCGGGGCACTGTTCTGGGGGGATCCGCCGTCCGGGCCGAGGCGGCGGACCGCCGCGCGCATCACGCCGCTGGCCCGCCCGGCGACCCGGCGTCGCAGCGGTGGGCGCAGGCCCAGCCGGCGGGCCGAGCGCGCGGCCCGGGCGACGGCCCGGCGCTCACGCGGCGGGACACCCCATGCCTCGGGGTGCTTCGACAGCCAGCGGTACCGCTGGAACGTGACCGGTGCCAGCGCCACGTACCCGGCCGCGATCAGCGCCATCCCGAGGAACGGGGCGGTGAGCAGGATCGCCGCGACCACGCCGACCAGCACCAGCAGCGGGGCGATCAGGCGGGGCTGCACCCGGACGCTCTTCAGCGACAGCGTCGGGAGCCGGCTGACCATCAGACCTGCGACGAGCAGCGCCCACAGCGCCACCGTGATCTGCGACGACCACCAGCCCGGTCCGAAGTGCAGCCACAGGTAGAGCGGAACGCCCGCGGTGAGCGCGGCCGCCGGCGCCGGGACGCCCATGAAGAAGCGCTTGGCGAACGGGGGCTGGTCCACGTCGTCGATCAGGGTGTTGAACCGGGCGAGGCGCAGCGCCATGCAGACCGCGAACACCAACGCGACGACCCAGCCGAAGCGGTTGCCCTGCAGCGCCCAGATGTAGAGGACAAGCGCGGGCGAGACACCGAAGGAGACGAGGTCCGCGAGCGAGTCCAGCTCGGCGCCGATCCGGCTGCTGGCGTCGAGCAGGCGGGCCAGGCCGCCGTCCAGCGCGTCGCAGAGCGCGGCCGCGCCGACCGCGGCGATGCACAGCTCGAACCGTCCGGCCAGCGCGAACTGGACGGCGGAGAGTCCCGCGCAGAGCGCGAGGACGGTGACGGCGTTGGGCAGCAGCCGCACGCCCGCGGCGTACGGGCCGTCCGGCCGTGTCACCGATCCCGCCTCGGCGCGCAGGGGGACAGGTCCGCGAGGACGGTCTCGCCGCCGATCGTCCGCTGCCCGACGGCCACCTCCACGGAGGCACCGGGCGGGAGGTAGGTGTCGACGCGGGAGCCGAAGCGGATCAGCCCGTAGGTCTCCCCGGCGGCGACCTCGTCCCCGGCCCGGACCTCGCAGACGATCCGCCGCGCCAGCAGGCCGGCGATCTGGACGACGCCGACGGCGTGCCCGTCCTGGGTGTCGAGCACGAGGGAGTTGCGCTCGTTGTCCTCGCTGGCCTTGTCCAGGTCCGCGGAGAGGAAGGCGCCGGGCCGGTACTCGACCTCGCGGATCCGGCCGTGCGCGGGGACGCGCTGCACGTGCACGTCCAGGACGGACAGGAAGACGCTGACGCGCGGGCACGGCACGCGCGGGAGGTCCAGCTCGTCCGGCGGCACGACCTCGGCGATCGTGGCGACGGTGCCGTCGGCCGGCGCGAGGACCACGCCGGTGCGCGGCGGGGGCGTGCGGTGCGGGGACCGGAAGAAGGCTGCGGTGCCCAGCGTGGCGAGCAGGCCGAGACCGCCCCCGCGGCCGGTGAGCAGGCGGAGGGCTGCGGCGGTGACTCCCACGCCGGCGACGATCGGCCGTCCGCCCGGATGCATCGGCGGAACCGCGGCGCGGACCAGCTCGGCGATGTGACTCAGGGACGTCCCGGTCTCGGGCATGTGGCGGGTCTGCTCCTCGTCGGCCGGCGCCCGACCCGGGTCACCGCCATGGCGGTACCACGCGGTCGGATGGGCGGCCGCCACGCTACGCGGGGCGGATGGGCCAGGAGTAACGGGAGTCCGATTCGCGGAGGACCTGCCCGGGATCCGCGGAAAGGCCCCGGCCACGCAGAGGGCTCCGGGAACGGAAAGGGCCCCGGACACGCAAAGGGCCGGAGCCGCCATCCCCCGAGACGACGACCCCGGCCTTGGAACCGCTCGTCCGCTCCCCAGCGACGGGCGGTGGGTCCTTTGCGAGGAGTGGTTGCCCCTCCTCAGTTGAAAGTATCCCCAGCAGTCGACCCAACGTCCAGATCAATGGCGGAGATGCCGCTGATGCGCACCGATTGGCCGAACACTCACAAGCTAAGACGCTTCGCTGCGTTGCAGTGTTGCACCGAGCGACTGTGATCTGTACCACTTTCCGGGCGACGTGTGGTGCGATTACCCCTGACGGGTCACCCGTCGAGCAGCCAGACCTCGACGGGGTCGCCCACACGGACGGCGTCCAGCCCTTCGGGCAGGACCATCAGGCAGTCCGCCCGGGCCAACGCTCCCAGCAGGTGGGACGCCGGACTGCCCACCTCGCGGACGGTGCCGTCGGCGGCGTCGAGCACCCCGCGGCGGAACTGACGCTTGTCCGCCGGCGAGCGGAGGTCCTCGCCGGCCTTCGCCGTCACCACCGGGCGGGCCGGGTGTGGATGGCCCATGGCGGCTCGCAGCGCGGGACGCACGAACACCTCGAAGGACACCAGCGAGCTGACCGGGTTCCCGGGGAGTGTGACCACGGGGCAGGAGATGCCGTCGTCGAGCTGCAGGCGGCCGGCACCCTGGGGGCCGCCCGGCTGCATCGCGACGCGCACGAAGTCCACCCCGTGTCCCGTCAGCGCGTCCTTCACGACCTCGTAGGCGCCCGCGCTCACCCCGCCCGAGGTGATGACGAGGTCGACGCCCTCGGCGACGCGTTCCTGCAGGACCTTCCGGAACTCGTCGACGTCGTCCGCGACGCTGCGCAGCTGCTCGGCCGTGCACCCGGCGTCGCGGATCGCGGCGGCGAGCATCACCCCGTTGGACTCGTAGATCTGGCCGGGGCGCAGCTCCCGGCCGGGCTCGACGAGCTCCGAGCCGGTGGAGAGGACGAGGACGTGCGGCTGCCGGCGCACCCGCAGGGTCGCCAGGCCGAGCGCGGCGGCGATGGCGATCTGCGGCGCGCCCAGGACCGTGCCGGCGGTCAGCGCCACGACGCCGGCCGCGACGTCCTCGCCGACCGTGCGCACGTGGGTGCCGGCGGGCCGCTCCGCCGCGATCCGGACCCGTTCGGTGCCGCCGTCCGTCAGCTCGACCTGGATGACGGCGTCCGCGCCCGCGGGCATCGGGGCGCCGGTCATGATCCGGGCGGCCGTCCCGGGCTCGAGCGCCGGGACGTCGACCCGGCCGGCCGGGATGTCCGTGGCCACCGGGAGCTCGACCGGGGACGACTCGCCGGCCCCGACGACGTCGACAGCCCGGACCGCATAGCCGTCCATCGCCGAGTTGTCGAAGGGCGGCAGGGCGAGCGGGGTGACGAGGTCCTCGGCCAGCACCCGGCCCCGGGCCTCGGCGACCGGCACCTCGACGACCTCGGTCGGCGGCAGCAGGGCCGCGACCACCGCCCGGTGCTCGTCGACGGTCCGAGCGGACTTGATGGTTCCGGGCTGCGGGGCGGGCGCGGCGGCGTTCACGATCACCATCCTGCCGCAGCTTCGCGAGTACCGTCGCGACGGCTCCATCGCTCGATCGACCCGGCCACCCAGTCTTGCACTCGCCTACCCCGAGTGCTAAAAACGCCCTTGGCACTCGACACGCGTGAGTGCCAGGTCGGGCCGGTGAGACCGGCGCAGGGTTGCCGGTCGTCCGTCGCGGGCGCCGCTCGACACAAGACTTTCGTGTCATCCCAATCGGAGGACAACACCCCCATGGCGAAGATGATCGCTTTCGACGAGGAGGCGCGCCGCGGGCTCGAGCGCGGCATGAACACCCTCGCCGACGCTGTCAAGGTGACGCTCGGCCCGCGCGGCCGCAACGTCGTCCTGGAGAAGAAGTGGGGCGCGCCCACCATCACCAACGATGGTGTGTCGATCGCCAAGGAGATCGAGCTCGAGGACCCGTGGGAGAAGATCGGGGCCGAACTCGTCAAGGAAGTTGCCAAGAAGACCGACGACATCGCGGGTGACGGCACCACCACCGCGACCGTCCTGGCCCAGGCGCTGGTCCGCGAGGGCCTGCGCAACGTGGCCGCCGGCGCGAACCCGATGGGTCTCAAGCGCGGGATCGAGAAGGCCGTCGAAGCCGTCTCCCAGCAGCTGCTGAAGACCGCCAAGGAGGTCGAGACCAAGGAGCAGATCGCTGCCACGGCCTCCATCTCCGCCGCCGACAAGCAGATCGGCGAGCTCATCGCCGAGGCGATGGACAAGGTCGGCAAGGAAGGCGTCATCACGGTCGAGGAGAGCCAGACCTTCGGTCTGGAGCTCGAAGCTCACCGAGGGCATGCGCTTCGACAAGGGCTACATCTCGCCCTACTTCGTGACCGACGCCGAGCGCATGGAGGTGGAGCTCGAGGACCCCTACATCCTCCTGGTCTCCTCCAAGATCTCGACCGTCAAGGACCTGCTCCCGCTGCTGGAGAAGGTCATGCAGTCGGGCAAGCCGCTGGCGATCATCGCCGAGGACGTCGAGGGCGAGGCCCTGGCCACGCTCGTCGTCAACAAGATCCGCGGCACCTTCAAGTCCGTCGCCATCAAGGCGCCCGGCTTCGGTGACCGCCGCGAGGCCATGCTCACCGACATGGGCATCCTGACCGGCGGCGAGGTCATCTCGGAGAAGGTCGGCCTCAAGCTGGACACCGCCGACCTGTCGCTGCTCGGCAGCGCGCGCAAGGTCGTCGTGACCAAGGACGAGACCACCATCGTCGACGGCGCGGGCGACGCGGACCAGATCGCGGGCCGGGTCAACCAGATCCGCGCCGAGATCGACCGCACCGACTCGGACTACGACCGCGAGAAGCTGCAGGAGCGCCTGGCCAAGCTGGCCGGCGGTGTCGCGGTCATCAAGGCGGGCGCGGCCACCGAGGTCGAGCTGAAGGAGCGCAAGCACCGCATCGAGGACGCCGTTCGCAACGCGAAGGCGGCCGTCGAGGAGGGCATCGTCGCCGGTGGCGGCGTGGCGCTCATCCAGGCCGGTGCGGGCCTGTTCGAGGGCCTCGGCCTGGAGGGCGACGAGGCGACCGGGGCGAACATCGTCAAGGTCGCGCTCGAGGCGCCGCTCAAGCAGATCGCCATCAACGCCGGCCTCGAGGGCGGCGTCGTCGCGGAGAAGGTGCGCGGGCTTCCGGCCGGCGAGGGCCTCGACGCGGCCACCGGTGAGTACAAGGACCTGGTCAAGGCCGGCATCATCGACCCGGCCAAGGTCACCCGCTCGGCGCTGCAGAACGCGGCCTCGATCGCGGCCCTGTTCCTCACCACCGAGGCGGTCATCGCCGACAAGCCGGAGAAGAACGCCGCTCCGGCCGGCGACCCGACCGGCGGCATGGGCGGCATGGACTTCTGAGTCCTGCCCCACCCAGTACGTCCACGCGAGGGCGGCACCCAGCAGGGTGCCGCCCTCGCGGCGTTCTCGCCGGGCCCGGAGGCGGGCGGCGCCGCGCCCGCCGGACGCGCAGCCCGTGCTGCGGCCGCTGCGATCCGCCCGCCACGATCACCTCGACGTCGGCTGCGGCGGTCCCGCACGAGGTGCCGAGGATCCCGGCGGCCGACCAGCCGCCCAGCCCCCCGTGACGAGCAGGTACGCGGCGCGCGAGCGCAGCTCGAGGTCCGGCGGATCCGCCTCCCCTCGAAGGACGGGGACCTACACCCCGCCCGCCCGTCACCAGCTCGCAGCGTGGTTCCGGCCGGTGCCGGATCCGCGCCGTGGTTCCGGGAGGCCTGATGCTCACTCCACCGGGGCGAGCGCCCAGGCCGCGGCATAGATCAGCACGCCGGCACCGAAGCCGAACACCGTCAGCACCACGAGGCCGATCCGGATCAGCCCCGCGTCCACGTCCAGGCTCTCGGCGAGGCCGCCGCAGACGCCGCCGAGCATCTTGTCGGAGCGGCTGCGGTGCAGGCGGAAGGGCTTCTTCGCCGGCGCGGCGGCCTTGACCGCGGCGGGGGCCGCCGGCTCGTCGGAAGTCGGGCCTGCGGTGATCGGGCCGGCGTCGGTCAGGCCGCCGGGGATCGGGCCGTCGGTGATCGGGCCCGTGGAGGTGGTGGTCGTCGTCTCGTCCATGTCCACCACACTGCGCCGCGCCGGAGCCCGGAACCTCCGGGAGGACCCCGGTCCCGACCCGGATCCGCCCCCGGCCCCGGCCGGGGTCAGGACCCCGGGGGCTTCGACGGCGTGCGCGCGGACTGCCGCGGGTGCGGGACCTCGCGCTCGGCGTCGCCCGGCACCTGTCGGTCCCGGAGCCGGATGACCCGGCCCAGGAGCAGCGCGACGACCACGGCGACGACCACCCAGGCCGCCACCGCGACGACGATCCAGCCGATGATCGAGATCTCGGGGCTCCTCATGTCGCGTCGAAGACCCAGTGTCCACCCCTCGCGGCCGTCGCGCACGCTCCGGCGGGTGGCCGCGATTCGGCCGAGCGGACGCGAAGTCGCTGCTCAGCCCGTCTCGGGGTCCATCTCGGGGAGGGCGGGGCCGAGCAGGTCGTCCGCGTCGACGATTCGGTAGGCGTAGCCCTGCTCGGCGAGGAACCGCTGCCGGTGCGCGGCGTACTCCGTGTCGAGGGTGTCTCGCGACACGACGGAGTAGAAGTGCGCCTGCCGTCCGTCGCCCTTCGGGCGCAACAACCGGCCGAGACGCTGTGCCTCCTCCTGCCGCGAGCCGAACGTGCCGGACACCTGCACCGCGATGGACGCCTCGGGCAGGTCGATCGAGAAGTTCGCGACCTTGCTGACGACCAGCCGGTCGATCTCCCCCATGCGGAAGGCCTCGAACAGCGACTCCCGCTCCCTGTTCTTGGTGGAGCCCTGGATGACCGGGCAGTCCAGCGCCTCGCCCAGGTCGTCGAGCTGGTCCAGGTAGGCCCCGATGACGAGGGTGGGCTCCCCCTTGTGCCGGTCCAGGATCGCCTGGACGACGGGCAGCTTGGTGCGCGCGGTGGAGGCCATGCGGTAGCGCTCCTCGGCCTCCGCCGTGGCATACGCGAGCCGCTCGGCCTCGGTCATCGTGACCCGGACCTCGGTGCACTCGGCGGGCGCGATCCAGCCCTGCTGCTCGATGTCCCGCCACGGGGCGTCGAAGCGCTTGGGCCCGATCAGGGAGAACACGTCACCCTCCCGGCCGTCCTCGCGGACCAGCGTCGCGGTGAGGCCGAGGCGCCGGCGGGACTGCAGGTCCGCCGTCATCCGGAACACCGGCGCGGGCAGCAGGTGGACCTCGTCGTAGAGGACCAGGCCCCAGTCCCGGGAGTCGAAGAGCTCGAGGTGGCGGTACTCACCCTTCGTCTTGCGGGTGATCACCTGGTACGTGGCGATGGTGACCGGGCGGATCTCCTTCTTCTCCCCGGAGTACTCGCCGATCTCCTCCTCGGTGAGGCTGGTCCGCGCGATCAGCTCACGCTTCCACTGGCGGCCGGAGACGGTGTTCGTCACCAGGATCAACGTCGTGGCCTTGGCCTTCGCCATCGCCGCGGCCCCGACCAGGGTCTTCCCCGCGCCGCAGGGCAGGACGACGACGCCGGACCCGCCCTGCCAGAACCCCTCGACCGCCTGGGCCTGGTAGTCCCGCAGCGTCCAGCCGTCCTGGACGAGGTCGATGGCGTGCGCCTCGCCGTCGACGTAGCCGGCGAGGTCCTCGGCCGGCCAGCCGACCTTGAGCAGCATCTGCTTGAGGTGCCCGCGCTCGGACGGGTGGACGATCACCGAGTCCTGGTCGATCCGGGCGCCGAGCATCGGGGCGATCTTCTTCTGTCGCATGACCTCCTCGAGCACGGCGCGGTCCAGCGCCGTCATGACGAGGCCGTGGGCAGGGTGGTTCGCCAGCTGCAGCCGCCCGTAGCGGCCCATCGTGTCCACGACGTCGACGAGCAGCGGCTGCGGCACCGCGTAGCGGGAGAAACGGACCAGCGCGTCGACGACCTGCTCCGCGTCGTGCCCGGCGGCACGGGCGTTCCACAGCGCGAGCGGGGTGACCCGGTAGGTGTGCACGTGCTCCGGCGCGCGCTCCAGCTCCGCGAACGGCGCGATCGCGGAGCGGGCGTCGTCCGCCATCGGGTGGTCGACCTCGAGGAGCAGCGTCTTGTCGGACTGGACGATCAGAGGTCCGTCGGTCACGGAACGGGTTCCCTTCGACGGGGTGTGCGGGTCACCGGCGGGTGACCGGTCGGTACAGCAACGAATACTCTCGGTGAGCCGGACGGCACCCGACGCGCGACGAGCGGTCGGGTTGGGGAAGATCGGCTCGGGGGCCGACCGGTGGTCCACCTCACCGGCCTGGGGAGGCTCGGTCCGGAGTTATAGTGATCGGGCTCAAACAAGAGAACGTACGTGTGCCACGACGATCATATCCGTTACCGGCGCGAACACGGCCTCCCCAGCGGCCGCGTGTCGGCACCGAGAAGAACCGGAACGCGCTTCGCGGAATTCCCCGTGCCGCCACCGGTCCCCGACGAGTAAGGCGCGAGAAGATCGACCCGACGCTCCCCCGGCCCCGCAGACACCTGCCGAGTCCCGTACCGCCCGTCCGGCGTGTACGGCGCACCCGCTGTCGGCCATTTGCCGCCGCTGGCGTGCACCTCGGCGTCCGCGAGGGCCGTGAGGGCGCTTCCCGTCGGTCACGCGTGTCACTCTCGTCCGGGTCGTCGGGAACCATCAGGGAGACGTTGACGTGACCAGCACCGAACGCCACCCCACGTGGTCCGAGCGGTTGAACCCGCGCAACTGGAACCTGGCCACCAAGCTCGTCGCCGTCGGGCTCGTCCCGACGCTGCTGGCACTGGTCCTCGGGGTCCTGCGGATCGCGGACCAGGCGGGGGTCGCCCAGGACCTCGGCACGGGGAACCGGCTGCTCGAGATCAGGCAGCAGCTCGCCGCGAGCGCGGACGCCCTGCGGGCGGAGCGCGACGCCGCGGTGCTGTTCGTGGCGGGCAACCGGAAGGGGGACCGCGCCGCCCTGGAGGCCGCGGACGGCGCCACGGACGCCGAGCTGGACAAGGCGCGGCAGGCCCTCGCGGACCCGGCCGCGCAGGGTCCGGGCACCGCGACGGCGATGCAGCAGGCCGAGGGCGGGTTCACCCAGCTCCCGGTGCTGCGCACGGCCACCGTCTCCTCGCCCGTCCCGGCCGAGGACGTGCTGAACCAGTACACGGACATCATCGAGCGCGCGGACGTTCTCGAGAGCGCCCTGCTGCGGCAGGCGCAGACCGAGCAGAACGGCGGCCTGGCGGACGCGCTCGCCGCCACCACCGCCGCCTCCGAGGCGCTGGCCCTGCAGCACACCGTGATCGGCGGCGCGATCGCCGCGGGGCAGGTGCGGGAGCCGGACCGGACCGCCGTCACCGGCAGCGACGCCGCCTACCGTGCGGCCTTCGCCGCCTACCAGGTCTCGCTCACGCCGGAGCAGCTCGGCCGCTACGGCAACTTCGCCACGGACGGCGCCAACGTCGCCCGCGAGCAGCTGCGTACCGCGGTCCTCGGCACCGCCGACGGGCGCCCGGTGGTCGCGGACCCGGTGGCCTGGAACGCGGCCTACCAGCAGTCGGCGCAGGTCGTGGAGAACGCCGCGGCAGGCGTCGAGAACGAGCTCACCAGCGACAGCGCCGCCGCCCAGGAGGAGGCGAGCAACCAGGCCGGGGTCAACTCCGTGATCCTGATGCTCGGCCTGCTGCTCGGCATCGCGATCATCGTGCTGCTGGCCCGCTCGCTGATCCGCTCGCTGCGCATCCTGCGGCGGTCCGCCCTGGACGTCGCCGAGCGGCGACTGCCCGCCGCCGTCGAGAACATGCGCACGGGCAACGCGATCAACGCGATCGTCGAGCCGGTGCCGCTGAGCGGCCGGGACGAGGTCGGCCAGGTGGCCCGCGCGTTCGACGCGGTGCACGGGCAGGCCGTCCGCCTCGCCGCGGACCAGGCCGCCCTGCAGGCCAACGTCTCCAACATGTTCGTCAACCTCTCCCGCCGCAGCCAGGCCCTCGTCGAGCGCCAGCTGCAGCTGATCGAGCAGCTGGAGAGCAACGAGCAGGACCCGGACCAGCTCTCGAACCTCTTCCAGCTGGACCACCTCGCCACCCGTATGCGGCGCAACAGCGAGAACCTGCTGGTCCTCGCGGGCACGGACCTCGCCAAGCGCAACATCGCCCCGGTCCCGGTGGTCGACGTGCTCCGCGCCGCGGTGTCCGAGATCGAGCAGTACCAGCGGATCGTCGTGCAGCCGCCGCCCTCCGCGACCGTCGCCGGCCGCGCCGCGAGCGACATCGTCCACCTGCTGGCCGAGCTGCTGGACAACGCGACGAACTTCTCCCCGCCGGACTCGCAGGTCGTCATGAGCACGATCCGGCTGGACGACGGCTCACTGCTGGTCGAGATCGCGGACCGCGGCGTCGGCATGGCGGACGCCGAGCTCGCCGAGGCCAACCAGCGCCTCGACGGCCCGTCCGCGATCGACGTCTCCGCGTCGCGCCGCATGGGCCTGTTCGTGGTCGGCCGCCTGTCCCACCGGCACGGCCTGGCCGTTCGCCTCGGCGGCACCCCGATCGACGCCGGTGGCGGCGGCCTGACGGCCTCGGTGACCGTGCCGTCGACGCTCGTCCCGTCGGCGGAGCCCGGGCCGCCCCAGCGCGCGGTGGCCCCGGCGCAGGTCCCGCAGCAGACGCCGAACACGCCGGAGCGTCCCGGCGGTGGCCTGCAGAGGGCGGGCGGCCGGAACACCGGCCCCGACGGGCCGGGCCCGAACGGCTCCGGCCTGAACGGCTCCCGTCCGCAGGTCAACGGAACGCCGCGCACCGGATCGCTGTCGTCGCTGGTCGCGGGCAGCGACGGGCCGATGAGCCCGGCCGGTGCGTTCGAGCAGGCGTTCCCCCGGAGGTGCCGAAGGCGCCGTCCAGCCTCAACGGCAGCAACGGCCTGCCCACCCGCAAGCCCGGGTCGGCGCTGCGCCGTAACAAGCCGCCGGAGGCCGCCTCGCCGTCGCCGTTCGACGCGTTCGAGCGGCCGGACCCGGCCGAGCGGCCCAGCGCGGCCGAGCGGCTCACCGCGTTCGACAAGACCCGGCGCGACTCCCGCCCGGACGACCTGGCGGACACGCCGGACGCGCCCGGTGAGGCCACCTTCGGCGGCATCGCCGCCGTCGGTGCGGCCGGTCCCGCCGTGGGCCTTCCCGGCCCCGGCCGGGCGGACGCCTCGCAGGACCGTTCCGACGACGCCCGGGACGAGACGTCCACGAACGATGCCGAGACGGGTGCGGCCGAGCGCGGCCTTCCCGACGGCAGCCGCACCTCGGCCGGGCCGGACGACATCGAGAACACCGACGACACCGCCACCCAGGCCAACCCGATCGTGGCGCAGTCCGGCCCCGAGGTGACGGCCGCCACCGAGGACGACACGGACGCCGACCGGGGCGAGGGGCACATCGAGTCCCCGGGCGGGTCCTGGGCGGTGGAGTCGCTGCGCGGCACCCCCGACGACCTCCGCGACGCCGGCGCCCCCGGCTCCGGCTCGAACGGAAGCGCGCCCGGGAGCAGGGACGACATCGCACCGGGTGCGTCGTCGCAGAACGGCTCCGGGTCCGGCGGCTCGGCCTTCGAGGGCCTGCCGAAGCGCGAGCCCGGTCGGCTCTCCCGTGGCGTTCCCCGCTCGGGTGACCCCGCCGAGACCGGTGAGGCCGAGGACGGGACGGAGCAGGAGACGATCGCCCCCGCAGCCCCCGCCACGGCCGCCGCTTCCGGCGGCCGCGAGGACACGGCCGAGAAGGACCGGGCCACCGGGGACCTCCCGGACGGTGAGACCGCCGACGAGGTCGAGGCCCCGGATCCCCTTGCCGAGGACGTCCGGACGGACGGCCACGACAGCGGCGACACCCGGGACGGCGAGAACCCGGACAGCGGAGCTGCAGGACGAGCGCTTCCCGGACTTCCCCGGCGCGGGTGTCGGCGGGCCCGGAAGCAGCGGCAACCTCGGCGGCCCGCTGCCCACGCGGAACGCTCCGGGTGCGGGCCCGAACGGCCCCGGCTCCGGTCGTCCCGGCTTCGGCGGGCCCGGGTCCGGTCGACCCGGTGCCCCGGGCAACGGCATCCCCGGCCCCGGCCCGTTCCGGGCGGCCGAGCAGCAGCCCGTCGGGGCCTCCGCGTTCGCCGGTCCCCGGGACCGGCCGGGTGAGGAGCGCGAGCAGGACGGCCTCCCCGTCCACGGCGGCCGGACCCGGAACGATCAGGGTCAGAACGGCCTCGACCGCAACGGCCCGGGCCAGAACGCACCTGGGCACAACGGCCCGGGTCAGGGGCAGAACGGCCCCGGCGGCCAGGGTCTCGGTCAGGGTCAGGTCGGTCAGGGTCAGGTCGGTCAGGGTCAGGGCGCTGCGAACGGTGGCGGGCTGATCGGGCCCGGCGGTCTGCCCCGGCGTCGCCCGCAGGCCCCCATGGCGGCCCAGGCGCCGGCCGAGAGCCTCTTCGCGCCGCACGTGGCGGGTGCGGGAACTCCCGCCGACCAGCTGCGGCGGCCCGGCGGCTTCGAGACCCCGCGCAACGCTCCGCCCGCCGGTCCCCCCGGGGCCCCGTTCGGTGCGGCGCCCTCGGGTCCCGCAGCCGGCGGCCCGTCGGGCCTCACGGGCCCCGCGAGCACTACCCAGGCCGGCTTCGACATGGGCCAGACCACGCCGATCTTCGAGGAGATCGCCTCCGCCTGGTTCCGCTCGAACCGTGCGGTCCCGGTGCGCTGGGAGGACGGCCAGGATCCGGACGCCGCTCGCGGCCAGGGCCCGCAGGCGTTCCAGCCGGGCCCGCACCAGGGCGGCCCCGGCCGCGCGCCCGAGGGTCCGGTCCGCACGGGCGGACCCGCCCGGTTCGGCCGCCCGGCGGAGGGCGGGCCGGCAGGCCTGCCCCGTCGCACGCCCGGCAACGGGGATCGGCAGCCGCTCGAGGCCCCCGTCGGCGCCCGCGCCGAGGCGGGCCGCGGCCCGGCTCTCCCCGAGCGGACGGGCCCGCAGCGGGACGAGGAGTTCGCCACCGCGGCGGACGAGGGCTGGCGCGCGGCGGAGTCCACCGTCACGGAGGCCGAGCGTTCGGCCGAGGTCACGACCGCCGGACTGCCGAAGAGGCGACCCCGCGCGCGGCTCGTCCCGGGCAGCGCAGCAGGATCCGCGGTACTGGACGGTCCGTCGGCACCCAGCCGTAGCGCCGAGGTCATCCGCGGCCGACTGACCAGCTACCAGCAGGGTGTCCGGCAGGGCCGGGAGAGCAGGCTGCGTCGGCAGGCGGGACCCCCGCCGGCCGGCGGCCCGGCGCGCACGACAGAACAGCAAGGGGAGTCATGATCGGGCTCGAGCGGTCGCACCGAGCGGCCACACCGGGAAGCACCGGTCCGACGAGGATCAACGGGGAGCAGGCGTGACGGCACCACAGTCCCAGCCCAGCCGATTCGGATGGCTGGTCACCAACTTCGCCGAGCGGGTTCCGGGGGTGGCACACGCGATCGTGGTGTCCGCCGACGGCCTGCTGCTGACGGCGTCCGACAGGCTTCCCCGGGACCGGGCGGACCAGCTCGCCGCGGTGGCGTCCGGGCTCGTCAGCCTCACCCAGGGCGCGGCGCGCTGCTTCGACGCCGGCGGTGTGGTGCAGACCGTCGTCGAGATGGACCGCGGGATCGTTCTGCTCATGTCCATCAGCGACGGGTCCTGCCTGTCGGTGCTCGCGTCGCCGAGCTGCGACATCGGTCTGATCGGCTACGAGATGACGCTGCTCGTCGACCGGGTCGGCCAGCTGCTCACGCCCGAGCTCCGGGCCGAGCTGCAGGGTTCGTTCGGGCCCTGATTCCCACCGGCGGCGCCTGCCCGGGCGCCGCCGTTCCCCAGAAGACGACGAATACCCGTCACGATCGGCGTAAGGCAGGTGAGGTCCCGATGGCCGACGGTCCCGGCGACGAGCCGCGGCAGAACGCAGAGCCGACGTTCGCCGACGTGATGAACGGATTCAGCTTCGATTCCGGACGTTCACGCAAGAAGCGCAGGTGGGGACGCCGGCGCGAGGACGAAGCCGTCCAGGACGGCCCCCGCACGCCCTCAGGCGGGTCGCCCCAGGCGCCCGAGCGGGCCGAGAGCGTGCCGCCCGAGCGGGACCCGGAGATGTACCAGACGGGCCCGATCGACCGGGTCCCGTACGAGCCGGTGCCGCCGGCGGCGCCGATCGGCGCGTCCGCGGTCCGGCCCTACGCCTGGACCCGCGGCCGGACCAAGTCCGGCTTCGACCTGGCGATCGAGACCTTGGTGTCGACCAGTCCGCAGGGTCGCGCCAAGTTGGGAATGCTCCAGATGGAGCATCGCTCCGTCGCGGATCTCTGCGAGGAACCGCGCTCCGTCGCCGAGGTGGCCGCGCTGCTGTCCATCCCCCTCGGGGTGGCGCGCGTGCTCCTCGGAGACATGGCCGGTCTCGGCGTGGTGACCGTTCACCAGACCGCGAGCAGCGCCGGCAACCTGCCGGACCTCGCACTGATGGAAAGGGTGTTGAGTGGACTCCGTCGGCTCTAGGCCGCCGCAGCAGGCCGCCTCCACCGCGACGATTTCGGCCAAGATCGTGGTCGCGGGTGGCTTCGGCGTGGGCAAGACGACTTTCGTCGGCTCCGTCTCCGAGATCGTCCCGTTGACCACCGAGGCGGTGATGACCGAGGCGAGTGCCGGTCACGACGACCTCTCGGCGACGCCGAACAAGACGACCACCACGGTCGCCATGGACTTCGGCCGTGTCTCCCTGGACCGGGACCTGATCCTGTACCTGTTCGGCACGCCCGGACAGCACCGGTTCTGGTTCATGTGGGACGACCTGGTCCGGGGCGCGATCGGCGCGGTCGTCCTCGTGGACACCCGCCGCCTCGCGGACTGCTTCGCGGCCATCGACTTCTTCGAGGACCGCGGCCTGCCCTACGTGGTGGGTGTCAACGCGTTCGACGGGCTGATCCAGCACCGCATCGAGGACGTGCGCGAGGCCATGTCCATCGGCGCGGACGTCCCGATCGTCGCCTGCGACGCCCGGGACCGGGAGTCGACCAAGCAGGCGCTCATCGCGCTCGTCGAGCACGCGATGGCGCACCGGATGGCCGCCGGCGCCCGCTGACCCGCCGTACCGGACGGCCCTCCGCGGACAGACGTCCCGGGAGGGCCGTCCTCCGTCGGCGGACGGCCGAGCTCACGTGTCGACCAGCGCGATCGACGTGATCCGGTGCAGCGGTAGCCGGTGGATCTCGCCGCTGACCGCGTCCGTCCCCTCGACGACCCCGGCGCCGATCTGGGTCGGTGCGAGCACCCGCTCCCCCGCGACCCCGTGCCCGTCGACGTAGCCGATCCACACCTGGCCGCGGGTGCGCGCGGCCTGCTGCAACGTCGCGAGCGTCGCAGTGGATCCGTTCGCCGCGCCACGGCGGACGCCGGCGAGCGCGTCCCCGGATCGCATCCTGGCGACGAGTCGGTCCAGCTGGCTGCCGGCGGGCTCGGGTGCGACGGCGGCGCGCCGGGGCCGCCGGGGATCCGTGCGGGCGCCCTTGCCCCCGAGATCCAGCACTCCGCCGGACGCGTCCTCCGCCGCGGGGCTGAACCCGGCCGCGCGCAGCCCGTCCATCAGCTCGGACAGCGGGACCGGGCTGATGGCGACAGTCGGCGCGATCCGCCGCAGTTCCAGGGCCGCGCTCTGCGGATGGGCGATGACCTCGGAGAGCAGCACCTCGTCGTCGGAGCGCAGGAAGGCCGACGCGACGCCGCCGCGCAGCCGGCCGTGCCGCCGCGCGACGTCCTCCACGAGATAGGTCAGGCCCTGCGGCACCGGCGTCGACGAGTGCGCCTCGAGCAGCGTCTTCACGTCCGACGCGGACCGTCCCGCGTCCAGGGCGCGCCGGATGCTCGCGTCGGTGAAGCGGTAGACGGTGGCGCCGCCGCCGGACTCGACGTCCGCGAGGAGCGCGAGCTCACGAGCCAGCTCGGGCACCAGCGGCCCGGGTGCGACCGCGGTGAGGTCCGCCTGCAGCAGGATCCTGTCGACGGGTCGGGGCAGCGTCGCGCGGAGTGCGGCGACGAGAGCGGCCGAGTCGTCTGGCTGCGCGTCCAGCAGCACCCGGCCCGGACCGGTGAGGGCGTCCAGGGCGACGACGCCGAGGACCGTGGCCTCGGCCAGTGTCCAGCTGACCATCTCGTCCCGCAGCCGCCCACCCCGGCGCGGCGCGCGCCACGCCAGCAGGTCCGCGAGCCCGCTGGGGCTGCGGACCGACGTCCCGGCGGGCAGGTCCGCGAGCGCGCCGAGCACCCGGCGTCGGTCCCGGACCGCCAGCGGGCGACGCAGGGTCTCGGACAGCGCGTTGATCGGGCGGTCCTGGTCGTCCCGGCGGCCGACCAGACCCGGGAGCCGGGGCATCTCCAGCCACGCACGGGCGAGGGTGACCCAGCGGTGCTCGGGCCCGCCCGCGGCCCACACGTCGACGTTCGTGGTCGGCATCCACTCGGGGTTCGGGCTGTCGCTCTCCCCGACCAGGTCCGCGGCCAGCGCGACCTCGATGAGCAGCGCCGCGACGGCCTCGTCGACCTCCATCTCCCGGGCCGCGCGGCGCAGTTCGCGCACGCCGAGGCCGCCGGAGCGGAGGACGGGCGGGGGCACCCGGCCCCAGAGGTCGATCAGCCGCTCGACCTTGCGCAGCATCTCCAGCGCGGCGCCCGCGGCGGTTCCGTCCACGACCGAGGGCTCACGGGCGAGCGTCTCCGGGTCCGGCGGCGTCGCGTCGATGTGGCCCATCGGCCGTTCCCCGCGCAGCGCGACCCCCACCTGCAGCGGCAGCTCGACGGTCTCGGGGTCCAGGCGTATCAGCAGCCCGCGGGTGAGCAGCCGCCCGACGGGGCTCGACGGGTCCGACGCGGAACGGCTGCGGCCGATCGGCGGGCCCGCGATCAGCGCGTCCAGCACCCGCTGCTCCTCCGGCGCGACGGCGGCGAGCAGTGCGGGCAGCTCGGAGCTCGCCGCGGGGCCGGACGCCCGGCGCCCGAGGTTGCCCGGATACTGCGGCACGACGTCCCGCGTGGCCGGGACCAGGCACAGCTCGTCGTCCGCGCCCCAGACCAGGGCGCGGGCCCGCAGGGCCGCCAGCGACGCACCGAGGGCCTCCGCGGGCACGTCCGGTCCGAGGAGCCGCGCGATCTCGCCGCGCTCGGCGGGCTCGCTGTCCGCGTCCACCAGCACCAGCGCCTCGAGGACGGCCAGGGTCACGGTGTCCAGATCGTCACACGCGCGGTGCACGGACGCCCGGATCGCCGCCCTCGTCGCAAGCACCGTGAAGTCCCCGGGCGGGGGCACGCCGAGGTCCGGCCGGAGCCTGAGCAGGGCGGCTAGCGTCTCGTCGTCCTGGGCGCGCAGCCAGTCGACCAGCGAGGTGGGCATCGCCCTCCACGGTAGCCGCCGGGGCTCCGCGCTTCCTCCGCACGCCCGATACGGGATACTGGTGTCAGACGAGTGCGGGTCCACTGAGACCCGCGCACCACCACGCACGAGTCGGAGGACACCGTGGCGAAGGCGAAACCTCAGAAGCCCGGCCGCATCGACCCGAACTGGCCGCAGCTGCCGGACGGCGAGCACCCCCTCACCGAGCTCCTCGGACCGGTCCAGGGCTCGTTCTCACCGTTCGGGGAGATCGAGTTCCCGCTGGCGAAGGTGCCCTACGAGCACCCCGTCACCGAGATCAACAAGTAGTCGTGCCGCCTGCCGGCCTGCTGCTCGCCGCGGGCGCGGGCCGGCGGATGGGCGGACCGAAGGCCCTCGTCGAGCTCGACGGGCAGCCGCTGGTCCGCCGGGCGTTGCGCGTGCTCGCCGAGGGCGGGTGCACCCCGCTCGTCGTGGTGCTGGGCGCCTCGGCCGAGCGCGTCGCCCCGCTGGTCCCGGACGACGTGCGGGTGGTCGTCGCCGAGGACTGGGCCGAGGGCATGGGTGCGTCCCTGCGCGCGGGCCTCGACGCCCTGGCGTCGCTGGACGTCGACTCCGCCGTGGTCCATCTCGTCGACCTGCCGGGCGTGACCCCGGAGGCCGTGGCCCGGCTGGCCGCCGCCCCCACCTCGGACGCCCCGGGCCCGGACGCCCTCGCCCGGGCCGCCTACGCCGGGATCCCGGCTCATCCGGTCCTGCTCGGCCGTTCGCACTGGGCCGGGGTCCGGGATGCCGCGAGCGGCGACGCGGGCGCACGGGGCTATCTGAGGGGCAATCCGGCGGTCCGGCTCGTCGAGTGCGGGGACGTGGCCGAGCCCGACGACGTGGACACCCCGCAACAGCTCGCCCGCCTCGGACACACCACCGCCCCGCCGCCGTCGGTGTGACGGGAGCGGGGCGGAGGTCCGGAAGGACCGCTCAGAAGCGGACGACCTGCCCGGGGAAGATCAGGTTCGCGCTCTTCAGCCCGGGGTTCTTCGCCAGCAGGGCCTGGAAGCCACCGGCGACGTCGTGCGCCGCGGCGATCTCGCCCAGGGTGTCCCCGGCCTTCACCGTGTAGGTCCCCGCGGTGGGCTGCGCGGCCGGCGCGGCGGCGGGGGCGCTCAGCCGCACCTGCTGGGCGGGCGCGGAGCGCTGCGTGGCGCCACCGGACGCACCGACCTTCTTCGAGCACGCGGGCCACGCGCCCCAGCCCTGGCCGGCCAGCACCTTCTCGGCGACGACGATCTGCTGCTCACGGGTGGCCTGGTGGGCCGCGGGGGCGAACTGGCCGCCGCCGAACGCGTTCCAGGTGCTCTGGGTGAACTGGAGCCCGCCGGAGAAACCGTTCCCGGTGTTGATGGCCCAGTTGCCGGTGCTCTCGCACTGCGCCAGGCGGTCCCACGTGGAATCGGACGCGGCGTTCGCAGCCGGTGCGGCGACGACGAGCGGGGCGCCGGCGACGGCACCGACGAGAGCGGTGCGAGCGATCTTGCGAGTCGCGCTCGAGGGTTTACGGTGCTTTCCGCGATTGTGCGCCATGACAGTTCTCCGCCGCTGCGCGTGCGGAATCAGACTTCTGGCCGGGGAGCCGGGCAGCGGCAATGTGGGGCCATCGCCGGTCTTTCCGTCCCTGTCCCACGTGAGTGCCTCGGGGGCCGTCACCGCCGGACAGGGAACGCGCTGCGGTGTCGGGGCCCGCCCGCGTGGGATAAACCCGGGGGGATTCGGGAGGGCCGGAGAAGACGGTACGTGGACCGCAGAATCTCGCAAGTGACCTCGACATCGGCGGATCACCGTGCATTACGCCGCCGTTAACCTGCGACGAGCGACGTCCCACCAGGTCAACGACGTTATATAACGAGCAGGACACGGCCGGGCTACGGAACGACATGCGGTCGATCATGTGACCTAGATCACTGCAACCGTGGCGGGCCACGTGGCCCGCACCACGCCCGACGGCGGCACGTAGGGTCACCCACGTGGAGCTCACGCACGTCGACAGCACCGGCGCCGCCCGCATGGTGGACGTCACGGCCAAGGAGCCGAGCGCCCGCACCGCGGTGGCGACCGGGGTGTTCCGGACGACGGCCGAGGTCGTCGCCCTGCTGCGCAGCGACGGCCTGCCCAAGGGCGACGCGCTGGGCACCGCCCGGATCGCCGGGATCATGGGCGCCAAGCGCACGCCGGACCTCGTCCCGCTGTGCCATCCGATCGCGCTCAGCGGCGTGACCGTCGAGCTGGAGCCGGGGACCGACACCGTCGGGATCCGCGCCACCGTACGCACGACGGACCGCACGGGCGTCGAGATGGAGGCCCTCACCGCGGTCGCGGTGGCCGGGCTGACCCTGCACGACATGGTCAAGGCGGTGGACCCGGCGGCCGTGCTGGACGCGGTGCGGGTCGAGCGCAAGGAGGGCGGGAAGACCGGCCTCTGGACCCGCCCGGACGCGCCCGGGGACGAGTCGTGACGACCTCCAGGACCGCCGGCGTCGTGACGGCGTCGAACCGCGCCGCGGCCGGCGTCTACGAGGACCGCGGCGGTCCGTTGATCGTCGACTGGCTCCGGGAGCACGGGTTCCACGTGGCGGAGGCCGTCGTGGTGCCGGACGGCGAACCCGTCGGCCAGGCGCTCCGGGCAGCCGTCGCGTCCGGCCTGGACGTCGTCCTGACGACGGGCGGGACCGGCCTCTCGCCCACGGACGCGACACCCGAGGTCACCCGCGCGGTGCTGGACTACGAGGTGCCGGGGCTCGCGGACGCGATCCGCGCCGCCGGGGCCCCGAAGGTCCCGACGGCGGTGCTGTCCCGCGGGCTGGCCGGAGTGGCGGGACGCACGCTGATCGTCAACCTGCCCGGCTCGCCGGGCGGGGTGCGGGACGGGCTCTCGGTGCTCGAAGGTGTCCTGGAGCACGCCGTGGACCAGCTGCGAGGAGGGGACCACTGATGACCGCAGAGATCCGACGGGCCGCCGTCGGCGAGGACGTCCTGGACGTCGACGAGCACGCGCGGCTGGTCGACGACCCGGCCGCCGGCGCCGTCGTGACCTTCGCCGGAGTGGTCCGGGACCACGACGGAGGACGGTCGGTCAACGGGCTGGAGTACAGCGCGCACCCGACCGCGCAGTCCGTCGTGGCCCAGGTCGCGGCGGACGTCGCGGCGCGCGCCACCGGGGTCCGGGCGATCGCGGTGAGCCACCGCGTCGGCCCGCTCGGGATCGGCGACGTGGCACTGGCCTGCGCGGTTGCGGCGGATCACCGCAAAGAGGCCTTCGACACCTGCGCCGAGCTGGTGGAAGAGGTGAAACGGCTGCTGCCGGTGTGGAAGCACCAGGCGTTCGCCGACGGTTCGGACGAGTGGGTCAACTCGACCTGAGCCGCGCCCGTCCCCCGGGGACGACACCGGGTTGGACCGGGCGCGTCACAGGCGAGCGGCGGCCCGTCAGGCCGAGAGGACCTGGCCGATGCTCAGCACGTCCGGGTTGGCCAGGCCGTTGGCCGCGGCCAGCTTCTGCCAGGTCGTGCCGTGCGCGGCGGCGATCTCGCCGAGCGTGTCGCCCGCCTTGACCGTGTAGTTGCCGCCGGCAGGGGCCGGGGCCACGGCCGACTTCGCGGGGGCCGACTTCGCGGGGGCCGGCGCCGAGGCGCGAACGGCCGTGGGGGCCGGCTTGCCGCTCATGCCCGCCTTCTTCGAGCAGGAGGGCCACGCGTTCCAGCCCTGCGCCGCCAGCACCTTCTCGGCCACGGCGATCTGCTGCTCGCGGCTGGCGTTGTGCGGCAGGCCGGTGCCGCCGTAGGCGCGCCAGGTGGTCAGGTTGAACTGCAGGCCGCCGTAGTAACCGTTGCCCGTGTTGGTCGCCCAGTTACCACTGCTCTCGCACTGGGCGAGGGTGTCCCACGCGGAGGTCGGGGTCGCCGCCTCGGCCGTGCTTGCGAGGGCGACCGGGGCGCCGACCGCGACTGCGCCGGCGACGGCGACACGCAGAAGGCCTCGACCGGAGATACCTCGTGTCATTTTCACAGCTCCATACCGCGCTACCGAGGAATCCCGATGCGAGCGGGCAGGGGAACCCGCACTGCAATCGCAATAGCGATCGGATTGCAACCTTTGCGATCCGGAAATACTTCCTCGCCCTGTCCCGTCTCGTTGCTCGACGGACCGGGAACCGCGGGACAGGGAAGCGTGGCGCGGCGGTTCCGGATGTTTTCCGGCCGAACCCTTCGGCTCGACCGAGGCGGAACGCTACGTTTCGAACAACGGAAGAGGTCAAATTCGTGAAGCGTGACCCTCGTCACTGTAACGCTACACGGTTGTCATTCGAACATGATGGTTTCCCTGGTCAGGACGTCGTTATTACGGTTGCATCACGACCAGACCAATACGACCGATCCGGAACTGTTGTCGAACGGCTCACAAGAGATCAGTTACTCGCTGATCGGTGTTCGACGACCGTGCGTGACGAGGGACGCGCGGCCCCCTGGTGGCCGGACGCCCGTTCGTCGGTCATGCTGGGGTGGTGACCGATTCCGCTCCGGGAACGGGTGACGGCGCCGCCCGCGGCCTCTTCTCCTCCCCGAGTCGCCCGCTGCTCTCGCCGACGCCCTCCGCTCGACGGGCTACCTCGCCGACGACGGCCTCGCCACGGCGACCTTCCTCGCCATGCGCATGGGCCGCCCGCTCTTCTGTGAGGGTGAGCCCGGGACGGGCAAGACCGCACTCGCCCAGGCGCTCGCGACCGTGACCGGCGCCGAGCTCATCCGGCTGCAGTGCCACGACGGGATCGACTCCACCCAGGCCCTCTACGACTGGGACTTCCCCCGCCAGCTGCTGCACCTGCGCGCGCTCGAGACGGCGGCGACGGTGGACGGGGACAGGCTCGACGCGGACGCCGTCGAGGCTTCCCTCTACGCGGATCGCTTCCTGCTCGCCCGGCCGATCCTGCGTGCGCTGCGCACCACCCCGAGCGTCCTGCTGATCGATGAGATCGACCGCGCGGACGACGAGTTCGAGGCCTTCCTGCTCGAGGTGCTGAGCGAGCACGCGGTGACGATTCCGGAGATCGGCGAGGTCCGGGCGAAGGTGCCGCCGATCGTCGTGCTGACGTCGAACCGCACCCGCGAGGTGCACGACGCGCTCAAGCGCCGCTGCCTCTACCTCTGGCTGGACCACCCGGACATCGCCCGCGAGGTCGAGATCCTGAAGAGCAGGCTGCCGGGCGTGCCCGAACGGCTCGCCGCGCAGATCGCTACCACCGCGCACACCCTGCGCCAGTCGGACCTGATCAAGCCCCCGGGCGTCGCGGAGTCCCTGGACTGGGCCCGCGCGCTGATGCTGCTCGGGGCCCGGCACCTGGACGTCGAGAACGCGGCGCGCACGCTGGGCGCGGTGCTGAAGTACCGCGAGGACGCGGACCGCGTCCGCAACCAGCTCGACGCGCTGCTGGCGTCCTGACCCGATGCAGTACCCGAGCGCGGCGCCGCCGGCGGAGGAGGGATCGGACCCGATCCCCGGCCTCGTCGGCTTCACCGAGGTGCTCCGCGCCGCCGGGGTCCCGGTCACGACGGACCGGGTCGCGGCGTTCTTCGAGGCGCTGGACACCCTCGACGCCACCAGCCGGACGCAGAGCTACTGGGCCGGGCGGCTGACCCTGTGCTCGGATCCGGACGACGTCCGGCGGTACGACCTCGCCTTCGACGCCTGGTTCGATCCGCCGAGGGGCGGCCGGACCACGATCAAGGACGACCGGCCGCCGCCCCCGCCCAAGCTCGCCTCCCTGATGCCGGCGTCCCCGCGGGAGGCCGGTCCCGGCGAGGAGGAGGACGGCCCCGTCATCCGGGCCACGGCCTCCGGGGACGAGGTGCTGCGCAGCCGGGACATCGCCGAGCTGTCCCCCCGGAGCGCGAGCACCTGCGCCGGATGCTGGCCCTGCTGCGACCGGCCCCGCCGACCCGCCCGTCCCGGCGGCGCCGGCCCTCCCGGCACGGTGCCGCGGACCCCGGCCGGACGTTGCGCGCGGCCCTGCGCAACCAGGGCGAGATCCGCGAGCTGCACCGGCGGCGGAACTCCCCGCGCCCGCGCAAGGTCGTCCTGCTGATCGACGTGTCCGGCTCCATGGAGCCCTACGCGGACGCGCTGATGCGCTTCGCGCACGTCGTCGTCCGGCGGGCGCCGCGCAGCACCGAGGCGTTCACCCTCGGCACGCGGCTCACCAGGATCACCCGCGAGCTGCGCCAACGCGACACGGAGCGGGCGCTCGGCCAGGCCGGCAAGGCCATCCCGGACTGGTCCGGCGGCACCCGCCTCGGCGAGGTGCTGCAGGCGTTCGTGGACCGGTGGGGTCAGCGCGGGGCCGCCCGGCGCGCCGTCGTGGTGATCTTCTCCGACGGCTGGGAGCGCGGCGAGCCGGACCTGCTCGGCCAGCAGCTGGCCCGGCTCTCCCGGCTGGCCCACAAGATCGTCTGGGTCAACCCGCACGCCGGCAAGGACGGCTACGCCCCGGTCCAGGGCGGAATAGTGGCGGTGCTGCCGTACTTGGACGACCTGTTGGCCGGGCACAGCCTGGACACGTTGCAGAAGCTGCTCGAAGTAGTGCGGGAATCCTGAGGTGGACCGGTATGCGTGACGTGGTGGACCAGCTCGAGGGCTGGTGGAAGAACGGCGAGACGGCGGCGCTCGCGACCGTCGTCGCGACGTTCCGGTCGGCCCCGCGCCAGCCCGGCGCGTCGATGCTCGTCGGGCCCGGCGGCGAGGCGGTCGGGAGCGTGTCCGGCGGCTGCGTGGAGGGCGCGGTCTACGAGCTCGGCCAGGAGGTCCTGACCGACGAGCGCCCGGTCCTGCAGCGCTACGGCGTGTCCGACGACGACGCGTTCTCCGTGGGCCTGACCTGCGGCGGCATCCTGGACGTCTTCGTCGAGAAGGTCTCCCCCGAGACCTACCCCCAGTTCGGCGAGGTCGTGGACGCGATCCGGACCGAGCAGCCCGTCGCGGTCGCGACCGTGGTGTCCGGGCCCGCGGAGCGCCTGGGCAAGCGGCTGATCGTGTGGCCGGACCGGGTGGACGGCACCACCGGTTCCGCCCGGCTCGACGGCGCGGCCGGGGACGACGCGCGCGGCCTGCTCGACGCCGGCCGCAACGCGATGCTGACCTACGGCGTCGACGGGCAGCGCCGCGGCGAGGGCCTCTCGGTGTTCGTCGAGGCGTTCGCCCCGCCGCCCCGCATGATCGTGTTCGGCGCGATCGACTTCGCGGCGGCCTGCGCCAAGATGGGCAACTTCCTCGGCTACCGCGTGACCGTCTGCGACGCCCGCCCGGTGTTCGCCACGGCCAGCCGGTTCCCCGGGGCCAACGAGGTCGTCGTCGAGTGGCCGCACCGGTACCTGGCCGCGGAGGCCGAGGCCGGCCGGATCGACGGCCGCACCGTGCTCTGCGTCCTCACCCACGACCCCAAGTTCGACGTTCCGCTGCTCGAGGTCGCCCTGCGGCTGCCCGAGGTCGGCTACATCGGCGCGATGGGCTCGCGGCGCACCCACGACGACCGGCTCGAGCGGCTCAGGGAGCGCGGCATCACCGACGAGGAGATCGCCCGCATGTCCAGCCCGATCGGCCTGGACCTCGGCGCGCGCACCCCGGAGGAGACCGCGGTGTCCATCGCCGCGGAGATGATCGCGCAGCACTGGGGCGCCGGGGGCTCCCGGCTCGCCGAGCGCGAGGGTCCCATCCACACCTGATCCCCGCCGGCGACGGCGCGTGCACCTGACCTTTCGGAGAGTCCCGGACCGTCCCCTCGGGCGGTCCGCATCCGGCCTCGTCCGGCTAGCGTCCGGGGACGTCGACGAGAGGGGTCTGTGCATGTCGTGCCGCCGTGCCCGTCCGCGCCCCGGCCGAACGGAAGACGGTGATCGGTGACGACCCGTCACGGAGCATCCCCGTCCCACGCCCCTGTGGCGTGCGGCGTCCCGCTCGCCGGAGGGCACGCACGGTGCCGCGGCGGTAACCTCGCTCCGGTGGTTCGGACGCCGGCGCCCCTCACGGCACGGTCGGATCACGCCGGCGATGTGGTGCAGGAGGGCAGCGTGGTCCTCGTCGACGACACGGGCAGGGCTGACGATCGGCCGCGGCACGAGCACGCGGCGGCCGAGGTCCCCAGGATCTCCAAGTTCCACGCCCCCGAGATCGTCTTCGGCCCGAACTCGCTGCCCGAGGCCGCCCACGCGGCGCTCCGCCTCGGCGCCAGGCGCCCGTTCGTCGTGACGGATCCGGGGTTGTTCGAATCCGGCTGGCCCGGGGAGCTGCTCACGCACCTCAAGGAGGCCGGGCTCGCACCGCGGCTGTGGTGCGACGTCACGCCGAACCCCAAGGACCACGAGATCGAGCAGGGCTACCACGAGTACGTGGCGTCGGGCTGCGACGTCGTGCTGGGCATCGGCGGTGGCTCGGTCATCGACGCCGCCAAGGGCGTAGCGCTGCTGGCGTCGAACGGCGGCCGCATCCTGGACTACGAAGGCATCGACCGGATCGCCAACCCCATCCCACCGATGATCATGATGCCGTCGACGTCCGGGACCGGCGCGGACGTCTCGCAGTTCTGCATCGTCACGGACACCGAGCGGCACACCAAGATCACGATCATGGGCCGCGCGCTGGTCCCGGACGTCTCGATCGTCGATCCGCGGCTGCTGACCACGATGCCGGAATGGCTCAACGCCGCGACCGGCCTCGACGCGCTCACCCACGGCATCGAGGCCTTCGTCTCGCTGGCCCACGGCCCACTGACGGACCACCATGCCCTGCAGGCCGTCTCGCTGGTCACGGCGCACCTGCCCGCGACCATGCTGCGGCCGGACGACGCGAGCTCCCGCTCCTTCATGGCGCAGGCCGCGCTCGAGGCCGGGCTCGCCTTCACCAACGCGATCCTCGGCGCCACGCATGCGATGAGCCACCAGGTCGGCGGCATGCTGGACCTGCCGCACGGCGTGATCAACGGGATCCTGCTGCCGCACGTCATCCGGTTCAACGGCGCGACGGAGGCCCAGCGGTTCCGCCCGATCGCGCAGGCGATGGGCCTGCCGGCCGCGGCGCCCGCGGACGAGGCCGTGGACATGGTCGCCGCGGGGATCCGCAAGCTCGGCGACGAGGTGGGTGTGCCGTCCGGGCTGGGTGCGATCGGCGTCACCGAGGAGGACATCCCGCGCCTCGCGGTGCTCACCCTCGGGGACGCGTGCCTCACCACCAACCCGCGCCCGGCGTCGATCGACGAGATCGAGCGCCTCTTCCGGGAAGCCCTGTGAACCGGTGACCTCGGCACAGTGGCCGCCGCGGCGCACCCCCGCCCGTCCCCACCCGCCGTGGCCCGGCCCGGACCTGGACGCGCTCACCGGCCTGCGCTCCGGGAAGCCGTCGTTCTACCCCGAGTACCGGGTGTCGGCGGTGCGGCTGCGCCGGGTCATCCTCGCGCTGGAACGGATCTCGGCCGCGCTCGTCCGGACGATGGAGGGGTCCGAGGCGCTGGTCCGGGCCGTCGTCGACGCGGCGGCGGACCACCTCTCCGCGGACTGGGTCGCGTTCGCGCTCGTCGACGGGCAGCTGAAGGACGCCCGGCCGCGGCACCTGGTCCTCGGGCCGGACGGCGTGGAGTGGTCCCGGCTGGACCTGGTGCCCGCCAACGTGCGCGCGCACGTCGAGGCGGTCCGGTCGGGTGGCGAGGACGGCGCCCCGGCGGACCCCGCCCACGACGACACGCACGACCGCGCCACCGCCCGGTGCCACCTGCACGTCCCCGTCCGGCTCGACGGCCGCAGCATCGGCGGCTTCGTCGCGTGGACTCCGTCGGACCGCGAGATCGACGACACGGACCACTCCGTGATGCGGATCCTCGCCGGCCAGACGGCGGCGGCCCTGCAGAACTGCGCCCTGCTCGAACGGTCCGAGCGGCTCTACGCGCGCACCGCCCGGCAGGCCGCGGACCTCAGGTCCCGCAACGACGAACTGCAGGAGACCCAGGCGGAGCTCGGCGCGGCGCGCCAGCGCGAGGTGCTGGACAGCGAGCGGCACCGGATCGCCCGCGAGCTGCACGACAGCGTCACCCAGTACGCGCTGTCGGCCGGCATGCACATCGAGCTGTGCCGCAGCGAGATCCTCTCCCAGGAGGGGGAGAACACCGCGAGGCTCGTCGGGCACCTGGACACGGCGAAGGCCCTGACCCGCAGCGCCGTCGAGCAGCTCCGGTCCGCGATCTACGCGCTGAACCACAGCGAGAGCGAGGACAAAGACCTGCCCGCGATGCTGCGGCAGCTCTCCACCGTGCACATGCCGGACGAGCTGCGCGTGGAGGTCCGGATCGGCGGCGGCCCGGTGCCGCTGCCGGCCGAGGCCGAGCAGTCGCTGTTCCGGATCGCGGGCGAGGCGCTGTTCAACACCGCGATGCACGCGGACGCGTCCCGGGCGGTGATCCGGCTCGCGTACCGGGCGGACGGGGTCCGGCTGACGGTGTCCGACGACGGGAAGGGCAGCCCCGAGGAGATCCGGCGCAGCCTGAAGGCGTCGGCGCTGTCCGGGCCGTCGGGCGAGCACCGCGGGCTCGGCAACATGCAGACCAGGGCGATCGAGATGGGCGGGACGCTCACGTTCCGCCGGGCACGGATGGGTGGGCTTCAGGTGCAGGTGGACATCCCGCTGGCCGGGGGCCGGTCGTGAATCGAGTGGACATGCCGAACCGGACGAACGCCCCGGCGGGGATGCGGACGCGGCCGGTGCCCGTCCGGATCGTGCTGGTGGACGACCACTCGATCATGCGGCAGGGCCTGCGGGCCGTGCTGGAACGCGAGGACGACCTGCGCGTCGTCGGCGAGGCGGGGACGCCCGCGGACGCCGTCGCCGCCGTCGCCGCGACCCGGCCGCACGTGGTCCTGCTGGACCTCAAGCTCACCTCCGGCCCGCAGACGGACGGCCTGGACGTCTGCCGCAAGCTCTGCGCGGCGCACCCCGGGATCGGCGTGCTCGTGCTGACGACGTTCGCCGAGGACCGGCTCGTCGTGGAGTCCGTGCAGGCCGGGGCCCGCGGGTACGTCGTGAAGGACGTCGACACGACCGAGCTGGTCCGGGCGATCCGCGCGGTGTCCCGCGGGGAGAGCGCCTTCGACGCCCGCAGCGCGTCCGCGATGGTCCGCTCGCTGTCCGGCGGGGTGCCGGACCGGGAGCGGCTCACCGAGCGCGAGCTGGACGTCCTGCGGCTGCTGGCCCGCGGGCTGTCGAACCGCGCGATCGGCGCGGAGCTGTTCATCTCGGAGACGACCGTGAAGTTCCACGTGGGGAACCTGATGCGGAAGCTGATGGTCTCCCGCCGGGCCGAGGCCGTCTACGCGGCGACCAAACTCGGCCTCCTGTGAGCGTGGAACCTCGCTAGAACGAGGTTCCACGCGCACGACCCCGTCCGAGCTGCGGCTATGCGACCGTGACGCGACGCGTGTCCCGCTGCACCGGCCGCCCCTCGCCCCCCGACGGGTCGTCCTCCGCCACCGTGATCTCGTAGGAGCCGGGCGGCAGCGGGACCGTGAAGCGGAACGGGCTGAAGCGCATGCCTTCCGCGGACGTCGTCACACCGGAGCGGACGACGGTGCCACCGGAGTCCCGCACCTCCCAGAGCACGGTCGCTTCGAACACCGCGGCCTCGCCCGAGACCGTCACGGTGCCTCCGCCGACGGTGGCCCCCTCAGCTGGGTCGTCGATCTGGACGAGCAGCCGGGTCGCGTACGGGTCCGCGCGCGGGATCGGCCGAGAGACGTCCTGGCCCCACAGCGTCGGCACCGGCTCCCCGTCGACGAGCAGCCGCACCGGGTCCGTGCTGCCCGCCGCGCCCTGCACCGTGTAGACGAGCTGCTGGAGCGTCAGCGCGGCCCGCTCGGCCGGGACGTCGCCGGGCCGGGCGACATCGACGGTGACGATGCCGTCGCCGCGGGTCACCGGGGCGTGCAACGCGGTCCCGTCGGGCCAGTCGGTGTGCAGGTCCGGGTCCTGCGGCGGTGTGCCGAGCAGTTCGGTGACGGCGCCGGTGAGCGGGTCGGTCGTCCACACCGCGTGGAACTCGCGCACGAGCCGCGCCTGCTCGCCGTCGCCCAGGACGTAGTAGACGGGCAGGGCGCGCTGCTCCTGCACCCCGGGCGCGGTGGGCGTGGGAGCGGGACTCGAGGGGAGCCCGCGATCCCCGGCACCGCCGGCCCCCACGCAGCCGGCGACCAGCGCCGCCGCGAGCAATCCCGCGGCCAGAACTCCCAGGTGCCCGCTCCGTCGTCGCATCCGCCCCCCGTTCACCGCTGTGCCCCGTTCACCGCTGTGCCCCGTTCAGGAGCCTGGCGGCCGGGGGTGTCCCGGCGGTGACGGCGCGCCGCACCCGGCCGGACGGAACCCCGACGAGTGACACGAGCCCCCGCGAGTCGCGATCCGGCGCCTCGCGAGTCGCGATCCGGAACCCCGCGAGTCGCGCCCTGGCGCCCCGCGAGTCGCGCCCTGGCGCCCCGCGAGTCGCGACCTGGCGCCCCGCGAGTCGGGGTCAGAGGCCGCGCGAGCCGGCCTAGGTGAGCGGGACGACGGGCTGGACCGTGCTCGCGTGCCGACGGGCGAGGTCCCGATAGATCTCGGGGTTGGTGGCCACCCAGCGGGCCGCGGATTCGGTGAGTGGGCCCTTGTCCTGCGCGACCCCGCCGAGGACCAGCGTCTCGTCCGGGATCACGCGGTTCGGCGGGACGATCGCACCGGCGCCGATGAGGCAGCGCGCACCGATCCGGACCCCGTCCTGGATCGTGGCGCCGTTGCCGATCAGCGTCTCCTCGCCGATCACGCAGCCGTGCACCACGCACAGATGCCCGACCGTGACGCCCCTGCCGATCTCGGTGGCCGGGTCGTCGCCGCCGTGCAGGACGCAGCCGTCCTGGACGTTGGCCCCCTCCCGAACGTGGATCGGGCCGAAGTCCGCGCGGAGCACGGCGTTGTACCAGACCGAGGCGTGGGCTTCGACGCGAACGTCGCCGACGAGGGTCGCGGTGGGGGCGATGAAGGCGTCGGGATGGATCGTCGGGGAGACGCCCTGGAACGAGAACAACGGCATACCCGTCACCTTCTCCTACCGCAGGGCGCGACCGCGACTCGCGCGGTCCCAGATCGCGACTCGCGCGGTCCCACACCGCGACTCGCGCGGTCCCACACCGCGACTCGCGCGGTCCCACACCGCGACTCGCGCGGTCCCACACCGCAACTCGCGCGGTCCCACACCGCGACTCGCGGGGGGTCAGTCGACGGCCGGGGAGGAGGCCTGGGCCCAGTAGCGGCGGGGGATCCGGCCCGCGCCCCGCGCGGCCCGGCCGGCCTCGACGGCCAGGCGCATCGCGGTCGCCATGAGCTCCGGGTCCCCGGCGCGGGTGACGGCCGTGGCCAGCAGGACGGCGTCGCAGCCCAGCTCCATGGCCTGCGCCGCCTCGGACGCCGTGCCGATCCCCGCGTCGAGCACCACCGGCACCCCCGCCTGCTCGACGATCATCTCGATGTTGTGCGGGTTCCGGATGCCCAGCCCGGTGCCGATGGGCGAGCCCAGCGGCATGACGGCGGCGCAGCCCACGTTCTCCAGCTTCCGCGCCAGCACCGGGTCGTCGTTCGTGTACGGGAGCACGGTGAACCCGTCGTCGACGAGCTGTTCGGCGGCGTCGAGGAGCTCGATCGGGTCCGGCAGCAGGGTCCGCTCGTCCGCGACGACCTCGAGCTTCACCAGGTCCGTCTCCAGCGCCTCCCGCGCGAGCTGCGCGGTGAGGACCGCCTCGGCGGCCGTCCGGCAGCCCGCCGTGTTCGGCAGGATCTCGATGCCGAGCCGGCGCAGCAGGTCCAGCACACCGGTGCCGGTGGTCGCGTCGATCCGGCGCATCGCGACGGTGGTCAGCGCGGTCCCGGACGCGACGAGCGCACGTTCCAGGATCTCCAGGTTCCCGGCACCACCGGTACCCATGATCAGTCGGGAGCCGATCTTCCGGCCTCCGACGACGAACGGGTCGTTCATGGTCATCCTCCCTGCACCGCCGTCAGCACCTCCACCTGCGCGCCCGCGGCCAGCGTCGTGCCGGCCCAGCGCCCCCGCGGGACCACCGCGCCGTCGACGGCCACGGCCACGCCCTTCTCCGGTGCCCCGAGGGCGGCCAGCGCGTCGACGACGGTCGCGCCGTCCCCGAGCGCGTGCGGCTGCCCGTTGATCCAGATGTCCATCGCGCTCACCTCCTGCTCCCTGCGAACCGGTCCGGGTCCGCGGCGCCGACCACGTCCGGCATCCGCTCGCCCCGCAACGACGCGACGACGGCCGCCGCCGTGATCGGGGCGAGCAGGATCCCGTTGCGGCTGTGCCCGGTGGCGACGAGCAGTCCATCGGGACCGATCGGGCCGATCAGCGGCACGTTGTCCGGGCTGCCCGGCCGCAGCCCCGCCGCGACCTCCTGCAGCGCGTACTCGGCGATCCCGGGCACGATCCGCTCGGCGTCGCGCAACAGGTCCCGCACACCGCCGACGGTGGGCTCGGTGTCGAACCCGTTCTCGCTCTGCGTCGCGCCCACGACCACGCCGTTCTCCCGCGGCACCAGGTAGACCGGGCGCCCGTCGACCAGCGCGCGGACCGTGCGGGTCGGCACCGGGAACGCGCCCGCGCGTCGCGCCAGCCGCAGGATCTCGCCCTTGACCGGGCGCACGAGGCCGTCGAGCGCGGGGTGCAGGGACGACGAGTGCGCCCCCGCCGCGACCAGCACGACGTCCGCCTCCACCGGCGGCCCCTCGACGCACTCGACCCGACCGACCGGGCCCCCGGTCACCGCCCGCGCGGCCCGGCGGTCGGAGACCACGCCGGCCTTCTCCGCGGCGGCCTGCAGGGCCGCGAGCAGCGCCCGGTTGTCCACCGACAGGTCGTCCGGCACCGAGAGCCCGCCCCTGACGTCCGGCCCGAGGGCCGGCTCGAGGCGCCGCAGCTCCCGCCCGGACAGCCGCTCGACGGGCCGGCCCAACCGCCCGAGGTGCGACGCCAGGGCGTCCAGCTCCGCACGGTCCCCCGCGCCCGTCGCGGCGACGACCGTGCCCTCGGTGCGCAGCCCGGCCGAGCGACCGGCGTCGGCGGACAACGACGACGCCCACTCGGGCCACAGCGCCACGGACGCCACGCCCAGCTCGAGCAGCGGCTCCTCGCCCGGCCACGCCTCGGTGACCGGCGCGAGCATGCCGCCTGCCACCCAGGACGCCCCGGAGGCGGGTGCGGCGTCGACCAACGTGACCTGCCAGCCCTCGCGGGCGGCGGCCCACGCGCAGCTCAGCCCGATGACACCGCCACCCACGACGGCCAGATGTGCGCTCATGTCCTCACCTCGCTCCCTGCGCCGGCATGATCCGGATCAGGTTCGACGGTCGGGACCGCGACAGTCCCCTCTCAGCCCGCTGCGCGTGCGGACTCCCGTGCGTCACCTTTCGGTCGTCACCCTACGCCGTAGGGTCGCGGCCGTGCCTCGACTCGACGCCTCCACCGTCCGTACCCGCCTGGCCGACGCGCGCCTCTACCTCTGCACCGGGGCGCGCCGGGAGCGCGGTGACCTCGCGGAGTTCGCCGACGCCGCCCTCGCCGGCGGCGTCGATGTGATCCAGCTCCGGGACAAGGGCGCCGAGCCCCTGGAGGCGAAGCAGGAGCTGGAGGCCCTGGAGATCCTCGCCGACGCCTGCGCGCGGCACGACCGGCTCCTCGCGGTCAACGACCGGGCGGACATCGCGCTGGCCTCGGGCGCGGACGTGCTGCACCTCGGCCAGGACGACCTGCCCGTCGAGTGGGCCCGCCGGATCGTCGGGGACGACGTGGTGATCGGTCGCTCCTCGCACAGCGCCGAGGAGACGCTGCGCGCGGCGGACGAGCCGGGCGTCGACTACTTCTGCGTGGGCCCCTGCTGGCCGACGCCCACGAAGCCGGGACGCCCCGCGCCGGGCCTCGACCTGGTGCGCACCGTGGTGAGCCGCACCCCGCAGCGCCCGTGGTTCGCGATCGGCGGGATCGACCACGACCGCCTCGACGAGGTCCTGGCCACGGGCGCGACCCGGATCGTCGTCGTCCGCGCGATCACCGAGGCCGAGGACCCCGGGGCCGCGGCCGAGGCGTTCGCCACAAAGCTGCGTGCGCGGTAGGTGATGCCGGAGCACCCTCTACCGCGCACGGGGGCGGATCGCGTCAGTTCGTCGAGTCCTGCCCGCCCGAGCTGCTGCCGCCGGAGCTGCTGCCGCCGGCGTCCGACGACCCGTCGGAGCCGGTCGAGCCACCGAGCTGCGGCACCTGGACCTTCACGGACGCGCTCGGCGCGGTGCTCGCGCTCGGCGCGCTGCTCCGTGTGGAGGACGCCGCACCGCTGCCGTTCTCCGCGCTCGGCGTGGCCGACGAGCTCGTGCTGGGCTCGCTGGAGCTCGACGTGTCCGTGCCCCTGCTCCGTTGCTGGTCCTCGTTCGTCGAGGTGGTGTCCGTCGACGCGCTCGACCCGCTGACGACCCGGCTCACCGACGTCCCGGAGTTCCCGGACAGCGACGAGCCCTTCAGCGCCTCGATGCCGGTGATCAGCGCCATCGCCGCGACGAACGCGACGACCGCGCCCGCGATCGGCACCCAGACCCGCTTGCGGATCCGCCGCTTCGCCTCCTCCGGCGCCGGCACCGGCGCCTGCTCCGCGGGGACGAGGACGGTGGACCCGTTCTCCGTCGTCGTCCTCCGCTGCAGCGGCACCGTGGCGAGCGGGTCGACCTTCTCCGAGGTCGAAGGAGCCACCGTGGTGGGCGCGTCGCTGCCGCGCAGCACGACGGACGCCCCGCTGGGCAGCTTGACCTTCTGGAGCACCGTCTCCTTGGTGCGGTCCAGGGAGCGCTGGTACACCGCCGTGACGACGGTGCTGACCACCGAGCCGAGGGCCGCGCCCGTCACCGTGCCGGTGGCGCCGAAGAACGAGCCCATGACTGCGGTGGTGGCCGCGGCGCCCGCGCCGGCGAGCACCTTGTTGACGGTGAGGCTCGGCGCGGCGGCCGGAGTCGCCGCCGTCGTGATGACGGCCTCGGTCGTGTGGCCCTCGGCCTTCACGGTCACCCGGGTCGGCTCACCACTGCTGGAGCCGGTCATCCGGGCCCGTCTGTCCTCGGGCCGCACCTGCTGCGGGATCGACGGCGCCGCCGGCCGGCCTGCAGTGCGAGCCGGGCCCGGCCGTCCGTAAGGAATGCCTCCTGGAGGTACGGCAGGCCGGGGGAACGGTGGTCTGCGGCGTGCTGGTCCGGGCGCTGCTGCGGCTGGTAGGGCATGACTCCTGTTCACGATCCACGTCGGGGTGCGGCGACTCTCCACCTGTATCAACGTCGTCGATCAAGCTAACGCACCCGATGATCACGCATAGTGACGACGTTCACGTCCCCGCGGCGAACGTCCGAGGCTAGTGCACGCGAGGGTGACGGATCCCGGGATGGCCGGGCGGCAGGGCCGAACGGAGTACCGGCCAGGACAGGAAGACGCAGAGCGCCACGAGCGCGGGGCTGAGGATCGCTCGCGCCGCGCCGAGCCCGAGCACCTGGTCCGCCTCGTAGAGCGGCAGGAACACCGCCACCCGCACGACGTACTGCCCCACCCAGACCCAGCTGGCCCGCTGGTAGCCGCGCATCAGGTCCGGGTCCTTGCGCCAGCGCGTCCGCTGGCCCAGGAGCGTGCCGACGATCAGCCCCAGCAGCGGCCAGCGCACGACGATCGAAAGGGTCCAGACCAGCGCGGAGGCCGCGTTCGTCGCGATCTGGACGAGGAAGAAGTCCGCGGCCCGCCCCGTGTACATCGCGACGAGCGCCGCGACGGCCACGCCGAGCAGCCCGAGCAGCACGGCCCGGGGCCTGCGGCCGTTCGCCAGCCGCACGATCGCGACGACCACGCCGGCAAGCATCGCCGCGCCTGCGCCGATCGCCACGGACGAGGGCCATCCGGCGGAGTCCGCGACCACCCAGGCGATGACGAAGACGACGACCGGGATCGTGGCGTCGATCGCCCCGCTCCGGCCGCCGAGGATGGTGCGCAGCGTCTCCGCCTCGCCGGGCCTCTCGGGGGGCGGCGCGGCGGAGTCGCGCTCGGAGGTCGTCACCTAGGCAAGGGTGCCCTATCGGCGCCCGCGCATCACCCTCATGGTGGCGGAAACCGCCGGGGATGAGTGATCCTTGTGTGAGCATCACGCCACAGGTGGTTGGCGCGAAGGGAAACGACCGGTAAAGGGGCGACGCATGCGGGAGCTGAGAAGTTTCGTCGCGGTCGGCGACAGCTTCACCGAGGGCCTCGACGACCTGTGGGACGACGGTTCCCCGCGCGGCTGGGCGGACCGCCTGGCCGAGCGGCTGGCCGCCGGCAGGCCTGGCTTCACCTACGCCAACCTCGCCGTCCGCGGAAAGCTGCTGGACCAGGTCGTCGCCGACCAGATCCCCGTCGTCGAGCGGATGAAGCCGGATCTCGTCTCCTTCTGCGCCGGCGGCAACGACATCATCGGCTTCCAGTGCGACACCGACGACCTGATCGCCCGTTTCGACGCGGCCCTGGCGCGGATCGTGGCGACCGGCGCCGAGGTCATCATCTTCACCGGCTTCGACCTGCGGCGGATGCACGTGCTCCTGCGCCGCCTGCGCGGCCGCGTCGCCTGTTTCAACGAGGACATGCGGGCCAGCGCGGAGCGCCACGGCTGCAAGGTCGTGGACCTGTGGGGCATGGACGTCCTCGCGGACCCGCGCGCCTGGGCGAGCGACCGCCTGCACCTGACGCCGGAGGCGCACGAGCGCGTCGCCCTGCGGGTGCTCGAGACGCTCGGCGAGCCCGTCCCCGCGGACTGGCGGACGCCGTGGCCGGCCGCCGATCCGGCGCCGTGGCGGGCCCGGCAGCAGGACGACCTGCGCTGGGTCCGGGACCACGTCATGCCTTACGTCCGCAGGCGGCTGCGCGGCGCCCACCCCGGCGAGGGTGCGCTGCCGAAGCGCCCGAACCTGGCCCCGTTCCTCGCGTGTTCCCCTCTGATCGACCGGCCCCGGCTCGTCGACGGCCCCGACCACCTCGTCTGAGCGGCCCCCGCGCACGACTCGGCCCCGCCACGGAAGCCGTGGCGGGGCCGTTGTCGTCGTCGGTGGGACCGCTCAGCGTGCCCCGACCGGCGTGAAGTCCCGCGCGCCGATGTACTCGGGCCGCCGCGTGGGTGCGTAGAACGGCTCGCCGCAGGCGTTCTCCACGCTGTTGAACACCAGGAAGATGTTCGAGCGCGGGTACGGCGTGATGTTGTCACTCGAGCCGTGCATGCAGTTGGAGTCGAAGAACGTCGCCGACCCGGCCTTGCCGGTGAGCATGGCGATCCCGTGCCGGTTGGCCAGCGCCGTGAGGCTGTCCTGGTCCGGGGTGCCGACCTCCTGCTCCTTCAGCGACGAGCGGTAGTTGTCCTCCGGCGTTTCGCCCACGCAGGAGACGAACGTCCGTTGCGAACCGGGCATGATCATGAGACAGCCGTTGTACTCGTAGTTCTCGGTCAGCGAGATCGAGCAGCTGACGGCGCGCGGGGTCGGCATGCCGTCCTCCGCGTGCCAGGTCTCGAAGTCCGAGTGCCAGTAGAACCCGCCGCCACCGAAGCCCGGCTTGTAGTTGATCCGGCTCTGGTGGACGTACACGTCCGAGCCCAGGATCTGCCGGGCCCGGCCGACCACGCGCTCGTCCGCGACCAGCCGCGCGATGGCGTCGCTGATCCTGTGGACCTCGAAGATCGAGCGCACCTGGTTCGACTTCTTCTCCACGATGCACCGGTCGTCCGCCCGCACCGCCGGGTCCGTGGCGAGGCGGTCCAGCTCCGCGGCGTACCCGGCGACCTCGTCGGGCGTCAGCAGCTGGGGGACCTGGCTGAACCCGTCCCGCTCGTGCCGGTGGAGCTCCTGCGCGCCGTACATCCCCGCGCTCGCCGGATCCCCCCACACCGTCGGCTCGATCCGCTCGATGAGGGCGGGTTCGTTCGAGACCCGCGTGTAGTAGCGGTCGCTCGTGGTCTGGATCGAGCTACCGGTGACAGCAGTCATGCTCCTCGCCTCCTTCTCGGTTCCCGCGGGAGTGGGTCCGCCCTTCCTCGGTGGTGGGGTTCGGCGGTGTTCGGAAGTCGTTACGCCCCGCCCGGCTCGTCGATCTTCAGGAGCGGGTACACGCCGTGCTCGTCGTGCACCTCGGTGCCGACGACCGGCGGGTTGAACACACAGACGCAGGTGATGTCCGTCTTCGGACGTACCTGGTGCTTCTCGTGCCCGTTGAGCAGGTACATCGATCCCGGGCCGATCTTGTGCGTCTCGTCGTTGTCCTTGTCGTACAGCTCGCCCTCGCCGGAGGTGATGTAGACGGCCTCGACGTGGTTGGCGTACCAGAAGTCGTTGACCGTGCCGGCGCGCAGCACCGTCTCGCCCACGGAGAACCCGACCCGGTCGTGGGCGGTCACGATCCGCCGGCTGTACCAGCCGGGGGTGTCCACGTGGTTCTTCGTGCCGGTGACGTCGTCGATGTTACGGACGATCATGTAAGTGCTCACGCTCCATTGATGACGGTCTTGACGGACTCGGCGATGATCTCCAGACCCTCGTCGAGCTCGTCGTCGGTGGTGGTCAGCGGGGCCAGGATCTTCATGACCTCACTGGACGGTCCGGAGGTCTCCATCAGCAGACCACGCTCGAATGCGGTGGCGCAGACCTTGGCGGCCAGTTCCGGCTGCGCGAACTCGATCCCGCGGGCCAGCCCCCGGCCCCGGGCCGTCAGCTCGACCGAGGTCGTGTCCTTCGCGATCCTGGTGAAGGCCTCCTGGACCTTCTCGCCCTTGCGGATGGTGTTCCGCTCGAGCGTGTCGTCGCTCCAGTACTCGTGCAGGGCCGCGGTGGCGGTGACGAACGCCGGGTTGTTGCCGCGGAAGGTGCCGTTGTGCTCGCCGGGGCTCCAGACGTCGTGCTCGGGCTTGATCAGCACGAGCGCCATCGGCAGGCCGTAGCCGGAGATCGACTTCGAGATCGTCACGATGTCCGGCCTGATGCCCGCCTCCTCGAAGGAGAAGAACGGCCCGGTGCGGCCGACGCCCATCTGGACGTCGTCGACGATCAGCAGGATGCCGTGCCGCTGGCACAGGTCCGCCAGCCCCTGCAGCCACTCGACGCGCGCGGGGTTGATGCCGCCCTCGCCCTGAACGGTCTCGACGATCACGGCCGCCGGGTCGTTGAGGCTGGAGCCCGTGTCGTCGAGGACCTTCTCGAACCACAGGAAGTCCGGCACCTTGCCGTCGAAGTAGTTGTCGTAGGGCATCGGGGTGGCGTGCACCAGCGGGATGCCCGCGCCGCCACGCTTCATCGAGTTGCCGGTCACCGACAGCGAGCCCAGCGTCATGCCGTGGAACGCGTTGGTGAAGTTGATCATCGATTCCTTGCCGGAGATCTTCCGGGCGAGCTTCAGCGCGGACTCGACGGCGTTGGTGCCGGTCGGGCCGGGGAACTGGACCTTGTAGTCCATGTCGCGCGGCTTCAGGATCCGGTCCCGGAACGCGGTCAGGAAGTCCGCCTTGGCCTGGGTGTGCATGTCCAGGCCGTGCGTGATGCCGTCGCGCTCGAGGTACTCGAGCAGCGGTCTCTTCAGCGCAGGCGGGTTGTGCCCGTAGTTGAGGGCACCCGCGCCGCCGAAGAAGTCCAGATATCGCCTGCCGTCGACGTCCCACAGCTCACTACCCCGCGCGACGTCGAACACCGCGGGCCAGTTGCGGCTGTAGCTGCGGACCTCGGACTCGACCTCTTGGAAGATGTTCATGGCGTGTCCCCTCAATCCTGTCGCGCAATCGGGCCGATCCGGTAGAGCATCTCGGGCTCGTGCCCGGCTCCCAGCAGCTCCCCGGAAAACAATTCGGTCCGTTCGAAACCTGCATTTCGGCGTGTAGCAAAAGAAACGAACATTCGATTCGACGACTCGTTGTCCGGGGTCACCGACGTCTCCATATACGCGGCGCCGGGCACCCGGTCGAACAGCGAGTCGAGCATGCGGCCGCCGACCCCGGCACCACGCGTCACCGGGTCCACGGCGACCTGCCAGACGACCAGCGTGTCCGGCGCGTCCGGGCGGCGGAAGCCGGTGACGAAACCGACGACCTGGCCCTTCATCCGGGCGACGACCGACGTGGCGGCGAAGTCCCGGCACCAGATCAGGTACGCGTAGCGCGAGTTGACGTCCAGGACGCCGGACTCGGCCGCCATCCGGTGCATCGCCACGCCGTCCGCGATCTCGGGGGCCTCGATCGTCACCTCGGGGGTGGCGGTCGGTGGCCGACCATCGGTATCGGACGCGTCGGACGTAGCGGCGGTCATGTCGAGCGAAGTTAACAGGGACGTCCTCAACTCGCGACGTTCGACCGTTGCCGACAACGCAATTTCTGCGCCCGATGTGACCTGTAACACGGTCACGTTTAATGCTCTCGGGATCTGGGCACGACAATTGGTTGGCCGATTTCTGGCCCGTATCCCCGGCGCATCAGGTGGATCGCGTGGGCACCTGCGAGGACTTCGGCCCTCCGCGAGCGGATCTCCCGGACGGTACCCCGACCCCACCCGGCGCACGTAATGCTCGCCACGCCGGGCGGGTCGGGTGCCCCTACCGGGTCCGGACGAACCCTCGGTACTCCTCGGCCGCCACCTCGTCGCAGATCCTCGTGTAGGCCGCGAAGCCGCCCGCGTACGGCATGAACACCCGCGGCTTGCCCGGCACGTTCGCGCCCAGGTACCAGGAGCTCGACGCCTGCGGCAACAGGGTCTTCCCGGCCGCCTCGTTGTTGTGCGCCACCCACGCGGTCTCCGCGTCCTCGGTGGCCTCCATCCGGGCCAGCCCGCGGGCGTCGAGGTCGGCGATGCAGTCCGCGATCCAGTCCACGTGCTGCTCGATGGCGGTCGGCATGTTGCACAGCACCGACGGGCTCCCGGGCCCCGTGATCGTGAACAGGTTCGGGAAGCCGGCGATCCCCAGCCCGAGGTAGGTACGCGGGCCGTCCGCCCACTTGTCCCTCAGCGTCCGGCCGCCGGTGCCGCGGATGTCGATGCCGAGCAGCGGGCCGGTCATGGCGTCGAAGCCGGTCGCGAAGACGATCCGGTCCAGCGGGTACTCCGCGGCCGACGTGCGCAGGCCGGTCGGGGTGACCTCCTCGATCGGCGTCTCCCGGACGTCGACCAGGGTGACGTTCTCCCGGTTGTAGGCCTCGAAGTAGTCGGTGTCGATCGGCGGGCGCTTGGTGGCGAAGCCGTGGTCGCGCGGGGTGAGCCGCTCCGCGACCTCCGGGTCCCGGACGATCTCGCGGATCTTCGTGCGGATGAAGTCCGACGCCGTGTCGTTGGCCGCCCGGTCGCTGAGCAGGTCCGCGAACGAGGCCCGGAAGCGCAGCCCGCCGCGCTCCCAGGCCGCCTCGTAGATCGCCCGGCGCTCGTCCTCGGACGGCTCGAGCGCGGAACGCTCGCTGATCAGGAAGGGGTGCCCGTTGGTGGACTCGCGCTGGATCCGTCGGATCTCGGCGTAGTCGTCCTTGATCGCCTGCCGGGACTCGACGCTCTCCGGGCCGTTGCGGGCCGGGATGCTGTAGTTCGCCGTGCGCTGGAAGACGGTCAGGTGCGCGGCCTGCTCGGCGATCACCGGGACCGCCTGGATCCCGGTGGACCCCGTGCCGACGATGCCGACGCGCCTGCCGGCGAAGTCCACGCCCTCGTGCGGCCAGCGCCCGGTGTGGAACCACTCGCCGGCGAAGGTGTCCAGCCCGGGGATCGCCGGGACGTTCGCCGTGGAGAGGCAGCCGACCGCCGTCACCAGGAACCGGCAGGTCAGCCGCTCGCCGGCGTCGGTCGTGACGTGCCAACGGGCCGGGCCGTCGTCGAACTCCGCGGACACGACGCGGGTGCCGAGCCGGATGTCCCGGCGCAGGTCGAACCGGTCCGCGACGTGGTTCAGGTACGCCATGATCTCGGGCTGCTGCGGGTAGCGCTCGCTCCACTCCCACTCGTTCTGCAGCTCCTCGTCGAACGAGTACGAGTAGTAGTAGCTCTCGGAGTCGCACCGGGCGCCCGGGTACCGGTTCCAGTACCAGGTGCCGCCCACGCCGTCGCCGGCCTCGAGCAGGGTGACGGACAGGCCCTGACCGCGCAGGCGGTGCAGGGCGTAGAGGCCGGAGAACCCGGCGCCGACGACGAGCACATCCTGCTCGCCGGTTCCGTTCGGTGAAAGCGTCATCGATTCCCTCACGCCCCCACTCTGCGCCACGGGGCCTGGGAATGCACGTGCTTCAGTGCGCGGCGAGCGACTGCCAGACATCGTCGAACCGGGCGCCGGGGAACGCCTGCAGGAACTCCTCGTCCGGCACGGCGGTGACGTCGAGGCCCTCCCCCGCGGGCAGCCGCAGCCGCCAGGAGTGCAGGAACGTGCGGCCCTCCCCGCGGAAGAGCGGGTCGCCGACGATCGGGCTGCCGGTCCAGGCGAGGTGGACGCGGATCTGGTGGCGCCGCCCGCTCACCGGGTTGGCGACGACGAGCGTCCGGCCGTCCGCCTCGGCGACGCGGTGCAGGTGGGTGACCGAGGGGTAGCACTTCCTGCCCGGGCGGACGTCCGCCTCGGCGACGCCCCAGCGGGACGCCTGCGCGTCGAAGGTCAGGGACTCGCGCGGGGCGGCGATGCGGACCGTGTTCTTGCGTCCGACGCCGAGCGGGAGGTCGATCGTCCAGCGCTGCGGGAGCCCGGTGCCCTCGACCACCGCGAGATAGGCCTTGGTGGCCGTGCGGTCGGCGAACTGCCTGGTCAACGGGCCGTGAGCGGGCAGGGTCCGGGCCAGCAGGACGAGCCCGGAGGTGACCTTGTCGATCCGGTGGACCGGGTACAGGGTCTCGCCCTCGGCCTCCGCGAGCTCCACGAGGTCGACGTCGTGCCGCTCGCCCGTCACCGAGATGCCCGGCGGCTTGTCCAGCACCAGGACCTCGGGGGTCTCGAGGACGACCCGGGCGCGCAGCGCGGCCCAGCTCCACGACGTGCTCACGGCGGCACCCTAGTCGGCTCGACGGCCCGGCCCGCGACGAAGGACCGGCGGGAAGGCTGACCACCGGGTGCGGTACATCCCGACCACCGATGGCCGCCCCGTACCGGAGCCCGCGATCACGCCGGCAGCCCTCAGGCGGGTGCGTTCCGACTGCGTTTGACCGCCCGTGCCGTCCGGCGGGCGTTGGTGATCGTGCGGCGGACCTGACGGAGGCCGTCGATCTGCGTCGCCTGGTGGACCCGGTACTGCCAGGCGGGCTGGTCGCCCCGGCGGTTCAGCAGCGCGTAGGCGAAGCGGACCGGGTCGTCGACGGGCCGGCTGTCGATCGTCTCGAAGAACTGCATGCTGCGCCGCGCCATGTCCTGGATCGGGTCCAGCTCCGCGCGGCGCACCCGGTCGTAGGTGTCCAGCCCGGCCGCCAGGCCCGCGCCGTACACCGCGTCCGCCAGCGCGATCGAGTCCTGGACGGCGAGCACGGTCCCCGCGCCGATCCCGAAGTGCGTCGTGTGCGCCGAGTCCCCGACGAGCACGAGGTTGTCCCGGCGCCAGGTGGCGTTGCGGATCTCGCGGAAGTGCAGCCACGGGTCCGCGCCCAGGCCGCCGGCCGGCTCGAGGAGCCGGTGCCCGTCGAGCGCGCGGGCGAAGAGCCCCTCCAGCATGCCGACGCCGGCGCCCGGCTCCATGGTGTCCAGCCCGAGGCCGGACCAGGTCTCCGGGGAGCACTCGACGATGCAGGTGCTGGCCTCGTCCGACGACGGGTAGGCGTAGAACCAGACGAGCCCGGCCTCCGTGCGCTCGAAGGCGAACGTGAACGCCTCGAACGAGCGAGACGTGCCGAGCCAGACGTACCGGTTGCGGCCCGGCGTGATCGTGGTGCCGAAGTGCTCGGCGTGCCGCGCGCGGAGCCGGCTGCCGACGCCGTCCGCGGCCAGGACCAGGTCCGCGTCGAAGTCGGACTCGGAACCCGCGTGCGCCCCGAACCGCAGCTCGACGCCCAGCTGCTCGGCCCGGCGCGCGAGGACCTCCAGCATCCGGGTGCGGTCGATGCTGTAGCCGTACTTGCCGCCGAGGTGCACCGGCCGCGCGTCGCCGACCAGCACGACCTGGTCCCCCCACAGCAGGGACGCCTCGTGGATCGCGCGCGCGCTGACGGGGTCGTTGCGGTGCAGGTCGTCCAGGAAGTCCTCACCGAACGTGACGCTCCAGCCGAACGTCACGCCGGGCTCGTTGCGCTCGACGACGAGCACGTCGTCGGACTCGCGCCGCAGCTTCGCCAGGATCGCGTAGTACAGCCCAGCCGGGCCGCCGCCCACACACACCGTCCGCACCGCAGCCCCCCAGGTGACGCGTCCCGGTCGGGCAACCTAGCAATGCGGTGCTCACGCGCCGCAGTCGGGACCGCTCGCCGGGAAGCGCGTCGGACGGCCCCGGTACGGTCCCCTCGACACCCGTCCGTGGGCCGGATGCCGGTCGCCACCTCGACAAAGGGAGCAGCGCGGAGTGTTCGCTCGGAGCGTCGCCGTCGTCGGAACCGGATACGTGGGCCTCACGACGGGGGCCTGCCTGGCCTCCCTCGGGCACCGCGTCGTGTGCGCGGACATCGACGCCGCCAAGGTCGGGAAGCTGGTCCGGGGCGAGATCGGGATCCGCGAGCCGGGTCTCGCGGAGCTCGTGCGCGAGGGGATCGCGGCGGGGCGGCTCTCGTTCGTCGTCGGGGCCGCCGCCGCGCTCGCGGAGCTGCAGTCCCGCGGCACGCCCGTCGAGGTCATGTTCCTGTGCGTGCCGACGCCGATGGGGGTCGGCGGCGTCGCGGACCTCGCCGCGGTCGAGGCTGTCGTCGAGGAGACACGGGACGTCATCCCCGAGGGCTGCGTGGTCGTCAACAAGTCGACGGTCCCGGTCGGGACGGCGGACCGCACCTCCGAGCTGCTCGGACGCCCGGACGTCGGCGTGGTCAGCAACCCCGAGTTCCTGCGCGAGGGCTCCGCGGTGCACGACTTCCTGAACCCGGACCGGATCGTCGTCGGGTCGAACTCGTCGCAGGACGCCGCCGAACGCGTCGCGGCGCTGTACGCCAGGCTGGGCGCCCCGACCGTCCTCACCGACGCCGCCAGCGCCGAGATGATCAAGTACGCGGCGAACTGCTTCCTCGCGATGAAGCTCTCCTACGTCAACGCGCTCGCCGAGCTGTGCGAGCGCCTGGACGCCGACGTCGCGGACGTGACCGAGGGGATCGGCTACGACAAGCGCATCGGCCAGGCGTTCCTCTCCCCCGGGCCGGGCTGGGGCGGCTCCTGCCTGCCGAAGGACATCCACGCGCTGCTGCAGGTCGCGGACTCGGCGGACTTCGAGTTCCGGCTGCTCCGCGCCACGATCGACACGAACACCCGGCAGTTCCAGCGGATGGTCGAGAAGATCCGCAAGGCGGTCACCGGCAAGCGCAGCGGCTCCGTCACGCGCAAGCGGATCGCCCTGTTCGGGCTCACGTTCAAGGCCGGCACGGACGACCTGCGGGACTCCCCGGCGCTCGGCGTCGCCGCGCTGCTGAAGCAGGCCGGCGCGGAGCTCGTCGCCTACGACCCGGGAATCGCGGCCGCGAGCTCGAGCATCGACGGCTCGCTGCTCACCGTCGTCGACGACCCGTACGAGGCCGCGAAGGACGCCGAGGCCATCGTCATCCTCACCGAGTGGCCCGAGTTCCGGTCCCTGGACTGGCAGCGCCTCGGCGCGGCCGTCGCCGAGCGGACGGTCGTCGACACCCGGAACCTGCTGGACCCCGCCGTCGTGCGGCGGGCGGACTTCGACTGGGTCGGCGTGGGCCGCGCCGCCCCGTACGTCGCGTCGTCCCTGGCCACGTCGTCGGTCTCCGCCGTCCGCAAACCCGCATGAGCATCGCCGGCAAGGTCAGGGGCCTGCGCACGGAGCTGACCACCCCGCTCTTCCGGAACGCGTACGCGTTGATGTTGAACACCGCGGTCAACTCGGTGTTCGGCCTGCTCTACTGGATCGTCGCGGCCCGGACGTTCACCGACGCCGAGGTGGGCCGCGGCAGCGCGCTCATCTCGCTGATGATGCTGGTCTCGACCCTGACCCAGCTCAACTTCGGCCAGGCGCTGATCCGTTTCCTGCCGCGGGCCGGGACGTCGTCGCGGAGCCTGGTCCGCAGCGCCTACGGGATCTCCGCCGGGCTGGCGGTCCTCGGCTCGGCGGCCGTCATGACGTACTGCGCCCTCGTGCTGCCGGAGTCCGACCCGCTGCACGTCTCGCTGCCGTTCGCGGGCTGGTTCATCCTCTCGACCACCCTGTGGTCGCTCTTCACGCTCCAGGACGCGACGCTCACCGGGCTCCGGTCGGCGATCTGGATCCCGCTGGAGAACGGGATCTACGGGATCGTCAAACTGGTGCTGTTGGTGATCGTCGCGCAGACGTCGCTCACGGACGGCGTGTTCACCTCGTGGACGCTGCCGGTCGTCGCGCTGCTGGTCCCGGTCACGCTGCTGGTGTTCCGGCGGCTGCTGCCCCGGCACGCGGCGGAGAGCGCCGCGGAGCAGAAGCCGCCGACCCGCCGGGTCCTGCGCAACTACATGGCCGGGGACTACACGGGCCAGGTCTTCAACCAGCTCGCCTCGACGTTCCTGCCGGTCCTGGTGGTCTCCGAGCTCGGGCCGGAGGCGGGCGCCTACTTCCTGCCGGCCCAGACCGTGTTCGTCGCGATGAACCTGTTGTCCCAGGGCATCACGTCGTCCCTCGTGGTCGAGGCGGCCCGGGACGAGTCCCGGACGCACATCTATGCGATGGCGATCCTGCGCCGGATCGGCGCCACCGTGCTGCCCGCCGCGGCGCTCATCGCGCTCGGGGCGCCGCTGCTGCTGCAGCTGTTCGGCTCGCAGTACCGCTCCAACTCGACGTTCCTGCTGCAGCTGCTGATGGCCTCGACGTTCCCTCGGGTCGTCGTGACGCTGTTCATGACGCGTTCCCGCATGCAGAACCGCACGATCAACCTGGCGATCCTGCAGTCCGTCCAGGCCGCGGCGTTGATCGGCGGCACGGTCCTGTTCGCGGACTCCCTCGGGCTCGACGCCGTGGGCTGGTCCGCCCTCGGCATCGAGCTCGCGCTGGCGCTGGTGCTGGCGCCCACGGTCGTCCGGTGGCTCAGGCCGAAGGCGCCGGCCGCTTGACGAACCGCTCCGGCAGCGGGGTGCGGTGGCGCCAGATCTCGCCGAGCGCGAGGTCGAACTCCCGCGGCTGCAGCCGGACGAGCCCGCCGCCCGGGTTGTGCGTGATCTCGCCGAAGTAGATCCGCCCGTCGACGTTGTAGAGGTCGATCCGGGCGAACTCGAAGTCCGCCGCGAGCTTCCGCGCGACGTCGAGCATCTCCGCGTAGTTCCGCGGCTGCTCGGGCAGCGCGTCGGCGAACGCGAAGCGGCCGCTGACGTCCAGCTCGTGCCAGTCCGGGCTGAGCAGCGTCGAGGTGTGCGCGGAGAAACGGTCCTGGTCCACGACGACCATCGCCGGCTCGCCGTGGAACATGAAGAACTTGTAGTCCGACGGCGCCGTGCGCCGGTCGCCGATGAACTCCTCGACGACGGCGCGGCGCGGCAGCCCGCGGTAGGGGCTCTCCCGCCAGCCGGCCTTGTAGAAGTCCGTGTCCAGCCACCTGCGGACGGTCCGGCGCACCGCGTCCCGGTCCACCTTCGCGAGGTCCGGCAGCAGGATCGTCATGTCGCAGCCGTGCGTCCCCTTGATGACGCAGGGCCCGGGCATGCCGTCGAAGTCGAGGTCGTCAGCCCGATCCACCACCTGGACCAGCGGGATGAGGTACTGCGCGCCGACGCGCTCCGCGACGTGCTCGCGCACGGCGTACTTGTCGGCGGTCAACTGCACCAGCGGCGGTTGTGCCTTCAGGTTCTTCGCGGCGAGCATCTGCGAGTAGGTCCTGGGCCTGCGCAGCGTCGAGAGCTCGCCCTGGAAGATCGCGTGCTTGACGACCGCGAAGGGCCGGTCGGGCAGGAACCGGAGCCGCCGGGCCAGCATGACCCGCGCATCGAAGGACATTCGCCGGAATATAGAGGGGGCCGTGGACGGCGTAGCGCGCGCGTCACGGCGGATCGCCTCCGCCCGATCCGCACCGCTGCGACGAGCGAGCGGCGCTGGCCGCTGAACCGCCGTTCCGTGCCGCTTGCAGGAGAGCAAATCACCCACACGGTGTAGTAATGACTACATCGGACGACCAGAAATTCTCAGATTGCTAGTGTCTGCCCGGTGCTGAACGAGACGGCTCTCGTCGCCGTGATCACCCCCGCGTACAACGTCGGCCCCTGGATCGGCGAGGCCATCGACTCCGTGCTCGCGCAGACCGAGCGCCGGTTCGAGTACATCGTGGTCGACGACGGGTCCACGGACGACACCGCGGACATCGTCCGCGCGAAGGCCGCTGTGGACGATCGGGTCCGCCTCGTCTCCAGTGCGAACGCCGGCTCCGGCAACGCCCGCAACCTCGGCATCCGCGAGTCCACGGCGCCGTTCGTCGCCTTCCTCGACGGGGACGACCGCTGGCACCCGGACTTCCTCCGCAGCCAGCTCGAGGTGATGGAGCGGACGCCGTCCTCCGTGGGCGTCGTCTACTGCCACACCCGGGTCATGCTCGAGGGCGGGCAGGTCGTCGCGCTGCGCTGGCAGCCGGCCGGCGCGTGCGACCTGGACAAGCTGCTCGCGGAGAACAACCCGCCGCACAACGGCAGCTCGCTGCTGATCCGGCGCAGCTGCTTCGACGAGGTCGGCGCCTTCGACACCTCGCTCACCAGCGCCGTGGACTTCGAGATGTGGCTGCGGATCGCCACCCGGTCCTCCACCCCGCTGTTCTGGGGGAACCGGCGCTACCTCGTGGACATGCGGCTCATGCGCACCGGCTGCATCAGCTCCAACCGCGGCGCCCGCTTCGCGGCCCTGGACAAGGTGCTCGCCGAGTACTCCTCGCAGATGACCCGCCTGCACCCCGGCCTGGCCTACGTCCGGCCCGCGGTCTTCGCCTACCGGGACGGGTTCGACGACGTCGCGGGCGCGTGGGCGCTGCAGGCGCGCAAGGCCGGCGCCAACCAGCTCGCACGTAACTCCTGGGGCGCCTCGCTGCTGGCCTGGGACCAGGCGGGCCCGGCCGGCCGCGCCCGGATGCGCGCGACGCGGGAAGGGGTCCGCAAGGGCGCCTACAAGGGCGTCGCGCAGGCGCTCAAGGCCGTGAACGGGGCCCGCGCGCGTCTGGCGTGAGCGCCCCCGCCCGCTCGCCGGGACGCCTGAAGCACTTGACTCAGCGCTGTGACCCGGCGCACCGTCGAGGAATGGCTGCTCCGACGTCGCCCGCGCCCGCCTCCATGCCCTCCTTCGAGCCGAGCCAGGAGGGCATCTCGCTTCCGCGGCCGCCTGTCTTCGCGACGGTCGAGGAGGAGCGGCTGCATCGCAAGCAGCAGCTCGCCGGGGCGTTCCGGATCTTCGGCCGGTTCGGGTTCGGGGAGGGGATCGCCGGGCACATCACGGTGCGGGACCCCGAGGACCCGGACATGTTCTGGGTGAACCCGTTCGGCATGTCGTTCCGGCACATCCGCGTCTCGGACCTGCTCCTCGTCGACCACCAGGGCACCGTCCGCCGGGGGAACCGCCCGGTGAACCGGGCCGGATTCGTGATCCACTCCGCGGTGCACGAGGCGCGGCCGGACGTCGTCGCCGCCTGTCACGCGCACTCCGTGTACGGGAAGGCGTGGTCGTCGCTCGGCCGGGTGCTGGACCCGATCACCCAGGACGCGTGTGCCCTCTACGAGAACCACGTCGTCGTCACGGAGGGGGCGGGAGCCGTCGTCGTCGACGAGGAGGCCGCGCGCCTGCTCGCGAAGGGCCTCGGGGACAAGCGGGCCGCGATCCACCAGAACCACGGGATCTTCACCGTCGGCGAGACGGTTGCCGAGGCCGCCTGGTGGTTCGTGCAGATGGAGCGCAACGCCCAGGCCCAGCTGCTGGCGGAGGCGGCGGGGACACCGAAGCTCGTGGATCCGGAGAACGCGCGCTTCACCCGTCAGCAGACCGGGAGCCCGTACGCGGGCTGGTTCTCCTTCCAGCCGCTGTGGGACGAGATCGTGCGCACGGACCCGGACCTGTTCGACTAGGAGGGCGCCGAGGTCACCGCCGCCGCCGGGGTCGAGGTCACCACGCCGACCGAGACCCTGGAGCACGTGGGCAAGGCGCTGCGGTTCACCGGCGAGCAGCAGGACGCGAGCCCCGACCACTTAATCTCCGGTGGGGACCGCACCGCCGGTGGGGTCCTGCACGCGGTCACCTCCGCCGCGCAGCTGATCACCGACGCCGACGCGACCTATGAGAGGGAAGCTCAGGGCCTGCGGGCGATGAGCCTCGCCGCCGCCCACGCCAGCCGCGGCTGACCTCCGGAAGGGGCGGCGCCACCACGGCGCCGCCCCTCCCCGCGCGGCGCGCCAGCTCTCCGCGCGGGGGCGTCGTCCGGGCGAATCGCGATCCGCGTGAACGTCAGGTCGCGTGCGGTCACGCGTGGCGCTTGACACAGCAGGGGCGCTCAGTAACTATGCGCTCTGTCACTGCCACCCGCTGGAGCGGTCGCACGGTCACCGGCCTCGTGGAGTCCTTCACGCCGCAGCTGTTCGCTGAGCGACACCGCTCCCCCAGGACCGACAACGACGTACGGGAACGAGGTCAGAATGACGCAGGGACAGTCAATGGTTCGCAAGCTGTCGGTCGTACTGGACGGGTACTCCTACCTGGAGTGCCCGCGATGGCGAGACGGCCGTCTGTGGGTCTCGGACTTCTACACCAATCAGGTCGTGGCGACCGACGGTCGCGGCAGTACCGAGGTCATCGCCGAGGTTCCCGGCCAGCCGTCCGGCCTGGGATTCCTTCCCGACGGACGCGCACTCATCGTCTCGATGCGCGATCACCGCATCCTGGCGCGTGACGATGCCGGTCAGCTGAGTGAGCATGCTGATCTGTCCGGAGCTGTGTCCGGCATGCCCAATGACATGGTCGTCGACGAGTCGGGACGCGCCTTCGTCGGCAACTTCGGGTTCGACCTCATGGGCGGCGCGCCGCTGCGCTACGCCACGCTCACCCGGGTCGATCCGGACGGGACCGTCACCACGGTGGCCGAGGACCTGGGTTTCCCCAACGGCATGGTGATCCTGCCCGGGGGTGTGCTCCTCGTCGCCGAGACGTTCGCCGGGCGGATCACCGCCTTCGACATCGGCGAGGACGGTGGGCTGGGCAACCGACGGGTATGGGCGCAGTTCGGCGAGACACCGCAGACCGATGATGTGGGCGAGGCCGTCGAACGGCTCCAGGTCGGTCCCGACGGCATCTGCGCGGATGCGGAGGGGGCGATCTGGGTGGCCGACGCGCTCCACGCCCGCGTGATCCGGGTCCGGGAGGGCGGCGAGATCGTCGATGAGATCCCGACCGGGATGGGAGTCTTCGCCTGCATGCTCGGCGGCGAGGACGGCCGCACCCTGTTCCTGTGTGCTGCGCCTTCGTTCGCAGAGCACGAGCGTCGCCCGGTCCGCGAAGCCCAGCTCCTGGCGGTCAAGGTCGACGTCCCGCACGGTGGTCTTCCGTAGACCGTCTGATCGTGACTCCCTCAGGCGGTGGCGTTGGACCTCCGCGCGTCCCCTTAACACCCGATCTGCGAAATGGAGGACCCATGGAGGTGTCCTGCGCTTTCCCGACCGCCCTGGACTCGCCGGACAACATCGCGTTGGCCGAGCGACTGGGCTACGACCGAGCCTGGGTCTACGACACACCGCAACAGAGCCCGGACGTGTGGATGACTCTCGCGCTGGCTGCCGAGCGGACCGAGCGGATCGGGCTCGGCCCCGGTGTGCTGGTTCCCAGCCTGCGTCATCCGATGGTCAACGCCGCCGCGACCGCCACCCTCGCCGCGCTCGCCCCGGGCCGCGTCGCGATTGCTTTCGGAACCGGCTTCACCGGCCGTCGCGCCATGGGGTACGGCGCGATCACGTGGGCGTTCATGGACTCCTACATCCGGGCCTACCGCGGGCTTCTCCGCGGCGAGGTGATCGAGTGGGAGGGCGCCCAGATGCAGATGCTGCATCCCGACGGACACGCCCCGGCCCGACCGGTCGATGTCCCGATTCTCGTGGGTGCGCTCGGCCCCAAGGGGCACAAGGTGGCCAGTGAGCTCGGGGACGGCCTGTACGTGACTCTGCAGCTGCCGGAGTTCATGAGCGAGTACTCGTGGGTGCCGTACCTGGCGTGGGGCACGGTGCTCGACGAGGGGGAGGCCTTCAACTCCGAGCACGCCCGTGTCGCGGGCGGTCCTGGCTGGGCGTTGGCCTACCACGGCGCCTACGAGTTCGGCGGGCCGGACGCGGTGCGCGGACTTCCGGGTGGCCCGGAGTGGATGGACGTCGTGGAGAAGACGCCCCTCGAGCATCGGCATCTCACGCTTCACGCCGGCCACTGCGTCGAGCTCAACGTGGCGGATCAGGCGGCATGGGATGCAGGCGGCCACGTGATCCTGCAGGAGGCGACGATCACCGGGACTCGCGACCAGGTCCGGCGCCGCCTGGACGACCTCGCCGCGAAGGGGGTCACCGAGATCGTGTTCCAGCCGTGCGGGCCCGACATCCGGTCGGAGCTGGAGAGGTTCTTCGAGGCAGCGTCCGCCTGAGACGGGTCGAGGTGAGGGCGCCGGAGCCCGGGCCCGGGACTGACGACGAGGCCGACGTCACCTGGAGGTGACGTCGGCCTTGTGGTCGTGGCCGAGCCGAGATCGTCCACCACGCCACCCGGTAGCTCGCCCGGAGGTGGCTCTCGGCGGCTCCTGTCTGTTCGGCGAACCTGCCCCGTGGCCGGATCAGTCGCGTACGGACGCGGTCGCCGCCCCCGCGACGGCCGGACGGACCGCGCCCCTGCCCGGGGCCGGCGGCGCAGTGGTGAGCATCGCGAGCGCGAGACCCGCGTAGAACTCCCCGAGCTGCTCGGGGCTGTCCGAGCCTTCAAACCGGTACCACCGGACCGGGTCGATGGCCAGCGCGATGATGCCGCGCACCACACGCTTGACGTCGATCGGCACGAACACCCCGTCCTCGATGCCGCCGGCGACCGCCTCGCGATAGACGCGGGTGGTGGCCCGACGGATCTCGCGGATCGCCGCGTAGTCTTCCGGCGTCAGATTCGCCAACTCGTACTGCGCCACCCTCGCCGCCACGTGGTACCGGGCGTTCCATGACACGTGCCGGTAGACCACGTTCCAGATCCGCTCCACCGGGTTGCCGTGGTCGACCTCCCTCAGGCCGTCGAGGGCCTTCTCATGGGCGGTGCGGGCGATCTCCATCAGGATCGCCTCCTTGGACGGAAAGTGGACGTACATCGCCGCCGGACTCAAGCCCGCGCCTCGACTGATGTCCCGCGTCGTGGTCGCCTGGAAGCCCTTCGAGGCGTAGCAGCGGGTGGCCGCCGTCAGCAGCTGCCGGGCCACCTTTCCGTAGCTGTCGTCCCACAGCTCGGCCGAATCGTCTTGCAGTTGCGGGTCGTCGAGCGAGACGCTGTCGAACGCTCCTGGCCGCCTTCTCGCCACGCCCACCCCTAAACTCGGCAACGATGGATTCCCGCTTACTTCGGACAGGCGGGCCATCAGGTCGAATTCTGACAGTGCCCTCCCGGGTAGGCAACTATGCGCTTAGTTGGGTGCGCGATACGTGTGGCCCGCACGTATGCACCGCTCACTGAGTCCCCGGCGCCACCGACCTGCCATGCGACGACCGGCGACGGGGCCGGGTTCCTCGTACGCTGTTCCCCGTGGAACCGGAGCAGGACGAACCGTGGAAGCAGAGTGCGCCCGAGGACGAGGCGGTGGCGTTCGCCCACCGCATGCTCGATCTCGCCCGGGAGGGTGAGACCGCACAGCTCGCCGCCTACGTGGACGCCGGCCTCCCGGTCGATCTCACCGACGCCAAGGGCGACACCCTGTTGATCCTGGCGGCGTATAACGAGCACGCAGACACGGTCGCCGCGCTGCTCGAGCGCGGCGCGGACCCGGCGCGGGTCAACGACCGCGGGCAGAGCGCCCTGACGGCCGCGACGTTCCGGAACTCCGTCGATGCCGTGAAGGCGCTGCTCGCAGCGGGTGCGGACCCGGAGCAGGGCGCGCAGTCCGCCCTCGCGACCGCGCGGATGTTCGAGCTTCCCGGAGATGCTGAAGCTCCTGGCGCCGGAGGGCGACCGCTAGGCCACGGCCAGGCCCGGGCCGGCCGTCCCGGTCGTGATCCCCAGTCCGGAGAGCACGGCCTCACCCTTCTGCCGGTCCAGGAAGCGCAGGCCCATGAAGTTGTCCCCCGGGTTGAAACCGGGAAGGGCCCACACCGCTTCGTACGGGATCCGTACCTGCAGCAGGTCGAGCAGACTGTAGACGTTGTCCCAGCTGCAGGCGGCCGGATCCGGCCGCCACAGTGCCTCCGCGAAGGCCGGGTTCCGGAAGCTCAGCCCCACCTCGCCGACGGCGAGGACGTGCTTCTGCCCGGTCAACAGGACGACGTCGCCGGTCCCGAGCCGGCACATCCGCCGGTCGTGCTTGGCCGTCGTCCCCCAGAAGTGCGCGGTCCCGGAGGGATGGAGCGCGTCGAGGGCGCGGCGTTCGGCCGGCCTGAGCGCCGACGCGTACCGCTGTTCTGTGAAAGGGACCGGCTGGTCCAGGGTGTCCGCCCAGTGGCGGCGGAACCTGGGCAGGCCGTAGGACGGCTGGATCACCACCTGTGTCATCCCCGTCCCTCCCGTCGGCCGGTGTCCCATCCTGCACGAGCGCCGGATGCGGCGCGCCCCGGACGCCAGAAGGTCGTCGACGCCCTGGCCCTCTGACCACCCTGCATGATCATCCGGGAATGCCACCTCCACCACCCGGGTTGGCGACGATATGAAGATCGGAATCATCGGTGCGGGACAGATCGGCGGCACCCTCACCCGGATGC